>NZ_SRYE01000006.1:0-460 GCF_004793925.1 Muricaecibacterium torontonense | reverse complement strand
CCCGTTGCCACTCCAGTGGCAACGGGGCTTTTTGCGTTTGGGGGAAGGTTTGAGATCTTCATATACTCAATGAAGGTTATTTAGAGCTGTATTCAATAAGACAGTTTTGACGAGCGTTATTGAAGGATCTTGCTGAGAGGTTTGAGGTCTCGTTGGCATGTAGAAGCCAGACTGAGATATTATTTTACATGGTCAATAGCCGAGTTTGTCTTTTAGGTGGCTTGACTAATAATCTAGGTATAAGTAATAGTGCAACATTATATCTAGTAGTACTACTGAGGCTTCTATCTGCAAAAACCTATTATTTACAGCATAGAGTTGTAAATTAAATATTACAGATGACACTTTGAGTAAGCTTTATTAGATGTGAAGGAAAAATGTTTGCCCTTATCCTCTTGCGCAAACCCCTCTCCCTCGCGTATAGTTCTTTCTCGCGCCGCGGTGGCACAGACCACAGGCG
>NZ_SRYE01000005.1:0-227918 GCF_004793925.1 Muricaecibacterium torontonense | reverse complement strand
CCTGCCACAGACACGATCATGGCGATGGTGATGAAGGCGCCGCCCCAGCCGGGAGCCATGTGGTCCATGACGTAGGTCATGGCAGGATAGTCCATAGCTGCGATCTCATTAAAAGGCAGCACGCCAAAGGGAAGCACCGATACGCCGATGTAGATGACCAGCAGGGCGATGAGACCGATGACGGTGGCCTGGCCAGCCTCAGCCTTGGACTTAGCGCGGCTCGAGACTACCGAAGCGCCCTCGATGCCGATAAAGCACCAGAACATGATCATCATGCAGTTCACGATCTGGTCGGACACAGAACCCAGAGAAACCGCATTTGCACCCAGCTGGCCCATGGCCACCGCATTGTCATAGAGAGTGCCCCAGAAGTCGGCGGTAAACACGCCAGCATTGAAAGACACCAAGGCGAAGATCACAAAGAGTGCAAGCGCAGCTACCTTGGCGACCATGACAATAGCGTTGATGAACGAAGCGCTCTCGACACCGCGGATAACCAGAATGGTGATGCCCCACATGACTACCGAGGCAATGGCGATGCAAGCCACCGTATTGCCTGGCAAGAAAGGCTCATAGAAAAAGCCCACGGCACTCATCATGATGGTGGCAAAGGCTACGTTGCCCAGCCAAGCGGAGAGCCAATAGCCCCAGCCAGAGATGAAACCTGCGAAAGGACCAAAACCCTGGGTGGCATAATTAAAAATGCCGTCGAGATCAGGGCGTACCTCTGCCAGGTTCTTCAATGACAACGCCAAGCAGAGAAAACCCACACCCACGATAAGCCATGCGATAAGTGCGGGACCAGGTGCAGCTACACCACCTAGCTGTCCTGTAAGTGCAAATGCACCCGAGCCAATACAAGAGCTCACCACCATGCCGATGAGGCTAAAGAGCCCCAGTCCGCCAGGCACTCCTCCTTTGGTGCCTGACCCGTGAGCTGTCTGCGCTTCCTGTGCCATAACGCCTCCTCCTTATATGCACACTAGCGTAATAATCCCGCCGCACCGGGTTGCCTTAATCTGCGTTACTCCCCTATTTGGATCCAAAGCAGGCTGCGGCAGAACTTTATGCACTTAATAGTAGTTTTCTTACGATCCTATTGAAGGGACTTCTCGGTATAAGGCAGTTCTCATGGTGCGTACGCAGGTCTTATTCAAAATCACTCAGTAATATTAGGTATACCATATTCATAGCTATATGCATTGACCCTTATTTTATTCTTCCTTCGGTTTCGGTGAACGGTATGAAATTAGGGCACCGGTTCCCGCTGCGAACCGGTGCCCTAATTTTTTGATACGCTGGTCGACCTGAAAGCTATTAGAAGGTGATGAGACCTGTCGCCACCATGATCAAAGCCAACATGCCGGCAGCCACAACCAAACCCATGACCACTTTTTCGGCCGGCGTAAAGATAGTCTTCTTGTTTTCTTTGCGACCTGCCACATAGACAAAGATGCCAGGGATATAACCCACGCAGGTGAGCAGCAGATAGCTCCAGCCGTTGAGCAGCGTGCCGATGATCAAGAAGAGCGTGGCGATAAGACCGCAGATGCCCTGCCCCGTTTGGCCTGAGGCAAAGGATACCTTCATGTTGAAGGCAGAGGCCAAGGCCCAGGTCACCACAATGGCGACCGTGCACAGAGAGAAGGCGAAGTTATAGGCATCCTCGGTGAAGATGAGCGTGAGCATGAAGAGCTGGGTGCACACACCCACTACTATCAGAGAGAACTGAGGGGCACCCTTCTTGTTGAGCTCGCCCCACTTAGCAGGAATGAGGTGATGATCGGCCATTTGCTGGGTGGTCTCAGCCGGCAAAATGGTGAAGGAGAGCCAAGAGCCTGCCACAGACACGATCATGGCGATGGTGATGAAGGCGCCGCCCCAGCCGGGAGCCATGGAATCGAAGACGTAGATCATGGCAGGCTTAGGAAGCTGAGCGATCTCGGTGTAGTCCATATAGCCAAAGGGCAGTACAGACACGCCAATATAGATGACCAGCAGTGCGATAAGGCCGATGACGGTTGCCTGGCCGGCCTCGGCCTTGGACTTAGCACGGCTCGAGATGACCGATGCGCCCTCGATGCCGATGAAGCACCAGAACATGATCATCATGCAGTTCACGATCTGATCTGGAATAGTGCCCAATGCCTGGGCGTCTCCCCCAGCTTGTCCCAGAGCCACCATGTTGTCATAGACGGTGCCCCAGAAATCCTCAGTAAAGATGCCCGCGTTAAACATCACCAACGCGAAGATGATGAAGAGGCCAAGAGCAGCTACCTTGGCGACCATGACGATAGCGTTGATGAACGAGGCGCTCTCTATGCCGTTCATCACCAGAATAGTGATGCCCCAAAGGATCACAGAGGCGATAGCGATGCAGGGGATCGTATTGCCGGCCTCAAAAGGAGGATAGAAGTAACCAATAGCGCTCATCATGATGGTGGCAAAAGCCACGTTGCCCAGCCAGGCAGAAAGCCAGTATCCCCAGCCAGACAAGAAGCCTGCGAAAGGACCAAAACCCTGGGTGGCGTAGTCGAAAATGGAGTCAAGGTCGGGGCGCTTATCGGCCAAATTCTTCAAAGAAAGCGCCAAGCAGAGAAAGCCTACGCCTACGATAAGCCAAGCGATGAGCGCTGCTCCAGGTGAAGCCACCTGGGCGATCTGACCCGTCAGTGCAAAGGCACCTGAGCCGATACAGGAACTTACAACGATGCCGATAAGGCCAAAGAGGCCAATCTTGGCAGCGCCCGTGGGTTTCTCCGGCTTTTGCGCCGGAGCGGTGGTATCACTCACAAAATCCCCCTTAACGAGTTAGCTCTGAGGCTCTTTTGTGAGCCTCCCATCAAGGAGGTACCTGCCCAACAGCCTTTATCCTCAAATTTAAGATTAGGATTATTCTGTCTGATAATTGCTATACATTTTTTTCTTGCATAGCGGGTTATTTATCAATGACATCGTGGTGGAAGCTCTTTTTATACAGTTTACTGCTCTCATACTACGCAGGTTACTTTCACTAATATTTAAATGGATCTCAGATTACAAAAGAAGCCGGACAAGGTCTTTCTACCTTATCCGGCTTCTGGCTACCTAAAGGAGAGCGCTCTTAGACACTCTTGCTTCTTTTATGGGAATAGAAGTTACTTCAGGGTTGCGTACATAACAGCCTTGATGGTGTGCATGCGGTTCTCGGCCTCATCGAAGACCTTGGACTGGCTGGACTCGAAGACCTCGTCCGTGACCTCCATCTCCTTGATGCCAAACTTCTCAGCGACATCCTCGCCGATGGTGGTCTTGGTGTCGTGGAAGGAAGGCAGGCAGTGCATGAAGATGGCGTCCTTGTGAGCCAGACCCATGAGCTCGCTGTTGACCTGGAAGGGTTTGAGCTCCTTGATGCGCTCCGCCCAGAGCTCGGCAGGCTCGCCCATGGATACCCAAATGTCGGTGTAGAGAACGTCGGCGTCCTTAGCAGCAGCCTTAGGATCGTCGGTGAACTCGATGGTGGCGCCGGTCTCCTTGGCGATCTCCTCGCACTTGGCGATGAGATCGTCAGCAGGACGCAGCTCCTTGGGGCCGGCACCTACGAAGTGCATGCCCATCTTGGCGCAGAGCACCATGAGGGAGTTGCCCATGTTGTTACGGGTGTCGCCAAAGAAGACGAACTTCAGGCCCTTGACGCCCATGGGGAAGTTCTCCTCGATGGTGAGCAGGTCGGCGATCATCTGAGTGGGATGGAACTCGTCGGTAAGGCCGTTCCATACGGGCACACCGGCCTTCTCGGCGAGCTCTTCTACGAGCTCCTGGGAGAAGCCACGGTACTCGATGCCGTCATACATACGGCCGAGAACGCGAGCGGTATCCTCGATGGACTCCTTCTTGCCCATCTGAGAGCTGCCGGGATCCAGGTAAGTAACGCCCATACCCAGATCATTGCCGGCCACCTCGAAGGAGCAGCGGGTACGAGTGGAGGTCTTCTCGAACAGAAGCACGATATTCTTGCCGGTGAGGTACTTGTGAGGCACACCGTTGCGCTTCATGTCTTTGAAGGTCTTGGCGACGTCCACGAGATACTGGATCTCGGCAGGAGTGTAATCGAGGATCTTGGTGAAGCTGCGGCCAGTGATATTCACGCCCATAGCAGATTCCTTTCGATAGAGTCGCATCGCATAGGGCAGCGACTCTGATGAATAGATAAAAAAGATGCCGTGCAACCCAAATGCCGGGACTTAGGTTACAGCCGCGTCGACCGCGGCCAGGACGAATCCTGGCCGCGGAGGAGGCCAAAACGATTAGAGGATTAGAGGTCCTCACGCCAGAACGGCATGCTCATGCAGCGGGGGCCGCCACGGCCGCGGGAGAGCTCGGCGCTGGGGATAACCAGCAGCTCCATACCGGCCTTGTAGAGGATGTCGTTGGTGACGTTGTTGCGCTGATAGACGCAGATGGTGCCGGGACGCACGCAGAGCGTGTTGGAGCCGTCGTTCCACTGCTCACGAGCAGCTGCAATAGGATCGCCGCCGCCGCAGGGGATCAGCGTGACCTGATCGAGACCCAGGATCTTGGCGAGGGTGTGCTCGAGGGTGTCGTTCATTTCCTCGATCTTGACCTCGTTCTCGTGGGCGCCGGGGGTCATCTTGAAGACCTGGAGCGTGCCCATGATGGCGGGGTGAATGGTGAACTTGTCGACGTCGATCTGGGTGAACACGGTGTCCAGGTGCATGAAGGCACGGGAGACAGGGATGTTGAAGGCGTAGATCTCGTCGATGGGGCAATTCTCGCCGTGGCTCCAGAACATGTGGTTAGCCATGACGTCGATTGCAGCAGCCTCGGTACGTTGGGAGATACCCACCGCGATGGCGTGGCTGTTGAGGTTCAGCACGTCGCCGCCCTCGGTGTGGTAGGCGGAGTTGCGGCGATACCACAGAGGGCTGTCCTTGTAGTCAGGGTGATACTTGAAGATGTACTTGCCGTAAAGGGTCTCGCGGTTACGGGTTACCGAGTACATGCGGTTGAGGTTGACGCCGTTGCCCACTACTGCGAAGGGATCGCGAGTGAAGTAGAGGTTGGGCATGGGGTCAACGAGCAGGTCGCTTTCAGTGTCGCCGTCGGTGCCCACGATAGAACGCAGGGTCTCAGACGACTTAACGGGGAGCTGGACCTCCTGCTTGGTCACACCAGCCATGGTGTGGAGGACCATCTCGTAGTTGTCCTTGAACGAATCGATGTACTCGCGGATGATCGCGGGAGCGTGCTTGCCAGAGATGCCAGCCTCTTCGATCCACTGATCCAGGAACTCGTCGCGAGCCTGGGGAGCGGCATCCAGAGCCTCAGCCATGAGCTTCTCGAGGTAAAGCACCTCGACGCCCTGGTCGCGCAGGGTCTGTGCGAAGGTGTCATGCTCCTCCTGGGCCACGGGCAGGAAGGGAACGTCGTCAAACAGCAGACGCTCCAACTCGTCCGGGGGCAGGTTCAGCAGCTCGTCACCGGGGCGGTGCAGCATGACCTTCTTGAGGTTGCCGATTTCGCTCGGGACATGAAGTCCTTTGGACATTGTGCCTCCTTCTTCGACGGCACCCCGTTGTCCGGCAGGGTGCGTACCAGGACAGAAAAGCCTAACGGGACTGCGGCCGGGTTTTTAGGATTCGCAGATCCCTAAGCGATGCCATTTGGGCCTCGCTGCTTTCACGGCCCCATTATGCTTCCCATCGGTGCATATTGTTTCCGGTAACCCCCCAACGGTTACATTTCAACCGCCACCGGATAGCGTCCCCACATATTATCGCCATTAGTGTAGGTTCGGTGTGGTTCCCATTGATTTCCTGCGCTTTTACCTTAGGCAGCACTTTGCCTTCGTTCACTTTTTTACAAACGCTCTCCGTTTTTATGCGCATTTATCTGAAAGCTCCCAGAAATAAACCGTGCCTAAACCAAGAGCCTAATGCATAAATATACAGTATTCTTGTATATTATTGCAACATCCAATAGGTGTCGTACCCGCTACTGGTCGGCTCAATCCCACAAATGCAAAACTATCTAATTAAGAGACTTTTAACCATCTTCTCTGCACGGGTCTGCAGGAAGTCCCTTTAGTGATTCACCGATTTGTTACCGGATAGACCTTGATACCAACGATAATGGGAAGGCGACATCAGCTGCCACCTACACAGGCGACCCACCCATAGCGACCTTGGCCCCTAGGGCCGTCTCAGCCAGAAAGGCTTTCTCATGGCTAAGAAGAAACACAGCAAGAAAGACAGCAAGAAAAAGAAGCGCCACGCTGGAATAGAAGCGGCTTCTGAGTCATCCACACTCAAAGCTGTCGAGAAACACGGCCGCTCCCACGAGAAAGCCGGAGCCAAGCAGCGACTTTCAGAGGCCCAGCGCAAGGCAGCCAAACAGGCAGCTCGCAAGGCCATAGGGACAAAGGCCACCAAAGACTATGCCGCAGCCTCAGTGAGAGCCGGTCACCTCTCATCTGAGAAGATGCGTGCCCAAAGCTCCCATAAGTCCAAGCGCGACTATTCCTACACCCAAAACCGCGAGGTCAGCTGGTTGCGCTTTGACGACCGCGTCCTCACAGAGGCCCTTACGCCCGAAGTCCCCCTCTTCGAGCGCCTCAAGTTTTGCGCTATCTTCCAGAGCAATCTGGACGAGTGGTTCATGATTCGCGTGGGCGGCCTCTCCACCATGGAATACGTCAAGAACCCGCCGCGTGACAACAAGAGCGACATGACCCCTAGAGAGCAGCTAGAAGTGCTCTTCGACATGATCCCTAACTATCTGGGACGCCAACAAGAGGCCTTCCATGCTATCGAGCGCCAGCTTATGCGCTTTGGCCTCACTCGAGTGGACACCGCCAATTTTGATGATCGCGACAATGTGGCGGTAGGACGCTATTTCGATCGTGCCGTGGCCCCCGTGCTCTCTCCCCTGGTGGTGGATCCACGCCATCCCTTCCCCAACCTTCGCAACGGCCAACTCTATGTCATGTGTGCATTGGATGCGGGAGCTGAGGGCGAGCTTCTCGGCATGGTAGAAGTGCCCCCCAATGCGCCCCGGGTGGTGCCATTGCCTTCGGATTCCAATAATTTCCGCTACACGCTTATTGAAGATGTCATAGCGCAAGGTCTTTCGCACTCGGATCTCTTCAACAACTATGTGCCGGCGAAGACCTGTGTTGTGCGCGTCACCAGGAACGCCGACATCGACCCTGACGGCGAAGGCGTGGAGGAAGAGGAGGATTATCGCCAGCACATGAAAAAGATCCTCAGGCGCCGCATGCGCCTGGATCCGGTGCGCGTGGAGCTTCAGGGGTCACTCGGAGAACATCTGGAGGAGTTTGTCCGCGAAGAGCTAGGCCTTTCTCCAGAGCGCGTCAGCCGCCTGGATATCCCGTTGGACCTCTCCTATGTATATGGCCTCGAGGGCAAGCTGCCGGCGCGCCATCGCTCCGCATTGCTCTTCGAGCCATTCGAGCCCCAGCAATCAGCCATGGTAGACCCAGCGCGGCCCGTGCGCGAGCAGATCATGGACCACGACGTGCTGCTCTATTATCCCTATGAGTCCATGAAGCCTCTTTTGGACCTGGTGCACCAGGCGGCCATCGATGATGATTGCATTTCTATCCGCATTACCTTATACCGCGTAGCCACTCGCTCCCGTCTGTGCGAAAGCCTCATCACCGCTGCCGAAAACGGCAAAGAGGTTACCGTGTTGATGGAGCTTCGCGCCCGCTTTGACGAGAAGAACAACATCGAGTGGGCTGAGCGCCTCTCCCAGGCCGGCTGCACGGTGATCTATGGCTCTGAGGGTTATAAGTGCCACTCCAAGATCTGCCAGATCGCCTATCACGACAAGGATGGCATCAGCCGCATCACCTGCCTAGGCACCGGCAACTTCAACGAGAAGACCGCTCGCCTCTATTCGGACTTCATGCTCATGACCGCCCACAAGGGCATCGGCGAGGACGGCAACGCCTTCTTCCGCAACCTTACCCTGGGCAACCTTCACGGCGCCTATAAGTACTTGGGCGTGGCACCGGTAGGCCTCAAACCTCTCATCATGCGCGGTATCGATCGCGAGATCAGCCGCGTCAAGGCCGGAAGCCCCGGCCGCATCTTCATGAAGATGAACTCCCTCACCGACCGCGACGTCATCGACAAGATCGCCGAGGCCACCCAAGCCGGCGTCTCTGTGACCCTCATAGTCCGCGGCATCTGCTGCATTCGCCCTGCAATCCCCGGTAAAACCCAGGGTCTGGAGGTGCGCCAAATCGTAGGCCGCCTGCTGGAGCACTCCCGCGTCTACGCCTTTGGCGAGAACGTGGATACCCTTTACCTCTCCAGCGCCGACATGATGACCCGCAACACCGAGCGCCGCGTGGAGATCGCCTACCCTGTGCTGGACGATACCTGCCGCGAGTTGGTCATCGAGTACATGGACCTCCAGCTCTCGGACAACGTCAAGGCTCGTCGCCTCTCCCCCGAGGGCACTTGGGAAGCCATTCCTGTCGAGCCCGACGAGCCGCTGGTCAACAGCCAGGAAGTGCTCATTGCTTTGGCTTACCACCATGCCCAGCTCAAACAGGCCCCCGGTGGCGCCCCGGCTCCCCTCTCCCCCGAGCTCGCCTCGCTGCCGCCAGATGTCATCCGTCGCCTTATCTCCATATTCAGCGACTATCCCCTCAAGCTTGAGCCCGAGGTCACCCCAGTGGCTGCACCCACTCAGGCTGACGATCTCCATGATTTGGAGACAGCTGGCGACTTTGTGCCGCCAGAGATATTTGAGAGCCATCCGGTGGCCATCCCCGATCGTCCGGCCGACGAGCGCCCTCGAGACATCGCCCAAGATCAGGCAGCCGTGACCGCCGCAGCTCAGGCGCAAAAGCCTGCTGCGCCCTCAACGCCCCAGCCCGTCGCCGCAGCTAAGACGCCTGCCCCGGTACCCCAGACGACAGAAACACCCTCCCCTGCCGAGAAACCCGCTCCTCAGAAGGCTCCAAGCACTCCAGGGATCCCGGAGAGTCCAGTCACCGCCAACGTGGTAGACGACGATGCGCTTCAATCCAGGCCAGACGCCTTTATCGTCAAGCGTGCTCCTGGCAGGATTGCCACGGCCTTCTCCCTCATCAGGCTGGGACTTCGCACTCTTATCGCAGGTCCTGAGGCTGCCCTGGCGGCTCAATCCAAAGCTGACGAGCGCAATGCCAAGGAGGAGCGCCGCCGCGCCGAGCGTCGTGCCCGTCGTTCCCAAAAAGGCTCCAAGCCCTCCCAGAACCCCGGAGACCAGGCATGAGACTCGAGGTAGAGCGCTTTTCCTACGGCCCTGACGCCATCGCCCACGCCCCCGACGGCCGCGTGGTCTTTGTGTCCGGCGCCGTCCCTGGAGATACGGTAGAGGCGCACGTCACCAAAGAAACAGCCCGCAGCCTTAGGGCCACGTGCACCCAAGTGCTCGAGCCTTCCCCCTATCGGGTGAAGTCGCGCTGCCCCTATTCGGAGGTCTGCGGAGGCTGCCCCTGGGCTTCGGCATCCTATGACTTCCAGCTCTCAGCCAAGCGCGAAAATGTGGTCTCATCCCTCATGCGAATTGGGCGTTTTGGCCAAGAGCATGCCCAGCAGCTGGTGGCTCCCGCTCAGGCCTGCGGCGAGAGCTGGGGCTACCGCAACAAGATCGAGCTGGCCGTGGCTCGCCAAGGCCAGCGCACCATCGTGGGCATGCATCCTGCCAAAGGAGCTGCACCCATCAAAGTTGACCGCTGCCTGCTTCTGGACCCTGTGGCAGAAAAACTCGTCAAGGGGGTCTCCGGCGCCCTGTCCTATGTGGCCTCCAGTCATCAGTTGGAGTTGGAGCGTGTGGGGATTCGGGCTTCTCGGCGCACCCGTGACATCGAAGTGGCCCTCTGGACCTCCCCCGGCGCTTTTCCCCGGGCGCACATGGCCAAAGTGTTGGGAGATGCCGCCAAACCCACCTCGGTAGTGCGCGTGCTGTCCAAAGGCCCCCAGAAGGCCCGCAAGGTCACAGGAGTTGAGGTGCTCTCGGGCACAGGCTCTTGGTCTGAGCGCATCTTAGATGAGACGCTCCGGGTGAGTGCCCCATCGTTTTTCCAAGTCAATACCAAAGGTGCCGATAAACTCGTCCACCTTGTACTGGAAGGTTTGAATCCTTGCGAAGACGATCTGGCAATGGACCTTTATAGCGGCGCCGGAACCTTCACGGTACCGCTGGCTCGCAGATGCGCCTTCGTGGACGCAGTCGAGTCCTACGGCCCTGCCGTGCGCGACCTGCGTCGCAATCTAGAGATGAACTCCATCGACAATGGCGATCCTGTGGGCGGCGATGCAGACCGCGAGTTCCCGGATTCAGAGGCAGACGTCATCGTGGTGGATCCTCCACGAGCAGGCCTGGCTGCCTCTGTGGTAGAAAAGCTTTCTCGCCAACCCGCCCGAGCCATCGCCTATGTCTCCTGTGACCCGGCAACGTTGGCACGCGATCTAGAGCGCTTTGTGGCCCAAGGGGTCTTCGAGCCGGTCTCGATCACCCCAGTGGATCTCTTCCCCCAAACGTTCCATGTAGAAAATGTCACCATCTTAAAGCGACGCGACTAAGCCGCAAAGAGGTTTTTTGATCCATTAAAATATAGTCAGGCGACCCTCCTTAACAGGCAGGCCGCCTGACCGATCAATTTGAGGGGTGGCGCAGGCTAGCGGCCTGCGGCTCCAGGGAAGCCAAAGGCATCATGGGCAGCAGCACAGCCTCCAGCAATAGCTTGGGCCAGCGCCTTTTGAGCCAAAACGCCCACCACATCTACCGGGCAATCCACTTTGCCTGTGGCCAGCACAAAGACAGAATCACCGTCGTTGGTGGTATGAGTGGGCACAATGGCGTGGGCATAGCCGTCAGAGGCCATCTGAGCCACCTTGGTGGCTTGTGCTTTAGTCAAGCGGGCATCGGTTACCACGCAAGAGATGGTGGTATTGGTGCGCGGAGCGTCTGCTGAGAGCACGTCGAGGGGCATAGAAGCCATTTTCGCCAAGAGATCGAGGGGTTTATCGGCAATGACCTCAGAGTCTGAGGCCACACGAGCCCCCGCAATAGGATTGCCTGTAGCAGGATCAAAGACGCTGCCTACGGCATTCACTGCCACCACGGCGGTGCAGGTAACCGCTCCAGCCGTCTCTGTAGCCCAACCCAGGCCACCCTTCATGGCGCAGTCAGGACCCAAAAACTTACCTACCGTGCAACCTGTGCCCGCTCCAAGATTGCCCATGAGGGGCTCTGTGAGTGCCAGGTGATCCAGAGCGTCCACCACAGCCTCTTGGCCACTATGGACATCCGGGCGCACCTGGGGGTTGCCTACGGCCAGGTCAAAGAGGCAGGCCCCGGTCACAATGGGTACCCGAGCGATGCCTAGATCCAAACCGATGGAGCGGCGCTCCAACTCTTCTGCAGCCCCCGAAGAGGCGGCAAGGCCAAAGGCCGATCCGCCAGACAGCATGACGGCATGGACTTGATCCACCGTCTCCTCGGGACGCAGCAGATCAGTCTCGCGGGTAGCAGGAGCGCCTCCAGCCACATCTACCGCTCCGGTAGCTCCTTGGGGCGCCACTATCACCGTGCAGCCAGTTCCCGCCTCCACCTGGGTCCAGTTTCCCAGATACACATCGTCAAAACCCGGCAGCAGCATGGCTTCTCTCCCTCTCTCGTCATCTCTTTTGCTAGATGCCCATAACAGGCCCGAGGGCATGGGGAGCAAAGGCTCGCAGCTCCCGCACCACCTGGGCCACCGGCAACCCTACCACCGTATCGTAGTTTCCCTGAATCTCCTTCACCAAGAGCCGGCCTAATCCCTGAATGCCGTAGGCTCCCGCTTTGTCCGCGGGCTCCCCCGTCGCTACATAGGCTTGAATCTCTTGGGAATCAAGCTCGTAGAACTTCACTGCACAGGTGTTGGAGAAGGTGAGATGGCGCCAGTCTTTGGGAGCCGATAGCCCTTCGTGCGGACGCTCTATAAGCGCACAGCCGGTAGAGACATGATGGGTCTTCCCAGAGAGCTTTCCAAGCATGGTGCGGGCATCCTCAGGCGACGTTGGCTTTCCCAATACGGCGCCGTCGAGCCATACCAACGTATCGGCTGCCAGCACCAGCTCGCCGGGCTCAGCTGTCTGAGCCACTGCCAGAGCTTTGGCACGTGCCAAACGCTCTACCAGCGACACGGGGTTTTCGCCGGGCAGGGGCGTCTCATCAATATTGGCAGGAATGACGCGGAACTCAATTCCCACCTCAGAGAGCAGCTGAGAGCGACGAGGTGACGCGGACGCTAAGATCATAGGTGCATCCTTTTTCTAGGGGAGCCGGAACCAAAGAGCTGAAAGCTTGAGGATTAATCCACAAGCATGGCGCTGGCAACGCTCTGTGCCGCCTCAGGGCCAAGGAGCGCCGTGGTAAGCGCCAGGCCAAA
Organism: Muricaecibacterium torontonense; assembly: GCF_004793925.1. Classification (NCBI taxonomy): domain Bacteria; kingdom Bacillati; phylum Actinomycetota; class Coriobacteriia; order Coriobacteriales; family Atopobiaceae; genus Muricaecibacterium; species Muricaecibacterium torontonense. The sequence goes on along the minus strand of NZ_SRYE01000005.1, from coordinate 215,461 downwards.
AGGCACGGCAAAGGCAGGGCCGGACCCGGTGATGAGGTTTTTATCGGTATAGACGCCGTTTTTCTCTGGGCGCACGCCGGCAGGAAAATCAGTGTCGCAACCGGGATAGCAGGTGGCAGTGCGGCCGTCGAGCAGATGCTGCTCGGCCAGGAGCATGGGGCCCGCACATATGGCGCCCAAAAGCTCGCCTGCGTTCATGCGGCGGGCGATCTCGTCTGTCACCAGGGGGCATTGGCGCAGATTGTTGACCCCGCCCATGCCGCCTGGGATGACCACCAGATCATAGGCGGACAGATCGCGCGCGCCCAGCTGGGCGGTGCAGGAGACAAGCACGCCATTGGAGGTGGTGACCTGTCCGGTGTCGCCGGTGCAGGCGATGGTGTCCACCTCGACTCCAGCACGCGTCATGACGTCCAGGGGAGCCAGGCCTTCGATGGTCTCAAAACCGTCGGCCATACAGATTGCACAGGTTTTCTTTGATGCCATAGCTCTATCCTCTCCAAGAGATTTGCCATTTGTGCAGCTAGAAGGTCAAAGAGCGGCCTTGGCGCATCCGGGCCCTCTGATAAGTAATCTATCAGTGAGCCCCGCTGGCCCTGAAGCCATTGTGGCCTCATGTACCCAAACCAGCTGGCCTATCATGGAAACCACAGACACCCGCACATACCTTTGAGGAGCTCGCCTATGTATCGCATCGTCGCCAGCGATATGGATGAAACCTTTTTAAACTATGACGCCGCAATCCCCGAGGCCAACCTTGAGGCCGTGCACAAGATGCGCCAGCTAGGCGTGCATTTTGTGATCGCTACCGGGCGCCCCTATTTTTCTATCATCAAAGATCTGAAAGCGTTGGGCCTCGCCGGCAACCCCGATGAGTTTGCCATCACTATCAACGGCGCGCTGGTCAAAGCCTGCGACGGCACCGTGGTGGCCAGCCATCCTCTGGACCCTTCCATCGTGGGACGCCTCATCGACTTTGCGGTGGACCGCGACCTCTGCCTGCATCTTTATGGCCCCGAGGCCACCTATGTATGGAACATGAACCCCGGCGAGTGGGACTTTCTGAATGGCCGCATGGAGGTCGTCGAGCTCACCTTGGACCAGATACGCGCTCTCGACTGCCCCATCTACAAGGTGCTGGTGGAAAACGAGGACACCCAGGCCCTCCACGACATTCGCGACCAGGCATTCGCCCAGATGCCCGACCTGGCCTCCAAAGTGGAGACGGTCTTTTCTTCCGACCGCTATGTGGAGTTCAACACCGCAGGGGTATCCAAGGGCGCAGGCCTTAAGGATGTCGCCGATCGACTGGGCGTACCCATGCAAGACACCATCGCCGTAGGCGACGCGGTCAACGACCTCGCCATGCTTCAGGCGGCAGGCGCAGGTTGCGTAGTGGCCAACGCGAGCGGTCTTTTGCGCCCTCTCCTGCCCCAAGACACCTACTACCTCCACTCCAACTGCGCCGAGGGCTGTATGCCTGAGGTCTTGAATGACCTCATAATTCCTTCGATGGATAAGTAGCTTCCCTGCCGAGAAACGCCTCCGTCTTGAAAGGGGCGCCCTTCTCGGCTGCACTTCAATGGATGACCTAAAACGAGACCCACAGCCAATGGGTTGCAGGTCTCGTTCTAGTTACGGCTATAAAGCACCAGGAGCGCGTAGCTAATTGAACTTAACCACCTTGGAGATGACTTTGTAGAGGCCGATGGAGGTCTTCTCGCCCATCTTGGTGGGCAGGTTGGAGCCGATTCCGATGAGGCCCTTGCGGCAGTAGTTATACATCTTTTTATCGTACTGCTTGAAGTACTCCCAGAGGGCGTCGCAGTTAAGGCGGGCATCGGGAACCTCGGACATGCGGGCGAAGATGGAGCACACGGCCATCATGATGTTCATATAGTCCAACATATAGGTACGCAGCTTGGAACTGTCCACGTCCTCGTAGAGGTGGTAGGCGTCCATCATGATGCGAGTCACGCGCAGCTGCTGGTCGATGCGGCTGGCCATGACCTTCTCGTTGACTGACTGGTCCTCGCGGCCAATGAAATAGCGGTAGAGGTCCACGTCTAGATAGTAGAGGGTCTTGCAGCGAGGCAGGGGCACATACGCGTAGATGTTGTCTACGTAGAAGGTGTGGGCAGGCATGGGAATGCCGCCGGAGCGCAGCACGTCAGTGCGATAGCACAGGGCATGCATGAGCAGATTTTGGTCGTAGCCAAAGTGGCCGATCTTATCCCAGGTGAGCACCTTGTTGCGGCGCAGGGCGAACTTGTAGTCGATGACGTTCTGTTTGCCATCTTCCACATGCTCATAGACGTAGTTGGTGACCACCAAGTCAACGCGCACGTCGTAGTTGATAAAGCTGCGCAACGTTTTCAAGAGCTTTGAGAGGGCGGGGCCGTCGTACCAGTCGTCAGAGTCGCACACCTTGAAGTAAACGCCGTCTGCCTCATTGAGCGCTGCCAGCACAGCAATGCCATGGCCGCCGTTCTCCTGATGAATGGCCTTGACCAAGTTGGGATACCTGCGCTCCCAGTCTTGAGCCTTCTCAAAGGTGTTGTCTTTGGTCGAGCCATCGTCGACGATGATCACCTGGATGTCATCTGCGTAGTCTGCCCCTTCGAGGATGGATGAGATGGCGTGATCCATATACTCGGCAGAGTTGTAGCAGGGAATGCCAACGGATAGTGTCTTCATCATGGGCGAGTAATCCATTTCGTCTTTTGCCGTGCATAGCGCAAGGATGCGCGCCTCGCCAGGAGACGTGCACGCCTGAGGGCCTGAGGTTAGTTGTGGGCGGCCATAAGGTCGTCGGAGAGCGCCAAGGCCGAAGCGGTGACGCCGTCCATATCGTAATAACGATACTCGGCCAGGCGGCCCACGGGATGGAAGTTGGCCAGGTGGCTCACGCGATCGCGATAAGCCTTATAAAGCTCCTGGTTTTGAGGCTCCAGGATGGCGTAGTAGGGGGTCATGCCCTCGCCGCGCACATAGGGCTGGGGATACTCGCGCATGATAGTGGTGACCCCGGGCATCTCTTGGCCGGTCATGTTTTTGAACTCGGTGATGCGGGTGAAGTCCTCGCTGGTGGTGTAGTTGACGGTGCCCACTGGCTGGAAGCGGTCCATATCCAGCGTCTCAAAGCGCATGTCTAGGCTGCGATAAGGCAGGTCGCCCAGGTCGCACCCAAAGAGCTCGTCCAGAGGACCGGTGTAGATGACTTCGCCGCCGTAGGGCTTGCCCTGCACCATCACATGCTCTGGGGTGACCTCTAAGATGTCGCGGGCGTCCACGTTCACAAAGACGTCGATGAGGTCGTGGTCCAGCATGCGCTCGAACATGCGGGTGTAGCCCTCCTCGGGCATGCCCTGGAACGGCTGTGCCGGGAAGTAACGGTCGTCATCGCCAATGAAGATAGGCACGCGGCCGGTGATGGAAGGATCGATCTCATCAGGCGTCTTGCCCCACTGCTTCATGGTGTAGTAAAGGAAGACGTTCTCGTAGACGTAGTCTGCCACCTCTTGCAAGTCAGGGTCGTTCTTCTCGCGCAGATCCATGATGGGCACCTTTTTGTTCTCGCCAAAGGTGGCCACCAGCTTGCGGTAGAGCTCTTCTCCGCGCTCTTCGCCAAAGGCCAATTTGAGGCTGGCGTGGTTGAAGGGCACCGGCATGAGAGTGCCGTGGATATCTGCCAAGACACGATGCTGGTAGTCTGTCCAGCCGGTGAAGCGCGACAAGAACTCGTTCACGCGCTCATTGAAGGTGTGATAGATGTGCGGGCCATAGACATGGACCAGGATGCCTGCCTCGTCATAGGCGTCGTAGGCGTTGCCGGCAATGTGATCGCGTCGTTCAAGCACGGCCACCTTGAAACCGCAGCCTTCAGCCAGGCGACGAGCGCAGACGGCTCCCGCATAGCCTGCACCCACCACGAGCATGTCGTAGTCGGCAGCATTAAAGGTGTTTGGCAGCCCGCAGGACAGCTCCATCATGAATTACCCCTCTGATCGTGTGGAAGTTTGGGCCAAAAGGTATGCCTTAAGACCGCAAACCCAGGTGAGCCAAGAATAAGCCCTAGGTAGACGGGCTTCTTGCCATAGTTGGTCCCTGTTCTGTTCGAAATGGTATCACGGGTATCTATAATGGTCGCCATAGGCAACGGCTCGCCACGATATAGGCACGTCCTCGAAAAAGCGGGCCCTGCCTATAAAAGAGCATCTCACACGTAGAGAGGGAGTTGGAATGCAGGACTTTTTGGGCACGATGAAGGCCAAGGCGGCCGCCAACAAGAAGACCATCGTGCTTCCTGAGGGCGAAGATCCTCGCACCCTGGAGGCAGCCGCGCAAATCATCGACGAGGATCTGGCCAACCTGGTCATTCTTAACAACACCGGCGTGCCCATTGACATGCCTGGTGCCACCATCATCGATCCCCGCACCTCGCCCAAGCACGAGGTCTATGCCCAAGAGCTCAGGCGCCTGCGCGCCAAGAAGGGCATGACCATCGAGCAGGCTCGCGAGTTGGTGAACGACTGCACCTACTTTGGCACCATGATGGTCAAGATGGGCGATGCCGACGGCCTGGTCTCCGGCGCATGCCACTCCACCGCCAACACTCTGCGCCCCGCACTGCAAATCCTGAAGACCGCCCCCGGGACCAAGCTGGTATCCAGCTTCATGGTCATGTGTGTGCCCAACTGCGAGTATGGTGACCACGGCACCTTCATCTTCTCCGACATTGGCCTCAACGAGTACCCCGATGCCGACGCCCTCTCTGAGATCGCCATTTCCTCTGCCCAGTCCTGGCGCGCCCTCATGGGCACCGAGCCCCACGTGGCCATGCTCTCCTACTCCAGCCACGGCTCTGCGAACTCTGACTACGTGGACAAAGTGGCTGAGGCCACCTCTCTTGTGCATGAGAAGGAGCCCGAGCTAGTCTGCGACGGCGAGCTGCAAACCGATGCCGCCCTGGATGAGACCGTAGGCGCCCTGAAGGCCCCCACCTCCCAGGTGGCCGGCCATGCCGACGTCCTCATCTTCCCCAACTTAGACGCCGGCAACATCGGTTACAAGCTGGTGCAACGCCTTGCCAAGGCCAACGCTTACGGCCCGCTGCTCCAAGGCATCGCCCGCCCGGTGAACGACCTGTCCCGCGGCTGCTCCGCCACAGACATCGTCGCCGTAGTGGCCATCACCGCCGTGCAGGCCCAGCTTCAAGACTAACGGCGCTCCTTGCCCTTTTCCTTGCCGAGAAACCCTCACAACCTTTGATGGCGCGGGTTTCTCGGCATCGGGCGCAAGGTGGTCCCTGCATTGAAAAAGGACGGCTTCCCCTAAAGGAAGTCGTCCTTTTTGTGAGCCGGCCGCGAGCAGGACTAGGCGCGAGCCATCTCAGGCAGCTGGGGGCCGCCGGCCTTTGCCAGATCCTCCAGGTCGCCAAAGCGCTCTTGGAAGTTCTCGACGAACATGATGGCCAGATCCTGAGCGCAGCGGTCGTAGGCACAGCCGTCGACCCAGGTGGCGCGAGGGTCGAGGATGCGGGAGTCTACGCCCGGGCACGTGGTGGGCACATCCAGGTTGAAGAGGTCGTTGTGCACAAAGGTGCTCTCCTCGATGGAGCCATCGAGCACTGCGTCCACAATGGCGCGGGTGGCGCCCAGGTCGATGCGGTGGCCTGTACCGTAGGGACCGCCTGTCCAGCCGGTGTTCACCAGGTAACAGCGCACGTTGTGGCGGCCGATCTTCTCGCCCAGCTTGCGGGCGTAGACCTGGGGGCGAAGGGGCATGAAGGGCTCGCCAAACATGGAGGAGAAGGTAGGTTGAGGCTCTTCGATACCCTCCTCGGTGCCGGCCACCTTAGAAGTGAAGCCGGTGAGGAAGTGGTACTTTGCCCCTTCCGGCGTGAGACGGGAGACCGGCGGCAGCACGCCAAAGGCGTCGGCCGTGAGGAAGATGACCACGTCTGGGATGCCGTCGACACCAGTAAGCAGGGCATTGTCCACGTACTCCACTGGATAGGAGACACGGGTGTTCTCAGTGATGGAGTCGTCCATGTAGTCCGGCTTGCGAGTCTGTGGGTTGAGCACCACGTTTTCACAGAGAGAGCCAAAGCGAATGGCGTCGAAGATCTCCGGCTCGCGGTTGCGGGTAAGGCCAATGGTCTTGGCGTAGCAACCGCCCTCCAGGTTGAAGACGCCCTCGCGGCACCAGGCATGCTCGTCGTCGCCGATGAGCTGGCGGGAAGGATCGGCAGAAAGGGTAGTCTTGCCGGTGCCCGAAAGGCCAAAGAAGACCGCGGAGGAATTGGTGGCCGGGTCCACATTGGCCGAGCAATGCATGGTAAGCACGTCGTCTTCAATAGGCAGCAGGTAGTTCATGGCCGAGAAGATGCTCTTTTTGATCTCTCCGGAATAGCCGGTGCCCGCCACCAGAATCACGCGCTCCTGGAAGTTGATGACCACCGCCACCTCGGAGTTGGTGCCATGGGCTGCCGGCGAGCACTTGAAGCTGGGGGCGGCCAGCACCACGAAGTCTGGCTCACCATAGCGCCAGAGCTCGAAACGGTTGGGACGCACCAGCATCTGCTTGGCGAAGAGCGCCTGATGGGCCTCCTCGGCCACCACCATGAACTTGCGGCTATGAGGACGACGGGCTCCTGCCAGACCTTGGATCACAAAGGGGTCTCGCTCGGAAAGGCGCTCGCACACGCCACGCTTGATGCGCCGATAGTATTCGTCAGAGATGGGCTTGTTGGTAGCACCCCAGGCAATGCGAGAATGGACATCAGGGGTGTCCACGATAAAGCGGTCGTGAGGAGAGCGGCCGGTGCGCTCCCCGGTGGTCACCACCAGTGAGCCATTGGACGCCAGCTGACCTTCCTTGCGCACCAGAGCCTGCTCTACCAGCTCTGTCACAGAAAGATTCCAATGGACGTCCTCTTCTTGTACGCGAATGCCGTAGGCAGAGAGACGCTCGTCAAACATAGGAACACCTCCGATAAGATCCAGGCAGGTAATGCCCGCGACTATTAGGGGGAGATAAGTATCAAAGTCTGGCACCGTCCTGTACTGCAGCGGGCGCCATCAACTCTCTATGATGAAGGAACCTGAAGAGCGATTCATATCCTCAGTGTTAAATCTCAGGTTCTTCGTAAGCATTCGAAAGGTGGCTGAAGGCATGAAAATTGATAGATGTGTAGCCCTCGCCTTCTCCCCTTGCAAATCCACCCTTAAAGTCGCCACCCAGATGGCCTTGGGCGCCTCTCGCGCGCTGGGCGCGGAGCTTGCCGTCGCCAACCTCACGGTAAAGCGCGATGCCCCCGAGCTTAGCCCCACAGATTTGGTATGCATTGGGGTGCCGGTCTTTGCGGGCCGGATGCCCCCGTTGGCAAAGAAGGCCTTTACCCAGGTACAAGGCCTCTTCAGCCCCGCCATCCTCGTGGCCGCCTATGGCAATCGCAGCTGCGGCGCCTGCCTGCCCGAGCTTGGCTTGTGGTGCGCATCCCACGGTCTCATATCCCAGGCCGCCGTCGAAGCCCCCTGCCAGCACACCATTGTGACCTCGGTGGCAGCAGGCCGTCCCACAAAAGAGGATCTCACCCACTATCGTGAAATCGGCGCGTCACTCGCTCAGAAAATCTCCCAGGCAGCCAGCGTGTTTGATGCAGGGCCGCTTCCCTTTTCTCAGGAGGCGCCCACCACACCGCCGCTCACACCGGCCTTCAAGGCCGCCTGCGACCCAGATCGCTGCATAGGCTGCGGGGCTTGCGTAGCGGCCTGTCCCGCTGATGCCATCGACCCTCTGGAGCCTTACCTCACCGATACCTCTCGGTGCATAGGCTGCATGGGCTGCATTCCTGTGTGTCCTACGGCAGCTCGCTCAGTAGACGACGCCGAGAAACTCGCCCGCCTCACCCCGGAGTTCGAACGTGCTTACGGCGCATTCCAGCCTATCCGGGTCTTCGACGACGGCCTCGCCAAAGCAGTGCGCGATTAGACGCCCACCTCAAGCACCGAGGCACCCAAGGCTTGAACATCTGCCCCGTCATGGACCACCACCACCAAAGGACGCATGTCTTGGTGAGCCAGGATGAATCCGTAGGCAAGCTGGCGTGCCTGCTCGTCTAGGCCGTAGAACGGCTCGTCAAGAATGACCGCTGCACCTGGCGCCAGAAGGGCGCGCACAAGCTCTACCCGGCGTCGCTGGCCTCCTGAGAGTTGGGCCACCGGACGAGTTGCCACTGCCTCCAGCCCCACCTCTGCCAGTGCCTCGCGGGCCATTTGGGCGGAGCAGCGAACCACAAGCCTCACGTTGTCGATGGCAGAGCGAGATTCGATGAGTGCGGGTTCTTGCCCCATATAACCCATCTGATCCGGCACCTTGAGGCTCCCAGCACCGGGGCGCACCAATCCTAGAAGCGTCTTTAGAAGCGTGGTCTTGCCAGCTCCTGAGACCCCGCGCACACAAAGGATCTGGCCTGGAGTCACTTCAAAGCTTAAATCCTCTGCCAGAGGGGCGCCACCATAGGTCACCTGTAGGTGCGAGACGGCCAAAGATGCAGCGGTTGAAGGCAAGGGCTTCTCGGCAGCCCAAGAGCCAGAGGCCCCCGGAATCTGTTGGCCTGCAGCAGCCCGGGCATCGGATGCCAAAACCCAGGCAAAGCTGGCTTGAGCGGAGGCGTCCAGCAGCGCCAAAAAGAGGCGCTCGGAGAGGTAGGCACACGCCACGATGGTGACGGTCCAGGCCATAAGCTGGCTGGTCTCCAAGAGGAGCTTTGCCTGATAGACCTGGGCGCCCAGGGTGATGCCAGATAGGGCGATAAGCTCGGCCGCGACTCCCGCCTTCCAGGCCATGCCTACGCATACTTTCGAAGTGGCAGAAAGATAGCCAATCATCTGGGGCCATAGGAGCGCCAACGCTTTGCGGCTCCCGCGAAGCCCCTGCACAGAAAGGGCGTCTTCTAGAGTTTTGTTGCGGGACTGAAGCGCCCCCAGGGCAGAGAAGTAATAAGCCGGCAGCACCACGATAAAAGTGCAGGCCACACCTACTCCTGCAGACCCGACCCAGAGCAAGAGGATGACCACCAAGCAGGCCACGGGCACAGCCTTGAGTGCCAGAAGAGGCGGCTCCAAGAAGGACCCGAGGACTGGATGGCGGGCGGCAGGCACCGCAAGCCCGAGCCCTAGAAGCAGCCCCACAAAAAAGCCCAGCGCGATATGGAGCGCCGAGAGCCCCACAGAGGCCCAATAGCCAGGCGTCACCACCAGCTGACCCAGGGCGGCCAGGGTCTCCAAAGGCCCTGCGAGCAGCAAAGGCCTGTTCACTATCCAGGCGGCTGCTTGCCAGGCTGCCAGCCAAAAGAGCACCGCCAGCACTCGGCGAGAGGTCGAGTGCTGACGAGAAGCTGCAGGGGATGCCATTTAGTCAAGCCAATAGAAGTCTTCTGTAGGCATGCCGCCGCCCACAGAGGCAGGATTGGCTTCAAAGAGCACAGAGAGGTAACCCTCCAAGGCGGATTCCATATCCTGACCCGTCACGCAGGCAAGGCCACAGGAAGGAATAGCTTTGGCTGCCACCGATTCATTGTCGATGATGCCGTAGCTCACCACCAAAGAGGCGGCAGCCTGAGGATCTGCCAGCACCGACTTGACCGAGGCCTCTTGCTCTTTGGCAAAGGTTTGCACGGCCTCAGGATGGTTGGCCAAAAAGTCAGCGCTCACAATGGTGACGCCGGTAACCAACTGGGATCCTTGAGGGGCATACTGCTTCCACACATCGCCCAGGTCGGCCACGGTAGCTGCCCCCTCCACTTTGCTTAGGGCAGCCGTAGCAAAGGGCTGGGGAAGAACTGCGGCAGCGGTTGGATCCTGTGCCAGGGCTGCCACCGCTTCTGAGGCCTCGCTTTTGTACTCCAAGGTCACAGAATCCGCTATGCCAGCCTGAGAAAGCAAGTACTCTACCACATACTGAGGGCTTGCCCCTTTGCCCGTGAGGTAAACCGTCTTACCAGCTAAATCGGAAAAGTCCTTCACCTGGCTGTTGGCGCTGACTACCGAGAGTGTGGAGAGCGTATTGATATCGATGGCCTGCACTTTGCCATCGGTCTTGTTATAGAGCACCGAGGCCACATTGGCAGGGACCAACGCGATGTCCACATCGCCGTTCACCACCTTTTGGACCACCTCGTCAGGAGTGCCCACAATATCAAAGCTATAGCTGTTGGCGGAAGTGCCGGCCTTGGCATCCTCCATGAGATCCACCAAGCCAATGGAAGTGGGGCCCTTGAGGGAGGCGACGCGCACCTGAGTGGACTGGGCAGCCTCGGAAGCCTGAGAATCGTCGCTAGGCTGTGGTGCAGGCTGCGCTGACTGACCGCAGCCCAAAAGCGCCAAGCATAGGCTGGCAGCGCACAGACCGCCTAGCACCTTGGCAATCTTCGATCCTGTCATAGAGGGACGCTCCTTTTAGCAGCTTATATTGATAGCCCATTGAGGATAGCGCAGGCTATTCCTCCCCATCATGAGGGAAGACGATTCCCTCGCGAAGGCGGATGGTGTCCATAATGCCCAAAGACACCAGTGTATTGCCGGTAAAGCGCGCCAGATCCAGCTCGCCTGCCGCCGCATTGACGAAATCTTGAAGCTCGAACTCCAGGTTTGAAACTTCATGGGTAGTGGGATTCTTGCGCTGACGCCAAGAGAGCTCTTCTTTGGCGCCGTCACGATAGACGATCTCGACCTTTGAAGGAGAGGACATCTCATGGATGAGCATGGTGCCCTTCTCGCCCTCGATCTGAGTAGGCAAAAGGTCGTCTGTGGCCTTGGAGTAGCTCACTTCGCCAATCATGGACGGGTAGTCAAAGATGGCGCTGCCGCAGATATCGATAAGGTCATCGTTTCCAGTAACGTCCACCGTGTCTGCAAAGGCCATCAGGTCGTCAGGCTCGCCAAAAAGCAGCACCAGAGCATTGATGGGATAGACGCCCAGGTCCATCAAAGCGCCTGTGGCCAGGGCAGGATCGAAAATGTTGGTCTGCGTGCCTTCAAGCACCAAGTCGTAGCGGCTGGAGTACTTGCCATAGGCAAAACGGGCGCGACGGATGGTACCCAGCTTGGGCAACGCCTGATAGATAGCCTCATAGGCTGGGTCGTGGGCGAGGCGCATGGCCTCCATGCAGCACACACCCTTGGCCTTTGCGGCGGCAAAGAGTTTCTCGGCCTCTACCAAGGTAGAGCATAGCGGCTTTTCTACCAGCACATGCTTGCCAGCCTCCACCATCTGCATTGCCTGCTCGAAATGGCAGATATTGGGGCTGGCGATGTAGACTGCATCCACCTGCGGGTCTTGAGCCAGCTCATCCAGCGAGTCCCACCAGGCCGAAGCACCGTGGGAGCGGGAATAGTCCTTGGCCTTCTGGGACGAGCGAGAGTAGGCGCCGGCAAAGGTGACGCCTTCCACATAGGGCAATGCCTTGAGCAGCTGATCTGTAATCATTGAGGTGCCAATAGTGGCCAGGCGTAGAGGTGCCATGGACATCCTTTCTTGAAGGGCGCTCAACCGAGCGCGGGTCTGTACCAGGCTGGCATTGGTTTTTTAGACTTCTTGCCCCAATTCCAGCTTTGAGGCCACGAGACTTACATCGTGCCTCTGCAAATCCTAAAGTAAAGCCAACTGTGCTCATTGTAGAGCCGGAGGCGAGAGGAGAGCCCCATGGCCCAAACCGTCACAACCATTTCGTCGCCCAAACTCAGTGCTGCCGTGAGTTCTGAAGGCGCCCAACTCATGAGCCTTGTCCACGATGGGGTGGAATACCTTTGGCAGGGCGACGAGCGCTGGTGGCCTCGGAGAGCCCCTGTTCTTTTTCCTATTGTGGGCGCCCTTAGAAACGACCGTTGCACCACTGCCCATGGCGAGGCGGCCATGCCGCAACACGGAGTAGCTCGCAGGTTCACCCACCAAATCAAAGCAGTTACCGATAAAAGCGTAACCTTCCGGCTCGAATCCTCAGAGGAGACAAAGGAGTTATTCCCCTACGACTTTGTGCTGGAAATGACCTACGAGATCACCGATGAGGGAGCGTTGCTCCAGACTTTCAAGGTCATCAATACCGACAGCCTGCCCCTCCCCTTCCAGCTGGGCGGACATCCGGCCTTCAACGTACCTCTAGACCCTGAGAGCGGCGAGCGCTTCGAAGATTATCAACTTGTTTTTAGCCGCCCCTGGACTTACGCCTCTCCCCAGCTCAACGATGATCATCTGTTGGACTGGGAAGCAGAAGTCCCCGTCGTCGAAGGCAGCGACACACTACCGCTGCGTCATGATCTCTTTGCTCATGACGCATTGGTGCTCACCGATGTCCCAGATTCCTGTGTGACCCTCAGAAGCGCCCAAGGCGACCGCGGTATCACCGTGGACTTTCCCGGCTTTGATTATTGCGGCATTTGGAGCTGCGGCGATGCGCCCTTCTGCGCCATCGAGCCCTGGACAGGCACAGCCACTGGCACCGCCGAAGACGACGAACTTGCCCACAAGCGCGGCGTCGTGATGCTCGAACCTGGCGAGACCTTTGAGCGCACCTTCACCATGCGCCCCTTCTAGGCAACATTGGTGCCAGAAGGGCCCAAAGCTCACCGGCAGAGATGGAGGGGCTTCTCGGCATACCGAGAAGCCCCTCCTGCACACTAGGTATCATATGTGGCCCTGATGCTCTTGGCTTACCTGAATTAAGCCATAAGGCCTACTGATGGCTCATGATGAGACGCATGGCGCCGTCAAGACTCAGCGCCTCCACGGTTGCCGGCACAATGAAGCTGGCGCCCTTGGCAACCTCATGGCCGTTGGCGCTGCCCGTCCCATCGATGACGGTGGCGCAGAGGTAGGGGGCGTCCTGGGGGATGGCAACTGGGCCATCCACCTCGACCAATGCCACGGTGTAGTCCTTGTTGGACTCCAAAACCGCCACCCCGTCGGGGTTAAACTCCAGCTCCACCTGGCCAGAGGTGAGAGCCGTCACGCGGTAGTCAACCACGTCGCAGGACTTGTCAATGTGCAGCTCGCGCTTGGTACCGTCGTCCTGCAGACGGTCGTAATCATAGAGACGATAGGTCACGTCGCTGGACTGCTGGGTCTCCAAAATGAGAGTGCCGTGCTTGATGGCATGCACCGTGCCGGCATCGATCTGGAAGAAATCGCCCTTATGGATGGGCATCTCATTGAGCAGTTGATCCCAAGCGCCCTTATCGACCAACTCGCGGAACTCCTCAGGGCTCTTGGCGTTTTGCCCCACGATAATGGTAGCGCCAGGATCGCAATCCAACACGTACCAGCACTCGCGCTTGCCCAGGCTGCCGTTCTCATGCTCTGCAGCGTACTCGTCGTTGGGGTGGATCTGCACCGAGAGGTCGTCATGGGCATCGAGGATCTTTACCAGCAGCGGAAAACGGTCGCCTCCCACATTGCCAAAGAGCTCCGGATTCTCATCCCAGAGTTCCGAGAGACGCTTGCCTGCAAACTCCCCGCCCTCTACCGTGCAGTCACCATGGGGATGGGCGCCGATGGCCCAGCATTCACCCACGGGACCGTCGGGAATATCAAAGCCAAACTCGGTTGCCAGCCTGCGGCCTCCCCAGATCTTCTCGTGAAACACTGGTGTTAAGAAAATGAGATCCGCCATGATGAAGTGCTCCTTTTTAAGCTCGCGCCGCCAATGGGCCAGACAAATGCCGATAAATCGAAGCGATTTGCCTTGGGACCAAACCCGCTTCTTTTGACTTCACAATACAACGGAGAGGACCAAAAACCAGTGATATCTCTGATAGCCATCACACCCTCATGGTTCTTTCAGCGGACTCCTTTTATCCTTTAAGAAAGACTACACTGAAAGACAAATAACGTTTGATGGGAAGGTGAGACCGTGTCATTCAAGTATTCGGAGGTCGCCAAAGACATTGCGCAAAAGATTCGCAATGGCCAATATGCCCCTCAATCCAAGCTTCCCACCACCGACATGCTCTGCTCTGCCTACGACGTGTCGCGCATTACCATTCGCAAGGCCATGGACGTGCTCTCAGACCGGGGCCTTATCATCAAGCGCCGCGGCTCCGGCACCTATGTGAAAGACGTCGATCCTACAGACTCTGCGGGCATCAGCCAGATCGTAGAGAGCTACTCTGAGTCTGCCAAGACTCAGAGCGGCGAGGTAGAGACCCAGATGCTCACCTTTGAGATCGTAGAGGCTACCGACAAGGTCGCCCATCGCCTCCGCGTCCCTGTGGGCACCCAGGTCTATCATATCGAGCGCATTCGTTCTGTGAACAACTCTCAGGGCGCGGTCACCTACACCTGGATCCCCGTATCCATCGTGCCAAACCTCACACGCGCCCAGGCGCAGATCTCTATCTACCATCATATAGAAGTGGGTCTGGGCCTCACCGTATCCTCCACGCACCGCTCCATTCGTGCAGTCATGCCCACCTTGAACGAGCGCATCTGGCTCTCCTTGCCCAAAGAGACGCCGCTCTTAGAGATCGACCAGGTGACCTTCTTGTCTGACGGGCGCCTCTTCGAGTATTCCATCCTCCATCGCGATACGCGCGACTGGAGCTTCCGCTGCGTGGACACTCACACCTCCTAAGCACCGGTTCGCAGATTAACCACCTGCTCGCAGATCCGCAGATCGCTTTCATCCTTGCCATCTCGCCACTTCCCTCGCCTTCCTTTTGGCAAAAGATTGTCTTGCAACAGCGAAGAGCGCCGCTCCCCAGTGGAAGCGACGCTCTTCTTTCTTGTAAAACGCTTTTTGTAAGACGCGTGTGGACGCGTAGCACTAAGCCTTAGCTCAGAAGCTCCTGCACGTCCATGGCGATCATGAGTTCCTCGTTGGTAGGCACGACCAAAACACGGATCTTAGAGTCTTCTGCCGAGATGTCGCGGATTTCGTCCGAGCGGATGGCATTCTTCTGAGCATCGATCTTGACACCCATCCAGCCCAGCTTCTCGCAGATGCGTGCGCGCATGTCGTCGGAGTTCTCGCCAATGCCGGCAGAGAAGGCCATAGTATCGAAGCCTTCCATGGCCTGAGCCATCTCCAGCACCAACTGAGCGCAACGATAGGCGAACATATCCAGAGCCAACTCTGCGTTGGCATCGCCCTTCTCGGCAGCCTCCTCGATGTCGCGGGAGTCGCTGGAGATAGCGGAGAGTGCAGCCAGGCCGGACTGCTTGTTCATCATGGTGTCGACCTCATCCACGGTATAGCCTCCAACGCGTTGGAGGTAGAAGACCGTAGCAGGATCGAGCGTACCGGTACGGGTGCCCATAATAAGGCCGTCCAGAGGAGTGAGGCCCATGGTGGTGTCCATGGAGTGGCCATCCTCGATAGCACAGAGCGAGGCGCCCGACCCCAGGTGACACGAGACGAGCTTGTGAACTTTGCCCTCACTGAACTTGTTGACAGCACGCCAAATAAAACGGTGAGAGGTTCCGTGGGCGCCATACTTGCGGATATGCAGCCTGTCCACCACGTCGCGAGGCAGCGCATAGCGCCAAGCGCGCTCAGGCATGTCGTAATGGAAAGCGGTGTCAGGCACAATGACATTACCCAGCTCAGGATAGAGCTCACGGCAGATCTGCACGACATCTGCCTCTGCGTAATTGTGCAAAGGAGCCAGAGGAGCCACCTCGCGAACCTGGGCCAGTGCCACATCGTCTACCACAGCAGAGCTGGGAAAGTACCAACCGCCCTGCACCACGCGATGACCAATGCCGTCAACCTGCACGCCCAGACCGTCGATGATCTCGAAGATGTGCTTGATAGCGGTCTTGTGATCAGGCAGCTCTACCACGAGTTTCTCTTTATCGCCACCCTTTTCCTGGTGGCCGATAAAAGAACCGTCAATACCAATACGCTCTGCGTTGCCCTTGGCAAATACCTCCCCGGTATCTACATTGAGCAGCTGGTACTTAAGCGAAGAGCTGCCGGCATTGATCACCAGTACGTTCATAGATTTCCTCTTTTCTAATGGCGCGAGACGTCCATTGGCGCCGCTGAATTAGCGACTCATCCATGATACAGAGTAGTGCTTAGGCCATAAAGACTATTTACCTCTATACAACTTTGACCCAAGACGAGGATGAGAGGCCATTGAGTATGACTATTTTGGAAGTTCCCCTCTCGAACCACCCCGTCAGCCAGAGAGACGGTATTCCTCATGCACGCTATTGGTTTTGTGGCGCCACCAGGATGTCATAGGCAATACCAGCAGCTGTGCGCACACATTCGTGGCAAGGCATAAGGATAGGGCCGCCCGTACGACCCTTGATAGCTGCACAGGTCACAGAGCCCACTTGCTCATCATAGGCATCCATCAACTTGCGGCAAATCGCATAGGTGGACTTCTTTGTGGTGGGATTGTCTGGGTCACCGCAGGAATTCATACAGCCAGCCACAATGCAGGCGCCAGAAATAGCGCCGCAGGTACCGGCCATCGAGCCCATGCCCAGACCCAAGCCCTCGGTGGCGCTGAAGAGCTGATCTACCGTCAGATCTGTAAGAGGCGCCAGTGCACAAGCTACCGATTGAGCGCAGTTGCTGCCCGACAGATGACGGTTGGAAGCGTCTTCGACGACCTCTTCGCGTGTAGGAGTCCAACTCATGGTGTGGTCCTCTCTTCACTACTAGTTTGTTATGAGGCCAAAAGCATCCCTCTTTACCTCAGGCCTCTTCGATAGGTCTAGCCGCTTAGGCTAAAAGACCCTCACCCAAATCTTTGCCGCCCAACACATGAATGTGTACGTGATGGACTGTTTGGCCAGCATCTTTTCCCGTATTGGTGATGCAGCGAAAACCGCTCTTGGCAATGCCCTCAGACTCAGCCACCTTGGCTACTGCAGAAACCATAGCCTCAAGAGTCTCAGCAGGAATGTTGTCGATCAGCGAATCATAGTGTTTCTTTGGCACTACAAGCACATGCACCGGTGCTTGAGGCGAAAGGTCGCGAAAAGCAGTCACCAGCTCGTCTTCGTAGACCACGTCTGCATCGATCTCACCGTTAGCAATTTTGCAAAAGATGCAATCTTCCATATCTCTCCCCCATCAACGTCTACAACCACAGGCTTTCATGCATGCAGTTCACTGCCAACGAATACCATTTGAATAGAATCACAATTAGCCTTGATTGGAAGCTGAAGCGTCATAGAGCACCTGCACCTGCTGCTCTGCAGTGGCAAGACGCTCGCGCAGGCTCGAGAGAAGCTCTACGCCCCTGCGATAATAATCGAGTGCGGCCTCCAACTCCAATGAGCCATTCTCTAGAGCAGACACAATGTGTTCCAGCTCAATGGAGGCTTGCTTGAACGACAGCTCTTCCACGGGAGCGGCATTCAGCTCATAGGCGTCGCTAGAGTTACTATTTTGATAGGGCGTTGAAGTATCCATGTCCTCCCCATTCCTTTGAGGTCTATTGAAAGATCATTCTTCTTCAGGCTGACCTTCTGTAACCGGCATAACCGAAACCACTTGGGCCCCAATCTGCCCCCGAGCCATTTGCACGTTGATTGCTGCGCCGGGAAGCGCCATCATGGGGTCTTCGATCACGTGTCCTTGAGCATCTTGCACTATGGCATATCCACGCTCTAATACACGCTCGGGAGAGAGGGCATCGAGCGATGCCTGCGCCTGTCTCAAAAATGCCTCATATCCCACAAAGAGCGTCTTCTCGACCAGCTGAAGACGAGTGGCCAATGAAGTGCAAGGGGCTGCAAATTGAGAAACCAGATTGACCGACGATCGATCTAGTTCTGTAGCCTGCCGAGAAACGCTCTCCCTGGTTTTGTGGAAGTACGCTTGAGCAGCTACCTCAAAGGAGTGTGACAGCACATCCACTTGAGACTTTTGCACCTGCACAAGACCTTGTGGAGCAACCAGCACAGGCTTTGCAGCCCAGCTGTTGATCTGGGCTTCTATAGTCGCCAAAAACTTGTCGATCGCTCGATCCAAATTATGGGCCTGCTCTTCTTGATGCACAGAGGCACGCTCAAACATGAGATTCATCGCGCGACAGAGACGCCCATCACGCTCATCGATCTTATCGGTAAGCTGTCCTATAGAGGGGGCGACAGAAGCTGCAGCTGCCGTGGGTGTCAACTCTCGTCGATCAGCCACATCATCTGCAATGGTGACATCTGGCTCATGGCCTATACCTGTCACCACAGGGACCAGGCAGGCAGCTATGGCTCGCGCCACGCGCTCATCATTGAAGGTCATCAAGTCTTCGTAGGAGCCACCGCCACGCACCAAAAGAATAGCGTCGGGTTTGGAGGTAGCCGCCTTTTCCAAGGCATCCACAATGCACTCAGGAGCGTCCACACCCTGCACCATGGTTCCAAAGACGTCGATGGCTACTAATGGGTTGCGATCCGCAAGCGTACGCTTTACGTCTTCTATTACAGATCCCGTAAGAGAAGTGACCACTGCCACACGTTCGCAGAATACTGGAACCCGCCGCTTGTGCGAAGGGCTTGTAAGCCCCTCTGCATCAAGCTTGGCTTTGAGCAGGCGTACCTTTTGGCGCAGCAATCCATCGCCTCGAAGAGCCACCTGACTTACAATGAAGTCGAACGATCCGCGGTTAGGATAAATCGAGAATTTTCCTCGTACAACGATCTCAAGACCGTCTTCGAGAGGTATGGGCAGTGAGCGATAAATACTCGCCCATACCACCACATTCATAGAGCAAAGACCGTCTTTGATCTGAAAATAGCAATGGCCTCGATTGGTGGGTCCTCGAAAAGAGGTAACCTCGCCTATCACCGTAAGCGTAGGAACCGTCTCGAGGACAGCTTTTGCCTTGTTGAGTGCCTCAGATACCGAGATGGGCTCCGCCATGACTAATCCCTATTGTTGGTCTGGCCCAAGAGATACAGCAGCTGCAAGCAAGAGACCAATGCTGCAGCTACATAGGTAAGCGCAGCTGCAAACAGCACTTGTCGAGAACCAGTGACCACCTCTTGGCTAAAGCCAGCCTGAGAAATATAAGAGAGCGCGCGGCGGGATGCGTCAAACTCCACAGGCAGCGTTACAAGTTGGAAGAGCACCGAAGCGGCAAAAAGTATAATTGCCAGATTGATAAGTCCACTCATAGCCATCGAGATGCCGATAATAAAGACGATCATCCAGACATTGCTCGCGAAGTTCACTACAGGGACCAAGGCGGTGCGGATGCGCCCTGGAACATAGCCCTTATCAAACTGCACTGCATGCCCTGCCTCGTGGCAGGCTACGGCTACCGAAGCCACAGAGCTGCCCTGGAAATTTGCAGGGGACAGATGAAGAGAGTTATCACGAGGGTCGAAGTGGTCTGTGAGCTCCCCGGGAACAGGCTCGATACCTACACCATCAACGCCATTGGCTGCAAGCATGGCACGAGCAACGTCAGCGCCTGTCCTCGAGGTACCTAAAGGGACCCGAGACCACTTGCGATAGGTACTGTTGATGTACCACTGAGTAAGACCACCCAGCACAAGAGAGACAATAACGAGCAAAAAGTAAGAGCCGTTATAACCCATATAAAAATACGGCATGAATACCTCCACCTACAGGGGGCACGGTTAGAGACCCTGTCATTGAAGTCACATTCTACACCAGTGCACATTTAGAACATGTGTTCGTATTGCGATTTTAGAGACATGCTTCTAAAGGATGCGTCAGCTATGGCTTGCTAAAGAAGTTCCACATGGTTGTCCTTTACGGTTAGCCCCACTTGGCCCGCCAAAAGATTTCGCAACGGCTTGCCTAGAACCTCTTCCCTCCATCCCTCAGAGAGCTTGGTGCTCTCTGGGTCTTTCATAAAGTCGAGCAAGTCGTCGCGGCTAGCCATAAGCGGACCTGCAATGCCTGTATGCTCAGAAATCACCCTCATATAGGCATGCATGAGATCTACCACGCATTCTTCCTCGGGAGTCGAACGCCTATGCTTGGGGACTGGCGGCAGATCTACGGGTTTACACTTTTTACCAAGCCCCACAGCCACGATCACTGCATGGGCATCCTTCTCGCTTAGGCCCACTACCCCTCGAATGCTTCGAAGACGCTCAACGGTAGTAGGCATTAGTTTGGAAATCTCTATCACTACTTCGTCAGACAAAAGCCATTTTCGAGGAATGTTACGTTTTGCAGCTTTGCGCTCACGCCAGGCTGCGAGTTCCCTTGCAACCGCGAGCTGTGTACGAGTGAGCGTACCGATGCGTTTAACATGCAGGTATGCGCTCGCGGGATCATGGCCACCTACTTCATTGACGCTCAAAGCCTGCATTTCCGGCAATACCCAGCTCAATCGATCCAGCTCGACGAGCTTATCCATCAAGCATTTGTAGACGGCGGGCAGATACCGCACGTCATCTTCTGCATACCCCACCTGCATAGGGTCTAGGGGGCGCCTTGACCAATCTGTAAGGCTTTGACTTTTTGGGAGGTGGATTCCGCAAATGGCTTCCACTAAAGGACCGTAGCCTATTTGCATACGATAGCCGGCATAGGCAGCAGCCACCTGCGTATCAAAGATGGGTTCTGGGATCTTCCCAAACAGCCGGACGAATACCTCAAGGTCCTGGCTACAGGCATGGATGACTTTGGGAACCGTGCGGTCGAACAGCAACTCTTCTAAAAGATCTAAGTCCTTTAGACGAATAACGTCGATGGCCGCTTGCTCTTCAGCGGTACCCACTTGCAACAGACAGGGTGTGGGATAGTAGGTTTTTTCTCGTAGGAACTCAGTGTCTACCGCAAGAATTGGAGAGGAAGCTGCACGCTCGCAAAACGAGGAAAGCTGCTGAGGTGTATCGATTAACAAAATGCGACTCCCATAAGAAGTGGGGCTTTAGGTGATGGTCACGCTGGGCGGCCCTTGCTAACCTCTCTATAATCGGTCAAGACACGACGGGCAGAAAAGCGAAGGTGAGGGCTCTCTATGAGATCCCTGATTCTACATAATGAAAAAGCCGGATTCAGTTCCGACGCTATCTATATGTTTGTGCGAAGCATCACCCACCCTGGAGATTCTTGCGAATTCCGCTCCTTGAGCGATGGATGGAATGCAGAAGATGCGTTTAAGGATGCAGAGGAGTTTGACCAAGTGGTCATCTCAGGAGGAGATGGCACCGCTGCCTCTCTCCTTTACGCCGCAAAAGACAAGGATTTGAATGTCTGCGTCTTTCCCTCGGGCACAGCCAATCTGTTCTTCTCCAATCTAGGTAATTCGCCTGAACCTGCAGCAGTGGCGCGAGCCTGCCGCATCGGTCGTACGTTTGACTGCGATCTAGGAGGGATAAGCTGGGCAGATCCTCAAGGACAAGAACACCATTGCGGTTTTACTTTGATGACGGGTTCTGGCTTTGACGCAAGTCTTATGCGTGCGGCCGTACCCAACAAAAAGGCCATGGGCGAAAGTGCCTACTTCCTCGCAGCTTTTGACAACAGCCATCCACCAGTAGTGACCTTTACCATAGAGCTGGACGACCAAACGGTGGTACGCGAAGGCATTGCCTGCATCGTAGCCAATTGCGCCATGATTCAAGGGGACATAGAGATCATGCCCGACTGTAGGCTGGATGACGGGCTGCTCGATGTCATCGTACTGGAAACTAATGACGCCGTAGGACTATTGCGTCCCTTGCTCTTTGGCCTTATCGATCATCATGGGGCCAATTTAGGACGTCCTCGTCTGGAGCGTTTCCGTACCAAGCGAGTGCATGTAAGCTCCAGCAAGCCCATACCTCTACAGATCGATGGCGATGCTCTCGATTATGAGATCTCACAATTCTCAGCGCGAGTACTGCCAGAGCGCGTATCGGTTATTGTGGACTCGTTCTCTCCCTACTACCCCCAAGATCACGACGATCTCGAGCCTCGATTCCCTGGATCGGAAATTGAAGCGTTCCCCCATTCTTAGAGCTTCGCATCCTATGCCTTACCAGCAAAAGCCCTGAAGCTCCCACTGAAGCTCCAGGGCTTTGTTTAGGCATTTCTTGGCGTCAAGCCAACCTTTTAACGACGAGTAGACAAGGCGATCTTCTCGAGGTAGCGACCATACTCGGTCTTCTTGAGACCGTCTGCCAGCTTAAGCAGTTGGGCTCGTTTGATCCAGCCAGCGTCGTAGACGATCTCTTCGAGCGCAGCAACTTTGACGCCGGTAGCCTCTTGCACTACGCGGATGTACTCGCCCACTGCGAAGAGAGAATCGACGGTACCGGTATCAAACCAAGCAAAGCCGCGATCCAGCTGCTCGACCTTGAGTTTTTTATCCTCAAGATACATACGGTTGAGATCGGTAATCTCAAGCTCTCCACGGGTGGAGGGCTGCAGACGACTTACGTAGTCGCCCACACCCTTGTCATAGAAGTAGAGGCCGGTAACGCAATAATTGGAGCGAGGCTCAGCGGGCTTCTCCTCCAAAGAAATGGCATTGCCTGCATCGTCAAAGTCCACTACCCCAAAATGCTGGGGGTCATCAACACGGTAGCCAAAGATGGTGGCATACCCGGCCTTGGCGTTGTCGATGGCACGGGCGAGCTTCTTTGCGAAGCCAGAGCCGTAGAAGACGTTGTCGCCCAGGACCAAAGCCACTTCGTCACCCGCGATGAAGTCAGAAGCGATCACCAAGGCCTCTGCAATGCCGCCACGAGTGGGCTGGGGCTTATAGGAAAGATTGATGCCAAGCTGGCTGCCGTCGCCAAAAAGCTCTTGGAACGCGCCCAGGTGCTCTGGCTTGGAGATGATGAGAATGTCGCGAATACCAGCCTCGAGCAGCACCGACATGGAGTAGTAGATCAGCGGCTTGTCATACACAGGCAACAGCTGCTTAGAGGTGGCTCGAGTAATGGGATACATGCGCTTACCGTGGCCGCCCGCCAGAACGATACCTTTCATTACAGAAGGACCTCCCTTTCCCGGGTCAGAGGTTCTACAAACAATTATGTATGACGAATCGGAAGAATCGTCATGAGCGCGAATAGAAGAAACCCATTGATGCCACGAACACAGCATCTGGTATAAGTATAGCGGTTGACAATAGAGGGACTTACCAGCCTGGCCCCAAAGCTATCTGCCATTTCAGCCAGCAGGCTAATCGACAAATAGCCATACCTTCTTTTGTTCATTAAGCTTCTTAGCCTAATGCAGAAAGATCAAGCTCCCCATTGCCAGAGTTATCAAAATCTGCAAGATATACTCCCACCGATCTGGTCATTTCCCGCGAGAAATCGGAGTTGTACTTGCGTGCGCAGAACGCCTGCGCCCAGGACTCAAAATCTTGAGAACCCCTGCGTGCCTCCACAATCTCATAAAGATCTTCTGGGGACCTGTCTTGATAGCTATCCACCATCACCATGGCGCACTCGGGAGAGCGTGACGGCTTCTGACGCTCCAGCTGCTTTTGAGTGGGATAGCCAAAGACCACCAGAGTGGCCGGAAACACAAAGGATGGCAGATGGAGCAGCTCACGCATAGCCTCGGCGTTTTCCATGAAGTCGCCTATGTAGCAAGATCCCACCCCTAGCGACCACGCAGCACTCACTGCATTTTGCGCTGCGATCAAAGTGTCATCTACAGCCAGCAGAAGGTCCCCCACGCCTGGCTGTCGGATCTTCTCGGCACCGGCGGCCCTATAAATCTGCGGCCAATAGCGGCAGTCGGCCACAAAAGCCAACACCAACGGGGCAGCATCAATAAAAGGCTGATCGTCGCAGAGAAGCGCGAGCTTTTGCCGGATCTTCTCGTCTTTGATTTCGATAATTGAATAAAGCTGCTGATTGCCTGCCGTAGGCGCCTCAAAAGCTGCTTCTAAGATAGATTCGCGCACCTGAGGGCTCAGCGGCTCAGGCCTAAAGACGCGCACCGATTTTCTCTCTTGCAACTCTCGGGTAGTGACAGTGGACGCCAATAGAGAATCTGGCAGCGGGTTTTGGGGGTCATCTGTGGTCATTAGGCTCTCCTCTCTCGCTTCGAGAAGTCTCTCCCGACCGCTCAAAGCCTTTGGCAACTACCGCTAAAAATGGGCGTTCTGACGCTCTGCGGCAGAAACCAGATGCTCCGCCAGGACTGCCGTAGTCACCGCGCCCACTCCTCCAGGAACCGGCGTCGCTGCAGCTATATCACCCAGGCGATCCCACACCGCATCGCCGGCCATCGATCCGTCTTCACGGCTGTTGCACGACACGTCTACAAGCCAACAACCAGAAGGGAGCACCTCCTGATCCAATGCGCCCAAAACCCCCATCGCGCTTACCACAAGATCAGCCTGCGAGCAGGCATCCTTGAGACTCGGTGTCTTTGAATGGGCCTGAGTCACCGTAGCGTCGCGCACCAGCAGCAAAGAAGCCACAGGACGCCCCACCACTGCCGAGCGGCCCAGCACGCTGGCTCGGCTCCCCCGATACTCAAAGCCGTAATGGTTAAGAAGTCGAATGACAGCATCTGCAGTGCAAGGAGCGAACACGCCCGGATTGCCGAGAAACACCCCCGCCAAGCTCGCATCGCTCATGCCGTCGACATCTTTGAGCGCAGAGGTGTGATCGGCAGCCTCTTGTTCATTGAGATGCGCGGGCAGAGGCCTGAGCAGCAGGATGCCATGGATCTGGTCGTCGGCCGAGAGGCGATCCAGGGTCTCATTGAGTTCTGGCTGGGTTGCCTTATCGCTCAAAGAGATCACCGCCACCTCACAATGGGCGGCTTCAAGCCGCCGAATGGCAGCCTGCCGATACCAGCGATTCGCCGAGTCATCCCCCACCTCGACGATGGCGAGCTGTGGGGTCACCCCTCTGTCTGCAAGAGCCTGCACGCGGACAGACAAGGCGCTCATCAACGCATCAGCCACAGGCTTACCTTTAAGCTCAATCACGGCGGAGTCCTTTCTCGGCAAGGTCCATGGCGTTTCGAGCCTCATCGTCTCCTTGCCTGCGTAGCTGGTCGAGCTGCCGGTTGATTCGCTGGGCCAGCGAGCGATCCTGCATCCAACAGGTATTAGCCAGCGTGGTAGCAGCGGCGCCATCGATTGCCGCTCGTAAAAGAGCTGCTGCTACCGTGACATCGGATGCTGCCATTGATGTGCCCTCCGCGGCGATCTTTTGGCACAGAAAAAGCGCTTGGGCAGCCAGCTCCATAATGGCCAAGGGCGCCCGTGTAGCAGCATAAAGATTTGCCTCTAGGACGGCTGCGCGCTTCTCGGCAAGTTCTGGGGTATTGCGCGGGAGTTTAAGCGCAGCAGCCACGGCCTGGTAGCCTTGAGCGTCCTCATCGGCAAGCTCCAAAAAGCGCTTGCGCAGAACTTGAAGATGGCTTGTATGCTCCTCCATTTGGGGCCATACCTGCTGGTATCGGGAGTTTTGCAGTGTAAGCTCCACCACCATCTGCAGTTGGGCGGCGCCAATGGCCGCCGCTAAGGCGCTCGAAGCGCCCCCGCCAGGCGCAGGAGAGGGAGAGCCCAGCTCTTCCAAATAGTCGTTGATGGATCTATCCCAGCTCATGGCCACCCCTTTTGACAGTAAGAAACTTAGGTGAGGGTCGCAGAAGCGCTTTCGCAGCTACCACGCGCCTTTTTCTGTGCCATCTAAGGGTACCCCAGAGGCTGGGTGCACTCGATAAGGTTCGACATAAGAAAAGCGACCCGACTTGAGCCGGGCCGCCTATTAGGGGGGCACAAGATGAGAGCGCTCTTGCCTCTTGGGTTGCGCGTTGCCCAAGAAGCCTTTAGAAGCTAGATCATGCCGTAGAAACGCACCGTTTCAAGAGCGTCTTCAAACTCCATGCCGTGAGGCAGGATCACACGCTCAGTGCCGCCACGATAGCCAGCGCGCACACGCTCGTCGAAGGACGCGAATTGCACGCCACGATTGGAGCTACGGGTAAGCGGATCATCGCACACGGTATACTCATCATCGGTGATACCGGTGGTCTGCAGCGCCCGGCGCACGATGGTTTTAGTGGACGAATTCGCAGCGTAGTTCTCATTTAGAACAACCCAGGACATATATTCCTCCCCTTAGGTAGTGATGCTTTCATTTTGAAATGGGAGGACACAAGGTTTATGAAGGGACTATACACAATTGCCAACGGCAAGGATGAGTCCGTGAACGGCCAGTATACGTTCAGCTTTGTCGCATTTTTTCTGAATTATATGTACCTAGGAGCCTATCTTGAAGGCTACGCAGGAAAAAGGCCCCGCTCTCTCAAAGAAAACGGGGTCCAATAGATGCCTTTTCGCGTTGGATGTACCCAACGGCAGGACTAGTCTAGGTCGTCCATGTTGGCCGGTGCTACAGGAGCATAGACAGTGGCGTTTACATCCACCGACTCTGCAGCGACAGGAGCGTCATAGCGAGGGGCAGATCCGGCAGGAGTGGTGAGCATCTGCGAGGGGAAGACAGACTCTGCATCATCCATGAAGTGCTGGAGGAGCTGCTTGTACTCGGTACGGAACTCCTCGCGAGAAGCCTTGAGACGGTCGATCTCGTCCAGCTCGTTTTGCTTCTCTGCCAGCGCCTGGCGAATGACCTCGCGAGCCTTTTGATCTGCGTCATTCTTGATCTTGTCTGCATTGTCGCGGGCCTCAGAGATCATGCGGTCTGCAGCCTGCTGGGCAACGATGAGGGCCTGGGAGATCTGGCGCTCAGAGGCCATGGAGCCACTGGGTTGAGAAACCGCCAAAAGCGAGGGCGATGAGGACTGGCCCTGCTCCTGAAGCTCCTGCTGAAGTTGAGCGATTTGAGAGCGAGCAGCGTCAAGAGCCTGATCTGAAGCGGTGAGGCGACCCTTGAGGTCTGCGATTTTTTGGAGCATAGCGTCTACCTCGACAGCCAGCTCCTCCAAGAAGGCATCGACCTCCTTGGTGTCATAACCGTGCTTGGACGGCGTAAAGGCAAGCTGCTCGATGTCTGCGGGTGTGATTGCCATTCTGGTTCCCTTCCCTGAGGATGGCCTGGTGTGATCGAACATACGAACTAAAGAATACTACCTCAGGACCAGCCTCGAGATACCCCTGGGCGCCAAGAATGCAAGGTAAACCCGCAAAAGTGTGAGATAAGCGGTATCTTTCGGGCTGCAGAGGCAACCTAGTTAGAACATCAAGAGCAGGCGCACCACCAAATTTTGGATAAGGCCCAACGCCAAGATGGCGATGACGGGTGAGAAGTCGATGCCTCCCAAAGGTGGGATAAAGCGCCTGAAGATATTCATATAGGGAGCCACGATGCGATTGATCGCAGTGGCCAGATCATCAACAAAGCCACCGGGCCTGCGAGGAATCCAAGACAGGATGCACCAAGCCAAGATAATGAACTCGTAGATGTCGATAAAAGTACTGAGTGCACGAATAAGTTGCAAACGAAGCATGAGGTTCCTAGCCGTTTTGGGAAAGCTTGCACGCACGAGCCAATGCTGCCTCCACAGCTTTAAAGCTACCCTCGGCCATGAGGGGCTCGAGCTCATGGAGGGCTGCAGAAGTAGTGCCTCCAGGAGACGTCACCCGCTCCATATAAGCGCGGGGGTGCTCTTGGGATTGAGAGAGCATGGAGGATACACCACCCATGGTGGTGTTGAGAAGATCGCGGGCTTGGGCAGCCGGAAGACCAGCATCAATAGCCGCGCGAGTAAGTGTGTCAACCAGCAAAGCAAAGAACGCAGGCGCGCAGCCTACTACCGCACCCTCGACTTCCAGGCGCTCTTCTGTCATGGCAGCAGCAGATCCTAGGGCCCCAAAGAGCTCCAGGCACAGTTGCACGTCATTCTCGGTAGCCCAAAGACCGGGGGCCACAGCCGAGGCGCCCTGGCGCACTGCTACAGGCAGATTGGGCATTACGCGCACGATGCGCTCTCCCTCCCCCAGCGCCTCTTGAAGGGTGCCCAGGGTGACCCCTGCCGCAATCGAAACGATAAGGGAGCCAGAAAGGGCATCCCCCACCTCATCGATAAGGTTATTGAGCACCTGGGGTTTCACTGCCAGGATGCACAGGTCGGGAGAGGCCTCGAGGATGTCTTTGGCCTTTGGCGAGATAGCGACACCCACCTCGGAGCGAAGGGCTTCCAGCTTGGAGGGGTTGTGGTCGGCCACAGAGATATGGCTGGCAGGACAGAGACCAGAGGCCACCAAACCGCGAGCAATGGCGGAGCCCATGGAACCGCCGCCAAGGATGGCGATGGTGACCTGGGAAGCTTTCGAAGTTGAGGGAGAAGTCATAGGGTTTAAGCCTCGATGATTCGATCGGATACAAGCTTGTCGAGATCGGCTTGAGAGAGCTCAATGCCTGCCGGAAGCACCACAAAGACGCGATCGCCCAGCTCTTCTACCGAGCCGTTGACGCCGCAGGAGAGACCAAAGCAGAAGTCCAAAATGCGCTTGGCGATCTCGATCTGAGTGTTTTTGAAGGACAGCACCACAGGCTGGTTGGTGCGCACGCGGCGGATGACCATCTGCACATCATCGTAGCTGGTGGGCTTCAAGACGTAGGGAGGCAGCTTTCCGGAGTTCACGCGGGGCACAGGAGTAAGGCCAATGTCGCCGGGAGTCACGGTGGATTGGCCGCCTAACACCGAGGTGGAGGGACGATCATCCAGAGCGCGATGAGTGCTTCCTACGCCCCAGCTCTCCTCGCTCATGCGCTGAGAGGTGGAGAACCCCCCGGCAGAAGGAGAAGGAACCCCCTCATCTACCGGGCGACCAGAACGCGTGTAGACCGAGACGCTCTCTGCCTCAGGGCGGGAGGTGTTGCCCAATACGCCGCTGGTGGGATGGTCGTTTGCGGGGTAGTCGTCGTAGGGCTGATCATAGCCGTCGTAGGACTCATCGTAGTCATCGTAATCGTTGTAGTTTTGCGACTGGCCCATAAGGCGGTCGCGAAGGTTGTCCAGAATGCTCATGAGTCTCTCCTCGCCTGCGGTAGTGGTGTGTTTACTCTAGATCGACAGCTGTGCCCGCAGCCTAAGAAGACCGAGCAGTGCCAGCAACAGGTATCAGAAAGGGTACCTAAGTACCCCTTGCTGACGCTAGTCGCTCGCTGGCGTGTACTGAGGATCGAAGACGATGCGACCTAGGCGAACCAGTGTCGCGCCCTCCTCGATGGCCATCTCGAAGTCGTCGCTCATGCCACAGGACAGAACCGGCAGCGAAGCTGCAGTGTTAGTTTCAAGACTATCACGAAGCTCCCTTAAACCGCGGAAGGTCACACGATCCTCTGCGGGCTCATGGGCAGGCGCCATGGTCATGAGGCCCTGAGGCTCGATGCCTTCCAAATCTAACAGGCGCTCCATCCACTGAGCCAGCTCCTCTGGAGCAAAGCCGCTCTTAGTGGACTCGCCGCTCACATTGACCTCAAAGAGCACAGGTACGACGAGATTTTTCTCGGTAGCACGGGCGCTAATGGCCTCCGCCAGATGCACCGAGCTCACCGACTGGATGCGCGCAGCAGTCCCCAGCACCGCATTGATCTTGTTCTTTTGCAGGTTGCCGATCATGTCGAAGGGCGGCGGGTTAATGCCCTGCTCTTGGAACTCGGAGAGTTTGCGCACCAGCTCCTGGGGGCGGTTCTCGGCAAAGTGGGTGTAGCCTGCCTCCATGGCCTGGATCACCTGAGGGACACCTACGGTCTTGGATACGGCATAGATGTCCACATCCTCGGCGCTGCGACCCGAGCGCTGGCAGGCATCGTGTACCTTCTGGATGATCTCTTGACGACGCTGGGCCAAAAACTCTTTATAGCTGTTGGGATC
The DNA here is from genome assembly GCF_004793925.1 of Muricaecibacterium torontonense. Classification (NCBI taxonomy): domain Bacteria; kingdom Bacillati; phylum Actinomycetota; class Coriobacteriia; order Coriobacteriales; family Atopobiaceae; genus Muricaecibacterium; species Muricaecibacterium torontonense. The sequence continues at coordinate 185,709 of NZ_SRYE01000005.1, read as the reverse complement.
CATCGAGATCGCGGACGTGGAACTGGGTGTCATGAAGCATCATCGGCTTTCTGGGATTTGCGGCGAGCCTTCTCTTCTTTGGCACGGGCGGCAGCGTTGGCAGCCATCTCCAATGCCTGGGCCAGGTTTCCGGCGATCTCCTCATCGTCGAGGATGGGGTTGGTGGAGGTGCCCACCTCGATCTCGGGAATCTGGTTTACCACGGTCTCAATCTTGTCTGCACCCATGGTGAAGGCGGCATTCTGGGAGGCATAAAGGTCTTCCAGCTCTTCCTCGTCCATGTCTGCCAGCACCGCAAGCTCTGCGCGGCTGCCGGTGAGCAAGAAAACCAGACGCTCGCCCACCTCTACAGAGTTGTCGGAGATGCGCTCCAGCATGCGCGCGGCCATCATGACGCGGCTCACAGCATCGATGTCGTCGTCGGGGCCCAGGTGCGAGAAGCTGGAATAGAAGCTCTTGTAGAGGTCGTCCACCGGGCGGTCGAACTCAGGGAGCTCTGCGGCCTCGGCGATGTCGTTGTCCACGATGGCCTCGACGGTGGTTCCCAGCACGCGATAGACCAGATGGGCCTGGCTGGCCAGAAGGTCCAGCATTTGGCGGGGAATCTCGCGGCCGACGCAGCGCTTGGTGGTCTTGGCGATGTTGCGCACATGGTTGCTCATGCGAGCCAGGTTGAAATTGACATAGATCACAAACTGCAAGAGGCGCATATCTGAGGCCACCGGGTTTTGCAGCACGATGAGGTTATAGGCGCGATCCTCCAGATCCGCGCAGCGGCTGTCGATGGCGCGGGTAGCTTTTTTCACCTCTCGCGCCTTGGCCTTGTCGCCCTCCACCAGCGAATCCACCGCCTTGTGGAGCTGAAGATCGATCTCTGTGTAAATGGCGACCAGCTCCTGGCGGAGACGGGCGAGCTGCTTGTCAAATTGCTCTCTCATCTAGAGATCCTTTCTTGTGGGAGGTGCAGGAGTCGCTGCCAAGAAAGGCTTCCTCAAAGGAAGGGAGGGGTTTCTCGGCAGGGAGGGCGGTGCGGATCCCCGACCAACCAAGCGCGGGGCTTAGCCAAAGCGGCCGGTGATGTAGTCCTCGGTGCGCTGGTCGCGCGGAGAGGAGAAGATTTCGCTGGTGACGCCGTACTCGATGAGGGTGGCGGGCTCGCCGGCATGCTCTTGCAGGAAGAAGGCCATGTAATCGGAGACGCGGGCGGCCTGCTGCATGTTGTGGGTGACGATGATGATGGTCATCTCGGGAGCGAGCTCGTACATGAGGTCCTCGACCTTTTGGACCGAGGTGGGGTCGATGGCGCTGCAGGGCTCGTCCATGAGCAAGACGTCGGGTTGCACTGCCAGCACGCGGGCGATGCAGAGACGCTGCTGCTGGCCGCCGGAGAGCGCCAGGCCGTTCTTGTTGAGCTGGTTGGAGACTTCCTTCCAGAGGTTGGCGCGCTTCAACGACTCCTCGACGATACCATCGAGATCGCTCTTGGAGGTCACGCCCTGGAGCCTGGGGCCAAAGGCCACGTTATCGTAGATGGACTTGGGGAAGGGGTTGGGCTGCTGGAAGATCATGCCCACGCGGCGGCGCAGGTCCACAGGGTCGACCCCGGGACCGTAGATGTCGTTGCCGTCCAGCTCCATGGTGCCTTGGGTGCGTGTTCCTTCGATGAGGTCGTTCATGCGGTTTATGCAGCGCAGGAAGGTGGACTTGCCGCAGCCCGAGGGGCCGATGAACGATGTGATCTTGTTTTGGGCGATATCCATGGTTACGCCTGTCAAGGCATGGAAGCTGCCGTACCAAAAGTCGAAGTCCGCCACATGGATGCCGGTCTTCTCGTTCTTGGGGGCGTCGCGATACTCGGTCATGGGCTATTTACCTCCGGTCTTTTTCGCACTCTTGCGCGACAGATAGCGTGCGAAGAGGTTAAACGCGAGGATCATGAGCATGAGCAGCAGGGCGGTGCCGTAGGCAGCCTGCATGTTAATGCCGTCGTTAGCGAGCAGGTACAGATGGATGGTCATGGGGCGGCCGGAATCCATGGGTGTGATGGGCAGGTTGATGGCCTGGCCCATGGTATAAAGCACTACCGCCGTCTCGCCCACGGCGCGGCCGATGGCCAACACGATGCCTGTGGCAATGCGGGGAAACGCGGAGGGAAGCACCACTCGGCTTACTACCTGCCATTTGGTAGCTCCCAGGCCATAGGCGCCCCAACGGATGTAGCGAGGCACTGCGCGGATGGCTTCCTCGGTGGTGCGCATGACGATAGGCAGCATCATGAGGGCCAGCGCCAGAGCGGCGGAGAGCATGGAGAGGCCAAAGCCAAAGGCCTCCACAAAGAGGGCGAAGCCAAAGAGGCCCATAACGATGGAGGGCACCGAGGCCAAGGTGTCGGTGGCATAGCGAATGAAGTTCACCAGACGGCCCTGCTTGGCATACTCAGCCAGATAGACTGCCGCCAACACTGCGATGGGGGTGCAGATGAGCATGGCCAGCACTGTGACATAGAGGGAGGAGACGATGGTGGGGAAAATGCCTCCCTCTGCGTTGACGCCTTGAGGCCAGCCAAAAATGAAGTCCAGGCTCATAACGGGCAGGCCGTTTACCAGCACAAAGAGAATGATGAGCACCAACACACCAGTAGTAACGGCGCCGGTGGCCCTAAAGACGCTCAACATGGTGGCGTTGGTGGCATTCTTGGAAACCTTAGGTTTGGCGCCTGAGGCCAGAAGGCGCTTGATGCGCTGGCGGGAGTGCTCCTGTTCTTTCTCGAGCTCCGGGAGGTTGGAGGGAGCTTTTGCCACATCTTCTGCCAGCTCATAGTCGGTGGCTTTAGCGCGGTAGTCTTTCTCGGCACGCTCTTTGACAGCTTTGGCAGTGTCCACCTTGGCCTCGCGAGGACGACTGATAAGGCGCACGATGCCCACCAAGCCAGCAGAGATGATAAAGAGCACTACGCCCATGCCAAAGAGAGCGGAGCGGTGGAGGCCAGAGGAGTAGCCCATGTCGAGCGCGATCTGGCTGGTGAGGGTGGAGATGGGGCTGGAGATGTTCTCGGGGATGACGGGAGCGTTTCCCACCACCATGAGCACGGCCATAGTCTCACCGATGGCGCGGCCCATGCCCAGCACCACCGCATTGACGATGCCCAGCTTGGCCGCGGGAAGCACCACTTTATATATGGTCTGCCATTTGGTGGCGCCCATGGAATAGCTCGCTTCGCGCACGCCCATGGGGATGGAGCGCAAGGCGTCCATGGTGAGGGTGGTGATGGTGGGCACGATCATGATGGCCAGCACCAGCCAGGCGGTGAGAGCGCCAAAACCCAAGCCTCCGGTGAGGTCGGCCAGCCAGGGGCGCAGGATTACCAGACCAAAGAAGCCATAGATGACCGAAGGTACGCCAGCCAGCAGGTCCACCGCCGTCGAGACGATATTGGAGAGGCGCTTGTTGGCAATCTCGGTGAGGTAGACGGCGCAGCCAATGGCCAGAGGCACGCCAATAACCAAGGCGCCGGCAGTGACGATGATGGAGCCCACCAGAAGCGCCATGATGCCGTAGTGCCCGGAGGAAGGCGCCCAGTCCATGCCAAAGAAGGACAGCAGGCCGATGTCTGAGAGCACAGGCAGCGCCTTGTAGAGCGTGAAGGCGAAGATAAGCAGCACCGCGAGCACCGCCACGCAGGCACAGGCCAAAAACAGCGCTTCCAACGCGCGCTCTTTGATCATAGTGGAGCGGCTTACCAACTGAAGCTGACGGCTATGGGCACCCGAGGTATTGGGGTCGATGTCTTCTAGATGGGGCGGCTTTTGCAGCTTTTTCTCTTTGGCCATGAAGCTACTCCCCTCCCTTTCTCTCGGCAGAAATGGGGATGTAGCCCGCGTCGCGGATGGTTTGGGCCATCTCGTCAGAGACTACCAGTGCGATGTATTCCTTGGCCGTGCCGGAGGGCTCGCCCTTGGTGAAGAAGTACAGATAGCGGGAGACCGGATAGGCGCCGGCCTCCACCGCCGCCTCACTGGGCTCGACGCTGTTGACTGCCAGCGCCTTAACCTTCGCAGAGGTGAAGGCGGAGTCCACAAAGCCCAGCGAGATGTAGCCGATGGCGCCGGGAGTGCGGCTCACCACGTCGCGCACCTGACCGGTACCAGGCAGCACTGCCGCAGCAGGGTCGAAGCGCGTGTCGCCCATGACGATGGTCTTGAAGGCCTCACGAGTACCCGAGGCCTCGTCGCGATTGACCACCAAGATTGGCAGGTCCTCTCCGCCCAGCTCTTTCCAGTTGGTGATCTGACCGGCATAGATGGCCCGCAGCTGATCCATGGTGACGTTGGCCACACGGTTTTGTGTGTTCACAATCACTGCGATGCCGTCAGTAGCGACCTCTGTGGTGACCAGCTCGCCGGTGCTCTTCTCGGCCTCTGTGAGGTCGCGGCTGGAAGTGGCGATATCTGCCGTACCGTTGAGCACGCTTTCGATGCCCGCCGACGAGCCCAAGCCACTCACCAGCACGTGGATACCCGTATGCTCGGTAAACTGCTCTGCGGCGATCTCTGCGATGGGCATGACGGTGGTGGAACCCGCCACCGTGAGCTCACCGGCCGAGGCTCCAGAGCCGGCGCATCCCGTGCTGCCGAGAAGCACCGCCAAGGCCACCAGAACGCTTAGCAACCCTGGGACAAAGGCGCGGCGGGCGCCATCCAGGCAACGGCGCCGTGACGGCCGCACAGACCCCGCTCTTTCCGATAGGAGAAAAACCGGTCTGTGTGAGCCGGTGTGGAAATCCCGATGTTGTGTATGTTGCACGGCATAACCCCTGCACTCGTAAGCGATTGTTCGATAGCAGCGGCTAAAGACAGGTGCCTGTCATCAACCTTGACCATGCTACCAAAGCTTGTTTCGAACCGATTAAGTAGTTCCTCCGACACCTCATAGTCACAACCTGCAATATGGGGACCAATAAAGGCTTCCACTTGAGAGGTTGTATACCCTTTGAGCTCGCAGAGCCGCACCGCCGCTTTGGCAGCGATAGAAGCAAACGTGCCTTTCCATCCAGAATGCACCACTGCAAATCCATCTTGAACACAGAGCACAACGGGAACGCAGTCGGCAAAGCACAGAAGCACCGGAACATCTGCGGCGGTGCACAGAATGCCATCAGCGCCTGCACGAGCCTCGACCCTAGCGGCACAGATGGCCTCAGGCGCATTTGAAGTGATTTCTACCAAATGGTCCCCATGAACCTGCTTGGGCACCACAAGGTTCTTCTCGGCAGCCTGAGCGCCCATCGCACAGAGCACGCGATGGCGGTTCTCGGTCACGCAACCCGGATCATCGCCTACCGCATCGCCCAAGTTGAGAGAGGCGAATGGCGCAGCAGAGACTCCCCCATTTCTCTCTGTAAACGCGAACGTGACCCCGTCCGCGCGGTGAAAACCGCCATTCAGGGTCACGCCATTACAAGTCTTAGTCTCAAAGGGGGCTTGCGCCTTAGCCACGAGAGCGCCTCAAGAAATCGGGGATATCAAACTCTTTGTCTGCAAAGCCCGAGGAGGCAGGCTTTGGAGCCGGCGCTGGGGTGTGGGGCTTGGGGGAAGCGCCAAAGGAGCCCATGGATAGCTGGGGCTGGACGGAGCCGTCGTTGAAGCCGGTAGCGATGACGGTGACGCGCACCTGATCGCCCAGGCTCTCATCGATAACGGTACCAAAGATGATGTTGGCATCGGGATCGACGTTTTGAGAGATGACCTCCGCGGCGTCGTTGATCTCCTGAATGCCCAGGTCCTTGTTGCCAGCAATGGAAAGGAGCACGCGAGTGGCGCCATCCACCGAGCTCTCCAGAAGGCGGCTGGAAATGGCCTCTTGAGCGGCATCAGAGGCGCGGGAGTCACCAGAGGCGATGCCGATGCCCATCATGGCAGTGCCAGCACCGCGCATGATGGTGCAGACGTCTGCAAAGTCCAGGTTGATGAGGCCGGGAACGGTGATGAGATCGGTGATGCCCTGGGTGCCCTGGCAAAGCACGTCGTCTGCCAAGCGGAAGGCCTCAAGCATGGTGGTCTTCTTCTCGGCGATGTCCAAAAGGCGATCGTTAGGGATCACGATGAGGGTGTCCACGTTCTCTGCCAGCGTATCCACGCCGTTCACTGCCTGCTGGCTGCGCTTGCGGCCCTCGAAGGTGAAGGGACGGGTGACTACGGCCACAGTGAGCGCCTTGATGTCGTTCTTGGCGATGTCTGCCACAACGGGGGCAGCGCCGGTACCCGTACCGCCGCCCTCGCCGGCAGTGATGAATACCATGTCGGAGCCTGCCAATGCAGCCTTGATCTCGTCGCGAGAGTCCTCTGCCGCCTGCTGGCCAACCTCAGGGTTGGCACCGGCGCCGAGACCCTTGGTGAGATCGGTGCCGATATGCACCTTGATGTCTGCATCAGAGAGTGCCAGTGCTTGGGCATCGGTATTGATGGCGACAAACTCGACGCCGCGAATGCCCTCCTCGATCATGCGGTTAACGGCATTGGTGCCGCCACCGCCCACGCCTACAACCTTGATTACGGCGAGGTAGTTATTGGGCGCGTCGGTGTCGTTCATAGTTCCTCCTCGGGGCTCGGTCCCAACCCGATGCTTGGTGCTGCGTTGATAGTGGTAAGGCATCGCAAGACGCCTTGGGGTGGTGTGGACGTTGAGTCCGCGCCGATGGTGGCTTATGGAAGAGCGCCCCTTGAAAACCCTCAAGCTCAAGTAGACGTCTATAAACCATCTAAATCGTCTAATAGTGGCACAAAGCAAAGGAGAGCGTCAACCCCTTTGACGAATCCATGAACGCCCCAGCTCACAAGGGCTGCTTTGCAACCTTCAACCTATTCTTGAAGCTTAAACTTAGCAGCTGTAAGAAACCCTAGGATGTAGTTTGGTCCTGAGGGTTTTGGCTGTCGGAGCCTCCAGTAGATTCTGAACTGCCATTCCCTTGGCTTGAGCCTGCGCCTTCAGAACCCTGGGCTCCCTCAGAGCCGCTTTGACTCCCCGACGCCTCTTGGCCTTGAGCTGGCTGGCCGGATGCTGCAGCCTCTTGGCCTTGCGCAGCCGCTCCATCGTTGCTGGCGACCACTCCTGTGCCTGCACCCACAGACGAGCTGGAGATCTGACGATAGCTGGGCTTTGCGGGATTTCGCACGTTGATGTAGGTGAGCTGGTTGGGATGGGCGCCCATGAGCTCATTGATAACCGCCTCTTTGGAAGAGATCTGATTGGGAGCCCCGAGCGAGATCTCCAACCCAGAGGAAAGCACACAGGAGATGGCTTCCTCGCTCGCAGCGGAATAGGACACGATCTGCGAGGCCAGGCCTTGAGAGAAGGTAGTCTGGTATTGGATGCAGTCCAATATGGGGGCATCGGTGGTTTTGGCGCCAGCCTTAGGATCCACCGTAGAAGGCGTATCGCGGATGAGCAGACAGCCGTCTTCTTTAGCCTGCGCCAGCGCCACCTGTACCAGGTCTCCCCCGTCCAGCGCCTGAGCGGGCATAGGCTCGATCCAGGCGCCGTCCTCGCTCAAGTACCAGGCGCTGTTGCCTGAGGGAATGGTGACGATGGCAAAGACTTGACGCTCCTCCACAGAGACGGTGAGCTCTCCGGGGAACTTCCGGCTCACATGCACCGACTTTACCCAGGGGTTTTTTGCCAGGTTCTCCTCGATCTTGGCAGTGTCCACATTAAGCAGCGTGGCGTTATCTGGCACCGCTGCCAACTTGAGGATGTTCTCCTGAGTCAAATGATTGGTGGCCTCGGCGTTTATCTGCTGCACCGGCAAGATGGGAGTGAGGCTCAGCGCGAACAGGCCGCCGATAATAACGCCCACTGCCACAAGCGCCACCAATGCCCAAAGCAAAGGACGTGGCAGAGCCCGCTGGGATTTGCTCTGATCGGTAAGGCCTAGTCCCGCTACCGAGAGATGACCCACTCGTTTAGTCTCCCGAGAAGTGCCCGCAGCCCGCAAAGGACGGGGCGGCCTCGAAGAGTTGAGGCTCGAAGCTTTGGGGGAAGCCGGCCGTGAAGGACGGCGCGTGGCCCTGCGGGGGGAGGAAGAGGAGGTCCTAGGACGAGAACCCGAGGAACTTGACCTGCGGTCTGAGCGTGACACCGGATCCCTCCTTTACCTGGGTTTGCATCTCGTCGATGAGTCGCAATACGTCTTGGGCAGAAGCCCCGCCTTCGTTGACGATGTGGTTGGGATAGGCCTCCGAGATGAGAGCGGCACCGAAGCGCTTCCCTTTAAGTCCTGCGCGACCTATGAGGTTTGCAGCGCTGTCGTGGGCGGTATCGCAAAAGATGCCGCCACAGGTGGCAACTCCCATGGGCTGCTGCATCTTGCGACGATAGAGCCTGCGGTCTATACGCTCGGACACCTGGGCTTTGGTGGAAGGATCCAGAGCGAGCTCCACCTCAAGCAAGATGGACGTTGCCGGGATCGAGGAGGTGCGATAGCCCCACTCGATGTCATGGCCGTCCAGCCTGCAAAGCCCCTGGCCCGGCACGTGGCACACCACCCCTCGCACACAGGAGCCAATCCACTGATGGCGCGATCCGGCATTTTGAGAAACCGCGCCTCCCAATGTGCCAGGTATCCCTGCCAGCATCTCGATGCCCGAGAGCTCGCATTGGAGCGCCACGTTGACCGCCTGGGCGGTGAGCGCGCCGGCACCCACATGCATCACCGAAGCCTCTTCGTCCACCGCGATGCGAGAGAACTCACGTCCCAGCAATAGCACGCAGCCATCGTAGCCTCCGTCGGCTGCGATGATGTTGGTGCCTTTGCCCAGCACCACCCAAGGAACCGATTCCTCTTGAAGAGTGGTAAGCACGCGGGCCAACGACGGATAGCTATGCACCTTGGCCACCAAAGCCGCGGGGCCGCCCACACGAAGGGACGTGCGCCGAGAAAGGCGCTCATCCTTGATGATCTCTGCATCGTAGGCGCCCGAGAGCGCCATATAGGCATTAAAAAGGCTCATGAGGCTCCCTCAAGGCTCCGATAGCTGCTGGTCCTTATTCTCACAGAAAAGCTGAGGCACCTTAAGCACCTGGATGCCCGGGAGGTACCTCAGCTCATAAACAATCCTAGCGATTACTCAGAGGAGGCATCGCGCTCCTGCATGGCCTCGATGAATTCCGGGCCTACCATGGTGACATCACCTGCACCCATGGTGATCACCAGGTCACCTGGACGCACTACCTCCATCAAGGCAGGCACGATGTCGCTGCGGCCCGCCACGTAGCGGACCTCGCCCACCTGGCCCGACTCCTCCACTGCAGTGGCCACAGTCTTGCCAGAGATGCCGGGAATAGGCATCTCCCCTGCCGAGAAGACATCCATTACCAAAAGGACGTCTGCATTGGAAAACGCCTGGCCAAATTGAGAGGCCAAAGCCTGGGTGCGGCTATAGCGGTGGGGCTGGAAGGCTACAACCACGCGATCGAAGTCCAAGCCCGCTGCAGCCTTGAGAGTAGCCTCGACCTCAGTGGGATGGTGGCCATAGTCATCCACCACGCAGATGTTATCGATATCCCCCACATGGGTAAAGCGGCGGCGAACGCCAGAGAAGGTGGAGAGCGCCTCTGCTGCCTTGGCGCAATCAAGGCCCAAAGCCCACGCCACCGCAATGGCGGCAGTGGCGTTGAGCTGGTTGTGAGCGCCGGGGTTGCTCTTGATGGTGACGGTGACCACCTGGCCGTTGGGCAGGGTGACATCTACAGTGCTTGCCAGCTTATGAGTCTGGGCGCGAGGGGCGCAGACGATGTCGTTTTGGCCGCCGAAGCCATAAGTGAGGGTCGTGCGACCGGTTTGGTACGCCAGCTCGGGCACATGGGGGTTCTCACCGCACACGATAACCGTGCCATCAGGGCCCACCGAGCTCATGAACTGGGAGAAGGCCTCCTCGATGGCCTCCAGAGAGCCGTAGTGGTCCAGATGGTCTGCCTCGATATTGGTGACCACCACAATGGAGGGATCCAACAGAAGGAAGGAAGCATCGGACTCGTCAGCCTCTGCCACATAGAGATCGCCTTCGCCGTTGCGGCCGTTGGTGTGATAGCCTTCCACGATGCCGCCGATGAGGAAGGAGGGGTCTAAGCCCATGGCGTCCAACATGGTGGCCACCATAGAAGAAGTAGTGGTCTTGCCATGAGTACCTGCTACCGCCACGGTTCTGCGGCCTGCGCCCAGGGCTGCCAGCATCTTGGCCCTAGGCCAAATGGGGATGTTGAGCTCCTTGGCACGGACAACCTCAGGGTTGGTATCGGGGATGGCGGTGGAGGTCACGATGACGTCAGGCTCTTGGCTGTCGATGGTGGCCGCCTCATGGCCAATGGCCACCTCTACGCCCGAGCGGCGCAGGTCACGCACATAGCGCGACTCTTTAAGGTCTGAGCCGGTCACCTGGCAGCCGCGCTCGTGCAATACCTTGGCAATGCCGCTCATGCCAGCGCCGCCAATGCCTACAAAATGGGCGTGGTTAAAGGGCAAGCTCGTGTCTGCCATAAAAAAGCTCCTTAGTTGCTAATCTCTGCCAATGCCTGAGGCTTTTGGCGCAGTATTGCCTTTGACTCTACCTTCTTCGAGCCCTAATGGCCGCGTTTACCCAGTTTCTCCGTCTCATCAGCTAAACGCTGAGCGGCTCTGTCTTGGGCCAGGTCGGCTGCAGCCTTGTGCATAGCCTCCCGCGCCTGAGGATGATCCAGCAGGTCAAAGAGCACATCGTCAAAGGCAGCGCCGGAAAGCTCGTCATCTGTCACCAGCTTGGCCGCCTTGGCGCCCACCAAAAACTGTGCATTGACCGTTTGGTGGTCTGCGGTGGCAAAGGGATAGGGCACCAAGATGGAGGGCACCGCCGCAGCAGAGATCTCAGCGATAGAAGAGGCGCCCGCCCGGGAGACCACTAGGTCAGCGGCAGCCAGCAGGTCGCCCATGTTCTCGATATAGGGCACCGCGTGGTAGCGCTGCTGCTCCGATGGAGTGAGGTTGAGGGTGGAGACCACCTGCTCATAGCCGTCGCGACCGGTAGAATGCACCACATGGAGATTCTCGCGCGCCATCAAGCTTGGGCGCACCCGTTCCATGGCCTCGTTGATGGAAGCGGCTCCCAGAGAGCCGCCAAACACCAGCAGCAATGTGGCGTCTTCAGGAATGTCCAGAGAGGCGCGGCCTTTGGCTCCGTCGCCATCGATCACCGAGCGTCTCACGGGGTTTCCCGTCACCACGATGGAGGTGCCTGCTCCTGCATGAGCCGCCAGGGCGTGAGTGGCCTGAGGCAAGGCCGCAGCGACCACCGAGGCCTTCGAGGCCAGCGTCTTGTTCGCGAGACCCGGCACCGAGTTTTGCTCGTGCAGCATCACCGGCACCCCGTGGCCGGTGCACCAAGACAACAGGGGCATCTCCACATAGGCGCCAAAGCCCACGGCCACATCGGGAGCGCCTGCCATGGCAAAGTGGCGGCTCACCTCATGACGGGCCGAAGCCATGCGCCCCAGAGCGCTCAGGGCCGTCCAGGGACGGGAACGGTCGAAGCCCGAGACCTTGATGGGCACGAAATCGAAGCCTGCCTGAGGTACCAAAGTGCCCTCGAGCTTGGCAGACTGGCCAAAAAAGGTCACATGATGGCCACGGTCCCTCAGCTCTTCTGCCAGAGCCAGTGCCGGGTTGATATGTCCTGCAGTCCCACCGGCAGCAATGGCTACCTCAAGAGTGTCTGCCATGATTCCTCCTGTTTGGATCTTTTTGGCTCCCCCGTCCCGATCCCCCGCGTTCCCTTACCTGGGGACCAGAGCGAGGTCTCAGCCGTTCTGTGGAGCTTGGACCCAAGTCTATGCGTTCCCAGCCGCCAGTGCTTCGACGAGGGCGAGGTTTTGGCGCCAAGGATGAAGAGGTCACCCTTTTGGCCGAAGGGCGCTTCTCGGCAGCAGACGCAGCAGAGCCCCGCCCAGATCCCAAGGTGTTCTGGGGGCGCGCTTCAGACCCTTGCCGAGAAGAGCCTCCCTCCACCAGGCGCAACGAACGAGGCTGGGCCTCCCCTGCGGTTGAGCCCTCCACACCCGAGGCGCGCCTGGAAGCCCCCGCGGCCACCTTAAGAGAGCGGCGGCGCTGATCGTGAACGGTTTCGGGCAGACGGCTGTGGAAGGATACCGATAAGATCACGCCTACCTGCATGAGTGCGGCCATAAGAGCGGTGCCGCCATAGGAGATGAAGGGTAAGGCCTTGCCCGATTGAGGAAAGATTCCTATGACGCCCGCCACGTTGAGCACCATGGAGTAAAAGATGAGCAGTGTGATGCCCGAGGCCAAGAGGGTGCCCATGAGGTCGGGAGCCTGCTTGGCGATGCGCAGGCCAGCCACCAGCAGCACCCCAAAGAGCACGAAGACCACCAGGCAGCCCACCAAGCCCAGCTCCTCGCCGATGACGGCGAAGACCATGTCATTGTGGGCCTCGGGAAGGTAGCCGTACTTCTGGCGTCCCAAACCGAGCCCTACGCCCAGAAGGCCGCCGGATCCAAAGCCATAGAAGCCCTGCGTGAGCTGATAACCGGTCTTGTTGCTGTCGGCCCAAGGGTCAAACATCACCAGCAGGCGCTGGCGGGAGTAGTCATCTTTGAGCGACAGCGCTAAATAACCTACCGCGCAGATCGCCGCTATCCCCATCACCAGCCGGGTAGGGACGCCCGCCATTAGGGCCAGGCTAAGGATTACCAGGCCAAGAACCAAGGTAGTGCCCTTATCGGGCTGGAAGAGAATAAGGGCTAAAGGCAGCGCCACCATGAGGCCGCCCTTCCAGGCGAAGTCCTTGAAGTCCCAATGGGCCTGATCGCCCCAGAACTGGGCGAGGATGGCTGCGGCGGCGGCCACCACATAGATTTTGGCGAACTCCGAGGGCTGGAAGGATATGGGTCCCAGGCGGATCCAGCGGGTGGCGCCATGGGAGTCCAGGCCAAAGAGATGCACGCCCAAAAGAAGGCCTACGCTCAACAGACAGAGCACATAGAGAGGCCAGCCGCTCATCAATTTGCGGTAATCCAGCTTGGCCAGAACGACGCAGAACACTACTCCCAACACACAGCTTCTGAGCTGGGTGTTAAAGAATGCGGAAGGGTTTTCGCCGTCTGAGAGCAGGCCTTTGATGGATGAGGCCGAATAGACCATCACCAGGCCTAAGGCCACCAGCCCCACCACCGCGAGGATGAAGAAGAGTCGTGGCTCCATGATGCGCGCAGGGACGCCCAGGATGCGACGATCGGCATCGTCGAGCCAGGCGCCGATGCGCCCCAGAAGCCCATTTGGGGCCGGAGTACGGCGTCTGGATTCTTGGGGTTGTGAAGAAACGTTGCTCCGTGAGGTCATGGGCATCCTGTCTAGTGGCCAGGCTGGTCTAGGTCAAGTGTTAACACCAGCTCTTTGAAGCGGCGTCCGCGCTCCTCGAAGCCGGAAAACTCATCGTAGGAAGAGCAGGCAGGAGATAAGAGCACCACATCGCCAGGAACGGCAAGATTCTTGGCAATCGTAAGAGCCTCGGCCATGTGGGGGGCCTGCAGAAGCGTAGCCAAACCCTGGCCTGAGAGCGCCTCGAAGAAACGGTCGGAGGCCTCCCCGTAGGTGACCGTTGCCTTGCAGCTAGCTTTGATGGCATCCACAAACTCATCCAGCTGGCCGCCCTTGTCATGGCCGCCCGCCAAAAGGATCACCCTGCCCGGCTCGAAAGCCCTGAGGGCCGTCACTACCGCATCGGTATTGGTGGCTTTGGAATCGTTGATGTAGCGCACCCCGTCGATAGTAGCCACCGGCTCGATGCGATGCTCCAGCGGAGCGAAGGCCTTGAGCCCTTGGCGCACTCCCTTGACAGAAGCCCCTGCAAAGAGCGCTGCCGCAGAGGCTGCCAACCCGTTGGCCACGTTGTGAGGGCCCTCGATACGCAAGTCTGAGACGGCCACGAGCTCATAGCGCTCGCCGATAAGCTCTACCACCAAAAGCCCGTCGTCCACATAGGCGCGGCAGGGCGAATCGGGAATCTGAGATGCCGACACCCGGCATACCACCAATCCGCGATCATCCAGCTGGCGAGCGAGAGCAGCGCAGTGAGGATCGTCCACATCCAAAATGGCCAGGTCTCCCTCGTCCAGATTGGCAAAGATCTTCTCTTTGGCCGCCAGGTAGTTCTCAAAGGTTTTATGCCACTCGCCGTGGTCTGGGGTGACGTTGAGCAGGCACGCCACTCGAGGATGCAGCTTGGAGGTAGTAGCCAGCTGGAAGCTGGAAAGCTCTGCCACAAACCAAGTTTGAGGATCGCGCTCGGCGATTTGGGTCACTACATTGGTGCCAATGTTTCCGACCGCCACAGCGCCAATGCCCGAGCTCTTGAGCAGCTCGCAGGCAAGCGACGTGGTAGTGGTCTTGCCGTTGGTGCCAGTAATGCCAATCCAGCGCTCCGGACTCTCCCGCCAGGCAAACTCCGGCTCCCCTATGACCTCATGGGCATGGGCCTTGGCGTTGGCGAAAAAGTCAGAGAACTCCGAGATGCCCGGGCTCACCACCGCCAAATCATAGGTGCCGAGAAGATCTTCTGTGCCTACCAGCACGCAGGCTCCTGCATCGCGAAGCTCTTGAGCCAGAGGGCCTTCCTGGGACTTTTTGCCTCCCACCACCGTGACTGAACGCACTCGCGTTGGCCCCAGCTCCAGCAGATAGGTGGCTACAGCACGGCCTGTGGCACCTAACCCCAATACACAAACGTCACCCAAATAGGGGGAGATGGGAACAGCAGTGGGTCCTAAAGGAGCGATGGCGTTCATGAAACACCCTTTCATAGCACCAGAGCCTCGCGGGCCCTCAAAGGTCATAAGGGCAGGGGCTCTGGTAAGTGGGACAAGCAAAAGAACCTATGGGCGCGCACGCAAAAGGAGGCTTAACCCAATTGGAAGTAGAGAGCAAAGCCCAAGGCAGCAAACGCGGCCGAAATGATCCAGAAGCGAATCACCACTTTGGTCTCGCTCCACCCTTTCTTCTCGAAATGGTGGTGCAGGGGCGCCATTAGAAAGACGCGCTTGCCGGTGGCCTTGAAGCTGGCCACCTGAATCATCACCGAGAGGGCTTCGCAAATGAACAAGCCACCCATGATGAGGGAGGTGACCTCGGTCTTGGTAAGCACCGCCAAAGCTGCGAAAGCCGCGCCCAAGGCCAAAGACCCGGTGTCTCCCATAAAGATCTGCGCAGGGTAGCAATTGAACCAGAGAAAGCCCACGCAAGAGCCGCCCACAGCCGCGGCAAAAACAGCCAGGGGAAGCTCGTTGTAGCGGAAGCACACCATGGCCATGAAGATCATGACCACCAGCACCGAGCCTGCTGCCAAGCCGTCAAGGCCGTCGGTGAGGTTTACCGCATTAGAGAGGCCGGCCAAAAGCAGGAAGACGAAGACGACGTAGAGCCAGGGGATGTCAAAGGTGCCCCCCTCATAGGGAATAGAGGTGGTGAGCACTCCCAAATCGATGGAGAAACCGCCTGGAAAAGCCACTACCGGAGCAATGTCTGCCCAGTTCACCGCAGCCAAGCAGAAACCCACAGAGATCGCAGTGAGGCCGATCATCTTTTGTGAAGGAGTGAGGCCCAAAGAGCGGCCATGGGAGACAGACTCGATATCGTCTGCCAAACCCAAAAACGCCGTGGCATAGGTCACGACGACCGCCAGCACCAAGTCTGGGGTCCATTGGCCAAAGAGCACCAGCGTCACCAAGATGGCGGCCAACATAGCGGCGCCCCCCATGGTAGGCGTGCCTTGCTTTACCAGATGCGTGTTGGGGCCATCGGCACGCACCTGCTGCCCTACGCCCCGGTTGTGCATGAAGCTGATGAAGGGCGGCAAGAACAACAGTGAAATCACCACCGCACAGCCAAAGGTCAAAAGGATGGTGTAGGTGGGATAGGCGTGGACTGCAAGCACTAGGATCGCACCTCCTCGACAAAGGCGTCGAGGCCCACAAAACGCGAGCCCTTGGCCAATACCAAGTCACCAGCCTCAAGGACCGGCCCCACAATGGAAGCCGCTGCGGCGGCCGTGGGGACGCGCACCAGCTTGTCCTCCGATAAGCCCATGGTAGAAGCAGCCTCTGCCATCGCATCGGCGTCTTTATCGCCTACCAGCACCAGCATGTCTATAGGCTTGGCAGCCAGGTAGGCGCCCATGAGGCCATGGAGGCGCGGGGCCTCGCCACCCAACTCGCCCACCTCGCCTATGACAGCGATGCGGCGCCCTTCACAGGAAAGCTCGCACAGCAGGTCTGCCGCCACCGCCAATGAGGAAGGGCTGGCATTGTAAGTGTCGTCGATGATGCGGAAGCCTCGAGCAGCCTGAATGATATGAGCTCGCATGGCTTGCGGCTCCAGGCTATCAAGCCCTGAGGCTGCCTGAGTCAAGGTGAGTCCTGCACGCTGGGCTAGGTCGAGGGCCAGAAGGTCGTCGATGACGCACTGGCGGCCGGTGAGCTTGAGCTCTTGATGCACGCGATCGCCGCAGAAAGCCACGTCGAACGCAGGGCAGCCCTCGGGCGTGAGGGACACTTGAGAAGCGCAGATGCGGTCGTCCGGATGAAAGCCCACGCGGTCCACCAACACTCCAGCAGCCTTAGCAGCCTCGCCAATGGAGGCGGTGAAGTCATCGCCCGAGGTAAGCGCCAACACCGGCTCAAGATCCACACAGCAAGGCAGCGAAGCGTCAGCCGCGAGCCAAGGGATTACCTCGCTCTTTGCGAGGGCAATGTTTTCTCGGCTTCCCAAGATGCCAATGTGGCTGGTGCCAATATTGGTGATGCAGGCCATCTGGGGGCGTGCGCAACGAGCAATGGCGTCGATCTCGCCGGGATGGTTCATGCCCATCTCGCAGACGAAGACCTGGGTGTCATCGGGAGCTGACAGAATAGTGAGAGGCACACCGATGACCGAGTTGAAGTTGCCTACGTTCTTGTGCACGCAGTAGGTGGTGGCCAGCGCCTGGGCCAAAAGGTCCTTGGTGGTAGTCTTGCCTACCGAGCCGGTGACTCCCAACACCGCCCAGTCCTGCTGGAGGCGGTAGTGCTCGGCCAGACCCAGAAGGAACGCGCCGGCATCGTCGTGTGCGGCGCGAATGAGGCAGCAGTCTTTCTCGGCAGCTTTGGCGCGCTCAGCCTCTGAGGGCTCGCGAGTCATTACCACGCACGCTGCGCCGGAGTCCATAGCGGGTAGAGCGTAGTCATTGCCATCTTGAGTCTCGCCCAGAAAGCACACGAAAACAGAGCCTGGGGTCACCAGGCGCGAATCCACCACAAAGCCGGAGACCTGGCGGGAGGGGTCGCCTGCCAAAATGACAGCACCACAGGTGGATGCCATGGTCTCGACGGAAGCACGATACATAAGAGCTCTAACTCCTTTTTTCAAGGGCGCGCGGGCCGAGCCAGGCGGCTAAGCGGTAGGGTCGACGCCCATGTCCATGAGAGACTCACCCATGATAGCCGAGAAAACCGGGGCCGCAGAATCTGCAGCAAGGTGAGGAACGCCGTTCAAAGCGACGTAGACCAGCACTTTGGCATCTGACGCAGGGGCAAAGCCCACCAAGGACGCAAAATAACTGTCCTGTTTGTACCCGCCAGACTCGTCGGCTTGCTCACCGGTGCCCGTCTTGGCCGCAATGTCATAACCCTCCACAGCAGCGTTCTTGGCGGTGCCTTCCACCACGACGGTGCGCATGATGTCGGTCACTGCCTGGGCGGTAGCCTCGGAGCAGGCCTGGGGCCCGGTAGGCCAGTCTACCTGGGTGGTGCCTTCATAGATGAGGAAGTGGGGCGTGGTGAGAGTGCCTTTGTTGGCGATGGCCGACACGGCGCGCATCATCTGCACCGGCGGCAGGGCCACTGCCTGGCCAAAGGACATGGCGCCCAGGGTGGCAGAGGTATAGGCCGAGTAGGGTGTCACGATGCCGGCCACCTCGCCGGGGTAGTCGATGCCCGTGGGGCTGCCGATGCCAAACTTGGAGAGCCCGGAAGAGAAAGCCTCGGCTCCCTCAGCACGGCCCATGAGTACGGCGCCAACATTGGAGGAGCGCCGGATGATCTCGCGCACGGTCATGTCCTGGGTCTCCTTGCGGCGGTCGTCGTCGTGCACCGCGTCAGAGCCCACCTCGATGCTGCCGGGCACGTTGTAGACGGTGTCTGCATTGAAGACTCCGTTCTCGATGCCGATGGCACAAGTGAGCACCTTCATGACCGATCCCGGCTCATAGGAGTCGGTCACCGTGCGCAAGGTGAGTTGCTCAGGCGTTACGGTGGAGGTGTCCTCAGGGTTCAAGAACGGCGTGGTGCACATGGCTAGGATCTCGCCGTTGGAGGGATCGGTCACCGCCGCAAAGCCCGACTCCGCGCTGTATTGGGCAACGCCGTCGGAGATCTGCTTCTCGGCGATCTGTTGAATGTTGATATCCAGCGAGATCACTATGTCCGTGCCGTTTTTGGCTGGGGTCTCACTGTAGGCGCCATTGGCGACAGGAACGCCGCCAGGGCCAACCTCTGTGACCCGCTCGCCGTTGGTGCCGGAAAGGATGTCGTTATATTGAAGCTCGAGGCCGGTGCGGCCCTCCCCCTCCGAGCCCACAAGGCCAATGACCTGCCCTGCCACAGCCCCGTAAGGATAGACGCGCTTCATGTCCATGAGCGAATAGACACCGGTAAGCTCCTGTTTGGCCAGCTCTTGGACCACCTCTTGAGCCACCGAAGTGTCCACCTTTCGCTTGAGATAGACAAAGGTGGAGTCTTTTGTAAGGTCTGCCAGGTAATCTTGAGAGGTGCCCCCCAGCTTTTGAGCCAATACTTGGGCCACCGCCTGAGGGTCGCGCACGTCTTTGGGGTTGGTGTAGAGGGTGCGGCACTCCACCGAGGTAGCCAGCACATTGCCGTTGCGGTCATAGATGGTGCCGCGCTTGGCCTGAAGCACCTGGGTATTGGTATGGAGAGCCTTGGCCTGCTGGGCCCTCATGGGCCCGTCGATGAGCGAGAGATAGAACAACTTGGCGCAGGCCACGATGAAAAAGACCGCCACGCAGGCCAAGACTACCTTGATCCCGTGGTCAAAGGAGCCGCCAGAGGGACGCGACTCATCATAAGATGAACGACCCTCACCAGGCCTGGGGCGCTGGCGAGGGCGGAAGGATTGCTGTCTAGGCACGAAGGCACCTTTCTTAGAACACTGGGCAGAAATGGCCGCCCGATGTCCCAAAGTAGGGACTGCGCCTTGGCTCTTGAACGCTTATGCTACCGATAAAAACGTGCCACCGCACACTGGAGGCCTTCCAGGGGCAGGTGGCATGGGTTTCTCGGCAAGAAGGCGGCGTTAGGAGGCAGCAGGCACACTTACCGTAAGGGCTTCGCCGGCCCCGGCATAGACCATGCCAAGGTTTTGAGTGGCGATAGAGGAGATGCGCGAGTTGTTGGAGAGCACGGCCGATTCGATGCGCAGCTCGCGATTGGCGTCTTCGGCCTGAGAGAGCTGGGTCTTGGTCTCGGCGTTTGCCTGGAGGGTCTGCACCGTGGCGGCGGTAAGCGCCACGCGCGCACAGCACAGCACGAACATCAGGGCGCAAGCGGCGATAACCAGCTTGCAGATGTGCCAAAAGCGCGGGCTGACCCCCTGGCGTGCCGCAGCATCAAGACCTCGGCCTTCGACTATGTCGAAGGATGAGGGAGCTTGCTGTGGAGCGGCGGTGCCCAAAGGACGAGCCGCAGATCCCTGATAGATCATGGTGCCTCCAGAAAAGTGTGGTGCGTTGTGGTGCGATGTAGTGTGAGGTGGTGCGTTTAAGCTGCGTTGGTGGTGCGAGTGTGGTGTGAAGGTAGTGCCCGCGCCTTTATCTGTGAGCTTCTTTAGGGGAGAAGCTCGAGATAAAGCAAGAAAGAATGGAGGCGCGCCAAAGGGCTTCTAGAGCTTTTGGGCTACTCGAAGCTTGGCGCTCCGTGCTCGGGGGTTGCACTCGATCTCATCTGCAGAAGCCTCTATGGGCCGCCGAGTGAGGACATCGAGTACCGGCACGTTCCCGCACACGCATACCGGGAGATCCGGCGGGCATGTGCACCCTTGGGAATACTTGGCAAAGAGATGCTTTACCAGGCGATCCTCCAAAGAGTGATAGCTGATCACCGCGATGCGACCGCCGGGGTTGGCCCAGCGTATTGCCGCTTCGAGACCCGTTTCCAGGACCTCCAGCTCGTGGTTCACCTCGATGCGCAGAGCCTGAAAGGTCTTGCGTGCAGGATGCTTGGCGCGGCGGTCTCGCGCTGGATAGGCGCTGGCTACAATGTCTGCCAAATCCAAGGTGGTCTCGATGGGTCTTTGCTCCCTGCGGCGGCAAATGGCCTCTGCAATGCGAGCTGCGTGCTTCTCGTCTCCATAGGCTTGAAGAATCCGGATGAGGTCGCCGCGAGAATAGGTCGCGACGATCTCTGCTGCGGTTTGGGTGTGAGTATCCGGGTCCATCCGCATATCGAGTGGAGCGTCCTCGTGGTAGGAGAAGCCCCGTTCTGGCCTATCAAGCTGCGGGCTCGATACGCCAATGTCGAACAGGAAGCCATCCACCCCGGGAACCTCAGCCTCGAGCAAAAGCTCGTCGAGCATGCCAAAGTTGCCCTTTAAAAAGAGGTGGTCCACTCCCGGGGCGGCCTCATCAAATCGAGCCGAGGCAGCTTCGAGGGCAGAGTCGTCCTGATCGATGCCCAAAGACAGGCCGCCTGGCGCCAAATGAGACGCAAGGACCAGCGTGTGACCTGCTCCTCCAAGAGTGCAGTCGCAGACCACCTGGCCAGGCTTTGGATCGAGAAGCTCGACCACTTCGTCGAGCAACACGGGTACGTGCCGATATTCGTCTGTCAAAGTCCCACGCTCCTAGTCGAACATCAAAGAATCCAGGTTCTCCTCGAAGGCAGCCTGAGCGGCCTCCCAGCGGTCCGTGTTCCAGATTTCGAAGTGATCGACGTTGCCCACGACGGTGACTTCGCCCTCTAGCCCAAGGGCCTTGCGTTTGGATTCATCCACCTTGCCGAGCGCGATGCGTCCGGCCGAGTCGACATCCACCGTGACGGTGCGGCCGGTGAGACCGCCTCGAAGTTTGATGTCGTCGGGATTCCTGGGGTTGTAGCCATTGGGGAAATAGCTTGCAACCCAGGCTTGATGTCCCTCAGGCGTGAAGCCATAGAGCGCATCCTTGAGGGGAACAAGGCAGACCCTGTCGTCGAACTCTCGACGCATGTCAGCAGGGAGCGTGAGGCGCACCTTGGAATCAAGGCTATGCGTTCTGCTGCCTGTCAAATACATTGAGAGTCCCCCGCGTTAGGTCTTAGAGCAACTGGCTCCCCTCGCCGTTGCACATCTGCATTCTAGGGTGAACGCCACACCTAGGCAACACTTCCTCCCACCTTCCCCCACCTCATCCCCACCCCTAGATGTGGCGGTGGAATCCGGTAAAGCCCACTCTATCTTGATTTAGAACGGCTGTTCGCGACTTATCAATCAATTAAGTTAAGGCCATCGAAAACCTGTTCTAGAGTGGTGAAAAGAGCGGGTCGATTGGTCGCTATCCCTGCATGTTACTTTCTTTATTTAAGTTCTAGCAACCTGTGGCATTCTCAAAAAAGACGACCAGACCAGTTTTGAGAAATTTTCTTTTTCCGTTGTGTAAATTCACCTGAATGTAGCCTAAAAAGGGATGAGCGGCGCATTTTGAGCCTTGGCTGAGGTCCTTTGCTACCATGGCTTAGCTGGAATTATCAAACTTTGTTGTTATTGGCAAGCTAATCAGTAAGGTTTTGGGCCGCTTTTAGGGCATCCTAAAAGCCGGCAACCTTTATGAAGCGGCTCCATATTTGCGTCAGGTGGGTGGGGCAAAGTGGGGCATGAGTCCCTCCCTCACAAAAAGGTGGGACGAAGTGGGGAGGCGCTTCTTGGCAACAAAAGGTGGGGCAAAGTGGGGCGCCCCTGAGAGTCCTAATGGGCCCTCGGATGAGCGGCAAAATAGACGCCCTGAAGATGGGTTTGGTCCACATGGGTGTAGAGCTGGGTGGTGGCCACATCGGCATGGCCTAGAATCTCTTGGACCACGCGCAGGTCGGCGCCCCCCTGAAGCAGATGGGTGGCCAAGCTGTGGCGCAAGGTATGGGGGTGAAGGCCCTGAATGCCCACGTAGGCCCCGTAGCGTTCCACCAGATGATGCACCCACTGGCGCGACAGGCGACTCCCCCGCTGGCTCAAAAAGACGGCCCCCTGGCTATAGGCCGCCCTCCCTGCCGCCGAAAGGGGCCGCACTAGCTCTTGCCTGCCCTCCTGGGTATAGGTCATCAGGGCCTCTTTGGCGCTGCCGAGAAGAGGCACCAACCGCTCCTTGGATCCTTTGCCTACTACCCTTACCAGCTCCTCGGCTGGATAGACGGAGTCCAAGTTGAGCCCGCAAAGCTCAGAGACTCTGAGTCCACAGCCATAGAGCACCTCGAGCAGAGCGCGGTCGCGCTGGCCGCAGGCGTCGGGAGCGAAGGGCTGGTCGAGCAAGGCTTCCACCTGCTGAATGGAGAGCACCTGAGGCAGATAGGCCGGCACTTGGGGCGCGGCCACATCGGAGGTGGGCAGCGAGTCGGACAGATGGTCGCCGGCGGCAAACTTGTGAAAGCTGCGGATAGCAGAGACCGCCCGCTTCACCGAGGAGGGCGCAGCTCCCCCTTCGCGCAGGCGTGCTACATGGCCCTCGATGACGTGGCGATCGACCTGGGAGAGTTGGGTGACGGAGTGCTCTGCCAGATCGTCCACATAACGATCTAGGTCGCGAGCGTAGGCTGCCACCGTGTTGGCAGCAGCCCCGCGCTCGACGGCCAGGTAATCAAGATAGTCCGAGACAGCTTGAGAGAGATCCATCGAAGTAGGCAAACGGGCTTAGCTCAAGCGCTTAGTAGCCCAGATCTGCCGGCGGCTCAACCTCGTGGCGATCGATGCCGTCGTGATAGGCGATGGCAGCGCGCACGAACTCGCGGAAGAGCGGCTGGGGATGGGTGGGGCGGCTCTTGAACTCCGGATGGAACTGAGAAGCGACGAACCAGGGGTGCACCTCTTCTGGCAGCTCGACCATCTCTACGAGGCGGTCGTCAGGAGACACACCCGAGAAGACCAGCCCCGCACGGCGAAGCTCGTCACGATAGGCGTTGTTCACCTCATAGCGATGGCGATGGCGCTCGTAGACCAAATCCTCCCCGTAGGCCTCATGGGCCAAAGTGTCAGAGGCGACCTTGCAGGGATAAGCGCCAAGGCGCATGGTGCCGCCCTTATCGGTCACGTCTTCTTGATCGGGCATGAGGTCGATGACCGGATAGGCGCAATCGGGCACGAACTCGGTGGAGCTGGCGTCTTCCATACCCGCCACATGGCGGGCGTACTCGCACACAGCCACCTGAAGGCCCAGGCAAATGCCCAGGAAGGGAACCTTGTGGGTGCGTGCGCGCTCGGCGGCTAAAATCTTTCCTTCCAGTCCGCGGATACCAAAGCCGCCGGGCACCAAGATGCCGTCTGCAGTGCCGAGGACTTCCTGGACATCCTCTGCGGTGAGATTCTCGCCGTCGATGAGATCGATGTCGATGTGGCGGCCAAAGTAAACACCGGAGTGGTGGAGAGCCTCGATGATGGAGAGATAGGCATCAGGCAGCTGGGTGTATTTGCCCACCACCGCGATGCGCACGCTCTGAGGTTGAGCGTCTGCCTTGTGCATAGCCCGGGTAAAGGCGGTCCAGCGGCCAATGTTGAGCTCGCCGGGATCCAGCCCCAGACGCTCGCACACCTCTACGTCGAAACCCTGGTTGGCCAGGTGCATAGGCACATCGTAGATGGAGGGGCAGTCAGAGTTTTCAAAGACATGGTCTGTCGGCACATCGCAGAAGTTGGCGATCTTGGCGCGTATGGCCTCGTCCACCTCGTGGTCGCTGCGGCATACGATAAAGTCCGGCTGGATGCCCATGGAGCGCAGTTCCTTGACAGAATGCTGGGTGGGCTTGGTTTTTACCTCGTGGGCGGCAGAGATATAGGGCACGAGGCTCACATGGATGAAGCAGACGTTCTCTGGCCCGCGCTCATTTCTAAACTGACGCATGGCCTCTACGAATGGCTGGCCCTCGATGTCGCCGATGGTGCCGCCTAGCTCGGTGATGACCACATCTGCATCGGTATGCTCTTCGATCATGCGGAATTTGTCGCGAATGGCGTTGGTCACATGGGGCACCACCTGCACGGTGCCGCCCAAGAAGTCTCCCGCGCGTTCGCGGGCGATAAGGGACTGATAGATGAGACCCGTGGTGAAGTTCGAGGCCCGGGTGAGGTTCTCATCGATGAAGCGCTCGTAGTGGCCTAGGTCCAGGTCCGTCTCTTTGCCGTCTTGGGTCACAAAGACCTCTCCGTGCTGGAAGGGGCTCATGGTGCCGGGATCCACGTTTAGGTAGGGATCCGCCTTTTGCATCATGACCTTGTAGCCACGGGATTTAAGCAGGCGTCCCAGCGATGCAGCCGTAATGCCCTTGCCCAAAGAAGAAACGACGCCGCCAGTGACGAAAATATGCTTAGTCATACGCTGGTACCTGCGCTTTCGCTGAAAAGTTGCCAAGACCATACGTCTGCTTATTGTAATACGCCAGCTGTCTCCCATTTAAGGTGGATACCTAGTTCACAGGATGGAAACTGCGAGACCTTAAGGCTCAAAAAGACCTGTGATTCTCTGAGGGGACCTTGCAGGCCAAGGTTAGAATGCCATGAGGGGCATACTCTATCTTGCGAGAAAAGAGCGGTTCCAGCCCACCGTGTAAGGAGGATATGAGTGAAGCGGGGATTTGACAACGACGCCTACGTCACATTGCAGGCAGAGCGCATTCGTCAGCGCATCAGTGAGTTTGGCGGCAAGCTTTACCTGGAGTTTGGCGGCAAATTGGCAGACGACCACCATGCCTCCCGCGTCCTCCCTGGCTTCGCCCCCGATGTGAAGCTGCGCATGCTGCTCACCTTAAAAGAGGAGGCCGAGGTAGTCGTTGTGGTAAATGCCGCAGACATCGCCTCGGGCAAGGTGCGCAGCGATCTAGGCATCTCCTATGACGAAGATGCCCTGCGCCTAGTTCGTTTCTTCTCCTCGCTGGGACTGCCTGTAGCCGGCGTAGTGCTCACCCGCTATGCCTCCCAACCTGCAGCCGATGCCTTCCGCCGTCGCCTGGATGCCCTAGAGATTCCCTGCGCCCTCACCTATTCCATCGAGGGCTATCCCCACGATGTGGACGCCATCGTCTCCGAGACCGGCTTTGGCGCCAATGAGTTTTTGCCCACCAGCCGCCCTCTGGTGGTCGTCACCGCTCCTGGCCCGGGCTCTGGCAAGCTGGCCACCTGCCTGTCTCAGCTTTACCACGAGCACGCTCGCGGCATTCAGGCAGGCTATGCCAAGTACGAGACCTTCCCGGTATGGAACCTGCCCCTGGTCCATCCGGTCAACGTGGCCTATGAGGCTGCCACGGCAGATCTGGGCGACTCCAACGTCATCGACCCCTTCCATCTGGACGCCTATGGCGTAAGCACGGTGAACTACAACCGCGACGTGGAGTCATTCCCGGTAGTGCGCGCCCTCATGGAGCGCATCTTGAACCAATGCCCCTACCAAAGCCCTACCGATATGGGCGTCAACATGGTGGCCTCAGGCATCGTGGATGACGAAGTGTGCCGCCAGGCCGCCCGCAAAGAGATCATCCGTCGCTACTTCGCCGCCGCCTGCACCGTTAAGCGTACAGGAGCCGGCCAAGCCGCCTTCGATCGTCTCAAGCTGCTGGTGAAGCAGGTAGGCGTTGAGCCTGACACCTATCCTTTGCGCCTGGCCGCCCTCGAGCGTGCCGAGCAGACCTGCGCCCCAGCAGGCGCTCTGGAGCTTCCCGACGGCACCATTGTGACCGGCAAGACCTCCGACCTCATCGGCGCCGCCAGCTCCACCCTCTTAAACGCCCTTAAAGCAGTGGCCCGCGCCGGCGACGTGGAGGTACTGGCGCCAGAGGTCATCGAGCCCATCTGCCATCTCAAGACCCATTGCCTGGGCGCCCACAACCCCCGCCTCCATACCGACGAGACCCTTATAGCCCTCGCCCAATCCTCTGTGACAGATCCTGTGGCCGCCCAGGTCTTCGCAAGCCTGGAATCGCTCAGGGACTGCGACGCGTTCTTCTCGGTCATGCTTTCGGATGCCGATAAGGACACCCTCCGCAAGCTGGGCATTCGGGTGAGCTGCGAGCCCGTTTCTGACTATCAGATCTAGGTTGCACCCTCCCCTTTCACGAGCTCAAAAAGGCGCCCGCGCACTCTGTGCATGGGCGCCCGTCGCTATCTGGGGTATTCTCAAGAAGCAGGAACCGGCCCTTAGGCGCCTTGGCGCGTCAGCAGCTCTTTGGCATAGGCGCGGCTGGATTCGGTGCGGTCGCCAGCCAGCATGCGAGCGATCTCGTCTACGCGGCCCTCGTTCTCCACCTGGGTAAGCTGGGTCTCAGGAACCCCGTCCACCTCCACCTTTGACACCACGTAATGAGAGTCGCCCATTACGGCCACCTGCGGCAGATGGGTCACACAGATCACCTGATGGGTGCGTGCCAGGTCTTTGAGCACCGTGGCCAGCGCCACGGCCGTAGTGCCGCCCACCCCTGCATCCACCTCGTCGAAGACCAGGGTTTCCACACGGTCCGCCTCGCCCAGCACCACCTTGCAGGCCAGCATCACGCGGCTGATCTCGCCGCCCGAAGCCACTTTGCGAAGCGGCCTCAAGGTCATGCCCTCGCCAGGCCTGTACATAAGTTCTACCGAAGTTGGACCGGCCTGAGTCCATTCTCTGCGATCTAACACCTCCACCGCCAGCTCCACCGAGGCAGTGCCCATAGAGAGCCTGGCCATCTGCCCGGTGATGGCAGCCGCTAAAAGCGGGGCCTTTTGTTGGCGCACTTTAATCAGGTGGTCGGCGGCCGAGGCGAGGATCTTCTCGGCCGCCTCCAGGGCCTCTTGGGCCTCACGCTCGGCAGTGCCGGTGCCCTCTGCGGCATCGATGATCTCTTGGGCAGCCTGGCGCCTGGAAAAGACGTCATCCATGGTGGGACCAAAGGTGCGCATCAACCCTTGGAGGGCAGCCTGGCGACCTTGCATGGCGCGCAGGGCCGTAGGGTCAAGATCCACCTTGTCGCGATAGGCGCGAAGCTCGGCGGCAGCATCCTCGGCTTCTAGCTGGGCGGATTCCAGCGCGTCGGCCAGCTTGGCCAGCGTGTCATCCACATCGGCCGCCTGGCGCAGCTCGCGCACGGCTGAACCCAGCCTGTCGCTCACGCCGTCGTCTGCTAAGACGCATTCATAGGCATCGTTGGCAGCTTCGCGCAGCGTCTCGGCGTTCTCTGCCACCGGCAGGTCGCGATCCAGCTCTTCGAGCTCGCCGGCTGCCGGGTTTACCTCGTCGATGCGATCACGCTCGAAACGGGCCTGCTCCAAGCGCTCTGAAGCCACCGACGCCAGGTCCTGCAGGCGTTTGAGCTCCTCTGCGGCCGCCCGAGCGCCAGAGAGCGCCTGGTTGTACTGAGCCAGCGCCTCTTGGGCCTGCTGGCCAATCCAGGCATCCAAAAGCTCCACATGGCTCGCCACCGACAGCAGCCGCTGATGTTCATGCTGCCCGCAGAGATCCACCGTGGCGCCCAAGGTGGCCGCCAACTCCTTCACAGAGGAGATGGATCCATCCATAGACACGCGCCCACGGCCTCGCACGTCCACTTTGCGCAGAGCTATATGGCCGTCCTCCTGGCCATCGTCGGTGAAAAAGCGCCCCTCCACTGCAAGGCCTGGGGCGCCCTCGCGCACCATATCGGCATTGGCACGCTCTCCTACCAGCAGCTTTAAAGCTGTGAGCAGCGCAGTCTTGCCCGAGCCGCTCTCGCCGGTGATGACGGTGAGCCCATCGGCAAAAGTGATGTCTGCGTCGCGAATAAGGGCGACGTCTTGGGCATGAAGCTCATCGATCATGAGCGGTGACCTCCATAGAAGACGCGGGATACGCTGCGATAAAAGCTTTGGGAGGAATCGTCCAAAAGCACGATGTCGCCAGGGCCTTTACGGGAAATGACGCGCATGGCCGAAAGGCCCTCGGGGCAGCCCATGAGCCGACCGTCGCAAAAGACCTCGCGCTCTACCGGACGCTCAGTGGACAAAGCCACTTCCACCACATCTTGTGGGGACGTGAGAAATGCGCGGGCTAGGATGGTGTGCGGCGCCACTGGCACGTTGACCATGCCCTGGAACTCCGGGGTCACAATGGGGCCGCCTGCCGAGAGGGCATAGCCTGTCGACCCAGTCGCTGTAGAGACCACAAAGCCATCGGCGCGAAGCCTGTCGATATGATTGCCCGACACGAACACGTCGAACTCCACCATATTGCCCAGAGTGCCTCGCGTGACCGCCACCTCATTGAGGCAGAAGATATCCGATCTAATAGCAGGCGGCTCAGGCGACGGATGCTCGGGGTCGTTGTATTCAATGGCCACCGACAAGGTCGACCGCCGGGAGATGTGGAGCTTTCCTTCCAAGGCGCGCTCTACCGCTTGGAGCGCGGTGTCTGAGCCGGCGCCGGTGAGAAAACCCAGATGGCCATAGGAAAGCCCTAAGATGGGCACCTCTTCGTAGCCCACCATGCGAGCGGCTCGCAACAGCGTGCCATCGCCTCCCAGCGATACCACCAAGTCACAGTCAGAAGCGTCTTTGGCCCCCTCGGGGCAGTGTAGGTCGTCCTGAGCCCACACCGGCTCTACCCCATGGGCGTTAAGCCACTGGGCCACATTGCGAGCGCCCTCTTGAGCCTGCAGCCGAGAGTAATTGGTGACCAGCAGGACCTTCACGTCTCCTCCAACCATGACAGAACAGACTACCAGCGGCGCTTGAGCGCCCTCCCTACAAGGGTTGATGCCCCTTCTGGGCCCAGAGCAGATACTCGTGATTGCCCTTGGTGCCGGTGATGGGACTCTCCTCTACCCCACAGATTCTAAAGCCACGCTCGACCAAGGCATGAGAGACCTTCTCGACAGCCTCGGCACGCGCTGCCTCATCGGTCACGATGCCGCCCTCGCCCACCAGCTCTTTGGCTACTTCGAACTGGGGCTTTACCAGCACCACAAGGGCGGAACGCTCGCAAAGCATCTCATCGATGGCCCCAAGCACACTGGTCACCGAGGTGAAAGAAACGTCGCATACTGCCAGGTCGATAGAGCCTTTGGGCTTTAAGGTGGGCACCTGCAAGATGTTGGTGCGCTCCAGCAAGCAGACGCGAGGATCGTTTCTCAGACGCCAGTCAAACTGGGCATAGCCCACATCTACCGCCAGCACCGAAGCCGCACCGCGGTCCAGCAGCACCTCGGTGAATCCTCCAGTAGAACAGCCCACGTCCATGCAAGCGAGGCCAGAAGGGTCGATGGAGAAGCTGTCTAGCGCCCCTTCAAGTTTGAGGGCGCCTCGGCCAACATGGGCCTTTTGGACCCGCACATGAAGCTCGCAGCCAACCTTTACCTGGGTGCCCGCAGAGCGATAGCGAAATCCAGGGCCAGACACATCCCCTGCCATCACCGCCCTCATGGCTTCTTGAGGGGTGGCAAAGAATCCCTGGGCCACCAACTCTTGATCCAAACGACGCCTAGACGAGGCCATCGCTAGAGGCCACCTGCAGATGGACTCCAAGCGCCATCGTCCTTATCGTCAAGGGCATCTTGGAGGGCTTCCTCGGCCACTGTCTCGCCTTCCTGATGCTGCGGCGTAGCCATGGTCTCGCCAGCGGAGAGAGCCTCTTGGCCCTCCTTGGCCAAGAGCTCAGAGGCTTCTTGGCCACCTTGAGCCTCTTGGGCTTCTACCAGGTCTTTTGCTGACAGGTCTGCCAGGCGCTCCTTCTCGGCAGGGGAAAAATTGGTGCGATCTACCAGCTCCACTGCCTTTGAGCCAAGGTTAATGGCTTCGTCAAAGAGATCCAACGAACGCTCTAGCGATGTGTCTTTGGCTTTGACATCTTTGACGATCTCATCTAGGCGAGCCGTGACCGATTCGAAATCGTTATAGGCGTGATCTTGGTGTGCCATAGAAACCTTCTACGCCTCCGAGATGTCTGAGTCTGCAGCCTCAGCCGAGGCATCGTCTGCCAGAGCAGCATCTGCAGCCTCGGGTCCTGCCCAAGCATTCTCAGCCTCAGAAGCCTCTGAGGCCACTTCCTCTTGGCCTTTGCGCAAAATGTCTATGCCCTGGGCGCGGTCGCGGACGATGCGGCCCAGAATGCCGTTAACAAAGCTATAGGACTCGTCGCCACCAAAGTCATGGGCCATTTTGACAGCCTCATTGATGACCACCGAATCCTCTACGCTCTCCTCAAAGAGCAGCTCATAGAGGGCGAGACGCAAGATATTGCGATCCACTGAGTGCATACGAGAGAGCGCCCAGCGCTCGGAGTAGGCAGCAAGCACTGGATCGATTTGTGCCAAGTGGTCCTCGCAAAGGCATGCAAGCTCTTGGGCGTAGTCGCTTGCAGGGCCATTGGTCACCAGGTATTCGTCTTCTAGCACACGACGCACGGGGCGCTTGACGCCCTCTGCCTGGAAGAGCAGCTGGAGCGCCTGGTTGCGCGAGAGGGCGCGGGTGCCCTGAGGAGGTTGGTAAGCCACGAATTACTCCTTGGGGAAGATCAGGTCATCGATGCGAATGTTGACGGCGTTCACACCTACGCCCACCTGGGTCTCGATGGCTTCGCATACCGCCTCGCGGATGTCTTCTGCCACCTCAGGGAAGGTGAAGCCAAAGAAAACCGCCACCGGCAGGGTGATGTCGAGCTTGCCGTCCACTACCTCGCAGGTCACCGTGTCATCGGTGACGGTGGGGCGAGCAGTAAACATAGTGATGAGACTGGTGGCAACGTTGTGCCCGTTCACATAGGCCACGCCGTCTACCTTCTCTGCAGCCACGGTCACGATGGAGGCAAGCACGTTATTAGAGATGGAGAAACCGTCGATCTGGATATCATCCGCCATGGATGCCCCTTTCTATAGAAGCTGGCGCGGGGCCAGCCACACAAGCCTAAGGATGCTTGTTGCGCTAGTAGGCTCAAGTATACGTCTCAAGCCTCTCTTAGAAATGATGCCCTTAGGAATCCCACGGCACACCGCAATCGGCAGCATTTGGTCAAAAAAGAGAAAAGAGGCACCCTCTGCAAGGAGAGCGCCTCTTACGCACGCAATCAACCAGAGCAGGCGGCCTTAGACGCGGGACACAAACTTGCCGTCGCGGGTATCCACCTTGATCTTCTCTCCCACGTTGAGGTACATGGGCACCTGGATCTGAGCGCCGGTCTCGATGACGGCGGGCTTGGTGCCGCCCTGGACGGTGTCGCCCTTGAAGCCAGGGTCTGTCTCAGTGATCTCGCACTCGATGAACATGGGAGGAGTCACACCCAGAAGCTCATCGTCTGCGTAGAGGAGCTGGCAGATGTCGTTTTCCAGCAGCCACTTGGCGTTGTCGCCAATGTAGTCTGCAGAAAGAGGCAGCTGCTCATAGGTCTCAGTGTCCATGAAGTAGTAGTCCTGGCCATCATTGTAGAGATACTGATACTCCTTGGTGACCAGCTGGACGTTCTCAAACTTGCTGCCTGCGTTGCAGGTCTGGTCGATGACGCGGCCGTTTTTGAGGTCCTTGATCTTATAGCGGACAAAAGCGCCGCCCTTGCCAGGCTTCACATGCTGAAACTCGACGATGGTATAGATCTTGTCCTTGATCTTGAGGCCCATGCCGTTTTTGAAATCTGCGGTGCTAATGGTTGCCACGTGGTACGCTCCTTCGAATGCTCACGGACGCATCTTTGCCAAAAAGCCGATGCGCCAAAAAATTGCGCGAACAGTATACCCCGTTGGTGTGCATGGTCCATGAAGCGGTGGCCCACTGGTACGCAGCCCGTAATAATGAGCCGTTTCATGCATGGGACGCCACCTACCCCTCGCCTCTTTGGTGCAGACCGCTCGAGCCTCCTACCACATCAGATCTATAGATAGGCCAGACTCGATATCAGTGTCTGCTGAGAAGTACGATCTATGCGTCAGCCAAGCGTTATGCCCCTGTTTTACTCATTTTATTTATTATATACAATATATAATTGTATTTAACGACAAAGCCGCTGGCTACAGCCGCAAGCATAAGTGCCCAAAACACAATCCGGTTTAGGCTATACATCTATTCTCATAAATTTATATGAATAGATCTGAGATGGGAGTCTTCGGCACCTTTAAGCGCGAGAACCTCGGGAAAAGAGGATCTTAAACCAACTCCCAATGCGCCTGCCTACCGAGCGAAAGTTCCCCATATTTTGATGAAGCTTTTCTCGGCCCAGATGGGAAGCCAGGCAGCGCACAAGATTTTGTCCATCGGAGACCACGAATTCAAGGGGATCAGTTTGATCGGTGGCAATACGAATAGATCGCACATAATGCGTGCCTACAATATCCACTGTGATCGAAGTGATGTTGTGCCAGGGGATCTGAATGTAGCCCACCTGGTTGTCGGCCACAAATTCCACGCCCACGTCTCCGCAGACCAGATGGCCCGGTTTGGGAAAGAGCATGCCCGCAAAGGTGTTGGCGCGCACCACCAAATCCACCTCGTGGTTGAGGTCCTGTGAGCGGCGTTCCTGAGTGACGACGTCGTCTGTGGCCAGCGAGCTCACGTCTTGTTTGCGACCAAACATCTTTGTCACTTCCTTTGGAGTTCAAAAAGAAGGTGGGACCTTCCTTGTCGAGAAGATCCCACCTTACACTACCCGCGCTTGCGGGAGGCGATCTTAGAAGATACCTACCAGAGCACCCAGAATACCCACGGCGAAGAGGCCGAAGATGATGGCGATGGGGTTAACCTTCTTCTTGAGCAGCCACATGCACAGGAAGGTGAGAGCCAGAGGCAGAAGGCCAGGCAGCAGCTGGTCGAGCACCGACTGCAGGGTGGTGGTACTCATGAGACGCCAGGTGCCGGGGTCGGCAGCAGTGGCGGCATCGACGTTTTGCACAACCGCATAGCCGCTGGAGGCGATGGACTGGAAGCTGTTGAGGCCGTTGGCCAGGACGTCCTGGGTCACAGGGGCGCCGTTGGCGATGCCGTTCAGAGCATTCACCAGCTCGTCAGCCGCGGGGAAGGAGTTGGCGGTAGAGCCCATGTCGGCCGTGGAGAAGACCACAGAGGACATGTCGATCGAGGTCCAGCGAGGGATGAGTACGCCCATGATGAACATACCCAAGACAGAAGCGCCGGTGGTCACGCGCTGGAGCAAGCCGCCGCCCAGGTCCTCGGAGATGGAGGCACCGGCCTTATAGCCAAACTCCTGGGTGTACCAGAGGAAGGCAAGGCGGATGACGTTCCACAGCACGAAGAAGAGGATGGGGCCCAAGATGTTGCCGGTGAGGGCCAGAGAGGCCGCGAAGGCGCCGAGGACAGGGCGCAGGGTGCCCCAGAAGATGGGGTCGCCAACGCCGGCCAGGGGGCCCATCATGCCGATCTTGACGCCCTGGATGGCAGCGTCGTCTACGGGAGCGCCGTTGGCACGGGACTCCTCGAGAGACAGCTCGACGCCAAAGACGGGAGCGGCCACATAGGGATGGGTGTTGAAGAACTCCAGATGGCGCTTCAAGAAGGCGGCCTGGTCTTCCTTGTTGGGATAGAGCTTCTCCACAACGCCGTTCATGCCGTAGCACCAACCGACGTTCTGCATACGCTCGTAGTTCCAGTTGGCCTGAAGGTACTGGCTCCTCAGGCATACGCGACGGCGATCAGCGACGGAAAGCGTGATCTTGTTATCAGCCATTGGTCTAATCTCCCTTCGGGTTACTCGTAGTCGTTCAGGATGTCGTCCAGAGCGTCGCCGCCGGCAGAGGCAGTGGCAGCAGCAGCGCCGCCATTGCCGCCTCCGTTGAACTCAGGCGACAGATCCAGATAGACGAGGGCCAGGCAGACGCCGATGATACCCATGGCGATGAGGCCCAGCTCGGAAAGGGAGGCCAGCGCGAAGCCCAGGAAGAAGAAGGGCCACACTTTGGCGTTGGCCATCATGTTCATAACCATCGCGTAGCCTACGACTACGATGAAGCCACCAGCGGTGGAAAGACCGGTGGTGATCCAGGCGGGAATGGCCTCGAGGGCAGCCTGGACGGCCTCGGTGGGCACAGCCCAGATGAGGGCGGCGGGGATGGCGATACGAAGGCCCTGAAGCATCAGGCCGGCGATGTTCATGGCATCGACGCCCTTGACGTTGCCAGACTCAGCCTGACGGTCGGCAGCGTGGGCGATACCGGTGGTGATGGTACGCACGAAAATGGTAAGCACGGTACCGGCTACTGCCAGAGGAATGGCGATAGCCACGGCCTGCTCCACGTCCATGCCCTGGTGGCAGACGAGGATGCCGGCGCCAATAGAGGCGAGAGCAGCGTCAGGGGCGACAGCTGCGCCGATGTTCATCCAACCCAAAGCGATGAGCTGCAAAGAACCGGCGAGCATGATGCCCTCTACAGGGTGGCCAGTGGCCAGGCCAATGAGGGTGCAGGCGACGATGGGCTGGTGGAACTCCCATTGGTCAAGTACAGATTCCATGCCGGCAAGAAATGCGACGACAAGGACCAAAATGAGCGAAAGAACGTCCATTGCTCCTCCTTACGGGCAACTATGAGGACGGTTAGGGCATCATGTGGTTCTTCTCGATGAGGCCAAAGAGATCCTGGCCGCTATCGGAAGGAACCTTCTTGGTGTCGAAGGTGGTGCCGTTGTCGCGCATGGCGATAAAGGCTTGCACGTCTTCCTCAGACACAGCAATGGCCTGAGAGATCATGGTCTTGCCCACAGAGTGCGCGATGGAGCCCACATTGATGTGCTCGATGGGCACACCGGCCTCCTCCACCGCCAAGGCATCCTCGGGGTTCTCAAAGAGCACCAGGGCCTTGACCTCGCCAAAGCGGGGATCGTGGTAGCACTTCACAAACTGGGCGATAGTGGTGACGTTGGCCTTGACCCCTGGAGGCGCAGCCTGAGTGATCAGGTTCTTGCGCAGCTTGTCATGAGCCACTGCGTCGGAGACCACGATGATGCGGTTGCAGCCAACGGTACGAGCCCAGTTGGTGGCCACCTGACCGTGGAGCAAACGGGAGTCGATGCGCACGTGCACCAGCTTCATCTGGCCATCACCAAGCACGGTCCCCTCGGGGATCGCAGAGGCTGCACCAGAAGCAGCGGCAGCAGAAGCGCCCTTGGGCTTAGGCTGTAGCTCCTCAGGCTTTACGCGCACGCCGCGGCGGCCCTCCACAAAGACCTTGGTAGCGATCTCATGAGCGGTACCCAAAGAGAAGCGGCCAGTGTAGGCCTCGATGAGCATGGGCAAGTTGAGACCCGTCACAATGGCCCACTTGTCATGACCCTCCGAGAAGGCGCTGCACTGATTAAAGGGGGTGCCACCCCAAAGGTCCACGAGGAAGAGTACTTCTTCCTGGGCCTCCTTGTCGAAGCTGGCGACAGCGTCCGCCAACTTCTGCCTGAAGTCATCGGGTCCTTCGCTGGGCATCAACGTCACTGCGCACACGTTCTCCTGGTCCCCGAAGACCATGGAGCCGGATTGCTTGATGCCGGTGGCGAACTCGCCGTGGCTTGCCAGGACAATACCTACCATGTCATAACCTCCTAAATGACTGCTAGGAACGGACATGTGCAAAACGCGTTTTCATATTAATGCACGGATTGCGAATGCCGCACCACAATCCCAGCTGAACGGTATGAAATGCCACTCTCGGATTAATCGTTGCAATTATCTGCGGGTTATATATAATATTTGACACTATGTCTCTTAGTTTTATATGACCTTTATCTGGTAGTCATTCATTCTTTGAATTAGCGGTTTTGTCTTGCTTTTCTTAGGCCAACGCATGCCTACTGAAATTTCGATCGGTAAGCTCTTCTACGTTTACCGAATTTTTTAGGGTCTTTCAAAGCAAACTTTTTCTTAAAGCTTCCTCCTTTTTCCTCTTTAGAGGACCTGCCGAGAAAAACCTCCCCCGCAAAACAGTGGGAGAGGTTCTTGAAAGTGCGAGCTATAAAGTCTGTTGCGAAACCTTTAGACCAATAAAAAAGTGCTTTACCGACCCACAGATACCAGCTCGTGGTCGAGCCGCGTGAACGGCTCGTAGCCCTTCTCGGTCACGATGCCGGTGTCTTCGATGCGCACGCCAAACTCGCCCGGCAGATAGATGCCGGGCTCGATGGTGACCACAGATCCTTCAGGCACGGGCTTTTCCCAGGAGAGGGCAAAGCTGGGGCTCTCGTGGATCTCGATACCCACGCCGTGGCCCAAGCCGTGGCCAAAGTAATCGCCATAGCCTGCGTCGCCAATGACTTTCTGGGCAATGCGGTGGATGTCTGCACCAACGACATCCGGGGCCACTGCCGCGGCAGCCTCTTCATGGGCGCGCTTGACCACTTCGTAGACCTCCCGCTGTTTGGGGGTAGGCTCCCCCACCACTACGGTGCGGGTCATGTCGGCATGATAGTCGTGGTAGAGCGCGCCATAGTCCATGGTGATGAAGTCGCCTTCTTTGACAGCGTACTCGCTGGGCTGGGC
Source organism: Muricaecibacterium torontonense (assembly GCF_004793925.1). Taxonomy (NCBI): domain Bacteria; kingdom Bacillati; phylum Actinomycetota; class Coriobacteriia; order Coriobacteriales; family Atopobiaceae; genus Muricaecibacterium; species Muricaecibacterium torontonense. The sequence continues at coordinate 148,990 of NZ_SRYE01000005.1, read as the reverse complement.
GTGGGGATTGGCGCCGTCGGGACCTGCGGCGATAATGGAGGCAAAGGAGACGGCATCGGCGCCTTGGGCCAGCATGTAGTTCTCCAGCTCGCCGCGGATTTGCTGCTCGGTCATACCGGGCTTGATGTAGGCGCAGATGTGCTCGAAGGCATCGTCGGTGATCTCTTGGGCGCGGCGCAAAAGCGAAAGCTCCTCGGCGTCCTTCACCATGCGCAGGGCCTGCAAGTCGCCATGAAGCACGGGCGTCAAGCACTGGGTGGACGCCTGCTCGACCTCATGGGCGAAGTCCTGGGCAAAACCCAGGCTCACCGTGTCTTCCAAAGCCACCACATGACAGCGCTGGGCAACGGTGAGTTTGGCCGCCCAGGCAGGGGCGCCCACACGTTCCATATCGATCTGCCAGAAGGTATCAAGTCCCAGGCGTTCCTGGAAGGTGTTGTAATAGCGGGAGTCGGTATGAAGCCACGCGCCCTCACCGGTAATGAACGCGGTATGGGCTACCTCGTCGTCAAAGGTGCGCTCTGCACCGGTGAGCCATCGAAGATCGGCGTTGTTGCGAAGGATCACGGCATCGTAGCCGCGCTCTGCCATCAGACTGCGCAGACGCGCCAGGCGGCCTTCGGTAGATGAAGCCATGGGGAGTCCTTTCTCTCACGGTCCGTTAAAGTCCGTCCCCTAGCTTAGCCATTTAGCCAGCTGCTTGGGCGTACAAGCTATCCCTCGCCTTGATTTTGTGACAGAAGCGCGCTTCTGGCCTGGCACCAGGCCTCCAGGTGCTCATCGAGCACCTCATCAGGGATGGATGCCAAACGTACGCGGCCAATGTCGTGAGGCACCGCGATCATGGGCTTGCCTGAAAGCCTTACGCTCTCCTGCAGGATGGCCTCCTTGAGCGCGCCGGGATCTACCTGGCAGGCCAGCTCACCTATGCCCAGCCGGTCCAGCAGGGCATCTTGTGCAAACACGAAGTCTACCGATGTGCCCACCGCACCCACCCCAAGGCGAGAGGCGAAGCGCAATCCTTCGCCGCGAAGCGCTGACAGAGGGGCATGAGGCACCAGGCCAGCCAGAGCGCGAGCAAAGACCTCGCCGTAGGAAAGCGACTGGCGCACAGCCACAGAGGAGGAGGCATTCACTCGGCCAAAGCCGCGGGCTGCCTCAAGAGCTTGGGTTTGCGTGGTCTCGATATCTGCTGCAGCGATTGCCTCCGAGCGAATGACCAGGTCGTTAAAGGCATCTTTGGACTCACAGACCGCAGCCACCACCATTAGCACCCGGCCATGAAGCGTGGACTCCACAGAAGAAGTGAGCTGGCAGATCTCCGGATCGCTATAGCACATGGCCATGCGAGTGCGGAAATTCACTGCAGCAGAGCCGGCGCCTGCGGCCAAAGGCTTAGGCCGAGAAGGACAGCAAATGAGTGCGTCGAGCCCTAAGGGGACAGCAGCCAGCGACATGCCGCCGCACCAGGTGCTGGAGACAAAGACATCCTCGGAGACAGAGGCCAGCCCTCCGATGGCTACGCAGATGTCGCCAGGATTGATATGCTCTTGCGCCAACGCCTCGTAGGTGGGGGCCAGACCCTCCACCAAACCTGCGTCCCGAGCGTCGTTTTGAGGCAGGCGCACCACACGGAAGCCTGCGTCTATGACGATGCGCGACAGCTCTTCCACCAGCTCCGGGTGAGCCGAGGCTTCTACCATGAAGACAGCCCGACGAGCGCGACCCGTACAGATCTTGAGGTCACGGCCAAAGCGGTCCAACACAGAGGGCCCTAGGCGCAGATCGCAGGAGATGCCGTTGGAAGCCACCGACTGGCGGTGGATGCGAGGAGGCTCTGGCGCAGGCACGTCTGCCGCGTGGGCTAAGACCTCAGGACTCAGCCCCTCAGTCGCCTCACCGGGATTCACCAAAGAGCGGGAAGCCGCGCGGGCTGCGCCTTTCTCGGCAGCCAAAGGCTCACAGGTTGCGGAGGCGGCAGGGATGGCGTCGGCAGTGGATGCAGCAGGTTCGAGGTGGCTCATAGCAGCCCTTCTTCCCAGAGCAGCGCACCGCAGTCGCAGGCTACCTGCTCGAAGGTTTTTCCAGTAATTGAAACGGTATAGTCGGCCACAGACATGTAGAGGGGCCGCCGCTCCTCATAGAGCCGGGCAGCATGGGCGCGATCGCCCAGGTCGGGCCTGCGATGGGTGGAGCGCATTTGAGCCAGTGAGTCCTCGAAGGTGCCGTCCAGAAAGACCACATGGCCAAGCTCGCGCAAGAGCTCGCGGTTCTCCCGGGTGGCCACCGTGCCTCCTCCGCAGGCCACCAAAAGCGACTTCTCCTGCTTGAGGCCAAGGAGGGCCTTGTGCTCCTCGGCCCTGAAGGCTTGCTCGCCGTACTCGATCCACACTCCGGGCAGCGTGCCGTGGAGCCTGCGCTCCACCACGCGATCCAGATCTACCGTGCGACGGCGAAACATGCGCCCCAAATTGCGCACCACGGTGGACTTGCCCGAGCCGGAGAATCCCACAAACAGCAGATGGTCGCAGTCTTCATGAATAACCAGCCCATCTCCCAGCGCGCGCGCCGGTGTGCCCATAGGTCCTCCTCTCGCTCGTCTCAGGTGCTTCCTACCGATACTAACACCCCGCGTCCCACACCTTCTCAGCTCATCGAAGTCCTGCCTCCGTGGCCCACCACCACACAAGGCCGCAGCCTGCACAGATCCAAGGGCCTGCAGCAAAGTGGGTTTTCTTGCCGATAAGAGCCACCATTCCCCCTGCACCACAGCCCAAAAGCCCACCCAGAAAGCCTACCAGCGGGCCAGCTGCAGCCGTAAGGCACGCAAGAAGCTTGATGTCGCCCAGGCCCATGAGGGAGATGTTGCGGCGGCGGCAGGCCAGCTCCAGCGCTGAGGCTGCCCCCAAAAAGACCAGCGCAGAGCCTGTGCAGACTGCAGGATGCGGCAACACGCCCCAAAGTGCAGGCCCCAAAGGAGCACTGGCAACAGCCAGGACAAGAGGGTCTCCCCACAGGCGCGCCCCCTGAAAGCCCAAGGCCAGAACCCCCGAAGCCACAAGCAGGCCGTTGGGCAGGCGGCGCCAGCGAAGATCGTTGAGAGAAGCGGCAACAAGCAACGCCGCCCAGATCCCCCACATGTGAGTCGGCCCTTAGTGGGCGTCCTGGAGGGGACAGACGGGCTTCTCGGCCAAGTGGGCAGCAGAAGCCTCGGGAGTCGACGGGGCTGCCTGATGATAAGAGGTGTCTTTTAAGGCCAGTTTTTCCATCTGACGGAAGATGCGGGTGTACCAGAGCTCCTTGGTGCTTTGGGGATCCACCAGTATGGAAGGGATCCCAGCCAGACGGGCAGCCATGAGATCGGTAAATACTTGGTCGCCAATGAGTACCGTTTGGCTTCTGGGCACACCCATCCTTTTGCAGGCATGCCAAAGGGCGAAAGGCGCTGGCTTCATGGCGTGATCCACTCGGGAGATGCCCAGCTCCTGAGCAGAAGCCTCCACCTGGGCGCTATGGAAGTTGTTGGACACAAAGCACACAGCGATGGAGGCGGCCTTCACCCGATCGATCCAGGCAGCCACCGATGCCGGGGCACTTGAGGCATCTCCGGGCACACAGGTATTGTCGCGATCCACCAACACCAGGCGAATATTGTGATCTACCAGCGCTGATACGGGGATGTCCGAGATGGCGTGAACGCGCATCCATGGGGTTGCTAAAGGCATGGGCTCTAAGCTCCTTGATCGGCTTTGGCCTTGTCGATGGCCGCCAAATGCTCCTCATAAGTCTGCGAGAAGGTGTGGTTGGAGTAGGAGCCGTTCTCGATGATGAGGAAGTAGTAATAGTTGGTAGACGCCGGGGCCAACGCCGCCTGGATGCACTCGATGGAAGGGGTGCAGATAGGCGTAGGCGGAAGCCCCTTGTTGAGATAGCTGTTGTAGGGCGACTCTTTGAGCAGGTCGTCTGCGGTAACCTCGCCCCCGGTGACATAGCCCATGGTGGCATCGGACTGCAATGCCATGCCGTCGCGCAGACGGTTGTAGAGCACCGAGGCCACCAGCGGCCTGTCGCTCTCCGAGACCGCCTCGCGCTCGATAATGGACGCCACCTTAAGGATGTCATAGTCAGTCATCGTGACATTGTAAGTCTGCTGGATGGCCTCCTCGCCGGCAGCGAAATCCACCTTGGACACTGCCTGCTGATAGCGATCCAGCATGGCTTTTATGACGCTTTTGGCATCCACCGTGAATCCGGAGAAGTCATAGGTGGAAGCCCAAAGGAATCCTTCCAACGAGTCATCTTGAGCTGCGGCCAAGAAGGGGTAGGACCCCACCCAAAGGGATGCCTTGGCCTGGTCCATGAAATCTTGGGCGGGAATACCTAAGGCAGACTCCACTGCAGCAGCGGTTTTTGCCACCGTGAGGCCCTCGGGGATGGTCACGCGATTGGCCGAGGTATTGGGTCCCTTCGTGAGCTGGTCCACGATGGCTTCCACCGGCGTTCCTGCAGCGAAGACATAGGTGCCCGGCTTCAAGGACTGATCTGCCTTGGCAGCCGCCACCGCCTTGGTGAAAGTAGCGGTATCGCTTACCAACCGTGCGTCCACAAAGGCCTGGGCAATCACATCTGTGCCGGCGCCTTCGGGGATCTGCACCTCGATTTGGCCTTCAGTCGCAAGGCCCGGACCCTGTGGCTCCGGAGCGCTTTGGCAGCCGCGCACCGCAACCATAATGAGTGCGCCAAGCGCCACCGCGACGACGAGGCCGACGATCAAAATACCCGCACCCGCGAGATTTCTGCGTCCAGCAGAAGCGCTGTTGACACCTGACACACGGCCACGAGGCTGCCCTACCCTACCAGCGCCCGAAAGCGCGCCGTGCACCTGGGTCCTCTGCATGGTGCGCTCCGACACCCGCCGAGTGGTTGTCCCTGAAGCCACGCGAGGTTCAGGCTGGTGCCCCTTTGCCTGCCGAGAAGAGCTCGCCCTGGGTTGATTGGAGCCCAAGGAGTGGGCAGGCTGTCGTGGCGTTGAAGATCTTTGAGGCTGGCGGCCGCCGCAAGTAGTCCCTGAATCCTCAGGGCCTGTCTGTGATCGCCAGTGATTTGCCATGCCGTCTTACCCTTTGTTCGTCTTGGCGTCGAGGTGGGATTGTAAGAAAAGCGATGCAGCCACCATATCGACCTTGCCGCGCATGGACTTCTCTGAGAGCCCCTGCTCTCTCAAGATACGCTTGGCTTCCCGAGAGGACAGGCGTTCGTCGGCAAACTCCAGGGGAAGTCCGCAGGCCTGTGCGATGGCGCGGGCCTCCCCCTCAATGCGCGCCGCCTGCGGCCCCTCCTCACCAGACAAAGTGAGGGGGTGGCCGCAGACCAGCACGTCGGGTTCATGGTCTTCCAAAATCCGCCTAAAACTGCGAGCCTGAGCGCGGACTTCCTGAGCAGGAAGCACGCATACCGGCGAGGCAACGGTGCCGGTGGCATCGCTTGCTGCGATGCCCACCCGCTTCTCGCCAATATCTAAGGCCAGGTAGCGCACGTTATTGTTCCTGAGTCAGGCGCTCGCGCACCGCATCGAGGGCCTGGACGATGACCGCAGGGCCAGGCAGGCCGCCCTGAGCCATGGCAGGCTTGCCGCCGCCGCGGCCGCCAAAGGCGCTGGTTACCGCCTTTACCAGGGCACCGGCATCAAAGCCGGCGGCCACAGCCTCTTTGGTGCCGGCAGCCAAAAGCGAGGTCTTGCCCTCGTCAGACTGGGAGACCAAGAAGCAGGCGATAGGACCTTTGGCCTGCTCGCGCAGAGTGTCCCACACACCGCGCAGATCGTGGGCGTCGCGGCCGTCCATACGGGCCACCACAGCCTTGTAACCATCGCACTGGAGAGCGGCAGCCAGTGCGTCCACTGCAGCATTGGCGCCCGCGCCAGACAGGGCACGCTTGAGCTTTGCCTTGAGATCGCGCTCGTGAGCCAGCATATCGTCCACGGCGCCCGCCACAGAAGCCGGGCGGCTCTTGAGGGCAGCAGCCGCGGCATCCAGCGCATCCAGGCGGCTGTTCACGAAGGAAAGGGCGCCCAGAGAGGTGACTGCCTCAATACGACGTGCGGCGCTGCCAATGGAGCTCTCGGAAGTGATCTTGAAGATGCCCAGCTCGGAGGTATTAGAGGCATGAAGACCGCCACAAAGCTCTGCAGAGAAGGGCTGCGGGCCCTCACCTGCACGCACGACGCGCACTTCCTCGCCGTACTTCTCGCCAAAGAGGGCCACCGCGCCCGAAGCCTTGGCGTCCTCCAAGCTCATGAGCTGGGTGGTCACCGGCAACGCCAGGAAGATCTGCTGGTTGACCAGGTCTTCTACCTGGGCGATTTGGGCCTGAGAAAGAGCCTCGAAGTGAGTAAAGTCAAAGCGCAGGCGATCGGGGGCTACCAGCGAGCCTGCCTGATGCACGTGGTCGCCCAGCACCTTCTTAAGAGCAGCGTCCAACAGGTGGGTGGCAGTGTGGTTGCGACGGATAAGCTCGCGGCGGCGATCGTCCACCTCGGCGGTGACGATGTCGCCCACACGCACGAAGCCGCCCTTGATGGCGCCTTCGTGGGCAATGAGGCCGTCATGGGAGACGGTGTTCTCTACCTCCATGCGAAACTCGATGCCAGAGAGCTCGCCGGTATCGCCGACCTCGCCGCCCATCTCGGCATAGAAGGGGGTGCGATCAAGCACGACCTCCACCTTGTCGCCGGTCTCGGCACGCAAGACGCTCTCGCCGTCGCGCACAATGGACAACACGGTGCAGCCGCGAAGCTCGCTCTCCTCATAGCCGCAAAACTCGGTGGCATCCACCGAGTCAGAGAGCGCCGTCCATACGTCAACCTGGCTCCAGGCGTCAGAATCGGTGGCGCCGGCGGCGCGAGCACGGGTGCGCTGGGCCTCCATGTCGGCGTCAAAAGCAGCCTGATCGATGTCGTGGCCGGCATTGAGGGCGATCTCGCGGGTGAGGTCTACCGGGAATCCGTAGGTGTCGTGAAGGGTGAAAGCCACATGGCCCGAGAGAGTCTCTCCCTCGCCCAGTTTGTCCAGCTCCTGCTCCAGATAGAGGCGACCGGTCTCGATGACCGAGGAGAAACGGGCTTCCTCTGCGCGCACGGTGCCCTGGATCAAGGCGGAGTTGTCCACCAACTCAGGATAGACATCGCCCATAAGGCGTGTGACCTCGGCCACATAGTCACAGAGGAACGCCTCCTCGATGCCCAGCAGGCGGCCGTGGAACACGGCGCGGCGCAGCAGGCGGCGCAACACATAGCCGCGACCCTCGTTGGAAGGCAGGATGCCGTCGCCAATCATGAAGCTCACGGCGCGGCTGTGATCTGCAATGATGCGCAGCGAGACATCTGCGGCAGGGTCTTCGCCGTACTTCTTGCCAGAAAGCCTCTCTCCTACCTCGATGAGGGAGTGCATAAGATCGCCGTCATAATTGGAAGACTTATGCTGCATGATAGCCGCCATGCGCTCTAGGCCCATGCCGGTGTCCACGTTTTGGTGAGGCAGGTCTACCAGCGTACCGTCCTCTTGGCGGTCGAACTGGGTGAACACCAAATTCCAAAACTCCAGGAAGCGGTCGCAGTCGCAGCCAGGGGCGCAGGTGGGGCTGCCGCAGCCCACCTCTTCGCCCTGGTCGAAGTAGATCTCCGAGCATGGGCCGCAGGGGCCGGTGGGTCCGGCGGCCCAGAAGTTGTCCTCCTCGCCCAAGCGTGAGATGTGGTCTTTAGCCACGCCCAGCGACTCCCAGATCTCAGCGCAATCGTCGTCGTCCTCAAAGACAGTGAAGTAGAGACGATCCTGGGGCAGGTGAAGATGGTTGACAATATAGTCAAACGCCCATTCGCAGGCCTGGCGCTTGGAATAGCCGCCAAAGGCAAAGTTGCCCAGCATCTCGAAGAAGGAGAGATGGCGACCGTCCAGGCCAATGGCGTCGATGTCGTTGGTGCGCAGGCACTTTTGGCAAGAAGTGGCGCCGATGCCCTCCTTCAAGGTCTTGGTGCCCAGATAGTATTGCTTGAACTGGTTCATGCCGGCGTTGGCCAAAAGCAGCGACGGGTCATCGGGCACCAGCGAAGAAGACGGGAACTTCTTGCAGCCGTGCTCTTCAAAAAAGTCCAAGAACGACGAGCGAATCTCGGCAGTGGTCATAGTGGGAAAGTCAGAGGTAGACAAGAGATCCTCCTCATAGGGCTGCCAGGGACGCTCCCCAAAGCAGCATTGCTGGGCACAGATTCATTCATTCTAATTCAGAGCCGCCTTCTTGGCAGCGCTCGCGCCTCTATTGCTACGGCATCGCCATTCTCTTAGAGCTCGCCTTTATCTTTGGAGCTGGGATGCACGGGTTTCTCGGCAGGTGAGCCCTGAGAGTCCCGAGCCTCTTCCTGAGGATCCCGGGGCTCATCAGAGGCCTCTTCTTGCCGAGAAGATCTCGCTTTGGGGGCTTGGGAGCCAGAGGTGGATTCAGAGTGAGCCTTGGGATGCTCTACAAAAAGCCGTAGCTCCTCGGCCCGCTCGCGCACGATCTCGCCCACCGAGGGCTTAGCGGGCTCGCCGCCGGGCGCAGCAGAGACGTCACCCTCGTTTTCGTCGGGAATGAGGCGGCTTGTGACAAAGAAACTGTCATCGTCGAGGGCGTCGCAGCTGGGAGCGATGGAGCCATCGGCGTGATGAAAGGGCGTCCCTTGGAAGATGGCTCCGTGGTAAGAGACGATCTGGCGTCCGGTACGGGTCTCGAAGTAGTAGATGAACACACCTTTGATGGCTGCAGACACCGGGATGGAGATGGCCATGCCCACCGCACCGCCAAGGGAGGAACCCAACACGATGGCCAAAAGGCTCATGGCTGGATGCACTTGGACAGCAGAGCGCATGACTACAGGGCTCACCACGTTGTCGGTGATGTTTTCTGCCACCATAGCCACAATGAGCGTCCAGAACGCGCAAAGGGGACTCACAAACAGCGCGGTGACCGTGGCGATGGCAGCGGCGATCCAGGGGCCAATGACCGGCACAAAGTGCAGAAGGCCGGTGAGGGTGCCCATGAGGGGCGCGTAGGGCTGACCTACCACGATGTAGCCCAAGAACGCGAGGCTGCCTCCTACCAGGGAGGTGATCACGATGCCACGCATGTAGCCGCCCATAGAACGGCTCGCCACCGCCAAGAGCAGCATGAGGTCATCTTCATGCTTGGGGCCTGCCACGATGGCGAACTCGCGCACGATGCGGGGGTAATCGCGGGCCAGCCAGTAGGCCAGCACCAGTCCCAGGAAGAACATGAAGAAGGTGTTCACCAGGTTCATGAGGTTGGGAATGAGGCCGGAAGAGATTTGGGAGGCCATGTCGTTGGCAAAGCGGGTGCCCATGGTGGAAAAGCCGTCCACCAGCGCAGAGATGTTGGTTTGAAACTCTGCAGTCTCAGTGGTGCCGTAACGCTCAAAGAGGCTGCGCAGCCAGTCCTGAAGCTCCCGGAAGTAGCCAGGAATGCGCTGGAGCAGAGTATTGAGCTGCTCTAGGGTAAGGGGCCCCAGTATCGCCAGCACGCCTATGGCCACACCCAGCACGATGAGCAGGGCCAAGATCGCGCCTAGCGCGCGGCCCACTCCTTTGGTTTCCAGCCAGTTGACGATGGGGCTGCAGATGAAGCCAACGATGATGCCTACGGCCAAAAACTCGATGGCCGGGGCGATGTAGCCCAACGCCCACACCACGCACACGAAGATGACGATAAAGCCGATGGCCGTCCACACACGAATCATGCGAAGACGGTCCTCGGCCGAGATATCCTGGATTGAATGATGAGCAAGGGGACGCGCCATAACTAGCCCATCAGACCTTCGGGATCAATATGATCTTGTACTTTTTTGAGAGTGCGGCGCAGGAAGCGGGAGACCTGCACCTGGCTTACCCCTAGACGGTTGGCTATCTCTACCTGGGTCAACCCGTCTTTGAAGCGCATGGTGAGCACCTCTTGCTCGCGGGGCGAGAAGGAGGAGATGGCCTCTTGGATGACCATGCGGTCGTCGCTGGCCACCAGGTCCTTGTCCTCTGTGGCGTAGCGGTCGAGCACCGAGGGGGCATCCTCGTTCTCAGAGCTCCCAGATTCCAGAGGCACCGAGCTGTAGGCGCTGGAAGACTCCATGGCCTCCAAGACCTCGTCTACAGAGACGTCTAAGTATTTGGCGATCTCATCCACCGAGGGAGAGCGTTGCAGGTCGCAGGTAAGCTCGTCTGTAGCCTGATTGACCTTGGCAGAAAGCTCTTGCAGGCGACGGGGCACGCGCACAGACCAGCCCTTGTCGCGGAAGTGTCGCTTGATCTCGCCCATGATGGTGGGCGTGGCATAGGTGGTGAACTCCAGGCCGCGCTCAGGCTCGAAGCGGTCAATGGCCTTGATGAGGCCGATGGTGCCCACCTGGATAAGGTCGTCCAGAGACTCGCCGCGGTTCTTGAACTTGGAAGCCAAAAAACGCACCAGGTTGAGGTGGCTCACGATAAGCTGCTCGCGAGCATCCTCGTCCCCTTCTTCTTTGTATCGGCAGAAAAGCTCCCGGGTGCGCTCCTTGTCCCAGGCAAGCTTGCCCCTGCCTGCACCGGCAGAGACGCGCCTGGCATAGGCGCCGTGGGTGCGGGAGACTTGAGGCTTGCTCTCGGTCACGCAGAAACTCCCCTCGTCTTGACCACGGTGAGGGTGGATGCCTCATCGTCGATGGAGAACTCGTCGGTGACAGCGCCCAAGATGAGCTGGGCATAGCCAAAGGAACCGTCTTCGTAGGCGTCTTCCACGTTGGCCTGCGCGCCCAGCGTGAAGACCATCTCAATGCGATCTTCATTGATGTCGAAGCGAATGCCCACCGACTCTTGCTCAGTGGCGGAGGCGTAGACGAAGCCCTCCTCTGCCGCCATGCGCACATCCTCGACGTCGTCGATAGACAAGCCGCAGACTACTGCGAGATTTGCCGCCAGCATGCGCACGGAGCGTGCGAACTCTGGCGCAGCAGGCGTTTTTAGCTCAACTGTCTTAGATTCCATGATTACTTCTCCTCAGAGGCCGTGTCGCTGGTCGCGCTCTCAGTGGGATAGGTAAAGTAGCCCGCGTCTTGGGAGACCGTCTCAACAGAAGGCTCGATGTCTCCCTGCAGTTGCGCGGCCTTCTCGGCAGCGGAAGCCTCCAGGGCCTCTGTTCCTGCCTTGCCCTTCTTGCCCAGCTTGCCCACGGCTTTGGAAGCGGCGGCGGCGGCCTTGTCTACCACGCCGGTCACCGCAGTGGTGGCATCGCTGGCAGCACCGGTGAGGGTGCCCACATCATTAAGGATATTATTAACCTGCAGCAGGTCCAGGGAAAGGGCGTCTACCGTGGTCTCCACCTTGCCCATAAGCGGCTTAACCTCCTGAATGGCGGGGTTAAGGTCTTCCACTGCCTGATCGACCTTTTTAATGGTGACATTGACGTCTTGCACCGTCTTGTCTACCTGGCCCATAAGGTCGCCCACCTGGCCGCGCAGCTTGCGCACCGCAAGTGCGACCTCGACGCCCACCCACACGAAGGCAGCCATCAAAACGATAAGAACGATAAGCACTGCGAGGTCCATAGGGGTCCTTTCTTGCTGCGTGCACGGCCATTTGCCAAGCTTATAAGCCAGTGTATGCGCTTGAGGGGGCGAGGCCCCCGTTTTTTCGTACCTATATCCTACCCATCCTCGCGCTCGGCGCGATCCCTGGCCGAAGCCTCCACACGCCAGGCCTCCCAACCGCGGGGCGAAGGGGCGTAGAAGCTGCCAGGCTCAAGGCCGTCGGGCAGGTATTGCTGAGAAACCCAACCTCCAGGATAGTTATGGGGGTAGCGGTAGGGGCCGTATTCGTCCGAACCCGGGCGATGGCGATCCCTGAGATAAGGGGGCACTTCTCGGCGAGGGCCATGGCGCACTTCATGCAAGGCTGCGTCGATGCCCGCTTCACAGGCGTTGGACTTGGGGGCCAGCGCCAGGTAGGTGGCCGCCTGGGCCAGGTTGATGCGGCATTCGGGATAGCCAATGACCTCGGCGGCTTTAAAGGCAGCCTCGGCTACCAAAAGAGCCTGGGGGTCTGCGTTGCCAACGTCTTCCGAGGCGCAGATGAGGATGCGGCGAGCGATGAAGCGGGGGTCTTCGCCAACGTCAATCATGCGGGCAAGCCAATAGAGCGCGGCGTCGGGATCGCTGCCGCGCATGGACTTAATGAAGGCGCTGATGACGTCGTAGTGCATGTCGCCGCCCTTGTCGTAGGGCAGCCCTCGGCGGGGGTTAGCCTCCTCCACCGCATGGACAGAGATCTCGATAGGGCCTTTATCCGGCGCCTGTTGGGGCAGCCGGCCATCGGGCGTGGCCATCTGAGCGGCCAACTCTAAGGTGGTAAGGCCCGATCGCGCATCTCCCCCCGCCAACGTCACCACAGCTTCCAGAGCGTCATCCGACAGCTCGAAGGCGCCGTTGAGCCCTTGGGGAGCCTTCAGGGCCCGCTTCACGATAGCGGCGACAGCCTCGTTATCCAGCGCCGTGAGCTCCACCACGCGGCTGCGGGACAAAAGCGCCGAGTTCACCTCAAAATAGGGGTTCTCGGTAGTGGCGCCTACCAACACCACGATGCGATCTTCCACCGCATGAAGCAGGGCGTCTTGCTGCGAGCGATTGAACCTGTGGATCTCGTCCACAAAAAGGATGGTGCGCTGGCCGTCTATGAGCAGGCGCTGCTCTGCGGCGCCGATGGCCTCCCGCAGGTCTTTCACCGTACCGGTGACCGCCGACACCTCCACAAACTGTGCTCGAGTGGTAGCTGCGATAATGCGAGCCAGGGTGGTTTTGCCCGTGCCCGCAGGGCCATAAAGGATGAGGGAAGACAGGGTATCGTGATCAATGGCGCGCCTGAGCCACGAGCCCTCGCCCACTGCCTGGGCTTGGCCCATGAACTCCTCCAGCGACTGGGGGCGCATCCTGGCCGCCAAAGGGGCGTTCTGATCTTTTTTAAGCCGCTCTTGAGCGGAAAATAACGTATCCATGGATAAGCATTGTAAGCCTAATACCAATAGGTGAGAATCAAGCTTTACGCATCTACTTCACGCGTCCCGGGAGGCCCTATGGACACCCACACCCCTCCTGCACAAAACCGACCGCTTATTGGCCTGTGCGGCCGCACCGACCCCACCTGCGAATACCTGCTCTATTTTCGCAGCTACGCCCAGCGCGTCTTCGAAGCCGGAGGCTTGCCGGTGGGGCTTCCTTATCACGAGACGGCGGCAGCCTGCGCCCCAGAGATCGCCGAGCGCTTCGACGGCGTCCTGTTCACCGGCGGCGCCGACATAGACACCGCCTCCTTTGGCGGCAATGCCTACGACGACCGCACCCATCACGCCCTAGGTCAGACGATGCCCCTGCGCGACGAGTTCGAAGGGGCGCTTTTGCAGGCCTGTTGGGATCAAGACGTCCCTTGCCTGGGGGTCTGCCGAGGCGTTCAAGTGATGAACGTGGGCCGTGGAGGCACCCTGGTGCGCGACGTGAGCGAGCAGCTCTGGAGCCACGGCGCCACCCTGGACGTGCACTTGCAGCCGGAACCCTTCGAAACGCCTGTGCACCAGGTCTACATAGAGCCCAATAGCCGCTTGGCCCAGATCTTGGGAGCGTTGGAGACCTCGGTAAACTCCCTGCATCACCTGGCCATCTCCACCGTGCCCGAGGGCGCCCATGTGACCGCCCGGGCAGATGACGGCACCCCGGAGGCCTTGGAGTTTCCCGACCGCACCTTCTTCTTGGGCGTCCAATGGCACCCAGAGATAATGGGGACCCAGCCACAGCTCTTCGAAGCCCTGGTAGATGCTGCCAATCAACGCCGCATCGCTAAAGGCCGCTAGGCCTTCTCGCCCGCCGGCTCGCCGCGCATCGCCTGGCCGAGAAGCCCATATATCCGCCTACGTACCTCGCCCGCGCCCTGGTGGCCACTGCCATATCAAATGGAATAGCCTGCCATGTTCACGCGTTCAAGTACTCTAAGTCTGTTTGATAAATTAGGGTACCCCCTGAGCGCGCCTGTGCCGGTTGCTCCCTTCTCGCTTGGCTGCGGCCCCCAATGCTCGCGCTCTGCCGTTCCCGGCCTCAAAGGAGACGCCCCATGGCCTCTGCCACGCCTCAAGAATCTCGCGCCCTCACGGGCCGCGCCCTCGTCATTGGCGCCCTGGGCAGCGCGCTGCTCACTGCCAGCTCGCTCTTCATCGCCCTCAAGATGGGGGCCCTGCCCTGGCCCATCGTCTTTGCAGCCTTGGCGTCCATCGTCGCCCTCAGGGCGCTGGGCAGCCACAACCTCCACGAGGCCAACGTATGCCATGCCGCCATGAGCGCCGGTGCCATGGTGGCCGGAGGTCTGGCCTTCACCATCCCCGGCCTCTGGATGCTTGGCCCTTCCTACCAGGTGACGTTGCCCCAGGTGCTTTTGGCTTCGCTCTCGGGCACCCTCTTGGGCCTCTGCGCCTCGGCGGCGCTTCAGGCCTACTTCATTCGCGAGCGCCGTCTGGCCTACCCCATTGGCGTCTCTGCCGCAGAGACCCTCAAGGCTGCCGACGATGCCAAAGCCGGCGACGCCCCCGTGCTTTTTGGGGCCATGGGCTTATCGGCACTCTATGCGCTGGTCCGCGACAACCTGGGGGTATTGCCCGCCGTCATCGGCACCGGCTCGGTGATCCCCGGCGTCACGCTGGGCATCTACAACTCCCCTATGATGGCCGCCATGGGCTTCATGGTGGGCGTCGCCCCTGCGCTGGTGTGGTTTTTGGGCGCCCTCATCGGCAACATTGGCATCGCGGGCATCCTGCCGGCACTGGGGCTCATCGCCCAAGAAGACGCTTCGGCCATCCAGTCGAGCCTGGGCCTGGGCCTTATGCTGGGCGTAGGCGCAGGAGCTATCGTCTCCGGGCTGCTTCCCCTCATCAAGCGTCGCATGGCTTCAGGCGCCCCTGCTGCCGAGAAGATCTCCGATGCCGAGGCTGCACGTCGCCTCTTTGTCCCCCGCTCTATGGTGGCCCTGGCCATGGTGGTAGTGGCCACCGCCCTCTGTGTGGGGCTTAACTTGGGGCTGGGGGCCTCGGTGGTCGTCATTGTGGGCGCTTGGTTTAGCGTGTACCTTTCGGCCTGGCTCACCGGCACCACCGGTGTGAACCCCATGGAGATCTTTGGCGTGCTGGTGCTTCTGTTGGTGCGCCTGTGCTTTGCCCAGATGTCCATGGAGAGCCTCTTTTTGGGAGCCGCCGTGGTGGCGGTGGCCTGCGGCATCGTGGGCGACGTCATGAATGACCTCAAAGCCGGCGACGTGCTTCGCACCAACCCTCGCGACCAGTTTATTGGCATGGCGGTAGGCGGCCTGGTGGGCGCAGTGGTGGCCGCCCTCATGCTCATGGCCCTGCTCACCGCTTACGGCGCCGAGTCCTTTGGCCCCCAGCAATCCTTCGTGGCTGCTCAGGCCTCGGTGGTGGCCACCATGGCCGGCGGCATCCCCCACCTAGAAGTCTTTGTGGCAGGTCTTGCAGCAGGTCTTGTGATGGCGCTGGCCAAGCTCCCGGTGATGACTTTAGGCCTGGGCGTATACCTTCCCTTCCACATGAGCGCCTGCGCGGGAGCCGGCGCCCTTATCCGCATCATCTTTGACGCGCGCCACAAACACGACGATCCCAAGCGCCGCGCGGCACTGGAAGCCAAATGGCAGGCGGCGGGCTCCGGCCTGTTGGGCGGAGAGTCTTTGGTGGGCGTGATCAGCGCCTTTATTGCAGTGGCTATGATGCTGGCCGGCTAAACGCTCGCGCGTTAGAGGCAAAAGGCGGGAACCAGCGCGGCCGGCTCGGTGAGCTGCGGGGTTCCCGAGTAGCCTACCAACAACCCATCCCTGGTCCACCAGGGCTCCGGGGTGCCCTTCCAGGTACGCTCATAGGAAGGGTCTTGGGCAAAGCCCTCATAGAGGGTGCCTGTGGCAGGCAAATCGGGACGCGCGTTAAGGCCAATCTCTCCATCCGACAAGAGCCACAACGAGTCCTCGCAGCTCTCCAAGGCTCCCCCATCGCTGCGGTAGGCCTTGCGCACAGAGACTATGAGCTGAGGAAGGCCGTCCGGCAACCCAGGCAAGATATTCTCTGCAAGATGGGTGCGCGCCACCGAATCCACCCAGCTTTCGGCAGGTACATCGCCATAAGAAGAGGTGTCTGCCGCTGCCAGGGCGGCAAAAGTGAGGCCGGCCATGCCAGAGCCATCGGCCTTGGGGTCATGAAGGATCCCCACCAGGCCAAAGGGCACCTCCACCCCGTCGATGGTGACCGGCCGAGGGGTGGTCGCCAGGTTTCCCTCGTCATCTACAAGGCCATAGCCGCGGGCAATGGTGGCGGCGCTCTGGGCATCTTTGGCAGCCGAGAGCGCTTGGGCCATGCGAGCCAGCTCCTCCCAGGAGTAGCTGGCAAGTTCTTTTTGCGCCGGCGCGCCCCAAGAGCAGCCGCCTAGAGCTGTAGTGCTCAGAAGGCTCAGCGCGGCCGCCAGAAACCCTTTGCGAGAAACCGGTGCCCGAGCAGTAATCACACGCAGGGACGGGCTCTCGCGGCGAGCGGTTAGAGGTTTTGGTCCCATGGGCCGGCTCCCTTGCCAAAGAAGTAATCATGCTGAGGAAACGCCTTTGCGGCGGCGGGATCCAGCCGCTCGGCCAGAGCAATAAAGTAGTCGTCGGTCATGCCGGCGATGTAGTCCACCACCGTTTGATCCAAGTCACGCTCCCAGTCGTAGGTGCGGCCGTAGTAGGAAAGGCCGGCGCGAATGGGGTCGATGTGGTGGACAAAGATAGGCGCCTGAGTGTTGCCGGCCGCCAGATCCTGGTACGCAGACTCGTACGCCAGCTCGAAGAGCCCTGAGAGAATCTGGGCCCCTTGAGTGCCTGCCACCTCGGTAGAGGCATAGATCTTACGGTAGTTTTCCTGTTTGGCGCGGCGGAGCTCCTCGAAGCCCTCCTGGCTCATGGCGATGCGCGGCTGGCCCAACGAGTGCGCCACCACATCGGAGATGAACGCGTCCAGCGCCCAAGAGTTGTAGGCGCCGCCCAGCCCGTCATCAAAGGCGTCTTCGCCCACATGATGGGCGCGGATGGCGTCTTGGCGATCCTTGCCCACATAGGCGATGATGTCCGAGAGGCGCACCACGCAACCCTCCAGCGTCATGGGGCGCTGGGCGCGCACCGTCTTTGAGTTGCCGGCGGTGCAGGCTGCAGCCACCGCAGCATCGAACTCATCAAAGGTAGAAATGCCGGAGACCTGAAACTCCCGCTGCTCGTACTCGCCGTTGTGGCAAAGCACCCCGTCCAGCGTCTGCAGGGTGAGATTGCGCCCGTAGATAGCGTCCAGCACCCTTACCGAATGCACGTTATGAAAGAAACGGCGCCCGGTGCGGCGGCGGTAGATGCCATCCAAAAAGCGCTCCCCCGCATGGCCAAAAGGGGTGTGCCCAATATCGTGACCCAGGGCGATGGCCTCGATAAGGTCGCAGTTAAGGTCCAGGGCGCGCCCGATGTCGCGCGCCACTCGACTCACCAGTTGCACGTGGAGCCCGCGGCGAGAGAGGTCCTCGTCGGCGTGGAAGCTGAACACCTGGGTCTTTCCCGCCAAGCGATTGTAGGCGGGCAGGTGGAGGATCTTCTCGGCATCGCGCATGAACGCCGGCCGCAGCGGCGTGGGCCTATCGCGGGGCTCATCGAGCCTGCGCAGCGCGTCCTCATTCTTGGTGGCGTAGGGGTTCTGGCCGGGATGGGCCACGTGATCTGCAATGAGAGCCTGCACCTCTGGGGAGAGGGGCCTGGCCAGATCGGGCGCCAAGGGGTTCTTGCGAGCCGTGGTGATAGGGTCTGCCATAGGGATCCTCCTTTCTTCCTTGCCGATAAAAACTACCACCCTTTATTGCTCGTTTTGTGGGGTGTCCAGAGACTTTAAGGAATCGGAAGCGATGAAGGCCCCCATGTTGAGGCGGCCAGCGGCCTCAGAGATGGTGGCCGAGGCGCCGCAGCGGGTGAAGACGCCTGCGAAGCGCCCGCCAAAGAGGTAGAGGCCTTCCATAAAGTGAGCCTTGATGCGTCCGGAGGCCTGGGTGCCGTCGCCCGCTGCCACCGATCCCACGATGACCTCGCCTTCATACTGAGGTGCATAGGCCTGGATAACGGCCCCTGAGGCAGCGCCGTCACGCAGCGCGTCTTTCCACGCCACCTCACTCACGTCGAGGCCAGCGACAACCCCTTGGCCGTTGTAGCCCTCGGCAGGCTTTAAGATCCAGGCATCCTTGTCGGCGAAGGTGGAGAGGTCGCAATCTTTGGCAAGGATCTGGGTGTAGGGCACGTGTCCTTGGACAAAGGCAAGCTCCGGGGCGTCCAAGACTTTAGAGGCCAGCGGCGAGTGCAGATAGGCGAAGACCGTCTTGGTGGCGCAGGGCCAGGTGCGAAAACCACCCACCACGCATGCCAGGCCCTCCTCGGCTGCCAAAGCCAAGGCATCGGCGCCGTCACAGGGCTTCTCCATCATCTCCGAAAGCACTGCCCGGCGCCACACCAGGTCGATGGGTCCTTGGTCGTCTTTGAGACGCCAATGGCCCCCCACCTCGTCGAGCGCCAAGGACCGCAGGTCTGCGATGCGCGCTGAGACCCCCAGCTCCGAGAAGATCTCACAGAAGTCTTGGGCTTCGTCTACAGACAGCGACTCGGTATAGTCCACGATGGCAAGGGTGGGTTTCTCGGCAGGATAAGGCTCTTGACCTGCCTTTTCCCAGGAAGCGTAGCAGTCAAGGATCTCGCGGGCGCAAAGCGCTCTCACAGATTCCGGCGCGCGAAGAGGCGCCTCTTTCGAGAGTTCTTTAAAAGTTTCGCTCTTTTGGATAGCGGCGGTCACCTGGTCTGTGGCGGTCATGCCGGCAGAGCCGTCGGTGTTGAGCTCACAGAACCAATAGGCCCCGGTGTCCTCGTTCAAGAAGATGTCCACCCGCGCCAGAGGGATCTCGCACTCATAACCTGGGTCGATGCGGCAAAGCTCGTCCACCTGGGCCGGCAGGGCGAAAAAGTCGCGCACCTCTTGAGAGTCCCGGTAGGCTCGCGTGACCTTGGTCATGATGGAGCCCATGGTCTCCGCAGCCTCCCGGAGCACCTCCCAGCCGGCCTCGCTGTAGATCTTGGGAGTAAACGCCCAGCTCAGAGGCTCATGATGATAGAGACCGTGGGTGGTGGCCAGATAGGCTTTGCCGGCTGCACGGCCCTCCTCGTCATCAGCTGGCAGCTGAGACGCCAGCTGGTTGAACCGCGCCTCCAAATCGCGCCCCTGACGCACGGCCGCTTGGCGTTCAGCTGGCGTGAGCCGAGAAAAGCCTGCCTTTTGAGCGGCAGCCGGCTGGGACGGCTCTGACGTGTGGGTGACAGGGGTCTCAGGCTCTGGAGAGGCTGCCGGGTGAGAGGGCACGGGCTTCTCGGCAGCTGGCACCTCAAGCTCCGGGGCAGTCACAGGTGCAGGGGAAGCCGCAGGCTGCGAAGGCCCGCTCGTCTGGGCGGCAGCGTCGCTCAGCACGGGAGCCGGGGCGATGGGATCTAGGTGCCGGACAGGGGCTGCCGGTGCCAGGGCCGCAAAGTCCAGAGGCTCCATGCCGGTGGTGTCG
The DNA here is from genome assembly GCF_004793925.1 of Muricaecibacterium torontonense. Lineage (NCBI taxonomy): Bacteria > Bacillati > Actinomycetota > Coriobacteriia > Coriobacteriales > Atopobiaceae > Muricaecibacterium > Muricaecibacterium torontonense. Next base: position 129,288 of record NZ_SRYE01000005.1, on the reverse strand, counting down.
ATGGAATCTACCTCTTCGGGCGGTGCTGAGCAGCCGCGCCCCTGGCCGGCCTTCTCTTGGAGGGCCTCGCGAATCTTGGCATGGCGGCGCGCCTCGCGAGCAGCCACCGTGTCGATAGGCGGCTCGCCGTCGAGCACGCGTCCGCATCGAAGGCCCATAAGGCGGCCACCGCGGCGAGAGGGATGGTCGGCGTCGGCAAAGTAGCGATCGCGGTTTTCCAGCAGCACCGAGCCGTCCTGAAAGCGCATGTTTGGGTAGCGCCCACAGGCCTCCTGGATAAACTCTGGAATCAGATCGTAGGCAGCTCCCTTGGCAGTGGGATAGGCCTCCTCGTCATGGGGCGTGGGACTGGCCACCACTATTGGGGTCTCTGGCCAGAGCTGGGCGATGCGGTGAAAATAGGAAGCGATTTCACGTTTGACTACCGCAGGGTTCCAGCGCTCGAAGCGGTAGTTAGCTCCCAACCCCACCCACACATGGGCCGGCGTGGGCAGCCGCTGCAGGCCCTCGAGGGCGCTCGGCTGAAAGACCTGACCACCCACACCTTGGTTTACCAGGTCTAAAGATCGCTCTTGGGCAACGATGGAGGGCCACGCACAGGCAGGGTCATCCACCAAAAAGCCCTGGGAAATAGAGTCTCCCAATACCAGCAAGAGGGGCTTGGGCGCCACTGGGGACAGGTAGGTGCCGTCACAGGATAGGTTCTTGATCTTGCAACCTCTGAGCATGGGTAGCCAGAAGGTCACCTGCCTGGGCTCCTCCATGCCCGGAAGCACGGGGTCGCGCTGGCTATCCTCCACTTCTACCACCAGCTCCACCGGTTCGTTCCCGGGCATCTGGGGAGGCAGATGAAGCCCGTCTGCCGTCACCGAGATGCCATCGTGGGACAGAGAGGAAGGTCCGCCGTCTGCCAGCCTGATCTGCGCTGTGGTGCCCTGGGGTTCAGGGTCCACCTGGAGCTCCAGCGCCACCCGTTGGGCGTCGGTCAAGCACTCTACGGTAATGCCCGCGCAGGTGAGGCCCATGGCATGGTACAAACCTGGATGCCAGGCCATGCAACTGGAGAGGGCGCGCAGCTGCTGCGGATAAAACCTCAGCGGCCGCACCCAGCCATCGGGTTCCTGCTCAAAGGTCACCGCGCCATGGACAAAGGCGGCCGCCCCTTGAGAGTGCGACCAGGAGGCATCGATCGTCTGCCAGAAGCTCTGGGTCATAGAGATCCCATCGACGGTAATCTATCGTTCTTGAGGCGCCCCACGGGCTCTTTGGAGCACCAGCCAGGAGCATCCCTGCATCTAGCCATTGTCGCATAACGGCAAAGCCAAGCCCCCTCTGGGTAAAAAGCCAAGCAACCGGGCAACAAGCCTGAGGCGATGGCGCGGGTTTCTCGGCAAGGTGGCTACAAAGCCCTGACCTCAATGCTTGAGCATCCTGGTGAGCAAGGCACACGCGGGGCAAGGAGCGCATTTGTGGACGTAGTCATCAGGCTCTTTCTGGTGCTAGGAACCCTCTATGTAGTGGGCGACATCATGTACAGCCAGAGCGGCCCTAGGGCTCACTGGCGCATCTTTCGCGTGGTCATGGAGTTTTGCCTCATCATGGTGGCCAACGCCCTTATCATGACCGGACTGGTCTCTATATTCTATGTACTAGAGCGGGTGTGCGCCCAGCTGTTTCCTGGGTTTGACCTCTACCTTACAGAGTCTGGCAAGATCAGCGGCTCAAACATCATGGTGCTCATCTTTGTGCTGGTGTTTCTTACGGCCTTCATCCAGCTGTTTTTGCGCAAGCGCATGGAGGGTCATTGGTTGTGGCTCTCCATGAACGACGAAGAATACCAGATTTTTGAGTACTTTATCCAGTGGACCACCATTTTTTGCGTGGTCTACCAGTGCTTCTTTGACGGCTTTGCCACCTTGGCCCAATGGAGCGGCGCCACCAGCGCCCAGGAGGTCTTCCAGATTGCCCTCTCGCCCAACAATCTCAACCTGGTGATCCAGCCTCTGCTCATCTCTAGCTGGATCCTGGTGGTGCTGGAGCGCACCAGCTCAGAGCGCCACAGCGACTCCTAGCCGTTAAAACGTTGTGCGCAGTCCTGTGAGCGGCACCCTCTTTGTACTGCTCCCCTAGCGCCTCTTCTTTTTGGGTGGCACATAGGTGCGCTGGGGCTTTACCAGCCTGGGGCGGTAGGCGGCGATGGCCGCCAGCACCTCGTCCTCTGTATAGGAGCCCGGAAGGCCGGCCACCCTGATCTCCACCAGTGGCAAGTGCTGCTCTAAGCGCGAGGTCATGGAGGCAGCGGCGCCTTCTGGAGCTCGCTTAATGAAGTCCTCGGGATCTTTGAGATCCACCACCAGGTAGTAGCCCTGGCGCACCTTCCAGCGATAGGCCGCCTTGATGTCGTCCCAGGAAATGAGGCCGGCGCCAAAGGTGGAAGAGGTGTTGTCGGTGATGCCGCGCTCATCCACCTCTAAGGCATAGGTGTGCTCTGGCCTCATCTTGAGCGAGATGAGCACCGTAGCCGTACCCACTGCCACGCCTACCAGCGAGGCCCACGTGCGCCAGGGAGCGGCATCGTAGGCGCCCAAGCTGGTCACAAAGATGACGAGCGAAAGCACTGCGATTCCCACGCCTATGACAATGAAGAGATTCTCCCGAGTCTTGTCTTGGGGAATGCGCAGGGGTTCTGGGGCAACGGTCGTCTTTGGGGTGGTGGACATGGGGCTCCTTGGAGTGATGGCTATAAATCACGCAGCGTGCTTGCATGCAGGCGGGTTTCTTTTTCAAGTATAAGAGAACGCGTAAGCTGTGTCCCCCGTTTGGCCTGAGACGCGCCCGCCCTAGGCACCCCGATGCCTGTTTGTTGACAGTTTTAACCTCAACACAGCCCCTTCAGACAAATTTGCCTACTATCCGCTAGCCAACTTATCCCTCAATGAGCTGGGATTATGGGACTTATTGCGAGAGAGGGGCGATTTGGTATGCCCGCCCTCAGGCCCTGCGTATAATAACCTCAGGGAAATTCATCCGCCTACATCCCAAGGAGATTGACCATGAGCGATTTTGTTAAGGCTTCCCAGGTCTTTGTAGACAATCCTGCCGCCAGCCGCGAAGAGGTGCTGCAGCTGTTGAGCGATGAGGCCGTGGCTCTGGGCATGGCCGAGGACGCCGCCGCCGTGCGCGCCGCCTATGACGCCCGCGAAGAGATGGGCGCCACCGGCATGCAGGACGGCTTTGCCATCCCCCATGCCAAGAGCGACGCCATCAAGGACGCCGGCGTCATCGTGGTGAAGCTGCAGGAGCCCGTCGAGTGGCCTTCCTTTGATGACAAGCCCGTAGACATCGTCATCTCCCTGCTCGTGCCCGACGGCGAGGCTGGCACCACCCACATCAAGCTGCTGTCCAACGTGGCTGTCATGCTTATGCGCGAGGAGTTCCGCGACGCCATGCGCGCCACCAACGACGCCCAGGCCATCGCAGATCTCATCAACTCCAACCTGGATGAGTAACTGCTAATCTGCGCTCCCCGCTTTGCACGCCGCCTGAGGGCCTAGGGCTCCCAGGCGGTTTTCTTTTACCTATGCAATAGACGATCTCATTTAGCGGGCGTTCTTATAGACTTCGTAGCGATAGGCGATGCCCTGAGGGGTCTCTTGAAGCGGCCCCTCTACTGAGCGATACCAACCGGGCAACTCGTCTAGGTTAGGAAAGTACGTGTCCGCACCGGGGAGATCCATCTCATGGCGGGTTACCATGACCTCGGTGCAGTAGGGCAAGAAGGCGCGATAGACGCTTTCGCCGCCAATAACCCACACGGAAGGATCATGCGCCACCAGCGTGAGCACCTGGCTTATGCCATGGGCCACCTCGACGCCTTCGCGCTCAAAGCCGTCATCGCGGGTGAGCACGATGTTGCGACGGCCGGGCAGCGCCCGCCCTCCCGGCAGCGTATCCAAAGTCTTTCGACCCATGACCACAGTGGAGCCCAATGTGAGTTCTTTGAACCGTTTGAGGTCTTCGCTATTGCGGCACGGGAGTTGGCCCTGCTTTCCTATGGCCCAGGGGCCGGCAATAGATACGATGGCGCGAAGCGGCGGCATAGCCTGATGTCTCCTGTTCAAAAGCTGGCACGTGCGGGCGATGCATAGGGGAATTCCTTGAGCTACCCTGCCCCAAGACCCTTAAAGGGCGATAGGGATATTTTTAACCTGCGGGCCATGCTGATAGTCTTCCACAATCAAATCGTCAGTGGAAAAATCGTAAAAATTTGTAATCTCCGGGTTCAGGGAGACCTTGGGGGCGTCAAACTGCGGACGACTAATAAGCTCTTTTACCACATCCACGTGGCGATCGTAGATGTGCGCATCTGCGATGACGTGCACGAGCTCGCCGGGAACCATGCCAGAAACCTGGGCCACCATCATAAGCAGCAACGCATATTGAGCCACGTTCCAGTTGTTGGCGGCCAAAATGTCTTGGCTGCGCTGGTTTAAGACCATGTTAAGGGTGAAGGGCTTATCGGCAGCAGTGCGGGTCACATTGTAGGTCACCGAGTGGGCGCAGGGATAGAGCGCCATCTCGGGCAGCTCGTCAAAGGCGTAGAGACCGGTCATAATGCGGCGGGAAAAGGGCGTGTGCGAAAGGTCGTAGAGGACCTTGTCCATCTGGTCGAAGTCCCCCTCGGGGTAGTGGGTCACACGGCCCACCTGATAGCCGTAGGCCTTGCCAATGGAGCCGGTCTCGTCGGCCCAGGCATCCCAAATGTGGGAGTGCAGGTCGTGGATGTTGTTGGACTTCTTTTGGTAGATCCACAGGATCTCGTCCATGGCGCTCTTGAGGGCGGTGCGGCGCAGCGTGATGGCCGGGAACTCTTTTTGCAGGTCGTAGCGGTTGACCACGCCAAAACGTTTGATGGTGTATGCGGGAGACCCATCCTCCCAGCGAGTGCGCACCTCTTCGCCAGCGTTGGTTGTGCCGTTGTCGATGACGTCTTGGCACATGGCGCAAAACAGCCTGTCGGCGTGGCTCATATCCGCCTCCTTGAAAGGTAGGCGCGACTCCTGAGAGCCGCGCCTTTTGTGTGGCAGCTAAGTGTAGTAAAGCTTGATGCTAAGACGCAGACGAATCGGCCAGCGCCTCTAAAAAGTCATCGGCCGCATCGTTGTTGGGGTTTTCCGCGCTCTCGGCCAAAAGGTCGCGCCAGTCGCCCTCGGAGATCTCATCGCCCTCGAGCAACGCCTGCAGTGCGTGAGCTGCGGTTTCCCAGCGGCCCTGGCAGGCTGTGACGCCCTGCGAGAGCTCGGCTTTCACTGAGGAGGACACATCACCGGGCACTTCCAGTGCCTCGATTTGGCGAGCGGCGTCCTTGGCTGCCGCCACCGCGCTCCCCAGATCTTGCGAGGGGTCGCCGTTGGCATCCAACGTGGCCAGCGCCGTGCGCACCAGAGAGGTGACCTGTTCGTTGGCCGCGTTGTCCATAGAACAGACCTTCTTCACGTAATCGCGCACCGAGGTCTGCGCCCCCGCATAGTCAGAAGCCCCCACATAGAGGTCCAGCGACTCATCGCAATAGCCCAGGTAAAGCTCTAGCCCCTCCTGCAGCTCGATAGGGTTTTGAGCACCCCAGCCAGCGTTGGGCCAGCTGTCGTCATCATCTAAGTAGCCGCCCAGGTCATCCAGCTCAAAATCGTCCCAGCCCTGGCCATAGCCGTTGTAGCCGTAGTCGTCGTAGCCATAGTCATACATGTAGGACGCTGCAGCGATGAGGCTCGAGACACAGCTCGACATGGCGAGGCAAAGCACCACCACCGCAATAGCCCCGCCGATAAGGACGCCCCAAGTGGCTGTGGTGGCGTGGTTGTTCGCATGATCAGTGGTGGCCGAGGCAGACTCCACCACAGGCTCTTGGATCGCCACCTGTTGGTATTGAGGCTGTTGCCAAGCCTGCTGCTGATAGCCCGCCTGTGCTGCGCCCTGTGGCTGCTGAAAGCCCGCTTGCTGGTGGTTTTGCTGCGGGGTGGCCTGAGATGGCGAAGCTGTGCCTTGAGGCTGGCCGGCGCCAAAGGGCCGAGTGCTGCTCTGAGGTTGCGAGGCAGCAGGCTGTGGCTCGCTGCGTGAGACAGGCTGGTTCGCGCCTTGGGCCTGGCGCCAGTAATCCTGATAGCGCTTGTCTTCAGACTGCTGGTCCATGGGATACCTCTCTTTTGTGAAACGCGCGTCCGGGCGCACTCGCAGGCCAAAACAGGAGAGCCGCTGTTCTACAAGCAGTGTAACCTATCGATCTGGCAACGGAGCCTTGCCCGATGGCCAGGAGCCTAGTGATCGCCTCGCAAATCGCGCCAATAGGTGGCTACCAAAGACATGAGCTGAGCATCTGCCGGAAGCCATTGAACCTCTACCAGCTCTTGGCGGCTAAGCCAGCGAAGCTCCGAGTGCTCTGTCGCCTGTGGCTCAGAACCCGACGCCAGCTCGCAGGCAAAGACCTCCATAGACAGATGGAAGTCTGGATAGTCATAGCTCACATGATCGAGGGGCCACAGGGTCGAGAGCTCACAGCGAAGTTCTTCTTCCACCTCGCGGCGGCAGGCCTTCTCGGCAGACTCACCCGACTCGATCTTTCCACCCGGGAGCTCGTAGAGCCCTGCAAAAGGCCCTGAGGCCACCTGGCATGCCAGCACGGTGTCGTCGCGCCAGATGAGTGCAGCTGCTACCTTCACAGTGTCCATGAGATCCCCTTTGTCCAAACAATGCTCAAGCGTTTGTAAGTGTACCCTTGCTCCGCGGCTGCCGACACCCTTACCATGCGCCTGGGACACAGAATAGGTGCCCCTCTAGCTCGACATTTGAAATAACGGCCTTAAACTGTCAGCATTGATGTGCATCACAGCGGCTGCCACCTGCGGCCCTCGCGCTGACCACTACCATTTGCAGGGGAGACCTCATGGCGACCTACGTGCTTTCCGACATCCACGGTCATCGCGCGGCTTTTGAGAAGGCTCTCGCCCTCATCGAGCCAGATGAGAATGATCGCATCTACCTGCTGGGCGATATGGTGGACCGCGGCCCAGATCCCGTGGGCGTCATGCGCCTCGCCCACAACAACCCTTATATGACGGTGCTCAAGGGCAACCACGAAGCCATGATGCTCGACTGTCTGGACAATCCCGAGGACACGCTGCAGTGGGGCACTTGGGTGCTCAACGGCGGCGAGACCACCGCCCAAGGCCTCATGGACATGGTGCCCGACGCCATGGACCATCTGGTCAAATGGGTGCGCGGCCTGCCTCTCTATGAGGTGGTGGAGATAGACGGCAAGCTCTTCTTGCTTACCCATGCCGGCATCAAACCCGTTGCTCCCGAGCGGCAAAAAGACCGATGGACCGCTTTTGACCTGGAGGATCTGGCTAAATCCCAAGATCCGGAGGACTTGCTATGGATCCGAGAGGAGTTTTGGAACCATCCCACCGGTCTCAAAAACGATCAAGGCGAGGGTCCCCTGGTGGTAAGCGGCCACACTCCCACAAGTTACCTGCCTCACTTTGCCGAGCAGGTGGATGCCCGCTGCTATGACGAGAATGGCCACGCCATCATGGTGGAGATGGGCGCCACCCCTGAGACCGGTCACGTGGCCGATAAGATCGATATCGACTGCGCTGCCGCCGGCGGGTATCCTGCAGGTCAAATTGGCGTGCTGCGTCTAGACGACGGGTTCAAGTTCTACATGCCCATCGAAGAGGGCGAATAGCGCCTCCTACAAAAGGCAGCACTCGCCCATCCTGTGTCCTTGGTAGAGATCTGCCAAGGTAAATCTACCTAAGTATTCAGCGATGACCCCGTTGAGCCCCTCCCAGAGCGGCAGCGTCTGGCATTGATCCTTTCGAGGGCATTGGTTGGTTTTCGAGGCCAGGCATGCCACGGGCACCAATGGGCCTTCCATGACCTCGAGAATAGCCTTTACCTCATAGTCTTTGGGAGCACGGCTGAGCCTGTAACCTCCGCCCTTGCCCCTAAGCGCACGCAAATATCGCGCCTTCACCAGCTCTTTGACCACTATCTCCAGGTACTTCTCTGAGATCTGTTGGCGCGAAGCGACGTCTTTAAGGGGCACATAGCCCTCGTCTTGATGCTGAGCCACATCCGCCATGAATCTAAGGGCATACCTGCCTTTAGTGGAAATCATCATTCTAACCTCCTATATCCCTACTTTACCACAAGGTTAATGGCTACAAAGCCTGCCGGAGTAACAACCTACTGTCATAGTAGGTTTATAGGCGAATTGCGGGCAACTTCCTAGGGAGATGGTCTTATATGTGTGCCTATAAATTCGAGACCCTTCAGTTGCATGTGGGCCAAGAGCAGCCGGACCCTGCCACCGATGCCAGAGCAGTGCCTATCTATCAAACGACTTCCTATGTGTTCCGCAACTCAGCCCATGCAGCCGACCGCTTTGGGCTGGCAGATGCCGGAAACTTCTATGGAAGGCTCACCAATTCCACCCAAGAGGTCTTTGAGAAGCGCATCGCTGCGCTTGAAGGCGGCGTAGCAGCCCTTGCACTCGCCTCGGGAGCAGCAGCCATCACCTACACGATTTTGGCCTTGGCGCAGGTCGGCGACCATATCGTGGCCCAAAAGACCATCTACGGCGGCAGCTACAACCTTCTTGCCCATACGCTGCCCCACTATGGCATCGAGACCACATTCGTAGACGCCCACAACCTCCAAGAGCTTGAGGCGGCCATCCAACCCAACACCAAGGCCGTGTATCTGGAGACCTTGGGCAATCCCAACAGCGACATCCCCGATCTGGACGCCATCGCGAAAAACGCCCATGCCCATGGAGTGCCCCTAGTAGTGGACAATACCTTTGGCACCCCCTACCTCATTCGCCCCATCGAGCACGGGGCAGACATCGTGGTGCATTCGGCCACTAAATTCATAGGAGGCCATGGAACCACCCTGGGCGGCGTCATTGTGGACAGCGGCAACTTTGATTGGGCCGCCTCAGGCAACTACGGCCCCATCGCAGACCCTAATCCCAGCTACCATGGCATCTCTTTTGTAGATGCCGCTGGCAAGGCAGCCTTCGCCACCTACGTACGCGCCATTCTCTTGCGCGACACCGGGGCGACGCTCTCCCCCTTTGCTGCCTTTTTGCTGCTACAAGGCACAGAGACGCTCTCGCTCCGCGTAGAGCGCCACGCCCAAAACACCCAGCAGGTGGTCCAGTATCTGGCCAACCACCCTCAGGTGGAGAAGGTCAACCACCCCAGCCTCCCTTCCCATCCGGACCACGAGCTCTATGAGCGCTACTTCTCCCAGGGCGGAGCCTCCATCTTCACCTTTGACATCAAAGGCGGCCAAAAGGAGGCCCATGCGTTCATCGACAACCTTGAGATCTTCTCCCTTTTGGCCAACGTGGCCGACGTGAAGTCTCTGGTGATCCATCCTGCCACCACCACTCATGCACAGCTCTCGCCAGAGGAGCTGGCAGATCAGGGCATCAAGCCCACCACCATTCGCCTGTCTATTGGCACCGAACATATCGACGACATCATCGCCGACCTCGACCGAGGCTTTGCTGCAGCCCAAGCTCAAACGGCTCAGCGCTAAGAAAGGAAACCTCTCATGTCTTCTGTCTACACTTCTGCAAGCCAGCTTATTGGCCATACGCCGCTGTTGGAACTCACCCACATAGAAGAAGAGACCAAGACTCCCGCGCGCATTCTGGCCAAGCTGGAGTACTTCAACCCCGCAGGGTCGGTGAAGGATCGCATCGCCCAGGCGATGATCGACAAGGCCGAGAAAGACGGCCTCCTTGTCCCCGGCTCCACCATCATCGAACCCACTTCTGGAAACACTGGCATCGGGCTTGCCTCAGTGGCGACAGCCCGTGGGTATCGCGTCATCATCACCATGCCAGAGACCATGAGTGTCGAGCGTCGCCAGCTGATGAAGGCCTACGGCGCCCAGCTGGTGCTCACCCCAGGTTCCGAAGGCATGAAAGGCGCTATCGCCAAGGCCCGCGAACTAGCCCAAGAGATACCCCATAGCTTTGTGCCAGGCCAGTTTGAAAACCCAGCCAACCCTGCGGCGCACTATGAAGGCACCGGGCCCGAGATCTGGGAAGACACCGATGGCCAAGTAGACATCTTTGTCGCTGGCGTGGGCACCGGTGGCACCATCACCGGGGTGGGACAGTATTTGAAAGAGCAAAATCCCCAAGTGCAGGTGGTGGCAGTAGAGCCAGAGGACTCCCCCGTGCTGAGCCAAGGCCATGCTGGATCCCACAAAATCCAGGGCATTGGCGCCGGTTTTGTGCCAAAGGTACTCGACACCCAGGTTTACGACGAAGTCGTCCCTGTCTCCAACGACGACGCCTTCGCCGCAGGCAAGCTCCTAGGGCACACTGAGGGCATCTTGGTGGGTATCTCCTCTGGAGCCGCCCTGGCCGCAGCCTTGCAAGTAGCCCAAAGGCCAGAAAACGCAGGAAAGACCATCGTGGTGCTCTTCCCCGATACCGGCGACCGTTACCTGTCGACCCCCCTGTTCGCCGAGGAAGATTAAACCTTCCTGCCCTGACTTTCCATAGCAAAGGGACCGCCTCGATGAGGAGGCGGTCCCTTATTTCATCACTCTCTTTCCGAGTTAAAGAAGAAAGCGACTTACCAGCTTACCTTAGAAACGCGCTCAAATCGACACCTATCTAAGAGTGAGGCATGAGAGGCTGCCCGCGGTGACGCGGGTTTCTCGGCAGGAAAGACTACTCAGCAGCGTACATGTCGGCGGGATTCTGGCCGGCGAAGAGCACCTCGGAGATCTGCTGGCTGCTCAGGGGCGCCCAGTCGTCGCCGCTCTTGGTGAAGGTGACGGTCACGGGGTTGGTGACCGTGGAGACGCTGTCTGCATCCAACTCTTCCTGAAGCATGGAGAAGAGCTTCTTCATGACGCCCTCTTGGTCGTTGTTGGCAATGAGCTCCTGAGCCTCGGCCGAAGACGCCCACTCCAAGAACTTGGGCTGCAGCGAGCTGCCCAGGGCGGCAAAATCGATGTTGGTGGCGTCGACCACCACGTTGGCCTCGTCGCCATCCACGGTAACCTGATTGATCTTGTAATCAAAGTGTTTGGTGAGACTCTTGCCTAAAGCCACAGCGTCGATGCCGTAGGACTCGAAGGTCGAAGCGGTCTCGGTGCCCATGTACTGCTCGAAGTCTTCCTGGGAAAGATCGGGATTCTTAAGCTGATCAAGATAGGAGGTAGCGGCCTTGCGCACGGCATCCTCGGGCGAAGCGCAACCGGTAAGCATGGGTGCGCACACCACCAGGGCCAACGCGCACATAAGAAGGCCCAGCCAGAACTTGCGGGGTTTGGGGGCAGCTGTACAGGTATTCACAGAACAGCTCCTTTCATGCAAATGTCTCATCTCTCTCATCACAACAGATCCATAAGTGTGACGGATTCAGCTTAGCAAAAGGAACCTTTAAAGCCCATCACAACTCCCCTTTTCGTGCGCCTTTTCTTAGCCCAACGGCCGCCTAGGCAAAGTTTTTAAATAGTTCTTCACCTCGTCGGATATCTTGTGACTCTCCCGTGCTTTTTGAATGGCCGCTCGACGAGTCCACTCATCGACCAATCCCGATGGCTCCAGATACGGAATCGTTGTTTCCGGCTGCGCCGCCAGCGCCTCTGCCAACAACCATGCCCGAGCTTTATCCACGTAGTAGGCCTCCGAGCCCGTCTCAGGCACATCCGGCGCCCCCGACAACCGCGTAACAGCCACATATCCCAGCACCCGACCACAGGAGCGCTCGCCCAAAAAATAGCGCATGAGTACCCTGAGCCCAAAGCGCATCACATAACACTGGTCGCTTGTGCACCAACGAGCCAACGGCTCTGCCAGCTCCTGCTCATGGCCCGAGAAAGGCCCCAGCGGAATCTGGTCGCATACCGCCCAGTTGTCCACATAGGGCAGCAAGCGCTCCACTGCGGCAAGCGCCTCCTCATAGCTGCCCAGAAACCCCACCGCCAAGGCTTGTACCAGACTCTCCTCGAAGTAAGCATGGGGTAGCTGGGAGAGAAAGCTCCGGGCATCTGAGCGGCTCACAAGGTCTTTGGCAATGCGCCTCAGCTCTGATGTGGGCACACCCACAATGGTTGCCGCATCCAGGGTGGGCAGCAGTTTTTGATTAAAGGCCTTGAGGGAGGGCTTTCGAGCTTGGGCGAGAGAGCGGGCCACAAACTCGGACGCAGTATCCTCAGGGAAGCCGTCCAGTTTGGCCACCAGCACGTCTTCCAGCGGCCTGTGGGCGGCCATCGCCAACAGCCGATCTTTTTGCGTATGAGAGAGCTTTTTGAAGTGAGCTTCTGCGCTGAGTGCGCGCCCTTTGGTATAGAAACGCGCCTGAGCCACCAAGCGCAGAGGCCTATGCGCTTGGGTGTAGCGAGCTCCTTGCCCCTTCTTGTGGGCAGCCAGGCGCGCTTCAACATCAGGCGAGTATCCGGTGTAGAGGCTTCCATCCTCGCATTCCAGCACATACATGTAATGGGCAAAGGGTTCTGCCATAAAAATGCTCCTTTAAGGGTCTGGAACACTGCTCCTTTAAAGATCGGGGCTCCCATTTAAGATAGGTGCTCAGCGCAGTTTGCCTAGCGGGGTATACGCCAATCTGCTCACGAGCACACTCATGGCCCTCGTACGACACATCGTACGAGGGCCACGGATACCTTTATGTGCAGACTGCCCTCCGCACACTGCTTGTTTGGTATCAGAAGCGCAGCGTATGTCATGCGAATATGCGACGTGGTTGTTCGTCGCCCTGGGGCTTTGTAAAACCCGAGGGCGATCAAGCACTACATCGCATGATCCGCCCGCAACAAGCGCGCATCCCACCACCGGCACACTCCCCTGATGCCAAAAAGACCCAGGCACCCATACGGGATGCCTGGGTCTTGTACAAGCAGTCAAAGGCGCGGGCCTACCTGCATGTCATCCAAAGACTTTACCCCATGCCTTCTCATTAGGCTACTGGCAGCCTTAAGGCCTAGGACCTTGGATGCACGATTGCAGCCTGAGCAGCAATTACTGGTAATCCACCACGTCGATCCAGCTCATCATGAAGTCATAGTCCTTCTCGCGGCCACGGGACAGCTCGGCAGCGGCCACAATGGACAGCCAGTTGTGGACTACCTGACGAGGGGTATCGGACTTCTTGCAGTAGAGGTCCAGATACTTCTGGGCCAGCTCGTGATCCTCCATCTCAAACAACATGTAGCTGATAGCAGCGTCTGCAGCGGCCGAGCCCTGGGTTGCGTGGGCCCAGTCGCAGGCGTAGAGCTCGCCGTCGTCTCCCACGATGACGTTTGAGGGATTGAAGTCGCCGTGGCATACATCGACCTCGTTGGGCATGCCATCCAGGCGCATGTCCAGCTCGTAGCGGGTGGTAGCGTCCAGCACGTCGGTCAGAGACGCGATCATGCGGGAGTACTTGTCCTTCTGGCGCTGGAGCAAGGGGGCACGGTGAGCGTGGATGTCGATCTGGAAGTCCACAAACATCATGAGATACTTCTCGATCTTCTCAGGGTTCTCATCCATGAGCTCCTGGAGCGTCTTGCCCGGGATGCGAGTGGTGGTGAGGGCCCAAGAATCCTCGATCTTGGCTACCGACACAGGCTTGGGCGTGTTGATGCCAGCCTCGTTGGCGCGGGCCAGGTTCAGGGCCTCGTTGAAGACGTCAGAGACGGGCTTGGCCTCGTTGAAGACCTTGACGATGGTGTCGCCGTCTTGAAAAACCACCTTATTTACTCGCGAAACCAGCTCTTCCATGGTCCTTCCTCTCTCTTTTAGGTAGCGGGCCTTATAGGAAGGTGAGGCCCTGAGGGTCAGAGCCTCACCTATCAAGCCGAAATGCGGTAGTGCGTAAGGGTTGTATCTAGTTTAATCCTGATAGTCCTTTGGCTCACGGCCATAGTAGGCATCCAGGTAAAGATTTTTGATCTCGCTCATGAGCGGGTAGCGGGGGTTGGCACCGGTGCACTGGTCATTGAAGGCCTGTTCGACCATGTCGTCCAGGGTGTCGTTGAAGTAAGTCTCGTCCACACCGTAGTCGGCAATGGTGGGCTTGATGCCCACGTGGGCGCCCAGCTCGTCGATGGCCTTGAGGAAGTTCTCAAAGACCTCGTCGTCATCCTTGCCGGTGATGCCTACATAGCGGGCGGCCTCGACGTAACGCTCCTTGGCCTGGGGATAGGCGTACTGCGGGAAGGTGCCCATCTTCACAGGCACATCGGCAGCGTTGTAGCGCATGACGCGGGTGAGGATCACAGCGTTGGCCACACCGTGAGGCAGGTGATGGAAGGCGCCCAGCTTGTGAGCCATGGAGTGATTGACACCCAGGAAGGCGTTGGCGAAGGCGATACCGGCCAGGCAGGAGGCGTTGGCCATGTGCTCGCGAGCCACGGGATCGGCAGCGCCCTTGTCGTAGGCAGCAGGCAGGTTCTCGAAGACCAGCTTGATGGCCTGGAGAGAAGCCGGCTTGGTGTAATCGCTGGCCATGATGGAGACCAACGCCTCCAGCGCGTGGGTGAGCACGTCCATACCAGAGGCAGAGGTGAGGCCCTTGGGCTGGTTCATCATGTTGTCCACGTCGACCACGGCCATGTTGGGCAGCAGCTGATAGTCAGCCAAAGGCCACTTGATGCCGGTCTCGGCGTCGGTGATGATGGCGAAGGGGGTTACCTCGGAGCCGGTACCAGAAGAGGTGGGGATGGCCACGAAGTAAGCCTTCTGACCCATCTCGGGGAAGGTGTAGATACGCTTGCGGATGTCCATGAAGTCCATGGCCATGTCCTCGAAGCGGGCTTCGGGGTGCTCGTACATGAGCCACATGATCTTGGCTGCGTCCATAGCGGAACCGCCGCCTAGAGCAATGATGCAGTCGGGCTCGAAGGAGCGAATCTGCTTCACGCCCTCCTCGGCGCACTGCAGGGTAGGATCGGGGGCCACGTCCCAGAAGCAGGAGTGCACGATACCCAGCTGATCCAGCTTGTCCTCGATGGCCTTGGAGTAGCCGTTCTTGTAGAGGAACTGGTCGGTGACGATGAAGGCGCGCTTCTTGCCCATGGTGCCCAGCTCGTCCAGAGCAACAGGCATGCACCCGCGCTTGAAGTAAATCTTTTCAGGGGTGCGGTACCACAGCATATTGGTCTGCCTCTCTGCCACAACCTTAGTGTTAATGAGATGCTTCACGCCTACATTCTCGGAGATGGAGTTGCCGCCCCACGAGCCGCAGCCCAGGGTCATTGAGGGCTTAAGACGGAAGTTGTAGAGGTCGCCGATGCCGCCCTGAGAGCTGGGGGTGTTGATGACGATGCGGCAGGTCTTCATGGCCTCGGCGTGCTTGGCCATCTTCTCCTTCTCATTCATGGTGTCGATGTAGAGGGAGGAGGTGTGGCCGTAACCGCCGTCAGCGATGAGCTGCTCGGCCTTGGCGACGGCGTCGTCGAAGTCCTTGGCATGGTACATGGCCAGCACAGGAGAGAGCTTCTCGTGAGCGAACTCCTCGGAGAGCTCCACGGAGTCCACCTCGCCAATGAGCACCTTGGTGTTCTTGGGCACGTTCACACCGGCCATCTCAGCGATGGTGTGAGCGGACTGACCCACGATCTTGGCGTTCAGAGCACCGTTGATGATGATGGTCTTGCGCACCTTGTCCAGCTCGTCGCCCTTCAAGAAGTAGGCGCCACGACGCTTGAACTCGTCCTTGACCTGCTTGTAGATGTCGTCCAGCACGATCACAGACTGCTCGGAAGCGCAAATCATGCCGTTGTCAAAGGTCTTGGAGTGCAAGATGGACATGACGGCCAGCTTGATGTCGGCCGAGGAGTCGATGATGGCGGGGGTGTTGCCAGCGCCGACGCCTAGGGCGGGCTTGCCGGAGCTGTAAGCGGCCTTCACCATGCCAGGGCCGCCGGTGGCCAGGATGATATCGGCGTCACGCATGAGCTCGTTGGTGAGCTCCAGGCTGGGCTCCTCGATCCAACGGATGAGGCCCTTGGGTGCGCCGGCAGCCTCAGCGGCTTCACGCACGATGCGAGCAGCCTCGATGGTGCTCTTCTTGGCGCGGGGGTGCGGCGAGATGATGATGGCGTTGCGGGTCTTCAAAGAGATGAGGGTCTTGAAGATCGCGGTAGAAGTGGGGTTGGTGGTGGGGATAACTGCCGCCACAATGCCAATGGGCTCGGCGATCACCTTATAGCCACCAGCTGCATCCTCTTCGATGACGCCGCAAGTCTTGGTGTTCTTATAAGCGTTATAGATGTACTCAGAGGCATAGTGATTCTTAATGACCTTGTCTTCCACAATGCCCATGCCGGTCTCCTCGACGGCCATCTTGGCCAGAGGAATACGGGCTTTGTTGGCTGCCATAGCAGCCTGGAAGAAGATCTCGTCGACCTGCTCCTGAGTAAAGGTAGCGAACTCCTCCTGAGCAGTGCGCATCTCGGCGAGAGCCGCCTTCAGGGAGTCGACGCTGTCGATGGTCTCGACGGTATCGAGAACCTGGTCTGGATTAGCCATGCATGACCTCCATCTAACCTTGGATAGGCGCTTCTATCGTGAACCATCCCGCCTGGGCATCCTTAGCGCCCAGGACGAACAGCTCAAACCTCTAGGGCAAATACTAGAGTGCCTTGAGGGTTGACCAACACATGAACCATTGGCCGATTGGCTATTGACACCTATATCTAGCTGCAATTCTTCTAAACTGCTCTCAGCATTAAATATAATTACTTATGTTATAGGTATAGGTTCGACTAGTCATTTAAGCCCTCTAGCAGATATATCGCTTTTTCAAAGTTGGATTTTTTTAACCCAACGCCGCAGGTAATCTTGGGTATCACTCCCAGGTACTACGGCAATTTATGCCGAGAAACCCTTGGCTTCCAAAATTCACCGCTCGCACCTCAGAATAATTCATACGATTATTGATGACTACACAAATTCTTCAGACCAGCCGTCTCTGATGTACGAGTCCCTTTATTTCTTTATCATACACCTGGATACTATCTGATAGTCAACCTAGCTCTCTGGCACCCACGCATCGCTGGTGTCATAAACGCCAACGACTCCTCTAGGCCGGATCCAACACCGCTTCCAACCACATCACAATGGCCAGTGGATCCTCATCCCCCACTGCCAACAACAGCGAGGCCTCATCACCAGGTACCGAGAAAAGCGCGCTTCGCACCCGGGCCGCCCCTCCGGTCTCGAGACCTGAGGCTACCTCAAGAGCCCCTTGGACCTCTTGAGGTCCTGCCAGACTAAAGCGCACCCACTGACCAAACCCATGCTCGAAGGTTCTCAGCGCTACCGGGTGCGAGATATCTTCCGGCAAACCCGGATACCTCACCGCACTCACTGCCGGATGGCAGGCAAGATCTGCCACCACCGCCTGAGCGTTGTGGTTTCGCGTAAGGCAGAGCGCGTTGTATTCCTCCAACTGCGGCTCATGGGCAGGAGTCCCCCACTGCCGCACCAACGCCTCCAACGCACCGTAGATCTGCTCGTTTTGACACACGTCACGGGAAAGCGATAGAGCGCAGAGATTTACAGGTGCCTCTGCCAGGCTAGTCAGGTCATCTATCACCACGTCTACCCCGCGCATGATGGCAGGGCAGGTAAACGAGCCCACGCGTGAATTATCTGCCAAAAGCCACGAGGCTCCAGGAGCCCCATCACCGACAGATCCCCCGCTTAAAGCAGATCCCCCACCACGCAACGCCGCCTTTGCGTATTTGATGTCGCCTACCGCAAAGCTTGCAAGGTCCATCGTCTCAAGGCACTCAGACACACGAGGCACCTCAGATGTGAGCGCACTTCTCAGCTCAGAAGCAGAAGAGGCCACTAGCCAGGTCTTTTGGCATCGTTTGCCCAAATTGGTAGAAATCACCCCTGCGGCATCGGGTGCCACAGGGGTGGAGGTCATGGCACTCATGAATGGCGGCTATTCCGGATCCGGCGTGGTGTCGTCAGCGGGATCGTCCACGTCGTGGGTCTCCTCCAGCGCACGCTTCTCATTCTCTGCCACCAGCATCTCCAGGCGAGCATGCTGAGAGGGCATCCACGCCTTATAGACATGGCCTTTCACGTCGCGGCCAAAGTCGTACTCCTTGACGGTATAGCGTTTGGAATCACGGCCACCCACCAGGCGGGACTTGATGAGAGAACCAGGGATGCCAAAGTAGGACATGCCCGAAGCCGGATCAAACAGCGCCAGCAGATTGTCGTCGGGAGTGGCATCCACCACAGCTTTTACCAGCGTCATGGTGTCGTCGTCAAAGCGGTAGTTAGAAGACTTGGGGGTTGATTTGGCCATGAATTGGTCCCTTTCTAAAGATTCACAACGCCTAGTGGGTTGCCTTGGGCTTCTCTGTCAGAAGCTCTGCCAGCACCTCGGCATGGCTCCGGCGCTTATGAGTAGCAGTACCTAGAATAGCGATGTTTTGGTACTGGCCATACTTGGTAGAGAAATCTGCCAGCGACCCGCGGGAATCTATCAGGGCCTTATAGCCGCTCGCATACTCGTCAAAGTCAATGTGATGATGCAGATAAGGCTCCAACAAGTCAGTAGTAGGCGCCAGGTCCACATCGTGGGCATAGGCAGCCCCCACGATGGTCTTCACGAAGTAGGCAAGGTCGCGCTCTTTAGTAAAGCCGCAAAGCTGGTTGGTGTTGTGAAGTCGCACATCCACCAACAGGTCGATTTTTGCGTCGATCAACTTGGTAAAAAAGTCCTCGGCGCTGGTCTCATAGGCCGAGAGTGTCATAAAGGTTTGACTCATAGGACTCCTCCCCTTGAAGGGTTTCGCACAATACGCGCTATATACCCCACCGCGCAGCCTACTGCCCCAACTAGCCGCAAACCCGGCTATCTAGGCAGAAACATCCATCTTGTCAGGGATTTGAGTCTTCAAAAGCTCGTAGGAAGAGACTAGCTCCTTATGGGCGTTCCCAAAGTCCTCCCGATAATTCTCCAAGGTTCCCGAAGGCCTTCTCACCATCTCACACAGGACCTTGTACTCTTTTTGCATGTCCCTCACGGTGTCATAGGCTTCGTCACAGCCCTCCGGAGGAGAGGCCAGCTGCTTGAACGAGTCGTCTATAGAGCATTCTGTGCTCTCCATCTCATGACAAAGCCCGTTATAGGCATTGGATGTCATCAGCTTGGACAGCGCCTGGTTGGGATCGGCCGCTTTATAGGGCGCAATATCTTCATCCCAGCTGCCGTTGGGATTGTTGATCGCAGAGCTCCAAACGCTTTCCACCAGACCACCGGCCTCCACTGCTTTGGCTCCCCCATACAAAAAATGCTCGGCAGTGACATTGAGGTAGTCTACATATTGATTGAATGCCTCGACTTTGGCGCGTGTCGCAGTAACAGCAATCGCCTTTTGATGGGCATCAAAGAGAGCATAGCCCGTCGCCGCTAAGGCCATAACCACCGCAATCACAATAGCGATAGCGAACGATGCATCTGAGAATGCGCTGCGCCACTTAGTGTCATGCACCTCGGCATTTCCCGCACTTGCATCCCGTGCGTCAGCACCTTGCAAGTGGGCGTTTTCTTTCTTGCCGCCTTTAGTTTCATCAGCTTCGCTCATGACAGCCCCTTTGCCCCTTCTTACAATCCATGCGGCGGATCATCAATTGCGCAGTTACACTACCCTCATGTCCCAGGAAAGTTTCCTTGAGCTCGGCACTGTTCAGCAATTGTCATTTTTTGAACAGTTCCCATCCACCAACCCGTAGGCTCTCTGCATCGGGAGGTCCCCTCGCAGTTCATCTGTCCCGCACTGGTGCTCCCCCATCTCAAGGCGTCCAGCAGCTCAAACTTCGATGCCCATGCCGCAAAAAAGAGTACTATGACTATTCATGGCTTTCTGAATGCCACTTGAATAGCCTACTGCCCGCCCTAACCCCCGGAGCCGCCCATGCCCTTTGTCTCCCTCATCAAACGCACGCTGCCCGCTGCGCTGCCGGTGATGTTGGGCTACGTGGTCATTGGCATTCCCGCCGGCATCCTCGAAGCTCAGATGGGCCTCAACGCCCCCATGGCCTTCTTCTTGAGCGCCACCTACTACTCCGGCGCCGGGCAATTTATGCTGGCAAACATGTGGATCGCTGGCCAAAGCCCCCTCTCCATCGCCCTCTCCATCTCGCTGGTCAACCTGCGCCAGCTGCTCTATAGCGCCTCGCTGGCTCCGCGCCTGGCCACCACACCTGCACCTCTCAAAGCCCTCTGCACCGCCACTGTCACCGACGAGTCCTTTGGCGTCAACACAAGCCGTTTCGCCCAAGATCCCACCTGGTCTGCCACCGACGCCACCCTCACAAACATCCTCTCCATGCTCGCCTGGGCTTCCGCCAACACCCTGGGCGCCATCGCCGGCGACATTCTGCCCATCTCCACTGCCGTGGCCTCCTTTGCCATGACCTCCATCTTCATCTGCCTGTTGCTCACCCAGACCTTCACCACCCCTACCATCCTCGTGGTGGCAGTCTCGGCCCTCGTGGTGATCATCTGCAAGCTGGCAGGCCTTGGCTCTATGGCCATTGTCGCCGGAGCCCTCGCGGGAGTAGCTGCAGGCGTAATCCTCGACATCCATCAAAATCCTTCTGCTGCCGAGAAACCCGCGCCCTCCCACCTAGACGCCAGCCATCCTTCGCACACCCCAGACGCCCCCTCCACTCCCGGAGGTGACCGCCAATGACCGATCTCGCATGGTTCTGGCCTGCCTACGCAGTATTGCTGGTCGGAATGCTTCTCTGTCGCTGTGCCCCCACCTTTGTCCTTGGCAAGCGCCAGCTCTCAGTGCGCACCACCCGCGCCCTTGAGCTCATTCCAGCCGCCGCCTTTGCGGCTCTGGTAGCCAACGACCTATGCCAACCCGAACTCTGGGCCCAAAGCCTCTGGACCGGCGCCATGCCCCTCATAGCCTCAGCGGTAGTGGCCCTTTGTGCCGTCAAAACCAAATCCCTCGCCCTTTGTGCTGCTGTGGGCGTAGCCGTCTACCTGGTACTCTCTGTTATCTAGCTTGGGCGGGCAACTTCCATATTTAATTCCCGCCTCCCAGCCCAAATCGAATAACCTCAAATCGGGTAAACGCAACACCTCTAGTCACCCTACCGAGAGGCCCCTTATGCACCATCCCTGCCGCCCCACCGCAATGCTCGTTGCTTTGTTCACCATCACTCTGGCGCTCCTCGCCGGGTGCAGCTCACCTTCCAATACCCCCACCCAAGACACCTCCAGCGATTCCCAGCCGGCAAGCACGCCGGCGCCAAAGCCCCGAGATCCCAGCGATGCCGCCCCCTCCATCACAGGTACCCTCTCAGTCAAAGGCACGCAGCTCCTAGGCGACGACGGCCAGCCCGTCCAGCTCCGCGGCGTCTCCACCCACGGCCTCGCCTGGTTCCCCCAGTACGTCAACCAGCCCTTCTTCAACCAGTTGCGCCAAGACTGGAACGCCAATGTCGTGCGCCTGGCGCTCTATACCGCAGACTCCGGCGGCTACTGTACCGACGGCGACCGCATCAAGCTCACCCAGCTGGTCGAGGACGGCATCGACCAGGCCACCGCCGCCGACCTCTACGTTATCGTCGACTGGCACATCCTCTCAGATAACAATCCCCTCACCCACGTGGACGACGCCAAAACCTTCTTCTCTACCATTGCCGAGAAGTACGCCAACTCCACCAACATCATTTACGAGATCTGCAACGAGCCCAATGGCGACACCACCTGGAACGACGTCAAAAACTACGCCAATCAAGTCATCCCGGTCATCCGCCAGCATGCTCCCAACGCCGTGATCCTCGTAGGTACTCCCAACTGGTCCCAACGGGTAGATGAAGCAGCCGCCAGCCCTCTCGACTTCGACAACATCATGTACACCCTGCACTTCTACGCTGCCACTCATCAGCAGGATCTTCGCGACACGCTTTCTGCCGCCAACAAAGCCGGCCTCCCCATCTTTGTGAGCGAGTTTGGCATCTGTGACGCTTCCGGTTCTGGCACCATCGACTACGCTTCCGCCAACGCCTGGGTCGACCTCATGGACTCTCTCGACATCAGCTACGTCTGCTGGAACCTCTCCAACAAAAACGAAGCCTCGGCTCTCTTCAAGCCCGACTGTACCAAGACCAGCGACTTCACCACAGACGATCTCTCCGCCGAAGGCCTCTGGCTCTGGGAAACCCTCCATGGCCAAAAGAATCCAAAACCGTAGAATACGCTTTACAGATCGCACTCTTTTCGCCCTAAGTGCAAAACGCGTTTTACACTTCCTCATCTAGGATCACTCTCATGGCAGACCTCCTTCACAAGGCCAAGCTCGACCGCGAGCAACCCCATGTCGACGGCCTTGACTAAGGCATCGAAGCCCTTAAGGGCCATGACGAACACGAGATCAAAGAAACCAAGCGCATTCTAAGGCGCAACAAACGCAAATCTTAAACTGCCGATAAGAACTACAACATCTAATATGTAATTACTGCTCTGGCACATTCTCATACACTCCTTGCCTATGACCTACTCGCACCACTTCTATAAGCAAGACCCCATCTTTTAGGTGTCCAAGAATCCGATAGCTACCAGCTCGCCAACGCCAGCTAGCCTGCGTTCCTACCAGTTGCTTTCCTCCAATAATCGCCCGAGGGTTATCACAGTCTGCTAGGTTCTTTTGAATCCAGGCAAGGATCATTATTCGTTGCTTTTTAGGTATTGCAGCCACTTCTTTAGCGGCTCGCTTTGTGAACTCTACTCTCCAGCTCACTCAGCCTTCATGGCCGCTTCGATGACCTCCTCCAAGGAATAGTGAGTGCCGTCATCTTCTGCCAAAGCATCTCGATAAGCCGCCAAATCACAAGCGTCTTCCACCGCCTCTAATGCTGCTTCTCTTACTACCTCGGAGAAAGACTTTCCTTGCATGTCAGCATAAGCTTGTATCCACTGACGCTCTTCAGGTGCAAACCTAATTGCAGCGCTCGTCATGGCCATAGCAAACCTTCCTTAACCACACTCTCTTAGCCAAAACGATTGTACCCCATCGTAGTACGGTATTGGCACTGCAATTGCCCCTGCCTATTCCACTAACATAGATACAGATTTATATTGTGCGGTAGGCCTTTGCGTCTCTTGTATGCCTTACTGTCAGTTTCGAAGAATAGTCCAAACCTACTCTTTTTTGATTGGATGCATTCATGGCCACCTTCATTCACCCTAACCCCGAGACTGCCCAGGCCATCCATGACCTCTACGCCATCACCAATCGTCTCAACAACCTTTACCCAGGCAGGCACTTCACCCCCGATGGTCACATGGTCGGAAGCCTTGGCGAGGTAGTTGCCGCTGACTACTACGGCCTCAAGCTCTTCGAGGCTTCCCGTCCCGTCCATGACGCAGAAGACCATCAGGGTCGACTCATACAAATCAAGGCAACCCAGGGAACCCGAGTCTCCTTGAATGAAGAGCCCAACTATTTAATTGTTCTTCTGATCCATCCCGACGGATCCTTCGAAGAGATCTGCAACGGCCCTGGCAAGCAAGTCTGGGAAGCTTGCGGCAAGCAGCAAAAGACAAGCCAACGACCCATCTCACTCACCAAGCTCCGAACTCTTAATCAATCCGTCCAAGCTGCCGAGAAAATCGCACCCCCCAAGCTGCAGAAAGATAGTCCTTAGAGCTAATCCTCCTCTTCGATGGTTTCCTCCACAACCACATCCTCTTCTTCAATGACTTCCTCAGGCACTGGCTGAGCCTGAGGAAGTTTCTTCAACTGCTCTAGAAGCTTTCCTGATTCGGTCTTTAAGGTCACGTAAGTCATGGCACCGCTTACCACTCCTCCAACAAGAGGCACGACCTTACCAACAGCCTTTCCTACACCAACTTTAGTTACCTTCACGCCTATTGCACGCAAAACCGATTTCAAAACTGGATACCAAGTTGTCTTAGTAAGGGTGGCTTTAGCTACATTCTTAGCCACGGCCTTAGCTGCGTTGTTTGCAAAGGCTTTAAGACCAACAGCTGCTCCTCCAACACCTACCATGCAGCCAAAGAAGAACGCCAGCTTTGCAAGCGTCTCATCATCAGTCTCGTCAACTTGGTCAAGGAAATTATCCCAACCATAAGTATAGGCAAGCTTCTGCATGATGCGAAATGCATGGACATAATACTGGGTGATATCAGCAGGAATGGTTCCCACCATAGCTAAACCACCGGGAAGCCCGGCAGCAAAGGACATCCAGGAAGATTTATTAGTTTCAAGGGCGATGGATTCACGTGCGATAGCATCAAGAATCTCAGGATCAACTCCTGCAACTGCGGGACGCTCAGTTATAGCCAAGTCAATCTGTGCTTGAGAAAGACCCCTCTTTGCCAACTCCTGCTGCAAGAATGCCTCTCGCTCAATCTTGACGCCCCTCAACCTGATCGCAGAGAGCAAAAACTTCTTAGCAAATGCCTCAGCTTCTTGATCCTGCCGATCCATGACATCTTGAAGATCTCCATCCACAAAGGATCGATCGGCAAATTCCTCTTCAGAATCCTCAATCTCGATATCTTCTAGAAGGTCAGCCATTTCTTCATTGGCATCAGAAATGTCATCAACATCGTCTCTATCAAGATTTTCCTTATCAGGCTTCTCCGATCCAAACCCTTTAGAGAATCCCTCGATTGCGCCGTTTACGCCCGCACCGACCCTCTCTGCTGTCTCACCTAAAGCAGAACCAACCTCTGTGGCAATCTGGGTGGCACCTTCAGCCATTTGTGCAGCTCCATCCACAAGACCTTGTACATCGATGTTCTTCAATGCTCCCCAGAGCGATTTTTTAGGATCTATCATTCAGAGTCTCCTTAACCAACCAGATGATTTCTTAATACTACCTGATTGTTTAAGGTGCATTCGCAACCGAAGAGATCAGATCCTATGCACTTGATCAACCGCAGATACTTACACTTGAAAATGTAGTGCCACTTATATGGCAAATGATTATTTACTTGAGTGTATGCAGGTCTTCTATGATGAACTTTTTAGCTACGATAACCCAGTAATTGGTAGCATCTATGACATCGCAAATGTGATTTACGGGGCGGCTTTTAATCCCCCCTCTTCAATGAGGACGGGAACGGATATCCGCTAATTAGGATTCGCGATCTTAGCACATATACGCCGCAATTCTTTACGACAGAAGAGCACCCTAAATGCACTTTCATAGAACCTGGTTTTGTAATAGCTGGAATGGATGCCGAGTTCGCTCCAACGTTTTGGCTCGGTGATAAGGCAGTCCTAAATTAACGAGTTTGTTATTTTGCACCTCTAGCTGGAACCGAAATCACGCCGAGCTACCTGTTTTTTTGTACTCAAGCCTCTTCTTGGCTTCATCCAAAACTACGCTTCAGGTACTACGGTAGCGCACATGGGGAAAAGCGATTTGGAAGCTTTGAATGTTCCTCTACCAAATAGAGATGATCTCATGAAGTTCGCAAAAGTTGCTGAGCCGATGCGGCTTCAAATTGTGGCAAACGCAAAGGAGAGTTCTCAGCTGTCACATTTGCGAGATGCCCTTTTGCCGAAACTCATGTCCGGAGAAATCGCCGTTTCACAAATCGACATCACGCAGCCAAATAAGCGATAGCTGCCTTACTACCCGCTATGGAAATAGGGGCATAAGAGGCTGCGATCTTTCAGAAAGACCAGCTTGCGAGCAAATGGTTGGCCTAGAGCACGTCTTTGGGAAGAAGAGATAAGTTCAATGAGACAGAGCCCTCAGACAATGCGTTGGAAGTCGGAGGACGCCGCAATCTAGATATGCATAAAATGAGGGAACAAAGTGCATAGTGCATCTTTCTTACTATTGCTTTAAGTTCATAAGCATCTTTTCTGAAGGCTCTTCTACATTCATAAATATATACAGTAGCCTTTGCGTAACTACAATTTGTGGAAGCGCAGCTCATTGCGCCTAACATTCCTTGCCATTGTAGCACTGAATTACTTTTTTGTGCACATATGGTGTTGGAGAATCGGAGGTTACGCCCCATGAAAAGAAAGCCCATTGTTTATATCTTGTTTGGGGTGCTTATTGCATCAATTACACTGCTCAGTGGAATCACGTCTGCAATTGCGAGGCCCGCCTCAACACCTAAACCGGTGGATGTGAATGTAGAGCGGTTCTCGTTTCAAAACTTAAATCATGAGGATACGGATCGCATCTACTATACAGATCGTTTTTATCTTGCGATGACCTGGGATGCTTCGGCAAACGGGGACCAGCTTCATGAGGGCGATTACTTTGATATGGCCCTCCCCGATCAAATGGTGTTTCCCTCTGAAAGCACCGCCAGGGATTTCAACATCTACGGAGAAGATGGCACGACAGTGATTGCCAAAGCCCATGTAGAGCCGGGGGCCACTGGCGGAGGAACTGTGCGGGTCACCTTCACCAATTGGGTGGAGGGGCGAAGGAATGTGCGTGGTTCGATCTATCTTGCAGCCCGTTTTGATACTACCAAGCTGAAATTAGATGAGAAGAACACCATTCATGCCACAGTGGCCGGAAAGGTTATCGAAAAAACCATTGATGTTGCAGGCCCCCGAGATATTCAGAACGAAGTGCTTGCAAAATGGGGAAGCCCTGATGCAAACAACCCAGAGGCTCACTGGACTGTGCGCATCAACCACGATAAGCAAAACCTTACCGGTGCGAAGATCAGCGACCGCTTAAGCGGAGGTACCGGCTCTGAAAAGTACATAGCCGATAGCTTTATTCTTCGCAAGGTGGAGATGAATGCGAGGGGCCACGTCACCCGAGTATTGGAAACGGTTGACACTGCAGGACGGCTCACCATCTCACCTGATGGGAGGTCCTATTCTGTGGATCTGGGTGATCTGAATGGTGACTCTTATCAACTTAATTACCGCACCACTTATACTCGCGGTACAGTACTGAGGAATGAAGTAAATCTTGCTTCTTCTGAAAAGAGCGAAACCAGGAACTCCACGGTGCGCACGGCAGATTCTGGAGGCCGGGGACAAGGCGATCTTGGTGGAAAAATTCGCATTATCAAGACTTCCTCAGAGGATGACTCTTTGAGGCTTCCTGGCGCAGTCTTCGAGGTACAAAGGCCCGATGGCACTACTTTTGAATTAACTACTGGTGAGGACGGCACGATTGTCTCAGGAATCATTGCTCCCGGCACGTACAAGGTAAGGGAGAAGTCGGCGCCGGTAGGCTATGAGAAAAGTGACAAGGTCTACGAGGTGCAGGTACAAGGCGAGGGGCTCGAAGCCTCGGTGACGGTGGCAAACGATCCGGTGCGCACTGCGGTTTCTGTAACCAAGGTGTGGAAAGGACGAATCGCGGAATCGGTGACGGTGCATCTCTATGCAGATGGCCAAGATACCGGTAAAACGCTGACGTTATCTGGAGTGAATGCCTGGAAAGGCAGCTTTGGCGGGCTGAGGAAGTTTGCCGCAGATGGTCACGAGATTGCGTATACAGTGACCGAGGAT
Source organism: Muricaecibacterium torontonense (assembly GCF_004793925.1). Taxonomy (NCBI): domain Bacteria; kingdom Bacillati; phylum Actinomycetota; class Coriobacteriia; order Coriobacteriales; family Atopobiaceae; genus Muricaecibacterium; species Muricaecibacterium torontonense. Next base: position 101,727 of record NZ_SRYE01000005.1, on the reverse strand, counting down.
CCTGTAGAGGGCTATGACTCAGAGATTGCCGGTGATGCCACTGAGGGATTTACGGTCACCAATACACTTCGGGAAGTGCCAAAGGAAGATCCTGAAAAGCCGGAGAATCAAAAGAAGCCCGATACGAAGGAGCCGGGATCAAAGAAGACTCCGCCGGTGCGTACTCGAGGCGTCCCGCTGAAGGCTGCGGCCATTCCTCGTACAGGAGATGAAGGCACACTGATGCCAGCTGTGCTTGTGGGGCTGGCAACGCTGGTAGTAGGTGCGTCGGCGGTAGTGATGGTCAGGCAGAAATAGCGTTGGGTTTTGAGGAGAGAAGTCACAGAGAGTGGCTTCTCTCCTTTTATACGCCGTGTTGACACTACATTTTACGCCCTATTGGTACTACAAAATACGCCCTTGGGAGGGGTGTGGCATGGGTAGGATCCAAGGAAGTACGAAAGGATGTTATCCATGGGGAAATCGGCGACAGTCCGAGAGACACGTGAGTCCATAGGTCGAGATGCAGGTGCACTGCTGGAGGTAGTGGCCGATGCCGTGCTACTGACGTCAACAATTCTTGTGGAAGGCGGCTGTGAGACTCAGCTGGCAGAAGATACCGCCAGTGCGATGGGGAGTTCTTATCGGCAGGTGGATGAGTGCACTGTCTTTGTAATGCTTACGGGAATCATGGTGAGCGTGGTGGCAAAGGGTGAGACGGTGACTCGGATTGCGCGGCTGGATGGGGTGTCCCATAACATTTGGGCGACCGATCGGGTGATTGCGCTGGAGCAGCAGTGCGAGCAGGGGAAGTTGGAAGCCGGGGAGTTATTGACTAAGTTGCGGGAGGTGCGGGAAGGGCCGCGCTTCTCCCCCGCTGCGTTGGGGGCGGCCGCTGCGGTAGGCTCGGTGGGATTTGCGATTTTCTATGGAACGACCTCGCTGGATGCGCTGGCATGCGTGGCGATCATCGCATTTGTGACGCAGATTTCAGGGCATTATGCATCGAGGCTCCTCCCCAATTCTTCGCTGACGATCCTGGTGCAAGCGCTGTTAGCAACGGCTGCCTGCTGCCTTTGCCAGCGGCTATGGGCCCTGGGTATCGACAAGCTGTTGATTCCAGTGCTGATGCTGCTGGTGCCCGGCATGACGCTGGCGACGGGGATTTTGGATACGCTCTCGGGAAACTTTTTGTCTGCGACGGCTCGGTTTGGCAAGGCGCTGCTAGTGGGCATTGCCATTGCTATAGGGTCGGCTGTGGTGCTGCATTATACGGGGGTGCTCTCATGGTCCCTGTCATGATGGCGGCGGTGGGGGCATTTTTGGCCTCGGCTGCCTTTGGGCTGCTCTATAACGTGCGGGATTGGCGCCTGCTGCTGTGCGCCGGTTGTATTGGAGCTTTGGGCACGGCAGTGTACCAGAGCGTGGTGAATCAGGGGCTTGAAGAGCCTGCAGCCGCATTTTACGGCGCAGTAGCGTTTACCTGCGCCTCTTGGGTATGCGCACGGGTGGCGAGAGTGCCCATCACAACGTTTACCGCCCCAGCATTGATCCCGTTGGTGCCTGGCGGGGACGTGTACCGCATGATGGTGGCGCTGTTGCAAGGCAAGATGGACTCTGGGTTTGAGTGGGGGCTGCAGGCGCTGGCGGTAGCCGGCATGCTGATACTAGGCATGGTGCTGGTAAGCGCGGTGCCCTATGCGCTGACACAGGTGAAGACGCGGGCGAAGGATCGGCTGCGGTAGGGAGAGTGGCGCCGATGGGCTGCAGTTCATAAGGGTTTTAATTTGCTAGGTTATTGAGAGTATTTTGTCCCTCTGGAAATGTTCTACGTTAGTTGCACAGAGGGGTTACTAACGCAGTCATCGTGTTGGTTGTATTAATGATGCATAAATGCAGCCCTTGCGTTTCTCCATGGAGCGACAAGCGGCGAGTCGCTTTGAGGCGTTGGACTAGCCTTGCGATGGTGGGTAGCATAGAAGCAGCGCATGACGTGGGATTATGCCGTGGGATAACGCTTGGGGGCCGGCATGCTTGTGACTAAAGATGACCTTGACTATGGGTCAAAGGTGCCGCTCTATAGGCAGCTGGCCGATGCCCTGAGCAAGGCGATTGAGGTTGGGCTGGCTGATGGAACGCTGCAGCCTGGCGATCCCCTACCTACTGAGATGGAGCTTTGTGAAGCGTTGGATTTGAGCCGCTCCACGGTGCGAAAAGCCTATAACGAGCTTATTGAGTGGAAAAGCGTGACTCGGCGGGCTGGTCAGGGAACGTTTGTAAAGAGACGCCGGATCCATCGAAGTTTTGAGGGCGCTCCGAGCTTTCATAGCGAGATGCGTGCTCTGGGCTATGAGCCTTCAAGCAAGATTCTTTCAATTAAAAAGGTGCGGCCTACCACGTTTCAGATGGCGGGATTGGGATTGTCGATACCTGAGCCTGTATGGGACATCGTGAGGGCAGATTATGCGGATGGTATTCCGCTGTGTGTCGCCAACGTGGCTGTGCCTGTGGAGCTGATGCCTGAGCTTGATAGCGAGACAGCGGGCAGGTCGTTCTACGAGATGTTCTCAGAGGCAATGGAAGATGCAGGCACATCACTGGAGCGGATTCATGAGGCTTACGGCGTTGCCTCTTTGCCAGAGTGGGTGGCTGAGGTATTGGGAATTGATGCCGGAGCGCCGTGCTTTAGGATTCAGCGGACTACCTATGATGCAGAAGGGCGTGCTTGGGAATCTGCCGTGAGGTATGAGACGGGTGAGAACACGCGCTTTGACATCGACATAAGGCCAGATGAAGTGAGCTATTCCCATAGGTATTAAGCGTCTCTTTGTAAGCCATTTGTATTTTGCTAGTCTTGTACTGATGCGGAGTTGTGTGGGGATCTTCATCCATACAAAGTGACAATATATCTGTGACTTACCAGCATATATGGGCATTGTAGTGGGCGTTTTCGCTGCGAGAGCGATAGCGCAAAGAGATACAAATCTAAGCATACAATTTGTATGCTATTAGCCCTAGTATGGGGGGGCATCAAAAGTAATGACTCCAATAAAGGAGATGCCCCCATGATTGTTGATTCTTCCATCGCTTGCAGCCTTGGCATGTCCTCCCCTGTCGCTCTCGCCGAAGTGGTTCATAAAGCTGCTGGGCAAGGTGCCTCGGAAGTGTGCCTTGTTCGTCACGCCACCAGCTGCACCGCCGCAGGAGCCAGTGCCTTGGCGAAGGCCTCCGCTTATGCACCTGCAGGCATGAAAGTGACTCGGGGCATTATGGTGGATGCCCAGGCGCATAGGATCGCTGAAGCCCAAAGGGCCATCGATGAGGCTCACGAAGCCGATGTCATAATGCTTTACGCGGACAAGATAATGGATGAAGAGGTAGCTGGAAGCTTCACTGTTGAGCACGATGCGGCAGAGGCTCAACAGCGCTACTACATGGAGCTTTGCGCCGTGGTAGATAGGCTGGAAGGTTGGGATGCTCTGGCTCTGGTGGATCTGGTGCGCCGCTACACTGCGCTGGTGCCTTTTGAGCAGATCAAGCCCTTTGTGGTTCAGATCCTGAAGAGCCTTATCTCTCACAACTGCGCACTTGCCATTGACGGATCTTGCGTGCGCTCTGGTCTGACTCGCGATAAGGCACTCTATGACATTTTGGCTCTCTATCGTGAGCTAGGTGGCTCTTTCATTACCCTGGGCAGCCTGGCCACAGAATCCTGGATGATTGGCCGTGGTGTGGATGAACTTGAAGCAATGCTTCAGGAGCTGGGTTTTGAAGGCGTCTATAGCTATCACGAGCACAAGGCAGTGTTCCACGGGTTTGCCAACGAGGGAGCTGTAGCAATGGCAAGCTAAGCGACTGCGACCGCGCTTACCTATTGACCCTTAATGGGTGCAGGAATGGTTGGCTCCTGTGCAAAACGCACCGCCCTATTTGCCACTTGTGGTGAATAGGGCGGCTTTTGTATATCGCTCGTTTAAACTGGATGAACCCAATGAGAGGGGAATAATAAATGAATGTACCAAGTGAAGCCAAGATAGATAGCAACAGTACTTCCAGGGATCATAGGAGAGTAAAAGCAGATCGTTCGATAACCTTGGAATCACTTCTTGCCAATAATGCGCAAAACACTTCTGAGCCATGTGATCCATGGCTTCAAACAACCATGACAGATGTAGAGCGCAAGGTCTGGCAGGACTAATAATCAATAAGGCCTCGAATTTGGAGTCCGAGGCTTTATTGGCTACAGCGAATTGCTGATGGAAAGATTAAGCGAGCTTGCTACTCCCCTAGAGATTCGCTTCTTGGAGGAACTGCTCGAGGCGGGCGTTGAACTGCTGGGGGTACTGATTGGCCATGAGATGGGCGCCGAGCACCTCGGTGGGCGTGTTGGGGCATAGAGTATTAAACCAGGGCACCGCTACGTCTGCCCAGTGCTCAGCGACGTACATGAGGGTGGGCAGGTTTTTATCGGCATCTTGAGCCTCAGGGCGGTAGTCAGAGAGGATGGCGTCGCAGAAGAGCTCGTGGCAGGTGGCTCGGGTGCAGCCGGCGCCAAGGCCCATGAAGTAGTCGTACTGCGCTTGGGTGAGCGGGCCTTGCCACATGACTTCCCGCAGGTATTCGTCCCAAAAACCGGCGGCAGCCTCGTCATTGGTGAGCACTTGGGTGCCTACGGCGCGGAGTTCGTCGGGGGTGCCCTCGGTCCAGGCGGAAGGATCGCTGTTCAACGGCAGCGGGCTCATGTCCACCGTCACCAGACCTGCCACCGCATCCCAGCCGGCTTGGCGCACAAAGCTCCAGGCCTCCAGATTTCCGCAGCTCCACCCCACCAGCACAGGCTTGTGAATGGACAGTTGGCGACAGAGCTCGATGAGGTCGGCACCGTGGGCCATGTAGTTGTTGCCTTCGGAACAGGTGGTGGAGTCACCCTGACCTCGGGGGTCTACCAGCACCACGCGATAACGATCCGAAAAGTGATCCAACTGGTGGCAAAAGACTGCGCCAGAAAAGGTGAGGCCGGGAATAAAGAGCAGGGTCTGGGCGTCTTTGGGGCCGGCATCCCAGACATTGAGGGAGACATTAGGGGCAACAGAAATTTTAGTGGGCGTGACGTCGGCAAACTTCATGGAACCTCCTGGGGATCCTGAGTGGGGACGGACGATCAGGCAGTGGTTGGGGTTGGGGTGGGCGGGTCCCTTAAAGTATAGGAATCTGCCGCAGCTATGTCTGTAGCTTTGCTCCCAACGCCAGCAAGTCAAAGAGTCTCGCGGCCGCCTGGGCTAATGTGCGCTGGCTTTGGGCCAGCGCCTCATCTAGATCCATGACATCGCCCACGCAGGGCACGACCACCTGGATACCCGGAATCTCCGGTGCATCAATGGCAGCACTGCCCACGAGGGCCACACAAGGCACCCGGAGCGTCTGACATACCGCTCCAATGCCGGCGCACACCTTGCCATGAGAGGTCTGAGCATCCAGATGCCCCTCGCCCGTGACTACCAGGTCTGCGGTGGCTGCGATCTCTTCAAAACCCACGAGTTGCAGCACCTGCTCTATGCCGCTTACCAGCTGGGCCCCGAGGCCTACCACACAGCCAAAGGCCAAGCCGCCGGCGGCACCAGCTCCGGGAAGCTCTCGGGCCTGCCGCCCTGCAGCCTCTTCAAGAGCGTCAGCATAGAATGCCATACCTCTCTCGAGGCGCTCCACCTCCGAGGGAGTTGCCCCTTTCTGAGGGCTAAATACTCGGGCACATCCCTGGAATCCCAGTAAAGGATTGTTTACATCACAGAGCACTTTTATGGGAGTATGAGCCAGTCGAGGATCGAGACCGGAGAGATCGATCCGAGCCACCTGCTCCAGGGAGCCACCGCCTCCCGACAGTGAGACTCCTTCCTTATCGGCAAAGGTTACGCCCAGGGCACTCAAAAGCCCCATGCCCCCATCATTAGTAGCCGAGCCGCCCACGGCCAAGGTGATCGCGTTCGCTCCGGCGTCCAGAGCAGCCTGAATGAGCTAGCCGGTGCCGTAGGTGGAGGCAGAGAGGATATCTTGCCTGCCTTCTACCAGCGGCAATCCCGAGGCGGCTGCCATCTCGATGATGGCCTCTAGGGGCTGAGGCGAGCCCGGATCATGAGACTGGAGCGAAGCTGGATCATAAGGGAGCGCGACCTTGGGACGCACCAGGCCAAAGGTCGCAAGAAGAGGGTCTCCCAAAGGACCGGAGACTTCCACCGTGACTTTGCGGCCGGCTAGGGCGTCCACCAGCGCGTCAACAGTGCCTTCGCCGCCATCAGCCACAGGCAGCACTCGGCACACGCAGCCGGGAAATCGGGCCTGAGCCGCTTTCTTCAACTCCCTCGCCACTTGGGTAGAGGAAAATGTGCCCTTGAAAGAATCTGGACACAGCACAAACACGGGAGGTGGAGCCATGGCTTTCACCCGGCCTTCGAGGTTTTGGCAGCGAGCACATAGCTACAGCTTACCGTTTCTGAAGAAAGGCGTCCCCTCACTTCCCAAACAGAAAGCCCACGGGAGAAGTGCAATCCCGTGGGCTTTGGGTTTCTCGGCAAGGAACGCCAAGGGCTGCGGCTCAGCGAATGGTTATCGCTACCCATGTGCCGCTTTCGCCTTGCGCGCTGGCGAGAGAGCTGGCGTTAAACCTGGGCGTCGGCGATGATCTTTTCAAAGTCATCCACCGTCATGGTGCCTTGGTCGCCCTCGGTGCGCTCGCGGACAGAGACGGTGCCCTCCTCCGCCTCTTTGTCGCCCACTACCAGCATGTAGGGCACCTTCTGCTCCTGAGCCTTGGCGATCTTGGCGCGCATGGGCTCGGAGTGGCTGTCTACCTCGATGCGGCCGCCTACCGCGCGCAGCTTCTTGGCGACGTCCTCGGCATAGTCTAAGTGGCGGTCGGCGATGGGGATTATCTCGGCTTGGACCGGAGCCAGCCAGAGAGGCAGGGCGCCGGCGTAGTTCTCGATGAGGATGCCCAAGAAGCGCTCGATGGAGCCAAAGATGGCGCGGTGGAGCATCCAGGGGCGCTCGACGGTGTTGTCTGCCGTGCGATAGGTGAGATCAAAACGCTCAGGCAGATTGAAGTCCACCTGGATGGTGGAGCACTGCCAGGTGCGGCCGATGGAGTCCTTAACCTTGACGTCGATCTTGGGGCCGTAGAAGGCGCCGTCGCCCTCGTTGATGTCGTAGGGGACGCCGCGCTTCTCCAGGGCCTCCTTGAGGAAGGACTCGGCCTTGTCCCACATCTCGTCAGTGCCGATGGAGTGAGCTGGGCGCGTGGAGATCTCGCACTCATAGGGCAGGTCGAAGGTGCCCATGATTTGATCTACCAAGCCCATGATGGACTCCACCTCGTCTACCACCTGATCCTCGCGACAGAAGACGTGGGCATCGTCTTGGGTAAAGCCGCGGGCGCGGAACAGGCCGTTGACCGCGCCGGAGAGCTCGTGGCGATAGACTGTGCCAAACTCGAAGTAGCGCAGGGGCAGGTCGCGATAGCTGTGGAGGTTGGAGCGATAGAGCAGCACGTGGCCGGGGCAGTTCATGGGCTTCACGCCAAACTCGGACAGACGAGGATCGTCGTCGGTGCCCTCGTTGACGTTGAAGAAGTACATGTTCTCTTTATAGAAGTCATAGTGGCCCGAGGTCTTCCACACGCCGGACTTGTAGACATGCGGGGTGATGACCTCCTCGTAGCCACGACGATAGAGCTCTTTGCGCAGCCACTCCTGCATGGTGCGCACCACGCGGGCGCCCTTGGGGAAGAACAGGGGCAGGCCGGGGCCCACCTCGTCCAACGTTTCGAAGATGCCCAGCTTGGGACCCAGAATGCGGTGATCGCGCTTCTTGGCCTCCTCCATCATATGGTTGTAGTCCTTGAGCTCCTTCTTGGTAGCGAACTCGACGCCGTAGACGCGCTGGAGCATCTCGTTGTTGGCGTCACCGCGCCAATAGGCGCCAGCCACCTTTTGGAGCTCGAAGGAGTCGGCAGGGATCTTGCCCGCACTTGCTACATGCGGCCCGCGGCACAGCTCCATGTGGTCACCGTGGCGATAGATGGTGACATCCTCCTCGGCAGGGATATCGTCGAGGAGCTCGAGCTTCAAGGGCTGGTCGGCAAAGATCTCCTGGGCTTGATCGCGAGAGACCACCTCGCGCACGAAGGGCTTATCCTCGCGGATAATGGCGCGCATCCGCTCCTCGATACGCTCAAAGTCGTTGGAAGAGATTTGATCAGGCGTCTGGAAGTCGTAGTAAAAACCATTCTCAACGTCAGGGCCAATGCCTAGGGCGACGTTGGAGAAGAGCTCGCTCACGGCCTCAGCCATGATGTGAGCGCAGGAATGACGAAGAATTGGCAGGACATCTGGGCTCTTGAGCGTGAGAATCTCTACCTGGTCGCCATCACGAAGGGGGCAGGCCAGATCCACCGGGACGCCGTTGACCTTAGCGGCCAGCGCAGCCTTTGCCAGACCGGCGCCAATGGAGGCAGCCAGATCTTGCGCGGCGGCGCCAACGGGCAACTCACGAGCGGAGCCGTCGGGCAGCTGTACAGAAATCTGATTGGACATGGGTACTTCTCCCTTAATCTCTCGGCCTCACAATGGCCGTTGGACGACGAAATAGGGCTTGCGCAGGCATACGTTGCCCCAAGCCCTGAGAAGACGGCGCTCACCGAACGGCTGCCTGTGCAGCCCTGCCGGGGCGCCTAGATAGTTTGAGTGAGCGTGAGCGAATGCACGCAGGCGACCACCAACCTGTGGCCCAGGTGCTTGTTCATGCCTTGCTGCATCGCTAACAACCCTCCCTGAAATGCCAGCCCTCTGCCGGCTCCCAGTCATGGTACCCCTCTTGGAAAAAGGATGTCGCGCTAAACCGCTTTTGTATTTGTGTGCCGAGGGGATGCGGGGTTTTGGCGCGGAGTACGGGGAGTTGATGCGGGATGCACAGGGAGTAGATGCGCACGCTTCATCGCGGGATTCGCATATGGCGGCGCAGTTGCATGCCCGAGCGCTCCAGTCTCGTATTTCGCAGCCTATGTGTGCTGGGGTTTTACAAAACCCCAGCTCACCAGCTGGCCGATATACGGGTTCGGAATCATTTCGCATGCATACGAAGCACGAAATGCGAATTGAGACCCACCGCACGTGCATATGGAGTGCGAGCTGCAAGCGCCAGACCTCCCCTGCACTCTCCAAGCAATCTGAAAATCCTCGCCACTCGCAATATGCCCTACCAACCCGCAATAAAAAAGCGACAGGACAGCCTAAACTGTCCTGCCGCCACACCTCACGCCTTTAAGCTGTGAGATCAAATCTAGGCAACGTGTATGAGCATGATGACGCAGAGGAATACCAACGCCACTACAAAGAAGCCCACTGCAATGAGCATGAGGATGCGAGCAGCGGTAAGCGCGCCGGCCACGCGGTCGTGAACATGGCTGGCTTCCTCGTAACGCTCCTGCTCGGCGGCGCAAATGCGCTTGGCCAGCTCCATCTTGGTCTTCACTGGGGCAGATATAGAAGTGGAAAAGAGATCGGCCGGCACACCCTTGACCATCCGGGCCGATCCTGCGCCAGCAGTCACTGCCAGCAAAAACGCTACCAACAGTGGTACCAAAACGCCGGTAAAGAGAGCCGTCATAAGCACGGCTTCCCAACCGGGAGCCAGAATGAGAATGGTGGGGACAGCAACCGCAAGTGCCACAATGGCAAGTACCGCAATACCAATGAGCAGACGGCTGGAGTAGGAAGCAATAGAGCGGCCACGCTGGTTCTCTGTGTCTACCGAGCGCACCGCAGTATCGATCAGGTAGGCAGCCAGCTCGTTCTCTAGTTCCTGAGGAGTGGTCTGAGCAGGTGGCAATACCTCCTCCACGGTGGCCATCTCCAGATCGTCATCCTGCGCCAATGTGTCATCAGAGGATTTCACCGGCGTAGCTCTCACCTTCTCAAGCTCTTCCTGAACACGACGTCCCACCTCATTGGGGTCGAGACGCTTATTATGTTTGTCTTGCTTGGCCATAGGGGCCTCCTTCGAATAAATCGTTCGAAGGGTTCCTACCCCCTTATTCAACTAAAGGCGCCACCGTCCACGTCCCACATCAATAACCATAGTTAAATGAAGGGACCAGCGGATGCAGTTGGAAGTCTCAAGCGCAATGAAGCGGTGGGGTGTAATGGAGCGACCATCAAGAAGCTCCAAGACTCTCGAGTCCTGAGACCGCTCCTAAGTCTTCCGAGCCCCAGATCATCCTCGGGTTCCCCGCTCATCGCGTTCCCAACACTTGCACTGCGCGCTAAACGCTGTCTTTCTCAGGAAAGCTGGGACAAAGGTCAGAGATAAAGCACTCGGAGCAGCGCGGCTTTTTGGCGCGGCAGAACTCTCGGCCAAAGTGGACCCACTGGTGGTTTATATAGAGCCATTGTTCCTGAGGATAAAGGCGCAAAAGAGCATCCTCGACCTTCTCGGGAGTCTTGGCAGCGGGGCCGCAGAACTTCAAGCGATGGGCGATTCTAAAGACGTGGGTATCCACCGCGATGCCTTGGGGATCGCGAAAGGCCTCGCACATCACACAGTTGGCCGTCTTTCTCCCCACCCCGGGAAGACGTTGGAGCTCGTCGATGTCGTGGGGCACGGAACCCCCATACTCTGCCACGCTCATCTGAGCCAAACCCTTGAGCTTGGTGGCCTTGGCGTGATAAAAGCCCAAAGGTCGGATGATCTCTTCTATCTCCTCTAGGGAAGCGGCTGCAAGATCTGCAGGCGTAGGAAAGCGCTCCCAGAGCGATGGGGTCACTTTGTTAACCGCCGCATCGGTGCACTGGGCCGAGAGCACTACAGACACCGTCAGCCTGAAGGGATCGTCGTAGTCTAGCGAGCAGGCGCCCTCTCCGTAATAGTCAAACATGCGATCCTCAATCTGGGCTGCACGCTGGCGTTTTTGGGCCATAAGTTCACGAGGCATAAAGAGCTCCTCTCTATGAAAAAGGCCCACTGCCAATGAGCGGGCCCTGCAAATACCGATTGTGGCCAGGCTGCTACTCGAGCTGCTTCTTGGCCAAGCCGTTACTGGATGCGAGTGCGGCAGTAGGGGCATACCTTCCAGTCTGCATTGAGCGGCCGATGGCAGGTGGGACATACGTTGCGCACCTGGGTGTTGCAGATGGGGCACACAATGAAGTCGCGATCGATGGGCGTACCGCACTTGGGGCAGATGCCATAGTGAGACAGCTGATGCTCACGGAGCGCGATATCCAGGTCTTGTTCCTCGCGATCCACCAAGTAGGAGCTGGGACGCAAGATCACATAGGCCAGAAGGCCTACGATGGGCACCACCGAGATAATGGCCCACAGCCACCAAGGCTCCGCCCCACGACGCTGAGCATCGCGAATCACGTAGACGATGGAGAGCATGTAGAGCATTACCACGCACGCCAGCATGAGGTAAAGCACCATGCGCACCTCAGGCGTAATAAGTTGATCCAGCAATTCTCGCATGAACTGGCTCCTTTTAGTCCAATTAGAGCGCGAAGGTAGGCAGGCGCACCGCCAAGTATCATATCCCGACAGATAGCCATCGCTGCTCATTGTACCGAAAGCCTCAGGTCCTCAGGCCATCGTCACCGTCATTCCACGGCCGCCGCAGTGACGATTTAGTAAGTTTCCCTTCAGCTGCCGAGAAGCCCTTCCCCCGCCACCTGATCGCCCCTCACGCCAAGGCGTGTCCGAGCGCACGCAAGCGTGCCCGAACGTGCTTCGAAGCTCACTTTTCATTTCCTGCCGAGAAGTGCCGCCACCTCTCCTGCCAGCGTAATGGAGCCCGTGGCCACCAAAGCGGTCCCCCAGGTAGCTTCAAGCGCCTGGGCCACAGAGGGATAGACCCCTGCCACAGGAGCGCCTGCTTCCAAGAAGAGGGCTGCCAGCTTTGAAGCTTCCAGCGCACGAGGAGATGAGGTCTGGCATACATAGACCTGAGGAAATTCTGGCCCTAAAAGACGGGCGATCCCGGAGCAGTCCTTATCGGCAAGGACGGCACAGAGAAGTGCGGGGCGATCCTTCACCTGAGGCGCCAAACGGCGCAGCCCGTCAAGGAAGACGGCTATGGATTGGGGGTTATGTGCCGCATCGACCAGCAGCAGAGGATCGCTTCTAAGCACATCGAAGCGGCCAGGCGTGGGGCAGCGGGCCACAGAAGCTGCTAGGCCCTCGGGGTGGAGGGGGCGGCCCAGGTAGTTTTCTGCCACAAGGGCAGCGCAGGCGATGTTTTGTGCCTGGTAGTAGGGTTTTTGAGCGGCCAGGTCGCGGTAGGTAGACCGAGGAGTCACCAGGTCGAATACCAGCGCGTCGGCCAAAGACGCGGGCTCCTGACGGATCGTGAAGTAGCCCTTGGGAAGCGCGGCCTCTTGTGGGAGCAAGGCTTTCTCAAGGCGCACAGCCTCGTTGGGAAGCGAGGGCTGGTCGGAAGGCGTTGCGGAGGGCGTTGACGCCTCAGGGAGCGCAACGGCTTCAAGACAGGCTGACTGATCGGGTTGTTGGCCCGTCTCTACAAAACGGTCCCAGGCATCCGAGGTCAGCTGGCGTACCAGCTGAGGAACAACCCCCTGCTCCTTGCAGCGGCCCAAAAGCACCTGGGCCACCTCGGGCGTTTGGGTGCCCGTGCCAAGGACACAGGACTGGCCGGCCTTGATGATGGCGGCCTTCTCGGCAGCAATTTGGCCCAGGGTATCTCCCAGGATATGGGTGTGATCCAGTCCGATGCCGGTCACGGCACTCACTTGAGGATGGGTGGCCGTGGTGGCATCCCAGCGGCCGCCAAGACCCACCTCAAGCACTGCCACATCTATCTCTGCCAGGGCAAAGGCCACACAGGCGGCAACGGTAAGGGTATCGAACTCAGTGACGTCGTAGGGTCGAAGATCCCGGATGATGCGGCGACTGTTGACGCGCCTGCCCGCCTCGACGGCGGCAGCGATGGAGAGGCCAAAGGCATCGGGAACGATGGGAGCGCCGTCAACCTCCATGCGTTCGGTGTAGGACACAAGCTCAGGCGAGGTGTAAAGGCCGCAGCGCAGCCCCTCTCCCCCTAGAACAGCAGCAGTGTAGCGCGACGTTGAGGTCTTGCCGTTGGTGCCGGCGATCTGGACGATGTCAAAGTAGGCGTCGGGGCGGCCAAGCTCATCCAACATTTCCTCAACGGTCTCCAGCATGGGGCAAATACCCAGTCGCAGAATGTGGGCCAGATGGTCCAGTGCTTCGGAGTAGCTCATGGGCACAAAGTCGAAGGGGATGCGATAGGGATAGCTCAAAGTGCCTACATGAGTCATGAATGCTCCTTTTGACGCCAGCCGCACAGATCGGGCGAAGCGCTGATGATTCTGTGTAAAGGAATATCGGTAGTCTCTAGGATATTTGATAAGGCTACCTGTTGGCATTTATAGCCAATACCCAGTGTTGTGACCGTTGGATTAAGCGTGGCTAGGAAGCGATCGTAATAGCCGCCTCCATAGCCTAGCCGGCCCATAGTCTGAGGATCTAGCCCCACTGCCGGCACGATGACCAGAAGCGTTGCAGGATCGAGTGCCACAGGGTCTACCAAAAGGCACTGGGAGGGATTTGGCTCTCCCATTCCAAAGGGGTGAGGGATGAGACGAGAGCGCCAACCGGGTTCTATCTGATACCACTTAAGCATTTTGTCCGAGGTACAGGCTGGCAATAGCACCTGTTTGCCTAATTCCAAGGCTTTATTGAGCAACTGGTTGCATGATATCTCCGAACCCATGGCCGCATAACCGCAGACAGTCGCGGCCCTTTCCCACTGGGGCCATCTCTGCACCCGCTCATTGACGAAGTGCTCCTCGGCGGCGCGCTCGGCTGCAGATAGAGCGTTGCGCCTAGCCAAAAGCTCCGAGCGTAGCATAGCTTTCTTTGCAGCGCGCCACTCGCTTGTTGGAAGGTCCGAAGCCTCAGATCTATGTGGAAAATTCGCAAAAGATGTCATGACACAGATGATAGGACGCCCGCGGCCAAGAGTCGACAGTACAAGCTCACAGTCCTCAACCCTTTGCATCTGCCGATAAGAAATAAGCCCCAACGCCTGGGCGCTAGGGCTTATCGGCAGCTAATGATGGCAGTAATTACACAAGCGCCATCGCCAGGCACAGCAAGAATAAGGGGCGGCGCAACCACCCTCTCTAGGGGTTGTGCGCTACTCCTCTACGCCATCCAGGCGCTTGTAGAGAGTGATGAACTCAGTGGCCATGATGCGCACGGTCTCGGTGCCTGCCATCTGATCCTCAGCATGCAGGAGGATGAGGGGGGCGTCGGGCTCGCGCTCGCCGGCGGCGTCGGCCTGGAGCAGTTTGAGGTGTACGTCGTGGCCCTCGGCGAAGGCCTTGTCGCCCTCAGCTATGAGATTGGCGGCCTCTTCAAAGTTTCCCTCGCGCGCCTTGGTCATAGCGTTCACAAAGCAGGACTTGGCGGTGCCTACATAGCTGATGATCTCGAAGCAAGTGAGTTGAAGCTCATTCATATCTTCCATGGTGCAGCAGATCTCCTCATCGGGTTGCAACGGGACGGATATAAAACGCAGGGATAGCTCCTAGATCTCGGCCAGGGCAGCATCCAGGATCTTGGGGGCGTTCATGCGACCGTAGTCCACCATCGCGATGACCTCGACGGGCTTGGCGCCATCCACGGCCTTCTCGAAGTCGCCCTTGGCATAGCCAATCTGGGGGCCCAAAAGCAGGATGTCGGCGGAGTCGATGTTCTCCATGGCCTCGGCCATGGGACGGGCCTCGATCTCGACGTCCAGGCCGCGATTCTTGGCCTCAGCTTGCATCTTCTGCACGAGTAGAGAGGTGGACATACCGGCGTTGCACACAAGCATGATCTTCTTCATTGAGGTCTCCTTAGGGATGGGAGGCATCCGCCTCCGGGTCTTGGGCCAAGGCCTGGGCTCGCAAGCCTTGGGATGTGCCTTGTTTGCGGTGCACGGGGCTCACGACGCGCAAGTCCTGAGCACCCTGATTTTTCTGGGGTCAAAAAGCTTTTTCTAAAATGCCTGAGCAACCTCGTAATTAAAGGTGCTCCTAGAGAGCCGCTCGCAAGGCGATTCCCCTAGGGGAAACGGCGACCGGACACCGTTTCCCCTTCCCTAGGAGCACGGGGTGGGAGGCGTGCTACAGAAGTTCCGGGCGAACCTTTGAAAATGCCGCAGGAAAACTCAGGGTAGCGTGTTAAGCAACAGCTCTTAGGCGGCGTCTTGCATCTCCATCTGCTTGGCAGTGGCGCGCTCGGAGATGTGCATGAAGGGAAGCCACACTGCCATGCCGATGGCGATCTCGATGACCTGCCACACGCCGGCACGCCAGTCAAAGCCGGTGGAGAAGAGGGCGGAGAGCACGGGAGGCGTGGTCCAGGGAGCCTGCACGACGCAGGGGGCGATCCAGCCGATGCAGGTGAGGCCGTAGGTGGCGGCGATGAAGATATCGGGCAGGATGACGAAGGGCACCATCAGCGGGATGTTGTAGACGATGGGATAACCGTAGATAACAGGCTCGTTGATGTTAAAGAGGCCAGGCAGGATGGAGAGCTTGGCAATGTCGCGGGAGGCCTTGTTCTTGGAGAACAGGAAGGTGTCCAGAAGAAGCATGAAGGTGCAACCGGAGCCGCCGATCAAGGCGAAGGAGTTGACGATCTGCATGTTCATGTAGTGGTCGGCAGGGATGACCTGGCCAGCCTGATACATGGCCATATTCTCGACGATGAGGACGGTCAAGATGGGCTCGGCGAGCACGCCGGAGATGGTGGACTGGTGGATGCCGAGGCAGAAGAGCAGGTTGGCGACGGTGTAGATGACGATGACGGCTAGAGGGCCTGCGTTCATGACGCCCTTCAGAGGAGCGGCGACGCACTCGGAGATGAGGGTCATGAGGTTGGTGTTGAAGATACCGTTGAGCAGGGCAGCCACAAGACCAAAGATGGAGAGGCTCAAAAGCAGAGGGATGAGCACGTTGAAGGACTTGCCCACCGCGGGAGGAATGCCCTCGCCCAGGTTGATCTTGAGCTTCTCGACGCTGGAGATCTTGATGAAGACGGTGGTGGCCACAAGACCCACGATGATGGCGGCGAACAGGCCGTTAGCACCGGTGTTGCTGGTGGAGATCATGCCGGAGACGCTGGTCTCGAAGGTGGTGTCCTCAGCCATGTTGAGGGTGGCGGCGAGGTCTGCAGCCTCGAGGGTCTCGACCCCTGCGGCCACCTCACCGGAGCTGGTGGCATAGGTCAGGTTGGCCACGGTGGTGGTCACCGTTTGCGGGAACATGATGACTAAGCAGCAGATAGACACTACCAAGCAGGCGATGGCGTTGCCAAAGCGCTTGTTGTTGGCCAGGCAGTAGCCAATGGTGCCGCACAGAAGGATGGCGGCGAAGCTCAAGGTACCTTGGGTGATGGCGTTTCCCCAATATTGAGCAGCCGCCAACTCGGCAGAGCCGTCAGCTAAAAAGAGGGGGAAGACCACGTTGTTAATTAATACTGCAATGCCAGCCAAAATATAGATTGGCATGATGGTGGCGAAGCCGTCGCGCAAAGAGCGCAGATGCACTTGGTTGCCCACCTTGGCAGATACCTCGGCAAATTTATCGAGGAATGACTGCCCGCTTTCGTTAGCCATGGATTCTCCTTCTCTCTACGTTTTAAAAACCCAACCTTTGGTCCGGGTGTTGCCAAAGGCCTAAGAGCCAAACTGTGATGTGCTACGAAATCACGTGAGTGGCTGCTACCTCGTGGAGCCAGGCGGCAGACTTCTTGGGAATTCGCTGGTAGCCTTCCATAAGGTCTACCTCGATGAAGCCATAGCGGTTTTTGAAGGCGTTGTTCCAGGACCAGTTGTCGATGGCGCCCCAGTAGTGATAGCCCACGCAATGAGCGCCGTCTTCGATGGCTTTGGCGATCCAGGTGAGGTGCTGGCGCACAAAGTCGATGCGGTAGTCATCCTGGATTTGGCCGGCCTCATCGCGATTCTTGTACTCACCCTCGATGCCCATGCCGTTCTCAGAGACAAACCACTCCAGGTCCGGGTAATCGCGGGCAGCGGTCATGCCAAAGTCGTAGATGCCCTTGGGGTAGACTTCCCAGCCGCGGCTCTCATTCATGACGGCGTCAGGCCAGACATACTTGTCTGCAAAGACCGGACAACCAGCCTCGTCTACGTCGCGGGAAGGCGCCTGCACGCGAGTGGGCTGATAGTAGTTGCAGCCCAGCCAGTCCACCGTGCCGCGGGCCAAGATCTCATCATCGCCCGGGCGAATGGGGAGCACGCAGCCGCGCTCAGCCAGAGTCTCTACCACGTCTTGGGGAAGCTGGCCCTTGGTTACCAGGTCGAGCCACCAACGATTGTTGATGCCGTCGATCATGCGCACCGCCTCGAGGTCTGCCTCAGAGGGGTTCTCCTTGGTATAGGGAGGCATGAAAGCGTTGATAAGGCCGATTCGAGCATCAGGAAGCATGAGACCAGCAGATTGTGCCTCGCGGAAGGCCTGCACGCCTTTGGCATGGGCAATGGAGATGTTGTATTGGACGGTGCGGGCGCGATTGAAGTTCTTGATGAAGGGCCACCAGTTGCCCTCCTGGTAGCGTTGCTCAGGCTCTACCGTAGGCTCATTGAAGGTGAACCAGCAGCGGACCTCCTGGCCAAACTCGGCGAAGGCCTTGCGCGCATAGTTCTCGTAAGCATCCACCACCTCGCGGTTCTCCCAGCCGCCGCGACGGAACAGGTAAGTGGGCATATCAAAGTGGTAGAGGTTTACGAACATCTCGATACCAGCGGCTTTGGCGGCGGCAAATAGACGGTGGTACCACTCGGCGCCTGCAGGATTGATCTCGCCGTTCTCATCTAAGAAGCGGCTCCATTGGATGGAGGTGCGCACCGAGTCGAGCCCCAGTGTCTCTTTATAGAGCTTGAGATCGCCCTCATACATGGTCATGAAATCATTGCCCACGTACGAGCCCACCTTGTTGTAAAAGTCATCGATGTTCTCGATGGACCAGGTGTCCCAGAGATTCTCCAATTTGCCGTCTTCGGCCCATCGACCCTCAGTTTGAGGGCCCGAAAAAGCGGCACCCAAAAAGAAGTCTTGAGGCAGGGTGGGGTTGCTCATGCGTACTCCTTGGCGTTGGTAAGGCAGGCTCGCGATACTGCACCCGAGGCAAGCAGACAGGACTACCACTTGCAGAAATAAGTGCACTACCTGCGCTTATTGGTGATTGCATCTATAGGGATTGATATTCATATCGTTCTTATTATAGATGCGTCCCGTTTCTTGGTTTGTATTGTAGCGCTCTAATTGTTTGCATAGCGATCTCACAGCTCGATTTCTATGGAGCTTCCCGGCGAGCGGTCTCATATCCCCTATAAACGGTATCCATACTCAATTTGTAAGGAACGCGCTCTAATTTCTCATCTATCCTATGATGTAAACGACTGACCGCTATTTATCGAGGTCAAGGTG
Organism: Muricaecibacterium torontonense; assembly: GCF_004793925.1. Classification (NCBI taxonomy): domain Bacteria; kingdom Bacillati; phylum Actinomycetota; class Coriobacteriia; order Coriobacteriales; family Atopobiaceae; genus Muricaecibacterium; species Muricaecibacterium torontonense. The sequence goes on along the minus strand of NZ_SRYE01000005.1, from coordinate 83,221 downwards.
ATGAACCATGTCTAAATACGAAGACATTGCCACAGATATTCAAGGATCTATTTTGGATGGCAGCCTTAAAGCCGGAGACCGCCTTCCCACCGTAGTAGAGCTCTGCGACCTTTATGGTGTGAGCAAAATCACTGTGCGCAAAGCCATCGACATCTTGGCAGAGCAAGGCTTGGTTTCTAGCCGTCGAGGCTCTGGCACCTATGTGAAGACCACGCCAGAAGCTTTGGGTGTAGAAAGTGACCTACATGCTGGTGACGTCCTCTACACCGGTCGCTCAGATCGATCTGTGGGATTTACCAACGAATACGCGCTTCAAGATAAAAAAGTCAGCTCTGACATCATTGAGTTTTCCATTGTCGTGCCCCCGGAGCAAATCGCCCAACGCCTAGATATGGGACCCGATGATTTCGCCTATCACGACATTCGCGTGCGTCGTCTAGACGACATTCCCATCGTGGTGGAGAACACCTACATGCCTTTGGAGCTCATTCCCGGCCTCAAACGCCATCACTTGGAAGGCTCTATCTATCGCTATCTTACTCAGGATCTAGGATTGCACCTTTCCAGCTTTCACCGGATCATCCGTGCTGTACCCGCCACTCTCGAAGAAGCCCAGTGGCTTGAGACTGAAGAAGGCTCTCCCCTCTTAGAGATCGAACAGATTGGCTTTGTGGATACCGGCCTGCCATTTGAGTATTCAATTTCGCGTAATGTGGGATCGCGCGCCGAGCTGCATAACATCAACATCACTTAGGGCGGCGATACAGTGGGAGTAATGCAACTGGGGTTGAATGTTCCTTGCCGATGCCAAACGCATGACGGTAGGGCTTTTGCCCTTGTGCTCCCTCTAAATTGTTACTGCATACGCTACATTATTTTGTAGCGTATGCAGTAACTTTATACCTTACAATTTTAATAATGCTTCATTAGCTACATAATGATGTAGCTAATGAAGCATTTATTCTGAGGCGAGCAGACCCTTGATCCGGACCCAGGCTTTAACGAAACCCAAACTCAAACTAAGGGAAATGCATCTACTCCCTACTGTTCCAGTGCTGCAACGCCCAGGGCCAAGCATCCCAAGATGCCCTGATCACCATTGCACCCAGCAGGCACGATATAGCTGTCCACAGCTTTTACCTGTGGAGTCGAGATATAGTTGTTAAGCAGCTCGGTGAACTTGTTGCGCACCAGATCAAAGAGTTGCTCTTGCTTCATGACGCCGCCGCCCAAGATGATGCGCTCGGGAGAATAGACCATCACGTAGTCCACCAAAGCCTCAGCGATATAGTCACTCTCAAGCTCCCAGACTTCGGCCTTATCGGCAAGCTCAAAGCCTTTGGCGCCCCAGCGCTGCTCGATGGAGGGGCCAGAAGCCAGGCCCTCGAAACAGGAGTCGTGGTAGGCGCACACAGAGGCGCCGGTATCGTAGGAGCGCTTGCGCAAAAGAATATGGCCGGCCTCGGGGTGAAGCATGCCATGGAGCAGCTTGCCGCCTGCAAGTACGCCTGCGCCAATGCCGGTGCCAATGGTGATGTAGACCACGGTGTCGAGACCCTTGGCAATGCCGTAGGTAGCTTCGCCAAGGCAAGCAGCGTTGACGTCGGTGTCGTAGCCCACCGGCACATCAAGGGCAGAGAGGCCGCCCAAAAAGTCGTAGTGGCGCCAGGCAGTCTTGGGGGTCTCCAGGATCCAGCCATAGGTGTCGGAGTTAGGATCAACGCCGGTGGGACCAAAGGCGCCTACGCCCAATGCGTCGATGGAGCGCTCAGAAAACCACTGGACAATAGCAGGGACCGTGATAGCAGGGTCTTTGGTAGGAATCTCCTCACGTTCGAGGATCATGCCCTCAGGGGTTGCCACAGCCATCACCATCTTTGTGCCGCCAGCCTCAAGGCAGCCAATGCGAAGGGTGCTTTTCTCGGTCATAGGGTCTCCATTCCTAGGCGGTTCGCAGAGCATCGCTCTCTACGTGTCACGGGGGTTTGAGGCGGCTGCAGATGCGCCCGTGATATTTGGGAGCGCGTTGCTTAGTAGTTTATAACGATACAATTTGCACGGGGCAGTATAAATCCTGTAGATGCCCTGAACGGTATTGGCAGTACCACGAATCACAGAAGTCGCTGGTGAGGGGCTCGAGCTGCCTTGGGATCAACGGCCTGCAGGCCCCTCAAGAGCAAAGTTGGCGAGCCTTAGACATCCAGTTGCCAGCAGCGGATGGCGGCCTTAGGGGCGCTCGCCTGCACCGAATAGCTGCGCGGGTAATAGCGGCTGGAAAAAACCTGGGCGCCTCCGTTGCAAAAGACCTCCACAGAAGAGGCGTCCCCCAGGATGCGCAGGGAGGTGAGAGCGGGGGCGGCGAGTCGGCGCTCACCGCGACCCCCTCCCAAAGACTCGGCTAGCCGATCCTCAAAACTCACCACGATCTCATGGGAGGTCTGGTCGTAAGAGACGGTGAGACCACCAGCCACAGTCACCGAGCATTGGGAATCAACGATGCGCGCTATCTCCAGGTCAAAGCAGGGCACGCCGCTGACCTGCAGGCTCCCGTCTCCCAGCCAGAGCGAGCTGCGATAGTCATAGAGCTCGCGCACCGGGCGCTGGAATACCTGGGCGCCATCGGTGACCACCTCGCGGGGCACCGTGAAGCAGTGCTGCCAGCCACAGGAGACGGTGGGATTGCGGTGTTGGGGACAGTCGGGCATGCCCATCCATCCAATGAGGATGCACCGGCCGTCTTGGGCCATGAAAGTTTGGGGCGCGTAGAAATCGAACCCACCGTCCCAGAGATGAAACCGACCCAGCTCATAGGCGCCTACCAAAGACCCTGCAAAGGCCATGTAGCCACTGGGATACACATTGGAGCCTGCCTCAGGGCCCTCCAGCCCTTGGGGGCTTACCGACAGCAGGTTGAGCGGCTCTTTTTGGGGACAGCGGTTCTCGGCACTGGTAGCAGAGGTGGTTCCCAAGCCGAGAAAATCCGGGCATTCCCACATGTAACCCATGGGCTCTGGGGAGACGATCTGGTTTTCCAAGCGCCAGCGGGTGAGGTCCTCCGAGCCAAAGACCAGAAGCTCGCCTCTGTCATGGGCACGATCTAGGCCCTTGGCGCGGGCGCCCAGCAGCATGAGGTAGGCAGGGCCTTGAGCGTAGGGGCTGGCAAAGACCTTGGGGTCGCGCACATGGCAGGTGAGGTGAGCCGGGTAGTCAGCGGGAGTCAAGAGCAGCTGCTTGGGGCCAAAGTGAGAGCCATCGTCACTGGTAGCCAACAAGACATTGGCGTCTCGACCGCTCGTCACGTAATCAAAGGCAACCTCGTGAGACGCATGCTTGACGTTGCCTGTGTAAAAGGCCCAAATTCGACCGTCGTGGACCTGCGCCGAGCCAGAGTAGACACCCTGGGCATCATAAGGGGTGTCAGGAGACAGCACCACCCCATCTGGCTCCCATCGCACCAGATCGCGACTGGTGGCATGGCCCCAATGCTTGAGACCTCCGTCTACCTGGTCAGGAGAGTTTTGGAAGTAGGCATGAAAGGTGCCGTCCTTTTGGCAGAGGCCGTTGGGATCGTTGAGCCAACCTGCCTGAGGCATGAGATGAAAGCGCTGTGCCCAAGGGCCGTGAGTGCGCGTGGCGGTGGGAGTCGGTGAGGTTTGAAGCAGCATGGGTGCGCCTTATCCTTTGCGAGCGAGGTCCATGACAGAGCTCTTGCCGGGCTCCACAGAATCCATAATCTCGCGGCATTCCACTTCGAAGTCGTCGGCGTTGGAGACGATCATCATGGTGGTAGTGGGGTAGCCTTCCTGGCGCAGAGCAGCAAAGTCCACGTCCAGCAGCAGGTCGCCGGCAGCTACGCGTTGACCCTCTGTGACGCGCTTGGAGAAGCCGCGGCCAGCCATCTTGACGGTGTCCACACCTACGTGGATGAGGATCTCGGCACCAGAGTCGCTGGTGATGCCCACGGCATGTCCCGTATCAAAGACTGTGGTGACCACACCGCCGCAGGGAGCCACCACTGCCGAGCGATCGATCTCGCCAGGCTCGATAGCCACCGTGGGTCCCAAGATTTGGGCGGCAAAGGTGGGGTCGGGAATCTCTTGGGCAGCGATGGGTGAGCCCGCCAGAGGGGCCACCAGGGTTTCTGCGGCAAGCATCTGAGGAGCGACATCCAACTGAGAGGCGGCAGCTGGCTCAGGGGAGCTCTTCTCGGCAGCAGGGGCGGCTTTGGCAGCCTGGGGCTCATCGGCATAGAGCATGAAGGAGAGGCCAAAGGCCACGGCAGTGGTGACAGCGAACATAATGATGTACTGCAAAGGCATGTTGAGGCAGAGCAGGATGCCAAAGAGGCCGGTGACGCCCGTGCCTGCTGCGGCAAGGCCGGTGAGCGAGCAGATGAGGGCGCCTACCGCGCCTCCGATGCATCCAGCCACAAAGACCTTGAAGTAGCGGAGGTTCACGCCAAAGATGGCCGGCTCGGTGATGCCCATGATCCCGGAGAGGGCGGCGGGGAACGCCAGGCCGCGGACCTTGGGGTTCTTGGTCTTGACGGAGACAGCCAGGCAGGCAGCCGCTTGGCCGATGTTTGCGGCGCTGGCAATGGGCAGCCAGTAGGTGACGCCGTAGGAAGCCAGCTGTCCCAGGTCGATGGCGGTGTACATCTGATGCAGGCCGGTAACCACCGTAGGCGCGTAGAAGCCGCCCACCACCAGGGCGCCCAGGCCAAAGGGCAGCGTAATGAGCCACTGGACGGCGCCCAGCACCGCGTTTTCAAGCACTACAAAGAGGGGCCCCACAAAGCCCAGAGTAAGGTAGGCGCTCACAAAGACGGAGACCAGAGGGGTCACAAAGAGGTCGATGGCCTCGGGAACCACCTTGTGCAAGCGCTTTTCGAGGAAGGCCAGGATGGCACAGGCGATGACAATGGGAATCACGTGGCCTTGATAGCCCATCCAGTCCACCGAAATGAGACCAAAGAGCATGGATTGTTGAGGCACCGCACCCTGAGCTGAGAGCTCGGCAAGATTGTAGGCGCTCTCCAGGCTGGGATGGATCATCAGGGCGCCCATGACTGCGCCGAGGAAGGGGTTGGCGCCAAAGGCTTTGGCAGCCGAGAATCCAATGAGCACCTGTAAGAAGGTGAATGCGGTGGAAGATACCAGATTTGCCACCACGTAGAACTCGTTGGTGGTGTCCAGCTGAATGAAGCCGTTGGCCGCCATGAAGTTCACCGTGCTCATGATGCCCAAAAGCAAGCCGGAGGCCACGATGGCCGGGATGATGGGCACAAAGACGTCGCCCAAGAGCTTGATGCCGCGCATGATGGGATTTTGCTTGGCAGCAGCAGCCTCTTTGGCCTCGGCTTTGGAGACGCCGGTAATGCCGCCGGCAGTCACAAACTCATCGTAGACCTTGTTTACCGTGCCAGTGCCAAAGATGATCTGCAGCTGGCCCTGAGCTTCGAATACGCCTTTGACGCCCTCGACGTCCTCGATGGCTTCCTTGTTCACCTTCGAGTTGTCGGCGATGACCAGACGCAGACGGGTGGCGCAATGAGCGGCCGACGCCACATTGGCGGGCCCTCCCACAAGCTCCAACACCTCTTTGGCGGATTTGGCGTAGTCCATACCCAATCCTTTCTCTCTTAGGACAGCCCCCGATGCTGCCCTGTCTCTTGATTAGGTACTGTAAACGTTTTCATACTTTACAACGGAAAATAGCCTTCTTTTTCCCTTCCTGTCCCGCCAACGGTAGCAATTAAGGGATAAATGGTGGACACCTTGCACGGGCCCTTTGTCCTTCGACTCCTCCTGCGCCAAGGATCTCCTTTGCTACCGCTCTTGATGCCTATAGAGCCACCACGCGATAGCCCATAATGGTGCTCACTGGCAGCTCGCCCGGATGCTCTAGCTGCTCAATAAGCATTTCTGCACTCTTTTTTCCGCTGGTACGATAAGTGAAATGCACCGTGGGAATGCCACCGGTAAGCATGGAAACCACTTGGTTGTCGCCAAAGCCCGTCACGGTAATGGCAGATTTTCCCTGATGCAGCCCTCGCTCCCCTACCGCACGAAGTGCGCCTGCGGCAATGAGATCGGTAGAACAGCAGATGTAATCGATGTTAGTTTTAGCGGCAGCTGCCTCATCCAGCAGCTGCCGAGTGACCTGAAGACCGGACTCTGAGGAAAACTCGCAGCGCTTGATATAGGTAGGGTCCAGCGAGGCGCCCCATTCAGCAAGCCCCTCCTTGAAGCCTCGAAGCCGAGAAACGCCTACCGCCTCATCCTGGGGATCCACTGCCAGGTAGGCAAAGCGTGCGCCAGGTTTTGCGGCTGCGAGCTTTGCAGCAAGGCTGCGAGCGGCTCCAAAGTCATCCTGGAGCACGCAACTGACCCCCTCATAGCGCTGCCCCACCACCACCGCAGGCACCTGGCAGCGCTCAAAGAAGTCTTTGTGGGCTTGGTCTACCGTGGTGCCCACCAAGATGAGACCGTCCACGGGGTAGGCGGCAAAAAGCTCGAGGTAGTCAAGTTCTAGCTGAGGGTCGTTGTCGGTATTGGCCAAAAGCATCTGGTAGCCGGCAGCAGAAAGCCCTTGCTCCACGCCGGCAGTAATGCGGGCCACGCTCTCAGAGTTGATGCGGGGGACCACTACACCCACCAGCTTAGAGCGGCCTCGGCGCAGGTTGCGGGCTTGCTGCGACGGGCGATAGCCGCACTCCATAATGGCTGCAGCAATGAGAGGGCGTTTCTCGGCAGCTACATAGCCATCGTTTAAGTAGCGAGACACCATGGCGCTGCTTACGCCGGCAATCTTTGCGACATCTTTGATGGTGGCCATAAGGCTGCCCCCTACTCTAGGCAACTCCTTGTGTAATCGTGTACATAATACCTGAACACAAGAGGAACTCCCTAGAAAAAGCGCCTCGCAGGCAAGCCTACGAGGCGCTCGGCAGTCTGACGGAGCGCATTGCTACTCGGAGAGATCCTCAAGCTGTGCGGCAAGGCGACTTAACGTGGCCTCCAGCTCAGCCTTGCGAGTCTGCTTGGCCTCGATGATCTCTGGGGCGGCCTTGGCGATGAAGCCGGGGTTGGACAGGGTCTTCTCGATACCCGCCAGCTCGCCAGTAGCCTTCTTGATCTCCTTCTCCAGGCGTTTGGCCTCGGCGCCAAAGTCGATAAGCCCTTCGAGTTGCACATAGGCCTCGAAGTCTGGGTCTACCAGAGAGACCGAGGAACCAGGCTTTTCCACATGCTCGCCTACGGTGAGCGAAGTGACGAAGCCAACTTTGGAGATGAAGTCGCGCTGAGCTTCCAGACGAGCGGACTCTTGAGGGGCTGCCTTTACCACCACATCCACCGCCTCGCGAGGAGACAGACGATAACGGGCGCGGATGGAGCGCAGGCCAGAGATGAGACGCTTGGCGATGTCGAAATCTGCCTCTGCCTCGTCATTCATGAACTCAGCCACCAGCGAAGGATCGGGCCAGAGGCTCATCATCAAGAATCGGCCCTCATGGGCTGGCTTGAGGGAGGGCTTGTCGGCAGCCTCATAGAGGTCCAAGCCAGAGACGGGCAGGGCATCCCAAATAGTCTCGGTCACAAAAGGCATGCCGGGGTGCAGCAGGCGCAGCGAGACGTCCAGGGTGTAGACCAGATTGCGCTGAGCGGCCAGGCGCACCTGGGAATCGTCGGAGTTGAGACGGCCTTTGCACAGCTCCACGTACCAGTCGCAGAAGTCGTTCCAGAAGAAGGCTTGCAGGTCGCGGGCATAGTCGCCAAAGCGATACTCGTCCAGCGCACGGGTGGTAGAGTCCACGATCTTGGCCAGGCGAGAGAGCATCCAGGCATCCTCGGCGGTGGCAGCGGTGGGTTGGCCAGGCTCGTAGCCCTCAAGATTCATGAGCACAAAGCGACTGGCGTTCCAGATCTTGGTCACAAAGCCGCGGGCCTGCTCGGTGCGAGGGCTGCCGGCAAACTCGCCGGTCTTCTTGTCGAACTCGGCGTCAAAGCGCACGTCCTGGTTGTTGGTGATGAGGGTGAGCAGGTTGTGGCGCATGGCGTCTGCGCCATATTTGGCCATGAGATCCATGGGATCCACGCCGTTACCCTTGGACTTGGACATGCGGCTGCCGTCTTTGGCCAGGATTGTGGCGTAGATGACCACGTCCTCGAAGGGGATCTGATCGGTGAAGTAGAGCGAGCTCATCACCATGCGGGCCACCCAAAGCGCAATGATGTCGCGGGCGGTGACCAGGGCCTTGGTGGGATAATGGCCCTCCATCTCCTCAGGATGCTGCGGCCAGCCCTGGGTGGCGAAGGGGAACAGCTGCGAGGAGAACCAGGTGTCCAGCACGCTGGGGTCCTGAACCACATGATGGCTGCCGCACTTAGGACATACCTCGACATCGTCCATGGAGGCGTCTTCCCAGCCACAGTCCTGGCAGGTGAACACCGGGATCCGATGACCCCACCACAGCTGGCGGGAGATGCACCAGTCTTTGACGTTGTCCATCCAGGTGAGGTAGGTCTGCTCCCAACGGGTGGGATGGAAGGTGATGGCACCGGAGGTCACGGCATCTGTAGCCGGACCCTTGAGCTTGTCCACCGCCACAAACCACTGCTCAGAGAGCCAAGGCTCCAACGTGGTGTCGCAGCGATAGCAGTGCATGACCGAATGCTCGTGGTCTTCCACATGATCCAGCAGGTCGTGGTCTTCGAACCACGCCAGGATGGCGGTGCGGGCCTCATCGCGGTCCATGCCGGAGAAATCGCCGTAGCCGTCCACCACGCGAGCATGCTCATCAAAGATGTTGATCTTCTCCAAGCCATGAGCCTCGCCCATGGCAAAGTCGTTGGGGTCATGGGCGGGGGTGACCTTCACAAAGCCGGTGCCAAAGCCGGCGTCCACATGCCAATCGGAGAAGATGGGAATCTCACGGCCCACGATGGGCAGCACCACAGTGGCGCCCACGAACTTGGAGGACTCAGGGTCGTCCTGAGACACGGCAATGCCGGTGTCGCCCAGCATGGTCTCAGGACGGGTGGTGGCCACCACGATGTAATCCTTGCCGTCTACCGGCTCTTTGAGGGGGTAGCGCAGGTACCAGAGGTGGCCCTTCTCGGTCTTGTACTCAGCCTCGTCGTCAGAGATCGCCGTGGTGCAGGAAGGGCACCAGTTCACGATGCGCTTGCCGCGATAGACGAGCCCCGCATGGTACCAGTCGCAAAAGACCTTGCGCACCGCATAGGAAAACTCAGGGCTCATGGTGAACTGCTCGTCCGAGAAGTCTGCCGAACAGCCCATGCGCTTGATCTGTTTGATGATGGTGCCGCCGTAGTCGCGGGTCCAGTCCCAGCAGGCATCGATGAACTTCTCGCGGCCCAGCTCCAGCCGAGAAATGCCTTCGCTCTTGAGCTTTTTGTCCACCTTGGTCTGGGTAGAGATGCCGGAGTGGTCCAAGCCCACGATCCACCGGGTAGAGACGCCCTTCATGCGGTTGTAGCGGATGAAGGCGTCCTGAATGGTGTCGTCCATGGCATGGCCCATGTGCAGCACGCCGGTCACATTGGGGGGCGGAATCACTACGGTGCAGTCGCCCACACCCTTGTTGCGCTGGTAGCATCCACCGTTGATCCAGGCTTCCACGAGCTGCGGCTCGACAGTTTGCGGGTCATAGTTTTTGGGCAGGTCACACACAGCTGTACCCTTTCGCAAAGTGGCGTTCTCCATAGCCGTCCTTTGAGCCTGCGACTCTGAGAACAGCGTGCCTATTGTAGCCCTTGGCAGGCTCGCTCGCCTATTTCTTGCCGAGAAGCCCCACCCTAAAACATGTTGCACGCACCGGGTGACTCAGGGCCTGCCTTAGAACAGTAACGCTAGTAGATGTCGTCCTCATCGGCAGTGGCGGCCTCGATCATCTGAGAGAAGGCCACAGGGTCTGAGGTCTCCTGTTGGGTGAAGACGCCCTGGTGGCGCTCGTCGTTGCGCACGTCCTCGATGGCGTCGACGAGGTCGTCGGCCTCAGGGCCGTCTGGGTGCTCGGCAGAGAGCATCACTGCCAGCTCCTCATCATCCATCTCGCTCTCATCGGCAAAACCCAGGTCGCAGAGGCGCTTGGAGGTCACCTCTTCATCTTCATAGGTGGTCTGGGAGAGCATGGCTTCGCCCCCTGCGATGGCAGCCTTGCACCTCTCGTGGGTGAGCTGGTCCTCGTCAGCATCGTATTCATAGATGTCAAAGGCAATAACGGCCTTCTGGGCCTCCAGCTGCTCCATAAGCTCGCCGGCCTGAGCCACCGAGAGCGAGCCGCAGAGGCAGTGGCCACCTCGTCGTCAAAGCTGTCAGGAGTAGAGCCGCTTATGGTGTAGACTACTTGGCCGTCCTCAGGATCTTGGCCATAGACCGAAGTGATGCCCCACTCCAGCTTGTCCTCGTCATAGCTGTCAAGGGCAGCCTGCCAGATGGGCTTGAACTCCAGGTTGTCTGCCAGATCCTCAGAAATGCTCATCGTGCCGTAAAACACCGTTGCCATAGCTGCTCCTCAAAACCTTGACTGAAGCCTTGCGGCCCCAGCGACCATCGCTTTTGGGTGCCAGGAGCAAAAGTCCCTTGCACCATGCCATATCTGCGCTACTAGATACCCACTCACAAGGCCGCCATTGCCCCTGCGCGAGGCCTCCACTATTTGCCTGCGCTTCTCATCGCCCGTCCCAGCGCCTTGGGCGCGCCGCTGGCCGGATTATTTGGCCGGTGGACCTGCGCGTTTTCCACTGGTTGCCCAATAGAGCCATTATCTCTATCTTTTGCCATCTTTCTGGCTGGTCTTAAGGCTTAGAATGCCCCCGCTGTGGGATACTCTTACCAACGCTCTACACCCATCTAAAGAAAGGGGGTGGCATGAGCAAAGGCGACGTTTTGGGATTTGATGCCAGTCGAGCTCCCAAAAAAAGTAGCACACTGCGCGAATTTGGCGCTACCAGCGCAGGCATTCAAGCAGTTTTTGATGCCTGTGACAACCACGATTATTACAACCTCATAGAGGCGCTTGAGCCCTTCTCCCCCTCTGCAGACACGCTGTTGGAGATATCGCTCGCCTTTCGCATGAACAATGACAAGCTTCTGCGCACGGCGGTCAACCAAGCTTTGTTCGAGGACGCCCCCAAAAACAAGGGGTCGCGCCTGCGCCGTGAGACGGAAGACAGCGTCATGCTTCAAGAGGTGCTGCCTACCTGCTTGGTCTACATGCTAGATAAGATGCGCGAGAAAGACTACGCCCCGGTCATCGGTACCATCCAGCTGCTGCTGGACGAGTATGGCAATCCCCGCCAGCGCCGTCGCGCCAACACCGTACGCGATGCCGGAGCTCGCGCCCAGGCAGACCGCGAGATCTCAGAGATCCTCTCTTCTCAATCTGCCGAGAAGAAACCATCCCCTCAAGGTCCGCCCGCCTAAGGCTCGAGGCATTCGCGCTCATGCAAAAGGCAGGTCACCGCATCTTAGGTGACCTGCCTTTATTGGTATCTGGTGCGCCCGGACAGGATCGAACTGTCAACACTCGGTTTAGAAGACCGATGCTCTATCCATTGAGCTACGGGCGCCTATCTGGGAGGCTTTTGACTCTTGGACCGCTTGTCCTGCCGAGAAACGCCTGCCTGCCGCAGGAGAGGCTCTAGATCCTCGTAGGTCCTGCAGCACACTTACTTTAGGTCATTTTGACCTGGCCGCCTATCAAGAAATTGCAATTCTTGGCGCCAGGCCACAGACTCGAAGGTGCACGGTGGCTCTGCTCGATGAAGGGCAGCCTGCGCTAAAGGTCTAGCAACAGCTCGGCGATTTGGACGGCGTTGGTGGCGGCTCCCTTGCGGATCTGGTCGCCGCAGCACCAGAAGGTGAGGCCGTGGGTGCCGGGAGCAGCAGAGAGGTCCTCGCGGATGCGGCCCACATAGACCAGGTCTTGGTCGGTGGTCTCAAGCGGCATTGGGTATTGCTGGGTTCCTGGATCGTCCACCACCTTGACTCCAGGGGCTGCTGCGAGAATCTCGCGAGCCTCTGCCGGGGTGAGCGGACGCTCCAGCTCCACCGTGATGGACTCGGAGTGAGAGCGGGCTACCGGCACGCGCACGCAGGTGCAGTTCACGCGCAGATTGGGATCGTGCATGATCTTGCGGCCCTCGTTTTGCATCTTCATCTCTTCAGAGGTATAGCCTGCTCCGTCAAAGCCGCCGATCTGGGGGATCAGGTTGTAGGCCAGCTGATAGGCGAAGGCGCGAGGCTTGGGCATGGGCATGCCCTCCACAATGGCTTGATTCTCTGTTTGAAGCTCTTCCATGCCGGGAAGGCCGGCGCCAGAGGCCGCCTGATAGGTAGAACAGATGATGCGCGTCACGCCAGCAGCTGCAGCCAACGGAGCAACGCACACCAAACCGATGATGGTGGCACAGTTGGGGTTGGCGATGATGCCCTGGTTGAGGGCCACGTCTTGAGGGTTGATCTCGGGGATCACCAGCGGCACGTCAGGGTCTAGGCGAAAGGCGCTGGAATTGTCCACCACGCAGGCGCCTGCGGCCACCGCGTGAGGCAGAAGGGCCTCGGCCACAGGATTGTCTGCAGCGCCCAATACGATGTCTGCCCCTGCAAAGGAGTCGGGTGTGGCCTCCTCCACTCGCACCAGCCGCCCGTTCCAGGCGATGATGGCGCCTGCCGAGCGCGCGCTGGCCAAAAGGCGCAGCTCGCCTACGGGAAAGTCGCGCTCTTCCAAGCACTGCATCATCTGCTGGCCCACGGCGCCGGTGGCGCCCAGAATGGTCACGTTTTTTTGATCTGCCACGAGATCCCCCTTAAAGATCTTGGGTTTCTACCTACGATGGGCGGGTTTCTCGGCAGCCAAAAGGCCGCCAAAAGGCCGCCGCTACTCGATGAAGGCGTCGTAGACTGCCTGGACGGTGCGCTCGAAATCCTCGTTGTTCACACCGATGATGATGTTGATCTCTTGGGAGCTCTGGGTGATCATGCGCACGTTGATGCCTTCGTTGCCAAGCACGCCCAAAAGCTTGCCCGAGGAACCGGGCCTGGAGCTCATGGACCGGCCAACCACGCTCACCAGAGCCAAGGTGTCGATGACCTTGACGGTGTCCGGCTTTACTTCGCGCTGAATGTCGGCCACGATGGAATAGATGGAGTCCTTCACGTCTTTGCCGTTCACCACTACTGAGAAGGAATCGATCCCCGTGGGCACATGCTCGATGGAGACGTGGTAGCGCTCAAAGATGGAGAGCACCTGGCGCATGAAGCCCACCGCGTCGCTCATGTGGGTCTTGGCGATGTAGACCGAGAGAAAATCCTTGCGACCGGCGATGCCGGTGATCACCGGATCGTCAGGGGTGGCCTCCACGCGTTCGCGGATGATGGTGCCACCCTCCTCGGGCGCGTTGGTGTTCAGGATGGCGATGGGAATGTTGGCCTCGCGCACCGGGAAGATAGCCTCCTCATGGAGCACGTTGGCGCCCATGTAGGAGAGCTCGCGCATCTCGTCGAAGGTTATGGACTCGATGGTGCGGGGCCTGTCCACGATGCGGGGGTCGGCAGAGAGGAAGCCCGAGACGTCCGTCCAGTTCTCATAAAGATCTGCCGAGAGGGCGTTGGCCAAGATGGAGCCGGTGATGTCTCCGCCGCCGCGATCCAACAGCTTGATCTCGCCGTCGGTGGTGGCGCCGTAGAAGCCCGGCATCACAAAGTGGCCCACCCGCACCACCAGCTCATGGACACGGTCAGCGGTGCGCTCCAGATCCAGCGACCCGTCGTGGTGAAAGACGATGGCGTCGGCGGCATCCACAAAGGGAAGCCCCAGGTACTCGGCCATGAGGTGGGCGGTGAACCACTCGCCGCGGCTCACAATGTATTCCGGGGAGTCGGAGGCCAGGCCCGCCCTGAAGTCGGCGAACTTCTGGGCCACCGGCCAGGTGAGTCCCAGATCCTCCTTGATATCGACGAAGCGCTGCTCGATGTCGTCCAGAAGCGCCGTGCAGTCGACGTTGTACTCTCGGTGGGCGTTCACCAGATAGAGCAGGTCGGTGACCTTGTTGTCGCCAGAAAAGCGCTTGCCTGCCGCGGAGACCACCACAAAGCGGCGGGCGTCGTCTGCGGCGATGATGGACTTGACTTTGCGAAACTGCTCGGCCGAGGCAACCGAGGAGCCGCCAAACTTTGTGATCTTGAGCATGGGGTCTCCCTCATGTAGGTGGCGCGATGAGACAAGGACGGGGGCGCAGGGCATGCAAGCTGCCGAGAAACACGTACCCTCAAGGGCCGTTAGTCTTGGGTGGCGAGCGCAGCCATGAAAGTGGTCGGGTCTTGGGACAGAAGCTTCTGGCAAAGCCCTGCGGCCGCTACGGCTGTGAGGCCATCCAACAGGACCAGGCCGCTCTCTTGGACTTGAGCGCCCTCGGGAAGAAGGTCTTGTGCCTGGGTGCGCACCAGGTAGCTGGAGGTGAGCAGCTCAGGCTTCCAGGCCAAGCGCTCCTCGCGGGGATAGACGGGCTTTTGGCCCGCGGCGCAGTCCAGAAGGTCCTGAACGATGGCGTCGCCGGTGGGCAGGGCTCCTGCGCCCTGGCCAAAGAACTTGAGGGGGCCCACGAAGTTTCCTACCAGCGTGGCCAGGTTGAAGTTGTCAGGCACGTTGGCCTCCAGAGAGGCAGCAGGCACCAGCACGGGCTCCACCGCCGCCGCATAGCCTTGGCCGTCCTGGGTGGCACGAGCCATAAGGCGCACGCCATAGCCCATGGCGCCGAAGGCCTCTAGATCCTCTTTGGCAAGGTTGCGGATGCCCATAACGGGAATATCGCGGCGGCAAAGGGTGTTGAAAGCCAGGGTGGTGCCGATGATGCACTTGTTGACCACGTCGATGCCGTCGATGTCCGCGGAGGGATCGGCCTCTGCATAGCCCAGCGCCTGAGCCTCTTTGAGCACCTCGTCAAAGGAGGCGCCCAGGGTGGCCATGCGATAGATGATGTAGTTGGAAGTGCCGTTCAGAATGCCGGAGATCTGGGTGATGGTATCGGTGCGGCGGGCCTTCTCGATAGCGGCGATCCAAGGAATGCCGCCGCCCGAGCTGGCCTCTACAAAGAAGCCCACCCCTGCTTTGGAAGCCGCCTGGCTGAACTCCGGCAGATAGGCGGCCACCACGGCCTTGTTGGCGGTGACTACCGACTTGCCTGCGTTCAGGCACCGCATAATGAAGCTGTGAGCGGGCTCAAGGCCGCCCATGGCCTCCACCACGCAGTCGATGGTGGGGTCTTCCACGATGTCTTTGATGTCGTAGGTTACGCGAGGGTCCTCATAGGTATTGGGTAGCGTAAGGATTTTGACGACCTCCAATGAGGGCACGGCGCTGTCTACGATCTCGATGACGCCGCCACCAACGGTGCCTGCGCCGAGAAGGGCGATCCTCATGTTTGTTAATCCAATCTTTCCGTTGGCCGCGCGTCTTATAGCCGGCCGCGTCCTTAGGTACCATGGGAGAGACGCATCCAACGAACCCTAAGGGAGTCGTCTCGATGAAATCGTTCTACCACAGCACTCGCTCCTTCTCGCAACCCGTAACAAGCAAGCAAGCAATTCTTGAGGGTATAGCGCCCGACGGAGGCCTTTTCGTGTCCGATGGCGCCTTCGACGACCTCGTTGAGCTCTCAGATATGTTGGCGGGCACCTATGAGGAGCACGCTGCAGAGATCTTGGGAAGACTGCTGCGCGATTTCTCGGCACAGGAGCTTTCGGGCTGCGTGCGCCGCGCCTATGGGTCCACCTTTTCAAGCCCTGCAGTGACCCCGGTGACTCCTGTGGGAGATGACTTCTTGCTGGAGCTCTATCACGGCCCCACCAGCGCCTTCAAAGACGTGGCGCTCCAAATGCTGCCCCAGCTCATGGGCGTGGCGCGCCAAGGTGACGGGCGAGACATCATGATCGTGTGCGCCACCTCGGGCGATACCGGCAAGGCGGCGCTGGCTGGCTTTGCGGGAGTCGAGGGCTGCGGCGTCACCGTGTTTTACCCCCATGGCAAAGTGAGCGACGTCCAGCAGCTGCAGATGGCCACCCAGACCGGCCATAACGTGGAGGTCTGCGCCGTAGAGGGCAACTTCGACGATGCCCAAAGCGAAGTCAAGCGCATCTTTGGCGACCATCAGCTGGCAGGGCGCCTGGAGGCCCAGGGCTGCGTGCTCTCCAGCGCCAACTCCATCAACATCGGCAGGCTGGCGCCTCAGGTGGTCTACTACTTTGACGCCTATGGCCAGCTGGCAAAAGAGGGCGCTCTAAAGCTGGGCGATCCTGTGGACTTCTATGTGCCCACGGGCAACTTTGGCGACGTGCTGGCAGGCTACTATGCCAAGCGCCTGGGGCTTCCGGTAGGCCGCCTCTACGTGTGCTCCAATGCCAACGACGTCCTTTGCGACTTCTTGGAGACCGGCGTCTACGATCGCCGCCGCGACTTCCACAAGACCATCTCACCCTCCATGGATATCCTCATCTCGTCCAATCTGGAGCGCCTGCTCTACTATGCTTCCGACGGCGACGTGGAGCTGGTCTCCTCCCTTATGGACTCTTTGGCAAAAGACGGCGTCTACCAGGTGCCTCAGCCTGTCATGGACACCATCCGCGAGACCTTCAGCGGCGGCAAGGCCACCGACCAGGAGACCCGCGCCACCATTGCGCGCACCTGGAATGAGACCGGCGTGCTCATAGACCCCCACACCGCTGTGGCCAAGACCGTGCTTGACGCCACCGAGCCTGAGGGCCGCGTACGTGTGGTCCTCTCCACCGCCAGCCCCTACAAGTTCTCCGCCGAGGTCTTGCGCGCCCTGGACCCCGCTGCCACCTTTGCCGACGGCTTCGAGGCCATGGATCGGCTGGCAGCCCTCACCCATACCCAACCGCCCGCACAGCTCTCGGGCCTGCGCTCCCTGCCCGTGCGCTTCACCCAGGTGGTGGAGCGCCCTGCCATGACCCAGGTGGTGGAGCACGCTTGCCAGTCCGTCTTCGATCTTTCCGATGCCGAGAAACCCATAGCCCCTGAGGCCGGGTCCTTCTCGGCAGCAGAGAGCCAGGAGTAGCCGTGAGCGCCTCAGACCTCATCCTGGACGCAGGGGCACCGGCGACACGTGCGCGGGTGAGGGTGCCCGCGACCTCGGCAAATCTGGGCTGTGGCTTCGACTCTCTGGGCATGGCGCTCACCCTTTACAACGAGTTTCTGTTTGAGGCGGCGCCCCAGCTCTCCTTTGAGGGCTGCGAGGCCCGCTTTGCCAACGACCATCACCTGGCCTACACCACCTGGCGGCGCACGCTGCGCTCGCTGGCCGATGAATCCCGAGGGTCTGCGGCCTTGTGCGACCCTGCCAAAGTGCATCTGTCCTGCGCCAGTCAAGTGCCGCTCTCGGGCGGGCTGGGATCGAGCTCCACCTGCATTGTGGCAGGCATCGTGGCCGCCTATGCCATGGCCGGCGTGGCCCTTGCTCGCGAGGAGCTGCTGGAGAGGGCCACCCGAGCAGAAGGCCACCCAGACAACGTGGCTCCTGCCAGCCTAGGAGGCCTCACCTGCTCCTTCATCGCACCAGAGGGCCAGGTGGTGAGCCTTGAGAACCCGGTAGACAAGCGCTGGCGCTTCGTGGCGCTATCCCCTGCCTATGAGGTGCGCACCTCCGAAGCCAGGCGGGTGCTTCCACCCTCGGTGCCCTTGGAAGATGCGGTGTGGTGTTTGGGCCGCTGCCAAGGGACCATTCGAGCCTTGGAGACCGGCGACGGCGCGCTTTTGCGAGCCGCCTGCACAGACAGGCTTCATGAGCCCTATCGCAAGACGCTCATCCCTGATTACGAGCCTCTCAAAGAACTGGCTTTGCGCCTCGGCGCCGCTGCCTTTTGGATCTCCGGCTCAGGCTCCACTATGATAGCCGCCTGCTTGGACGAGCAGACGGCTGCCGACCTCTGCGAGGCTGTGCGGCAGCTCTCCCCCACGGTGGCCGCCCACATTCTCATGGCAGACAACCAAGGGGTTATCCTCTGCGAGCGCTAGCGGGCGCTTTTGCGGGAGCGCCTGTGCGACGTCAGCCGCTGGATGAGCAAGGCTGCCAAAAGACCGCAGGCAGCACCCGCAATATCGATGGCCACGTCGCGCAGCGCCCCCTCGCGCAGGGGCACAAAGAGCTGCAGCGTCTCGTCGAGGGCAGGAACCGTGCAGAGAAGTATCGCTTGGATCCAGCGCTGGCGCCTGGTATGAGGCGCCGGGGGCAGCTGTGTGAGCGCGCCCAGCACAAAGTACTCTGTGAAGTGTCCCAACTTGCGCACCACAAACTGCTGGGCGTCCAACGATGTGAGACCCAACGCCTCCAGGCAGGGGGCCACCAGGTTCACCACTCGCAGGCTCTCATGACTCGAAGCTGCGCCGGGCACCAGCGAGCGACTCCAAATGAAGAGGACCCACCCAGCCACAAGTCCCCATTTCGCCCAGCGGCGCCAAGAGTGGCGGGGGCGTTTCTCGGAAGGGGATGTGGTAGGAGCCTGCCTCGGCGAAGAGACAGGCTCCTGGGCAGAAGGACCAGTGGGCGAAGAGATGCGATGGTTGGTCACGCAGGCCTACACCACCTGACGGGCAGCGGTGCCGTCCTGGAAGTAGCGGCGGGCGCGGTCGCGCACCACCTGGCTGGAATTGCCCTCCATCTCGTGCTCCACCAAATAGTTGATATAGCTGTTGGTGTCTTGGACCTCGGGGTGGCCTGCAGGGGTGCGGAAGGTCAAGAACTGGGTGTCGGGCTCAAGACCGTCGGGCTCATCCAGGGTGTCGGCGCCGCCGATGAGGTCGAAGAAGTCGCCTTTGACCGGCTCGGGAGCGCTGGAGTGGATCTTGACGGAGACGCGGCGAGAGCCCGACACCAGGTTGTCGTCAAAGCGCACGTCCATGGCGTCCAGCGCCTCTTGCCAGACGTCCTCCGAAGGATCCATAGCAAGCTCGGTCTCTGGGAAGATCTCCGAGCTGGCCACCGGCGCCTGGGCCGGCACTTTGGAGGTGTAGCCCACCTGGGCGAGGAAGGCGTCGGTATCAAAGATGGACGAGGAACTCTGGGGCGCCTCAGAGGCGGCAGGCTGGGCTTGAGCAGCCGCGCTCGCGCTGGCAGGCTGGGCGCTCTTCTCGGCAGGGGCGCCGTAGCGCTCGGCGGCGAAGGAGAAGGGCTTTTGGAAGCTGGCCGTGGCACTCACCGCGCTGACGGCCTCCTCGGCAGTCTCCAGCACCGTACCGCTATCAAAGAGGCCGTCCAGCTCCACGCCTAGGTCGCGAGAGATTTCCAGGTCGTTGGCTTGGGCTGCGGCCTCCCACCAGGAGGTGCCTAGGTCGGCCACCGTGCCGTCGGCCCGCTGGATCATGGGCAGATCGTCCATCATGTCGCCGCCCAGACGCTCAGCAAGCACGCGCGAGACGCCCTTGGAAAGGGCTAGCATACGATTCTTGAAACTCTTGCGATCCAAATATTCCGAGGCCACCCGCTCATAGTCCACGCTGGCTGCCGCGTGGATTCCGTCATGACCTTCGGATGCCTCCGGAGCCTGCGAGGCTGCAGGCACAGGCTCGCTTTCCAGCTCGGGCAGATGGGGGATCCTCTTCCCTGCCGAGAAGCCCTGAACCTCAGGGGCCGAAGCTTGCTCGAAGGGTTCCGAGGCCTCAGGAGCTGCTACCGGCTCGGAGGTTTTTGGGACCTCTGGAGTCGCTGTGGCAGCGCTCTGTCGAACAGCATCCACAGGGGACTCTCCAGCGTCTTCGGGAGACTGCACTCTGATAGCGCGTTCGGCTTGCCAGCGAGCCAACAGCTCATCTACCGAGAAGCTCTCGTCTGGGCTCTTGACGTGCTTGCTGCAGTACCCAGACATCTGGGGCTCAGGAGCCTCTGCTGCCAGCTTGGGCAGCGAGCCGCTTTTGTCGGGGAAATGCAGCAAGCCGCCGGCATCGACTTTGGGGGCGAAAGGTCCGACTTTGGATGGTGCGGACTTCTCGGCAGCAGACGCCCCCTCGGCCTCTGGCGACTGGGCTTCTGGGGCAGCCGGTTCTTCTGCTGGGAAGAGAAGCTGGGCGCTCTGATCTGCGGGCTCGTAGGAAGCGGCGCCTTGGGTGGGAGCAAACTGGGTGGAAGCGTCGGCGTACTCGTCCCAGGGATCTGCCGGGATGACCTGAGTGCCTGCTGCCTGTGCGGCAACCTGGGCCTCCAGCAGGCGGATGCGTGCTTCTAGCGCCTCAGACTGGGCCTTATGAGTGCGATGGCTCACCATGGCCACCCAGGCTGCGCCTACTGCAAAGCCCGCAGCAGCAGAAGCCCCTGCCACCAAAGTGGAATCGGCAGCAGCGGGCGCCGCCATAGCCATGGTAGGCACCGACCACAACGCAGCAGCACCGGCAAGGCCGGCGAACACTGCGCGGGATGTGTGTGATGAAACCATAAGGACCCCTTCGCGCCAAGCACCGATACGTCTTATGACGGCGCGAAACCTAGATCCCTCGGTAAGGTAATAAAACTTTAAGCGATGAAGCTCTACAGGCGCCCCAAGGGAGCACGGCTGCAAGATCTTCAGGGCAACGGCGAGGTGTGTTTATTGGCTGCGTGTACCGTCGCGTACCTATGAATGGTTCCCATCATAGACGATCCGTTAACCTTCTTGCGAGCACATTTTTGGAAAAGTGCAGGCAGATCCTTCATTTTTTACTTCTCTACAGGAAACCTAGAACCCTAACGACTTCTCTAGCTGCCATTTTTGGCGCATTATGGCCTTACATAGATCAAGAGCGCTCAAAAACCTCTGCTGCCGCTCGCCGCTCCCCCACCCCAAGCCACCTGCCACCGATGCAAATATGATGACATGGCCTCTTGTCGCCTTCTAAGCCCCAGGCTAGGGGGTATGTGCTCTTAATACCAAGAGTCCAGCCGCGCCCTGCGGCTGACACCACCTGCCCACGCCCTTTGGGGCGCCCATTCTTTAGACGCATTCCCGCGCACCTCTAGAGGAGGACCTATGAAACACATCGCCATAGTTACTGGCGGCTCTTCGGGTTTAGGCAAAGAGTTCGTCAAGCTCCTAGATCGCGGAGCCGGCGGACCCCTGCAAGAGATCTGGCTTATCGCCCGCGACATCTCCAAGCTCGACAAGGTGGCCGCCACCCTCAAGACGCCCGTAAAGTGCCTGGCACTCGATCTCACCGACAGCTCCAGCTTCGCCGCCCTCGACGCCGCCCTTGCTGCCGAGAAAGACCTCAACGTCCAATGGCTTGTCAACTGCGCCGGTTTTGGCAAGTTTGGCCCCTTTACCTCTATCGGAGCAGTAGCCAACGGCAACATGGTGAAGCTCAACTGCCTGGCGGTAGTGGAGCTTTGTTACAGCTGCCTGCTCTATATGCATGCAGGCTCTCGCATCATCAATATCGCAAGTCTGGCTGCTTTGGTGCCCCAGCCTGGTTTGGCGGTCTATAGCGCCACCAAGCGCTTTGTGCTGGACTTCTCCTATGCCCTCGATGGAGAGCTGGGCAGTGCAGGCATTCATGTGAGCGCCCTGTGCCCCAAGTTCATGGACACCCACTTCTTAGACAAGCCCGGCAATGCCCAAACCTTGAAGCGCCTGGAGTGGGTGGGCTTTGAAGACCCTGCAGCCTGTGCAGCGAAAGCACTCAGGCAGTCGGTGGCAGGCAAGGTGTGCATTATCACCTCGCCCTCGGTGAAGGTATTTCATTTCTTTTCTAAGCTCCTGCCCACCCCTGCGGTGATGAAGGCCCAAAGCCTGGTGAGCGATCTGGCTGAGCGGTTGGGAAAGTAGCACGTTCGCGTTTTAGGGCGTCGCTTTCCCCACGAGCCAGCCAAACCAAAACGCCCAGTCTCATGTAAAGAGGCTGGGCGTTCCTTTCAATTCGCCTTGCGTCCTGCAAGCCGTCTCGCACAATCTTTAGGCGATGTAGTCTGTCTGAGCGGCTTTTTTTGCCGAGCGAATGAGGAAGTCCTCATTGGACTTGGTTTGGCGCAGACCTTTGATAAGAGAGGCTTCGGCACGCTCGATGTTGTTGAGGTTTGCCAGCACGCGGCGCAGGCCCCACACCAACGGCTGCATGTCGGGGGTAATGAGCAGGTCCTCGTTGCGCGTGCCGGACTGCACAGGATCGATTGCCGGGAAGATGCGCTTGTCGGCCAGCTCGCGGTCCAGCTTGAGCTCCATATTGCCGGTACCCTTGAACTCCTCGAAGATGACCTCGTCCATCTTGGAGCCGGTATCCACCAGCGCAGAGGCCAGAATAGTAAGGGAGCCGCCGTTCTCGATATTGCGGGCGGCGCCCAAGAAGCGTTTGGGCGGGTAAAGCGCGGCGGAATCCACGCCGCCAGAAAGGATGCGACCGCTGGCAGGAGCGGCCAGGTTGTAGGCACGAGCCAAGCGAGTGATGGAGTCGAGCACTACCACTACATCTTCGCCCTCTTCTACCAGGCGCTTGGCACGCTCAATCACCAGCTCTGCCACGTGGGTGTGGTTATCGGCAGGCATGTCAAAGGTCGAAGCCACCACGTCACCCTTGATGGAACGCTCCATATCGGTGACTTCCTCCGGGCGCTCGTCCACCAGAAGGCAGATGAGGTGCACCTCGGGGTTGTTGGCCGCAATGGACTGGCAGATGTGCTTGAGCACCGTGGTCTTACCTGCCTTGGGAGGCGACACGATGAGGCCACGCTGGCCTTTGCCAATGGGAGCCACCAAGTCGATGGCGCGGCCGGTGATGGAGTCTTTGCCATGCTCCATGTAGAGGCGCTCATTGGGATAGATGGGAGTGAGATCACGGAAGCGCGGGCGCTTAAGTGCCAGCTCAGGGTCTTTGCCGTTGATGGAAGTGATGGTAGCTACCGGCGGGAACTTGTTGCTGGAGTTACCCGGGCGCACCGTGCCCTCGATAAGGTCGCCGCGGCGAAGGCCATAGGTACGAATGGTGATCTGCTGCACGAAGGCGTCTTCATCGCCCTGCATGAAATTGTTGGTACGCACAAACCCGTAGTTCTCATTGGTGATCTCGAGAATGCCTTTGACCGTGCGATAACCCTCTTTAATGGAGGACTGCACAATGGCATCTACCAGCTCGCTTTTGCGCATGCCCTGGAAGGGGATCTCCAGCAGGCCGGCACGCTCGCGCAGGGCCGGGAGCTTCAACAGCTCGAGCTCCTCCCGAGGCAGCGGGGGCAACGGTTGCGGTTTTTTAGGATGACGGTTAAACCTACCAGGCCTATCTTGATTGTTTTTGTAGCTCTTAGGAGCCGATTCTTGATGGCGGCCCGGACGGCCCTGACGCTCATAGCGCCCATTGTACGACGAATTACCAGAATCTTTGCCAGACACCGTTTTGTACTCCTTGTCGACCGGCACAGTCTATGATTGCCCAGAAGGCATATGCATACATGGAAGACCCCTGGGATCAAGCGGCGATGGATTAAGAAATAATGCCGATCACAGGGTAATAAGCGGGATCAAAGCCCTTACAGCAAAGCCCCAAAACATGGCACCACTAAGGGTTGCACGGGTCTTGACTATAGCACACTCAAAAATATATCCGCATCCGCAACAGAGCCCATCGGTAAATTAACAAGACTCCCTAGAGCATGAAAGCTAACTTAATCGATCTGCTCCGAGGTCAGGTGGTTCCTCCTGCCAAAAAAATCCCCCGCAGAAAGAAGCGTTTTGCCTATCTTTCTGCGGGGTTAAGCTTGGGAACATGCAGGCGAAGCGCTGCGAAAGCCAACGGGAGCAGCGCTTCATCTCGCCGCCGAGAAGGTCTCGCCCTTCCGTCCGGACCCTCGTTGCTCCTTGGGGATCAGGCACGCGGTTCGAGGAGCGAGGCGCAAGGGTTTCTCGGCAGGCAAAGGAGGCAGAAGGCCTACTCGGAAGCGGTCTCCTCTTCCTCATTGCGGCCACGGCGATTGCGGCGTACGACGATCTTGTTGACCTCGGCAGTGAGCTCTAGGGCACGCGCCTTGCCCTCGGGGGTGAGACCCACCTGCAGGGTGCGGGTGGCATCAGGGGTGGCGCGGTTGCGGCTTACCAGACCGCGGTCTACCAGGCTGGAGACCGACATGGACACCGTGGGCTGCAGAAGGCCCAGGGTGCGCACGATCTGAGAGACGCTCATGGAGTCATCGCCGGAGAGCTGGAGAGCCAAAAGCACCAGGTCGCCGGACATGCAGAACATGGTGCCCATGGCATCCACGAACTTGCAGATGCGCTCGGGGCTGGAGCGGTGAAGAGGAGCGCCGTTTTGGATGCTATTGCATACCTCTGCGCAGAGCTGATCTTTGACCTCGATGCCCTTCTCAGAGATCTTGCAGCATACGTTGCGGCGGTCAGACTCGCCCTCGTGGCGGGTAATGAGGCCCAAGCGCGCCAAGTGGTTGGTGCGATGGGTCATGGTAGGACGCAATACGCCCTGATAATCGGCGATCTCGGAAGTACGCAATTCTTCGCCGGCCTCATAAAGGTGACAGAGAATAGCGAACTCATCGAAGGTCAGGCGCTCCTTGGCCGGAGTCTCCTGCCTTACGACGTTGCACGCACAACGTACTGACATGTATTCCTTAAGATCCATTCCGTGCCTCCCGTATCCCAATAGCTCCTTTTAGCGGCGCAATTTGCGCCGCCCTCGCACCTAATGCGAAAACATATTGCTTATATACAGGTACATAGTACAACCAAAAGAGCGAGATTACTCCTTCTATTTATTAGAAAAGTAAAATTGGATAGGTCAGTATCTGTTCAATTACCTCAGAAATTTTAGTTTATTGTGTAACTATTATTCATTTGTTAGCACTATTTATTTTTATTATTTTTGTATTATTACCTGTAATTATGTACAGTTATAGTGAAATTTAGGGAGGTCTTTTTTAGATACATTTTGTATCTATATTACATCTACAAATCGCAGGTCATAAAAAGATAACGGCGCAGGTTATCACCTGCGCCGCCACAGAATCGTTACGATTTATGCCTCTTGGGGCTCTTCGTTGCGATACATCTTGTGAGGAGCTGAAACTCCAATGAGCTTGAGAGCCACTTCCAGGTTGATGCGCACCGCATCGCAGACTGCCAAACGGGCGCGGGTAAGCTCGGGGTCTACCGGGTTGTTCTCAGAGGGCAGGATCTGGCACTCGTTGTAGAAGCGATGGAAGTTGGAAGCCAGCTCCTGCACGTAGTGGGTGATCCGGAAGGGTGCACGGTCGCGGGCACAACCTGCGATAAGGTCGGTGAACTTGGACATAGTACGGGCCAGCTCGGCCTCAGCAGGGTTGGTGAGCAGAGAGAGGTTGGGATCCTCGCCAATAGCCTTTTGAGCTACGGCTTCCATGCCCATCTTCTCTGCCTCCTCATAGGTCACGCCTGCAGCGCGACGCAGGATGGAGCAGATGCGGGCATGGGCGTACTGCACATAGTAGACAGGATTGGAGCTGTCCTGACGGCGTACCGCCTCAATGTCAAAGTCGATGGTCTGGTTGGAGCTGCGGGAGATGAGGGTGTAGCGAGTGGCGTCAGGGCCGGCCTCTTCGATGAGCTCGTCGAAGCTCACCATGGTGCCGCGGCGCTTGGACATGCGCACGGGCTCGCCATTGCGAAGCAGATTCACAAACTGGCCCAGCAGCACCTCGTACTTACCGGGGAAGCCCAAGGCGGCAGCCGCAGCTTGCACACGCTTGATGTAGCCGTGGTGGTCTGCGCCCAGAATGTTGATCTCATAGTCATACTCGGTGAGCTTGTCCCAGGTATAGGCTACGTCGGAGGCAAAGTAGGTGTACTCGCCGTTGGACTTGACCACTACGCGGTCTTTGTCATCACCAAAGTCAGTGGTGCGGAGCCATAGGGCGCCGTCATCGGTGCGGTAGAGAAGGCCCTTGTCCTCCATCATCTTGAAGGTGCGGCTGATGGGACTCTCGCCGTTCTCGTCTTCCACATAGAAGGCACGCTCGCTCTTCCAGTTATCAAAGTGGCAGCGCACCGAATCGCAGGTCTCTTTGATGGCAGCCAGCTGACGCTGGTAGGCGCGCTCGCGGAACTCAGGGGCGCGTACGGACTCGTCCACATCCACCCACTTGTTGCCATCCACTTCGTAGAAGTGCTTGGCGATCTTGATGATGTAGTCTCCGCCGTAGGAGTTGCCGCCCAGCGCCTCATTGAAGGCGTCCATGTAGGGGTGAGTCTCAGGATGAGAATCGTCCTCGTCCTCGATGTAGTTCTCGCGGTCTTGGATGAGGTAGTCCACCGCGCCCTGAGCATCCAGGCCAAACTTCTCCATGACCTCCACCAGCTGGAGGTAACGCTGGGCCACGGACTCGCCAAAGACGTCCATCTGAGAACCGTGATCATTGATGTAATACTCACGCTGCACATCGTAACCAGCGAAGTCCAGTACGTTGCACAGGGAATCGCCAATGGCAGCCCAGCGGCCATGGCCCACATGGAGAGGGCCGGTGGGATTGGCAGAAATGAACTCTACCTGGACCTTTTCACCATGTCCGATATCCGAGCGGCCAAAGTCGGGGCCCTCAGCGCGGGCCTCGGCGAAGATCTCGTTATGAGCAGCGGTGTTGAGATAGAAGTTGATAAAGCCAGGGCCGGCGATCTCCACTTTCTCAATCTCGTCAGAGGCAGGCAGGTATTCTACGATGGCCGCAGCGATCTTAGGAGGAGCCATGCGGGCCAAGCGGGCAGAGCGCAGTGCCACCGTAGAGGTCCACTCGCCATGCGAGGTGTCTGCCGGGCGCTCGACACCTGCGTCCTCCACCACAAACTCAGGCAGCACACCGGCTTCCTGAGCTGCAGCAATGGCCTGTTTTACAAGCTCCTCGATGGTTTCGGGCATGGGGATATCCTTTCTTCTCAAAAGAGCAATCACAAGATACGCGATCTCATAAAGTAAGCGATTTTATCCAAAACAAACCATAGCATCCTGAGACACGCCCCCGGCAGCAGGTTCTATTGGGCGCCGGGTCTTTGCACATTGAAGCATCTAGGGGCAAAAGGCGAGCCCAGGGCTAGATTCGTCGCTCGCTATGGCTGGCACGCTCGCGCTCCTCGCGGGCCAGTTGGCTGCGAAGAGAAGAGAGACCGGGCTCGAGCCCTACAGGATAGAGCTGCGGATTGAGGAAGCGGCGGGTGGCCGCATCCAAATACATCATCGCGTCGCGGCAGCGCTGACGCGCTTGGGCAATGGTGCCGTTTTCACCGGTACCCTTGCCGCCCAGCACCATGGGCACCAGGACGTCTGAGGCCTCTGCGCCGCGAAAGTCATAGACCGTGTCTGCGTCGAGGACATTGACGGCAAAGCCGTCTTGGGAGGGATCGCGATACTCGTCATCTATAATCACGTCGCCAATGGGCACGCCAGCGGCGTCGCGGTAGCGCACCAGTCGCTGGACGCCTGGGATAGTGCGCTTATAGGCCATCTCAGAGAGCTTCATGGTGGGCTGCCACTGACTTTGACCTGCGCTCTTGTAGGCGGAGAGCTTGTAGACACCGCCCAAAGAGGGCTGCGGATCGCAGGTGGCCAGCTTAGTACCTACCCCAAAGGAGTCGATGGGGGCGCCCTGGGCAAAGAGGGACTGAATGGTGTATTCATCCAAGTCATTGGATGCGCTGATCTTTACGTAGTCCAGGCCCTCTTCGTAAAAACGCGCACGGGCCATCTTGGAGAGCTTCGCCAGATCCCCAGAGTCGATGCGCACGGCAGCCAGACGCTCGCCTGCAGCCTCCATCTCCTTGGCCACCACGATGGCGTTCTCTATGCCCTGCACCACGTCATAGGTATCGAGCAGCAGCACGCAGTTCTTGGGAAATGACTTGGCGAACGCACGAAAGGCGTCTATCTCTTTAGGAAAGGCCATGACCCAGCTATGGGCATGGGTGCCAAAGACCGGAATGCCGTATATCTTTCCTGCGAGCACATTGGAAGTGGAACTGGCGCCACCAATATAGCTGGCACGTGCCACAGCCAAGCCGCCATCAGGACCTTGAGCACGACGAAGGCCAAAGTCGCTTACTGCGTGACCTTCGGCTGCCTGTACCACGCGGGCGGTCTTGGTAGCCACCAGGGATTGGAAATTCACCAGGTTGAGCAGCGCAGTTTCGATAAGCTGGCAGGCAATGATGGGCCCTTGGACGCGTACCAAAGGCTCTCGAGGAAATACGATGTCGCCTTCTTGCACCGCATAGATGTCCAGATCTATGGAGAAGCCGGCCAAATAGTCCAAGAACTCTTCCTTGAACATAGGGCCGCCGCCGGGGGCCTCAAGGGAGCGCAGGTACTCAATGGAGTCTGGCGCGAACTTGAAGTTCTCTACCAGGTCTGCGATTTGGCCCGTACCGCAGGCTATGGTATAACCCCCGCCAAAGGGATTCTCGCGAAAGAACACCGTGAAGGCACCGTGGGTGTCTGTCATGCCGGCCTCCCAAAACCCCTGAGCCATAGTGAGCTCATAGAGGTCTGTGTTGAGAGCCACGTCGGTAGGTACGGTGCGATCAGTGAGGGACATTGGTCCTCCAGTCAGAAAGCTTGAAAGCGCAAGGCCTTAGAAAGGCATGAATACCTTCCATAGTAACGCGCTTGCGCAATTGTTACGGCCCTAAGTATCAAGCGGACATAGGGTTGCAATTAAATCAGCGTCTCGTTTAAGGGACCGGAGCCACTGCGCAACGGCTGCTTCAGAGATGTCGGCCATCGATGCTGCTCCCTTCTACAAAAAAGCGCCAAGGCACTCATAGGGAGTGCCTTGGCGCAAAGCCCGCAGCTTATAGCAAAGCCTACTTTGGGGCGGTAACTACATAGATGATGCCGGCGATAAGCAATACAAAACAAATGGCCAGCACGATCTTTTGAGCCACTGGCATACGCAGATCATCGTCTGGCTCCATACGCTGACGTGCCTGTTCGAGCTGAGCGTCTTCCGCGGCTCGCTGAGCCTGCTGGACCTTCTCGGCACGCAGCCGCTCTAACTCGGCACGCTCCCTTTGAGCAGCTTCCTGCTCCTGGCGGGCGGCCTTCTCGGCACGCAGCTGCTCTAGCTCGGCACGCTCTTGATCAGTGAGCGAGTTGTTCTGATCTGCCATAGGTCTCCCAATCTGTTGAGGTCGAGGCTACTTGTCCTCAGCCTCCATCTCGGCGACCAGGACATCCTTGGCTGCTTTGGCCTCGGCCTTATCGGCCTCGCGCTCAGATTCAAGGCTATGCTCGAGCTTGCCCTCGTGCTCCTCGAGCTGCTCGTGCTCGGCCTTGACGGCCTCTTCGCGCTCCATCTTTTCTTTGCCGCCAATACCAGAACGGTTGTTAAGCGGCTCATCATAGATATATGCCATGTTGGCTCCTCACAAAAGAGGGCGCGCACAAGTGGGCGCCCTGCCGACAGTTGAGGCTAACGGCCGATCTCCTCATCGCGCGTGGTCTCATAGTCAGAGTCGTACTGCGTTTGACGAAGATAACCCTTCTCCTCGTTCTCGATCATGTCTGCCCGAGCGGCGTTGAGCGTCTCGCGGTGCTTCTTGGCAGCCTCGTGGCGGTTGTCAAGCGCCTCCTGCTCAGCCTCGGTCATCTCTTGGGGACGGTCGAGATTCTTGGATTCTTGAGTCTCTTGGTCACGGTCGAAGTAATCGAACATGTCTCCTCCTAAGATGCCAGACACGATCATCTGGCGTGGTCTATACCCTGAAGCCTGATGGACAAAAGGGCTTTACCCAATCTCTGTAAAACTCGGAGACGTAAATGAGGGATTCGTTCATAAATCAACGGTCTGTGGCAGGTAAACATATCTATGTTGGGTCCCCCGACGGAAGGCTTTTGAGACTACAGCTCCGGGCCCTCCACTCCCGTGGTGTCGAAAGAGGGCACGAAACTCTCTGACACCGTGCCGCCTTGTTGCCACCACAGGCGCTCAAATCCCAGGTCGTCGGCATGATCGAGCACCAGTTCGTACTCTTCTGAACTCACTGTGAGCGCCAGCTCGTCATCGCGGGCCCGGCATCGCTCGTTGGGGGTGTACTGGTTCATGACCGAAAGATCGCAATCATTGCCGCAAATCTCCCATACGCGGTCAAGCACCGTGCAGGAATCCTGGGTGTGACCGGGCATCACCAGATGGCGCACCACAATGCCTTGAGCAAGCGTGCCGTCCTCGCGCTCCACTCGCCCTCCTTTGGCAGCCGTCACTTCATGCATGGCGCGCAATGCGGCTGTTGCCACCTCGGGATAGGTTGGGGCTGCCGAGAAACGCTGAGCCACCTGGCTTGAGGCGTATTTGAAGTCAGGAAGCCAGATGTCGATGTAGGGTTCCAACTCATAGATAAGCTGGGGATCCTCAAAACCCGAGCTATTGCAAAGGATGGGCAGCATGAGCCCGGCCTCTTTGGCCCGTGCGATTGCCGCAGCCACCGTGGGTGCAAAGTGAAGGGCGGTAACCAGATTGATGTTGAGCGCTCCTTGGGCTTGCAGCTCGAGCATTATGGCTGCCAAGCGCCCCTCGCTTATCTCAACCCCAAAGCCACCAGAGCTGATCTCATGGTTTTGACAAAAGACGCAGCCCATGGGGCATCCTGAGAAGAAGATGGCTCCAGAGCCGGCCTCTCCCGAGATGGGAGGCTCCTCCCAATAATGAAGTGCCGCACGCGCCACTTTGATCTGGGACGTCATGCCGCAAAGACCGCGTTGACCTGCCGTGCGGTCAACGCCGCACCTGCGAGGGCACAGGGTGCATTGGCGATAGAGAGCGGGGTCGAGAAGCTGCGCCATAGGGGCTCCAAACTAAAAAAGGACGCTCTGCTCAAGCGTCCTCTTAAAAAGGCATTGCGCCTTGAAGTATGTGGTGGAGACGAAGGGAATCGAACCCTCGGCCTCTGCCATGCGACGGCAGCGCTCTCCCAGCTGAGCTACGTCCCCTTGGGAAGTGCATCGCTGAGTATGGCAGACCACAGGCAAAGCTGTCAATGTAAAAGGCCAGGATGCTAAAAAGAATGCATCCTGGCCTGGTAATTGCTAGTCGACCTCGCGGGACGATAATGAACCCACCTCTCACAGGTGGGTGTCCTCGTCGTCGGTTCCAGCTTCCTCATCAACGGAGGATACCTGTACTGAGATCGAGATGCGGACTCCCTGAAAAAACTTGTCGGTTCACCCAGTTTGTACCGCGAAGATCGACAACCTCATCTTACCCAACCCTTATTTTTTAGTCACGAGCACGCTCCAGAAGACCGTAAACGCTACCATTTCTGCGGAAAACGGCATCTGGATGCCCAGGCGGGCCTTTACGAGCTCGCAAGGTCTGTGGGGGCATTTGGGGAAGAAGCTCGCCTGACGTACACTAAGAGCTCCAAGACAATGACAGGCGCGCCCGAGCAGCGCCCTAGAAAGGAGCACAGGTGGCCCTACTATCGTGGTTTCCCTATGCCTGTGTCTTTCTGGCCGCGCTTTTGGGTTGCGTGATCACCACCCCAACCGCTCGCAGGATTGCCGTACGCGCAGGCGCCATCGATGTGCCCTCGCGCAGGCGCGTCAACACGCATCCCATCCCCCGCATGGGCGGCATCTCCATCTTTCTCGGCTTGGCTGCTGCAGCTGTCGTGCAATGGCTTGGCACCACCTATTTGGGTTGGCCGGTGGTGCTTGTGTCCAGCCCCAAGCTCTCTGTTACCTACCACGGTATCGTGGCTTCGATGGTCGCCATTTTCATAGTGGGCCTGGTAGACGACGTCAAGTCGCTCAAACCGCTCCCCAAGCTCATAGGCCAGATCTTGGCAGCCACCATTGCTGCGGCCAGCGGCCTTTTGATAGGCAATATCGTGAACCCCTTTGGAGGCCCAGAGATCGCCTTAGGCCCCCTGGCCTACCCTGTGACCATCATCTATCTGGTAGCCTTCGCCAATATCGTCAACCTCATCGACGGCTTGGACGGCCTCGCAGCGGGCATCACCTGCATTTCCAGTTTCACCATGTTCATCTTGTCCATGCTTTCCGGTCGAGCAGACGCCGCCACCTTTGCCTTGGCCCTCTGTGGCTCTACCCTGGGCTTTTTACGCTACAACTTCTCCCCCGCCTGCATCTTCATGGGTGATTCCGGATCGCTCTTACTAGGCTTCAGCCTGGGCTGCATATCGCTGCTCTCCGTCACCCGCGTGGCAGGCATCACCACCCTGCTGCTGCCCTTGGTGCTCGCCGGCATCCCCATCATCGACACCTTCTCGGCCATCGTCCGCCGTAAGCGCGCCCATGTCTCTGTGGGCCAAGCCGATCGCGGCCACATCCACCACCGCCTCATTGCCGAAGGATTCGATCAGCGCCAAGCGGTAGTCCTCATCTACCTTTGGACCGCTGCCCTCTGCCTAGGCGCCGTCATCATGACCCAGGTGGAGGTAGGCCCCCGCATCGCGGTCTTTTGCCTGTTGGTGGCCATGTCTGCCGTCTTTGTGATCAAGCTCAAGCTTTTCCAGCCGGTGCTGCTCCACCATTATGACGACCAAGGCAATGATGAACTCATTGGCCCCGACGACCCCAGCTTCAAAGAAGAGGCCCATCGCCAACACATGGACTCCTAGCCAGATTCTTGAAGGGGCGGAGCCTATCTTGCCCAGCGAGTTCTTCGCGCAGCGAAGCAGTTTGAAGCTAGGAGGGATAGACCCACCCCTCCCATGGCCTTCGGGCATGGCACATAACATGGGCTTTTAGGACAGATAGTGCGCTGTGATTAGGGGTGTTGACTTGCGTCAGACCTGCGCCAACACCCCTTAACCTGTAGACCAAATCTACCTTCATGATTTACAAGTGCTCTTTGCGGCTAGAAGAGGGGCAGTGTGAAAGCAGGGCTGCTTTCACACTGCAAAACCCCGGCTAAATAACGGAAGTTCAAAAGCAGACCTGCCTGTGAGATGGGAACGCAGGACAGATGAGGTTTGGACTGGGCGCCGCTTCATGCCTACTAAGTACCATTTCGCGCCTACTAAGTACTTAGTAGGCCGATTTCGCCCAAAATCTGCGTCTTATTTTATTTAAGTATTACATCACCCAAGCTCACAAAGTTGGTTTCATATTAAATTGTACTTAGTAGGCGCCTGCTGGAGGAAATGTACGGAGGAAATGTACTTAGTAGGCCCCAGCGTTGTCTCTCTTCTGCATCTTGGTCCTGCAGGCCTCACAGACCACCTTTTTCATCGAGCCCTCCTACCACTAGGATGTAACGGCCCGATTCTGCAGCCTTTAGCTGGGGCGATTCTGCAGCCTTTAGCTGGGGCACTACTGCATTGGATAGCGCACTTTCTGTCCGGGTCCCTTAAGCCGAAATATGCTCCAACCTTGGGCGGCAGGGTTTCTCGGCATAAAAAACGGCCCTGCACCCAAAGAGATGCAGGGCCGATTGGCAATGCGAGGTTACTGGGCCAGGGCCTTCTTGGCGACCTCGGCCAGCTGGGCGAAGGTGGCCTCGTCCTCGTAGGCGATCTGGGCGAGCACCTTGCGGTCCAGCTCGATGCCGGCGAGCTTCAAGCCGTGCATGAAGTTGGAGTAGTTGAGCTCGTTCATGCGGGCAGCGGCGTTGATACGCTGGATCCAGAGCTTGCGGATGTCGCGCTTCTTGTTGCGACGATCGCGGTACTGGTACTGCATGGAGTGGCGGCTCTGCTCCTTCATGCCGCGCAGGGTGCGCGAAGAAGTGCCGTAGTAGCCCTTGGTGCGCTCTTGAAGAGTGTGACGACGCTTTTTGGCGTTAACGGCGCGCTTGACTCGTGCCATGAAAATCAACTCCTAACAGGGGCCGCAAGATGCGGCGCAAAGGACCGCGCAACGCGGTCAAAGACATGAGTGGGACGGGAAAAGCGCGAGCTACTTGCCCATGCGCTGGGAGACGACCTTGGCGTCGCAGGGCTCCAGGAGCTCCTCTTTGCGGAAGCTGCGGATACGCTTGGGCGACTTCTTGGTGAGGATGTGGCTCTTGAAGGCCTTGGCGTGCATGATCTTGCCGGTGCCGGTGCGACGGAAGCGCTTGGCGGTGCCCTTGTGGGTCTTCATCTTAGGCATACTAGTTCTCCTTCTTATCCTGGGAGTCTTCGGGGGTCTTCTCGTCGAAGGCGCCCTTGATGGGAGCAACCAGCATGTGCATGTTGCGGCCTTCCATCTTGGGCTGAGACTCTACGGTGGCATAGGGCTTGAGGTCGTCGGCGAGGCGCTCGAGCACGTTGAGACCCTGCTCGGGATGCGCCATCTCGCGACCGCGGAACATGATGGTGATTTTTACGCGCGCGCCCTTCTTGAGGAAACGCAGCACGTGACCTTTTTTGGTCTCATAGTCGCCGGTGTCGATCTTGGGACGGAACTTCATCTCTTTGATCTCGACCTTTTGCTGGTTCTTGCGAGCGGCCTTTTGCTTGATAGCCTGCTCGTACTTGTACTTGCCGTAGTCCATCACCTTGCATACGGGGGGCTCGGCATTGGGAGCGATCTCTACCAGGTCGAGGTTTTGCTCGTCTGCGATGCGCTGGGCATCGCGAATGCCAAAGAGGCCGAGCTGCGAGCCATCGACGCCAATGAGACGGCAGGTACGGGCGTTGATTTGGCCGTTAATGCGAGGTCCATCGTTCTTGGCTATGTTAAAACACCTACCTTTCTGGGCGATTTGCATCGCCTGTCACTACGTCGCGAGGATGCGAGGCACCACATCGACGCATAGAAAAACCGGAGGCTCCACAGGGGCGCCGCCGGTCCACAGACAAATCTTGTGAGCCCATAAAGGGCGAAAGATGCGTTTGTAAGAACCAGCCAGCAGCCTAAAGGCGCCGATCAGGTGGGGACGCAAGGTCCCACTTAGCTGCAGAGGTTTCTGCGCAGTGACACATACTACTGCATGCCGAGAAGATCCGCCACCCCAAGGGCTACAACCTTTGGACGACACAAAGAATCGCCACAGCTTTTGGCGCTGGATGCCCAGGGACGAGGAAGATGATACCGCCTGGGAAGATGCGAGCTTCTCGGCAAGGCAAAGGTTTTTAGCAAGATACTCCATGGTATTCTAGGACTAGGTCGAGACGCCGGCACTCTTAGGGTGGCTGCAGCCGGCCGAGCGAGATTGGGACAACCGTCGAACTCGGTCTTTGCAGGCCGAGAAGGGAGTGCGTCATGCAGTCTTTTGTGATCGAACCATCATTTTGGGATCTTTTTCCAGAAGCCTCAGTAGGATGTATAGTCGTGCGCGACATGAAGTCGGCCCACGAGGTGAGCCAGGAAGACCGCGCGCGTATCGCCACGCTGTTGAGCCAGGCAAACACCCAGGCAACACGCCACCTGGACTCGCCTGCCCTCTCTGAGAATGCGCCCATCAAGGTATGGCGCGACGCCTATAAGAAGTTCAAGACCAAGCGTGGGGCCCGCTGCTCGGTGGAGAACCTCTTTCGCAGCGTGCTCAAAGACAAGCCGGTGGAGCCCATCACGCCTTCGGTGGATCTGTACAACATCGTGAGCCTGCGCCACGCCTTCCCGGTGGGCGGCGAGGACGTCAACGCCTTCGAGGGCGATCTGCGCCTAGGTGTCACAGAGGGCGGCGACGGGTTTTTGCCCCTAGGCGAAGATGCTGAGGATCCCACGCTGGCGGGTGAGGTGTGCTATCGAGACGACGCGGGCGCGGTATGCCGATGCCTCAACTGGAGAGACGGCCAGCGCACGGCGCTTACCGACCATTCCCGTGACGCCTTTTTAGTCATCGAGAACGTGGATCCGGCACGCTCCCAGGACCTCGAAGCAGCCTTGGCCGACCTAGGGTCCTTGATTGGCGAGTTCCTTGGGGGCACAGTGACCGCTCAAGACATCCTCACTGCCGAGAAGCCCCGGCTCACCCTAGTTGAATAGCCCGGGATGGGTTCCTGCTTTTGATGAGTTGCAACGCTGGAGAGCGCCTGTGGGAGGCTTCATTCCCGCAGGCGGCAGGCGCTCCTCTGAAACCCGATGGGCTCTGGACACCTCAGCCTTCTGCCACAAAGGCTGAAGTGAGATTGCTGGCCACTCCGCACAGCAGGCCGCCGATAGGCCAGGCCAACCAGAAATAGGGGGTTGCATAGCCCGGTACGAAGAGCATGACCAGCCCTGCGATGGTGGCGATGAGCATG
Source organism: Muricaecibacterium torontonense (assembly GCF_004793925.1). NCBI lineage: Bacteria > Bacillati > Actinomycetota > Coriobacteriia > Coriobacteriales > Atopobiaceae > Muricaecibacterium > Muricaecibacterium torontonense. The sequence goes on along the minus strand of NZ_SRYE01000005.1, from coordinate 47,062 downwards.
ATGGCGCCGCAGAGACCTCCGGCGATGCGATCGCGGCGGCCTTTGGGCGTGAGGCCGCCATCGTTGGCCACAGGGATTTCTGCAAACTCCGCCGATTGGGAGTTGTAGGAATCGATATCCATACCGCCCCTGAGCATCGAGCCGTAGATGATGGACCATACTCCTAGAGCCACGCAGCCCAACAGCAAACCCGCACCTAGCGTGTCTTTGGCCAGGAGACTCTCGATGAGTATGCAGATGCCCACCCCTGCCAAGATGAGCAAGATGCCTCCCACCAGGTGGCGAATGAAGCTCTCTTGACATTGCTCGCGCTCTTGAGCCGTGTAGAAGTCTTCGATGTAGGGATGATCCTTCACAAAGGCGGCATGCCTCATGCTTGCAGGAATGATGAGCGCCAAGCCCACTGCCACCAGTGCGAGCAGCCCTATGGCACCCGCTGTCTCAGAGGTTTTGGCGGCTATTCCCAATACATCGCCAGCGGATTGGATCAGGCACAGCAGCGCCGGCCCCAGAATGAAGCAGCCCACGCCCAGCGAGATGCTCCAGGCAAAGCCGGTGCGCTCCTCATCGTAGCCGCAAAGGTCCACCGGCGCCGAGCTGGCTGGTGGAATGTTTTGGGTTTCTCGGCTGGTAAGATCGCCGCAAACCAGCTCATCCAGGGTGCAGGAGAAGATCTCGCAGAGCTTCAAGAGCTTGTCCATCTCGGGCGCAGACTTGCCGGACTCCCACTTGGTCACCGACTGCCGAGAAACCCCCAACAACATGGCCAGTTGCTCTTGGGTCATGGATCGGCTCATGCGCAGGTAGGAGAGGTTGGTACGAAAGCTCATAATGTGCCTTTCAGAGGTTGGACGAGCAGTGCACATGCTTCCGGCCTGGGCTGTGCACAGGCCATCTGGGGAAGAACGCTGGCTTCACTATGCAGGTGCAAGGGTGCTCATTCTACCAACCGGCGGCTTCATTTTTGACTTATTTCAGGCGCCCGTTGGTTGCTAGGCGCAGGTAGATGACCTGGTTGGGGAACTATAGCCCCTACCTATTCGCCCCATTCTCCATATCCTCACTAATAAGCTGTGGTGGAGATGCCCCAAATGCTCCTATTCGCGTTATTAGAGCATTATCGGCAATGGGCACACGCGTTGCCCATTGCAGCCACGCCTCTTATGGCGTGAATTTTTCATAGTTGATGCACTTCGCGCACCTTCGCAAGCGCCTTGCGACCCAGTGCGGCGCTTCAGCCGATTTTGCATAATCAAACAAGAAAACAGGTCACCGCCAAACCAGACGATGACCTGCATGTTTTCATGGTGCCCGAGGTGAGATTCGAACTCACATGAGCGCGAGCTCAGAGGTTTTTGAGACCTCCGTGTCTGCCATTCCACCACTCGGGCGAGTCGCGAGTACTTATTCTAGCAAAAGCAGGCGCCTGCGCAACGCTCAGTGGGCTTCCCTATTGTAAGAAGGGGTTGGAGGCCAACTCCTCCTCCATAGTGGAAGCGTCGCCATGGCCGGGCAAAATGACGGTGTCGGCAGGCAGAAGGCCTTTGAGTCGCTCGAGCGTGGCAGCCAAGGTGTCGGCGTCGCCGCCGGGGAAGTCGGTGCGTCCGGCCGTGCCTTTGAAGAGCGTGTCGCCAGTGAAGGCGATGCCGTCCCCCAACAGGACAATGCCGCCCTCGGTATGACCGGGAGCATCCACTACCACCAGCGTGACCTCGCCCACCGTAATGGTGTCCCCCTCATGAAGCACGCGGGAAGGCTCAGGCGCATCGTCATCGTAGGCCACGCCCAGGTTGCCCACGCCTCCGGCTTTCATGGCACGCTCGGCATCGGCAGCGCCAATGGCAAAAGGCACGTTGCCGCCCAAAGCGCCGATAAGAGCCTTCACTCCGCCCACATGGTCGCCATGGCCGTGAGTGGCGACCACCAGATCCACCGTGACGTCACTCAAGTGCTGGGCGATGGCCGCACCGGCAGCGCCGGGATCCACCACCAGCCCGTGGCCGTCGGAAATGAGTGCGTAGCAGTTGGTCTCGATGGGTCCCACGGTAAAGGCCCGGATCTCCACATGGGTGTCGGAAGGATCGGTGATTTCTGACTCTTGAGGTTGGTTGTTCTGGGCAGGGGTGTTGGCTGCAGTGGAGGCAGCAGTGTCTTCCATGGCTAGACTCTCCGTTTCATTTGGTTGGCGCCCTCGCCAGGCATGATGCGGCGGGCGTCATAGACGCTGGGCACGCGGCTTACTGCGGCCAGGAGAGGGTCGAGCAAGCTGGCGTCTGAGATATGTACCAAGAAACGCAGGCGGGCAAAACCGTCGGAAGAGACCTGAGTGGCAGCTGAAAGGATGTTGCCGCCCGCGTCGCCAATGGCGATGGTGACGTCTTTGAGAAGGCCAATGCGATCGGTGGCTTCTACCACGATCTCCACCTGGAACTGGGTGGCGCCTCATCGAAGTGTCCCAAGCCACTTCGATGAGGCGCTCAGGATGTACCATGAGGCCCTTGACGTTGGGGCAGCTGGCGCGATGCACCGATACGCCGCGGCCGCGGGTGATGAATCCCACGATCTCGTCGCCAGCCACAGGGTTGCAGCAATGGGCCAGATGCACCAGCAGGTCCGGATCGTCTTTCACCACTACGCCGCAGCTGTTGCGCTGGCGTTTCGAGAGGTCGCGCTGGGCGCGCTGGGCTGCGTGTGTGGGGAGCATGGGGCGGTCTTCGGTGAAGACCTTTTGGCGTTCCCGAGCCTGCTGGGTGGCCTTCTCGGCAGCGGCGATTTGGGCCGGCGAGCCCTCTTCAAGAATCTGCTCCACCTTGTTGGCCACACTCTTGGGTGAGAGCTTGTTGGAACCGATGGCGGCGAAAAGCTCGTCTTGGCCAGGGAATTTAAGCTGTTCGCACACCTTGGCAATGGCGCGCACCGAACGGCGTGTGGAGATGCCGTATCCCTTTTTGCGCAGCTCCACAGCCAACATGGAGCGTCCCAGCTCGGCGTCGGCGCTCTTGTTGGCGCTGGAGAAGTACTTGCGGATCTTGGCGCGGGCCGAGGGGGTGCGCACGATGTTCACCCAGTCGGCGGAGGGCTTGGAGTTCTTGTTGGTGAGGATCTCCACGCGATCGCCCATCTCGAGGTGATAGGTGAGCGGGACCACCGAGCCATTGACCCTGGCGCCCACGCAGTGGTTCCCCACCTCGGTGTGGACGGCATAGGCGAAGTCCAGCGGCGTGGAATCGCGCCGCAGACTCATGACTTCGCCCTTGGGGGTGAAGATGAAGATCTCCTCGTCAAAGAGGTCCACGCGCAAATCATGCAGGTAGCGGCTGGGATCGTCGATCTCGCCCTCCACCGCCCAGTCGAGGGAGCGGCGGATGTGGGAGATGGTGGAGTCGATGGATTGGTCGTCTTGGGCCATGACGCCGTTGGAGTTGCCGGCGCTCTTGTAGAGCCAGTGGGCGGCGATGCCGTATTCGGCCTGCTCATGCATCTCTTTGGTGCGAATTTGAATCTCAATGGGCCGGGCTTCGGGCCCCACTACCGTGGTATGCAGCGAGCGATAGAGATTGGGCTTAGGGGTGGCGATATAGTCTTTGAAACGGCCGGGCAGCGGGTGCCACAGGCTGTGAACCGCGCCCAAGACGCTGTAACAGTCCCCCACCGTCTCTGTGATGACGCGCAGGGCAATAAGGTCGTAGATGTCGGTGAAGTCTTTGCCCTTGCGCTGCATCTTTTGGTAGATGGACCAAAGGTGCTTGGCGCGGCCGCTGATTTGATAGCCCGAGAGACCGGCAGCTTTAAGCTCGTCATCCAGCACCTTGATGGCCTCATTGGTGGAGGCTACGCGCTGTTCGCGAGACTCCTGCACCATGCGGGCGATGCGCTGATACTCCTCAGGCTCCAAGTAGAAGAAGGAAAGGTCTTCGAGCTCCCATTTGATAGAGCTGATGCCCAGACGGTCTGCCAAGGGCGCATAGACATCCATGGTCTCGCGGGCTTTGAACTGGCGGCGATCAGGCTTTAAGGCCGCCAGCGTACGCATGTTGTGCAGGCGGTCTGCCAGCTTGATGATCACCACGCGGATGTCTTTGGACATGGCCAGAAACATCTTGCGCAGATTCAAAGCCTGCTTCTCGTCCATGGAGTTGACATCGATGTTGGTGAGTTTGGTCACACCGTCCACCAGATCTGCCACAGTCTCGCCAAAAAGCTCGATGAGCTGCTCCTTGGTAGCCGGAGTGTCTTCCACCGTATCGTGGAGCAGCGCGGCCGAGACCACATCCGCATCCATGCGCAGGTCGTGAGCGAGGATAAGCGCCACCTCTACCGGATGATTGATGTAGGGCTCGCCGCTGCGGCGCTTTTGCTCTGAGTGGAAGTCTGCTGCAAAGAGATAGGCCTTCTCCACCTGGTCCATGGCCTCGGGAGTCATGTAGGACTCGCAGGTGCTGCGCAGTTGCGGGTAGCTGTCAGCCCCTACCTTAGGCATGGGTCGTGCCTGCGTGGCAGCGCTTATCTCGGTCATGGCTCCCCTCCCTGAAATGAGTCTCCCTCAAGGGCCACCTTAAAGGAGACCGCAGAGGCAAGGCGCCGTGATGCGACGCCTGAAACGTTCACGTCCTTAAGAGTATCGCTAGTTACCGTAAGCTTTCAAACTCCCCTAAGGAAGGGGCACGTCTTCTGCGGGCGCGATGGGTCTGTCGACGGCGCATTCCAACTCAGAAGCCGTGGCTTCCAAAGCCCAAGAGGCGAACTCGCCAAACGCGTGCTGCTCCGCCACACCTTCGCTATAGCGTGCCGAGGAGAGCAGATCCATGCGGCCAGCGCTGTCCACCATGGTGATCACACGATCTTCTCCAAAGCCATCTACCGAGCAAAACCCCAGCTCGCTAAAGACAGCCACTCCCTGCTCGAGTGCCCCTGGCGTCAAGGTGGCAGAGCTGTCGATGGAACGCGCGAGTCCCAGTATCTGGGAAGCGTCAAAGGCCAGCCTGTGGCTTGTGGGGTCTTCTAAAGTGCGCAAGGCGCGATAGAGGGCCACCAGCACCTGGCGCGAAGGGGCTGCAGCGCCAAGGACTGCCTGGTTGGTAGCGATGTCGGCAGAGCCATAAAGCAAGCACACCTCTGCGGGCTGGCCATCGCGGCCCGCACGGCCGCTCATCTGGTTGAACTCCACGCGCCCATAGGGCAACGAGCACAGCATGACGGAGCGCACATCGGGCAGGTTGACGCCCTCGCCAAAGGCCGAGGTGGCCACGATGCAGGAAAGCCTGCCAGCCCGGAACGCCTGCTCTACTTCCAGGCGCTGAGTGCGGGTCATGCCGCCATGGTAGAAGGCGATGCGATGACCCAACTCGGGCACCCGGCGACGCAACTCTCGGGCAAGCCGCACGGCAGCGTCGCGGGTGTTGGTATAGGCGATGGCTTTCTGCTGGGCAGAAAGATGGGAGGCCGCGCAGGCTATCACATCATCGGGATTGCGCTCATCTACCAGATGGAGATTGTCGCGGGAAGCCAGATCGGTAAAGACGGCATCAATGGAGGCCAGACGGCAGATCTCCTGAGCCACCGCGCTGGTGGCCGTAGCGGTGCAGGCCAGCACCTGAGGGTCGCCCAGCTCCTGAAGGACGCGGGGAAGCTCCTGATAAGCCTCGCGATTGCCGCCCTTGGACTGGCCGGCGTGATGGGCCTCGTCGATGACCACGAAGCCCACCGGCGCTTGGGCCAGTTGAGCGCTGTGGATCGCCAGAAACTCCGGCGTGGTAAGCAGAGTGTCCAGCTGCCCTGCAGCCCATTGGCCAAAGATCTCGTCGCGCTGCTCCTGAGGCGTCTCGCCACAGAGGACGCGCACCTTGAGGCCTAGGGCCCCAAAGCTCTCCTCTAGGTGAAAGGCTTGGTCATTTACCAAGGCACGCAGCGGATAGACAAAGATGCTGGACTTATGCTCCTTGAGGGCCAGGCGCGCGGCATGGAGCTGGAAGATAAGGGACTTGCCGCGGCCGGTGGCCATGATGGCCAGACAGCTTTTGCCCTGGGCCAAGGCATCGAGCACCTGGGCCTGGCAGGGCAAAAGCTCATGATCGCCAATGAAGGCACCCTTGAGCTTAGCCGTGAGCCCCTCCAGAGGAAGGGAGCCCAACGAGGGCTCGGGCGAAAGGGCCAAAGCAGCCTCAGGCAGACGGGCGGCGAAGACTGCGGTCTGCTCGGCAGCGGCGTCTTGGGCAGCCGGAGAGGCAAAGAGCTCTTCTATGAGCTGCTGGTCGCCGGGGTCTTGGGGCTGCTCGTCCCGGAAGAGGATGTCCCGCACCATAAGCTTGACTTTTGATTTTCCTTGCCACTGCTCCACCGTAGCCTCGAAGACCAGGTCCACCACGCCTTCCCAAGCAAGCACCCGCGCCACGTTGGGGGCCCGGAACATGATGGCGGGCAGAGAAGTGATGCCGTCGGTGGCATAGAAGTGCACGTGGTCGCCCTGAGCACCCACGGGGCTTGCCCCTCGCAAAGTAAGGCCACAGGCAGCAAAAAGCGGCTCGCGGTTGCCCTGGCCAAAGGGGCGCAAGAGATCCAGTGAAGCCACGGCACCCAGGCTAAGCTCGCTTAAGCGCACGGTGCAGGCAACCTCGTCCACCTGCAAGAACTCCGCAGGGTCCACCTGATCGAGCCACGCAGTGAGGCGCTCTTTGAACTGGGGAAGATTGTCTGCCTCCAAAGTGACGCCCACCGCCTTGGGATGACCACCAAAGCGCAGCAACAGATCGGAGCAGGACTCCACAGCGTGGAACAGGTCCACTTGGCCCACAGAGCGGCCAGAGCCAGAGGCAATGCCGTCTTTGATGGTGAAAAGCAGCGTGGGCACCTTGTAGCGGTTGGCCACGCGACTGGCGACCACACCCTTGACGCCTTCATGCCACCCCTCGTGGGCCAGCACCACACAGGGCCCCTCCTCATATACCTCCTCTGCCTGGGCGAAGGCCTCGGCAGCCATCTCGCTTTCGATGGAGCGGCGGGAGGCGTTGATGGATTCCAGCTCGGAGGCGAGGGCCTCTGCCTCCACAGGATCAGAGGTGAGCAGCAGGTTGAAGGCCACGTCCTCTTGGCCCATGCGGCCGGCGGCGTTCAAGCGCGGCACCAAGGAAAAAGGCAGGTTATCTGCATTGATGCGTGCGATATCCGTGCGTGCCGTGCGGGCCAGGGCCACCAAACCCGGACGCAGGCCTTGGCGCATCTGGGCGATGCCCTCGGTCACCAGCGCGCGGTTTTCACGAGTGAGCTCCATCATATCGCTCACTGTGCCCAGACTGGCCAAATCTAGGTAATTGCGCCAGAGCTCGGGCTGGCCCACACGCCGGCCCACGGCTTGCACCAGCTTGAGCGCCACGCCTACGCCGGCCAGATCGCGAGAGTAGTTATGGGGATCTAGCTTGGGATCTGCCACCGGCACTCCCTGGGGCACCTGAGCCCCAGGCTCATGGTGGTCTGTGACCGCCACGTCGATACCCAGCGAGCGCACATAGTCCACCTCTGTCGCAGAGGAGATGCCGTTGTCTACGGTGACCACCAACGAGGGGTCGCACTGCTGGATCACCCGGGCCATGCCCTGCTCAGAAAGACCGTAGCCTTCCCCAAATCTGTGGGGGATGAAGGCATGCACCCTGGCCCCAAACTCGCGCAGCGCCAAACACAGAAGCGAAGCCGAGCTCATGCCGTCCACATCGAAGTCGCCAAAGACTGCGATGGACTCGCCAGCGACTATGGCCTGCTCCACCCGCTGGGCCACCGCTTCGAGCCCGGGGATCTCTGACGGATCATGCCAGTCTCTGGCAAGAGAGGGCGAGAGATAGGTCTCCACTTGCTCAGGATCAGTGATGCCTCTGGCCGCCAGCACCCGAGCCACCAAGCCCTCGAGCCCATAGGCGTCCTTGAGGAAGCGGGCAGCCTCCGGGTTTTGTGCGCGCACCTTCCAGCGATCACTGGCGTATAAACCGGGCATAGCCCTCCCCTCTTCTTGCAAGACACCTCTGGCAGCCACCGGGGCTGCGACCTTCTCGGCGTGCGGTGAGACAGCTCATGCCGCGCTGCCGAGAAACCCGTGGCCCCCGATCCAGCAACCCTTTGGCTGCCGTGCTCTTGTTAGTATGGCACTCCGGCGCACCCGCCGAGGGTGCCGGCGCCTTTGCGAAACCTAAAAGTCTCGGGCATCGCCCAGTCGGTCTAGGTAGGCTTCCTGAAACGCCTTGTAAGAGTGGTCGATGATGGCACACCGGGCTCGGCGCATGAGATCCAGCAGGTACCAGAGGTTGTGAATGGACAGCAAGATGCCGCCCAGCATCTCTTTTTGCTTGATAAGATGATGTAAATAGCTGCGGGAGAAGCCCTGGGTGCAGGCGGGGCACCCGCAATCTGTGCCAATGGGGCGGTCGTCTTTGGCAAAACGGGCGTTCTTGAGGTTCATGCGGCCCTCGTCGCTGAAGGCGGTGCCCAGGCGAGCGGTGCGAGTGGGCAGCACGCAGTCGAACATATCGACGCCAATGCCCACACCTTCCACCAGCGTGCGAGGGTTGCCCACTCCCATAAGGTAGCGGGGCTTGGTTCGAGGCATGTACTCCATGCAGAGGGGCGCCAGGCTCTCGAACATGGTCTGGTGGCTCTCGCCCACCGAGTAGCCGCCTATGCCATAGCCTTTAAAGTCGCCGATGGTCTCCAGGCGATGGAGGCTCTCCCGGCGAAGGGACAGGTCCATGCCGCCCTGCACGATGCCAAAGAGCGTTTGATCGGGACGCGTATGGGCCGCGAAGCAGCGCTCGGCCCAAGCGCTGGAGAGGTCCACCGCACGCTCGAGGTAGGCACGGTCGCAGGGATAGGGCGGGCACACATCCAGCTGCATGCAGATGTCTGAGCCCAGAAGCTGGGCGATGCGCATGTTTTCCTCGGGAGTCCAGGTGACGTAGGAGCCGTCGTAGTCCACCACCCTAAAGGTGACGCCGTCGTCGGAGAGCTTCACGTGCTCGTTGTGGGAGAAGACCTGGAACCCACCGGAATCGGTCAAGATGGGCCGGTCCCAGCGCTCCCAGACATGAAGGCCGCCCATCCCGTCGATAAGCTCTGGGCCAGGCCGCTGGCTCAAGTGATAGGTGTTGGCCAGGATGACCTTGGCGCCGATCTCTCTGAGCGTGTCTGGCAGGATGCCCTTTACCGTAGCCTTGGTGCCCACTGGCATGAAGATGGGGGTGGGAATGTCGCCATGGGCAGCATGAAACACGCCCGCACGGGCCCCGGTTTGAGGGTCCTCCGCCTCGATATCAAAAGAAAACAGCTCGCTCATCTGCCTGCCTCCATGATGGTTGAACGCAGCCTGGCCCAGAAGGGCTCACTCAGACCGCTGGGCGGGTACCATAAAAGAGACCCGCACACTCTTGGGAGGTATCATGCCCACACCCAACGACGATAACGCGCTCGACCCTCGCGACGGCCACGCACCTTTTGACACCTCGACATCCCATGGTGCCAAATCTGGCGACGCGACGGCCCCAGATGCGCCATCTTCACAAGATACTGCAGAGGAGTCTATCGGCGCCCAACCCGCCTCTGACTCCCAGGCAGACCTTAGCTCCCCTGCCGAGAAGGGCGAGCCTTCCCACCTAGAGTCTCAACCCGGCGAGGAGGGTTTCTCGGCAGCAGATGAGGTCGGGGGCCCAGAGGAGGACGAGGAGTCCAGCGCAGCCTCGAAGCTCAAGGCGGTGGCGGGCTCGGCGGTGGACGGCGCGCGCAAGGCAGCCGGCGCCCTGGGGCAAGAGACGGCCAGCGGGCTTTCGGCCTTTAAGGCTGTCAACCAGGCCAAACGCGCCCATGCGCAAGCGAGGGGGCGCCTGGAGGAGCTAAAGAGCTCTATCGAGTCGCGCACCCAGGAAGTGGAGCATCGCCAAGATGTGGAGGCTCGCTACGACCAGATAATCAATGAGAACAGCGAGGTCATCGAGGAGTCGCTGGCCTCCATCGCCTCGCTGGAAGAGGAGCAGGAAGCAGCCCAAGAGCAAGAAGCCCAGCTGCAAGAGGCCCTCGATAAGCTCAAGGCAAAAAACGCCAAGGACCTGCGCCCCTATGAAAAGCTGGCGCGGAATGCCAAGGCCTCTTCTGAGGATGCGGCCCGGGCCCTCTCCGGCGCCAAACGCGACCTCAAGGCTGCCCAGAACTCGTTGCGCGATCTTATCGGCAGGCGCGATAGCCGCGTGAGCGCGGCACACAAAGCGGTGGACAACTCCCGCCAGCGCCTCAACCGCCTGCAGGGGGATCTGAGCGACCTTCAGCACGACGACGAGGCCACGCCGCAGCAGCTGGCCGATCTCAGGGCAGAGATCACCGCAGAGATGGCCAGGCTCTCCAAAGCGCAGGAAGACGCTCAGGTGGCCCCCAATGAAAGCAGCGCCTCCATCAGCGCCGCGGAGCGTCAAGTAGATGAGGCCCAGCGCAGGCTGGAGGGCGCTCAGGAGGCGGCTGACTCGGCCAAGCGCGAAGCTAAAAAGCAAGCCCACACCCTCGAAGGCATGGAAGATGCGGCAAAGTCGGCCGAGCAGGCGGCAGAAGACGAGGTCATCGAGGTGCAAAAGCATCTCAAGACGCTCAAAGCCCGGTTGGCCCAGACCGCCAAGACCAAAGAGGAGGCCGAGCAAGCCATCGCAGAGGCCAACGACATCCACCATACGCCCGAGAAGACCCAAGAGCTCCTCGAGCAGCTGGCAGACGACAATGCGGCCGCCGTGCTCCAGCAAGCCCAGGTAGACTCGCTGGCAGCCGACGAGCACGAGCTTCGTCAGCGCACCCGCACCAGCCGCATCGCCTTCATCCTGGTAGTGGCTGCCGCCATTATCGTGCTTTTGGTGCTCTTCCTGGTGTTCTTTGGCGGCAAAGGAGCTTAACGAGCCGCTGCGATGCCCAAGGCGCCTCGAAGCGCCGGGTCGCATGACCTTCTACCTGCGGCCTGGCGACGCCTCCCTGTGACCAGGCGCTTCATTTCTTTGGATTGTCACTCCTATAATTGATTGGCCTGCTGTGAAAACCGACGATTTTGATTACGACCTTCCCGATACCCTCATCGCCCAGTCTCCCGCCGAGCCCCGCGACTCCTGCAGGCTTTTGGTGCTGGATCGCGCCACAGGCGAGGTGACCCATCGCATCTTCACCGACATCTGCGACTATCTGGAGCCCGGCGATCTTCTGGTGGCCAACAAAACCCGTGTGCTGCCTGCGCGCCTGGTGGGCCGCAAGCCCACGGGCGCGGTCTGCGAGACGTTGCTGCTCACCCGCCGCGAAGACATCGATCCTCTGGGCCATGTGTGGGAGTGCCTGGTGAATCCCGGCCGGCGCCTGAAGCCCGGCGCCACCATCGAGTACCGCGCCGGCGGCCTCCACGCCCCCACAGACGCTCCCGTGATTTTGCGCGGCACCGTCGAGAGTTTTGTGGATGATTCCAAGGGCGGCCGCTTGGTGCGCTTCGAGCCTTTGGGCGGCCGTACCCTGGATGGCGCCATGCACGAGGCAGGCCATGTGCCCCTGCCTCCCTACATCACCGATTACCAGGGCGACCCCGAGAAATACCAGACCGTCTATGCCATGCACGAGGAGCACAGCGCCGCAGCCCCCACTGCTGGCTTGCACTTCACGCCCGCCCTTATCGGCCGTCTGGCCTCCATGGGCGTGGCCATGGCCTTTGTGGAGCTGGAAGTGGGCATCGACACCTTCCGCCTGGTGGAGGAAGACGATCCCACCCAGCACGTGATGCACACCGAGCGCTACCATGTCCCCCAGGAAGTGGTGGACCTGATCCATGCCACCAAAGCCTCCGGCCATCGCGTCATTGCCGTGGGCACCACCTCGGTGCGCTCGCTGGAGAGCGCCTTCGATCCCGAGGCCCCGGTAAGCGACCCGCCCATGGTGGCCCGCTACTTTGAGGAGGCTCCTGACTCCGCCGCCGTCACCCGCTCAGGCGACCTGGTGGCCAAAGAGAACGCCACCACCAACCTCTATCTCATGCCCGGCTCCACCTTCCATGTGGTGGATGCCATGATCACCAACTTCCACGTGCCCCGCTCCACCCTCATGATGCTGGTGAGCGCCTTTGCCAGCCGCGACCAGATCATGGGCGCCTATCATCAAGCCATCGACCTGGGCTACCGCATGCTCTCCTTTGGCGACGCCATGCTCATCCAATAGCCGCCTGGTCCACTGCACGCCGCCCGCCTCGCCGCTGTCGAGGCGGGCGGTTACTTTTTTGGGGGCGGTTGCTTTTTTGCCCGGGCTGCCAGGCGCTCCAGCGTGGCCTCCACCTTGGAGAAGCGGCAGCCGCAGTAATTCTGCCGATAAAGGCCCAGCTCCTGCGCGCGCTCCTGTGCCCGCTGAAACCGAGGCCTAAAGTCTCGAACCACCGGCTCCAATCCGTGGGCATGGGCCACTGCCACCAGCGCCTCGTCACACACTTCATGAAGCTGATGGGGCGACACCGCCAAGGTGGTGGTGACATGGGCAAAGCCGGCTGCCTTAGCCGCCTTGCACGTCTCTGCCAGCCGAAGGCTATAACATGCCCTGCAACGCGCCTCCCGCTCGAACCCCTTGGGCGCCACCGCACGCTCCCAAGCGGCGCGATCCTGCTCGCATTCCACCACGTCTATGCCCTCTTGGGCTGCCCACCCCTTAAGCACTTGAAGCCTGTGATCGTGCTCGGCCACCGGCTGGATATTGGGATTGGCCCAAAAGAGCGTGGGGGAGAATCCCTCGCTTTTGAGCTGAGCCACAGGCTCCAGCGCACAGGGTCCGCAGCACACATGCACCGCAATGGGCGTCACCTGGCCATTGCTGCCATCGCGCCCAAAGCCCCCGGCTTCTGAGGGCGTGGGTTTCTCGGCAGCAAGACTGGGAGCCTGCGGCTGTGCGACATCGACGGATGAGAGGGCAAAAGACGAGGTCACAGGGCATCGGCTCCGGAGATGGTAGGCAAAGTGGGCCTGGATGTGGCAGGCTCGGAGGCCGGCTCCACAAGATCGATGCCATAGGCAGTGTCGCGCACGTAAGGCACAGGCGTCTTGAGCAGGTAGCGTGCCATGGCGAAATCGCCCGTGCAGCCTGCAAGGTGAAGATAGGCGCAGATAAAGGCAGCCAGCGGATAGCCCAGCCACATGCCTGCCGTCATAAGAATCGCAGTGACGCACACCGCAGGCATCAGAAGGATCGCAATATAGCGCTGCCGAGAAAAGACCGCCCCCTCACAGGAGGTATAGAGCATGCCCAAAGAGAGATAGCCAAAGTGCAAGGTGGCGTCGCCTGCACCCAACAGCTTGAAGGCCAGCCCGTGGAAGAGTTCGTGGGCAGGGAGCACCGCGAGGCTGATGAGGCCGATGGCAACGGCGACGATTGCCCAAGTCCAGGAAAACGGAGCATGAGGCCATCCATGGGCGAGCCAGAGAATGGTGAGGGCGAGCCCGGCGGCGAGGATGAAGCCGGAATGGGCGACCATGGCCTCAAGGGTTGCGGTGTCGTCTACCATTCGAAAGGAGTCCAGAGTGATCATTGATTCATCTTTCATAGGGCTCCTTCCTGAGGTCGGGGGCTGTGTCCTCGCAGGCGATCCTGCAGTTGGGCAGTTGCGGCCAGATAACTGCAGCTGGCCAGTTGCAGCACATTCCTGCGGCTCTCATTCTAGCCCGTCTCAAGCATTCCTTTGGGAGCTTATAGCATCTCTAGAGGGCTTAAGGACCCAAGGCGGTCCAGGCGCGCCTTTGAGGGTTTCGCAGCCCCCGCTAACAAGTAGAATGGTGCAGTTAGAGAAAGCAGTCACTCCCCTCTTGCGCCTTCGCGCAAGGGATGTGCGAAAGGTGCTCTATGACAGCTTCATTTGCTTCGCGGCCGCATTTTCCTCGCCGCGCCGTGGTCACCGCTGGCATGCCTTATGGCAACAAAGGGCTGCACTTTGGCCATATCGGCGGCGTGTTTGTGCCGGCGGATTTCTATGCCCGCTTCCTGCGCGATCGCATTGGCCCTCAAAACGTGGTCTTTGTGAGCGGCACCGACTGCTATGGCTCCCCTATCATGGAGGGCTACCGCAAATTGGCCGCTCAGGGCTATGAGGGCACCATCACAGACTATGTGAGCTCCAACCATCAGGCCCAAAAGGACGCGCTGGCTGCCTATGAGGTATCGCTCAACTTTTATGGCGGATCGGGACTGGATCCGGCAAAGCCCGTCCATGCGGCCATGACAGACGCCCTTATCACGCGGCTCTATGAGCGCGGCTATCTTACCAAGCGCGAGACGCTGCAGTTCTACGACACCGAGGCCCATCAGTTCTTGAATGGCCGCCAGGTGCAGGGACGTTGCCCGGTGCCCGGCTGCAAGTCTGAGAAGGCCTACGCAGACGAGTGCGACCTGGGCCATCAGTTCGAGCCCGAGGACCTTATCAGCCCCATAAGTCAGGTCACCGGCACTGTGCCCGAGCTTCGCCCCGTGGCCAACTGGTACTTTGACCTGCCGGCCTTCGAGGAGGACCTCAAAAAGCTCGATGAGGAATGGGCCCACGATCCCCAGGTGCGCGACGTGGTGATCACTACCGTGCGCGAGTTCTTGGTGCCCCCTGCCATTTACATCAAAAACGAGCTGCGGCCGCAATTCGACGCCATCGCGCAGCAGTTGCCGCCCCACACCGTACACGAGCCAAAGGGCAATGCCGCGTCCTTCTCGGTAGCCTTTGAGTCTTGGGATGCCCGCGATGAGGCCCGGGGGGCTCTGGATTCACACTCCATCCGCTTCAGGGCCGGCAAGTGCCTGCTGCCCTTCCGCATCACCGGCAACATAGATTGGGGCGTGCCGGCGCCGGATTTGGACAACACGCCCGACCTCACCGTATGGTGCTGGCCGGAGTCGCTCTGGGCGCCCATCTCGTTCACCCAGACGCTGCTGCAAGAAGACCCCGTCACCGCGGCGGCCAACGCCTGCGACCCTTCCGTGCTGCCTGCCGCCTACAGCTCCTGCGATTGGCACGACTGGTGGTGCGAGGGCAAAGACGCCCAGGTCTTCCAGTTCATTGGCCAGGACAACATCTACTTTTACTGCGTGGCCCAACCCGCCATCTGGGAGGCGCTGGATTGGGATCTCTTCCAGGACACCCCGGTGGCCAACTACCACATTCTGTTCATGAACAAGAAGGCCTCCAGCTCGGGCACCATCAAGCCGCCTATGGCTTCCGACCTGCTCTCCCACTACACCCCCGAGCAGCTGCGCTGCCACTGGCTCTCGCTGGGCCTGGGCGCCAAGGCCGTCTCTTTCGCGCCTAAGCCCTACGACACCTCGGTCTCGCACAAAGACAAGAAAACCGGCGAGGAAGTGCTGGTAAAAGACGATCCCCGCGTAGTGGACCCCGCCCTTAAAGAGAGCGCCTTCCTCACCAATATCTTTAACCGCCTCGCCCGCTCCTGCTTCTACGGCGCCCAAAAGCACTTGGACGGCAAATTGCCGAGAAGCTCGGCCACCCCAGCCGCCGTCTCTGCCTCAGATGAGGCCACTCTGGCCTTCGAGCTGGCCATGTATGAGCTGGACTTCCCTCGCGCCATGGCCGTCGCCGAGGACTTTGGCCGCGAGGCCAACAAGCTGTGGGATGCAGCCTCCAAAGCCGCCAAGGACAACGAGGTCGCCTACGAGCAAGCCTTGGCCGACGCTTTCTGCGCCCTTCGCACCCTCACCCTGCTCATGCACCCCGCAGCCCCGACTGGCTGCCAGATGATCTGCGAGCACCTGGCGGTGGACCCGACCCTCTTCTTTAGCTGGGACCATGCCTTCGAAAGCATTGAGCAGCTGCTGGAGGCGGCCGGCATTGACCCTGCCAGCCACCAGCTGGTGGAACTGCCCCCTCGCACCGACTTCTTCTCCAAGCACGAGAGTCAGTTCAAGAAGAAGTAGGGCACTCGCTTTGCGCCCCCTGCGCCAAAAGCCTCGGGAAACCCCTAGGGTCGCAGCCTTGCGCGAAGGGCGCCAGAGCCCCCGGAGTTGCAACCCTTGAGGTGCGGGTTTCTCGGCTGGTGGGTCGCAACGGCTCTCTTTCCACTTTCGGCCAGCGCCGCCGCATCTGCATCCATGGCCAGCGCCGCCTACCCCGTATTGCACGAGGTAGGCGGCGCTTTCTTGTGGACCGGCAGCCAAGCAGCTGATGCATTGAGCAATAAGCGAGGGTGGAGTGGCTTGGATTGGCATGGGTTTGCGATGCCTATGCAACGATCGTTGCATTTATCCAGATCACTGTAGGGTTTTATACAATACTTTTTTAATCTATCAGATGTGGCGGTTCCAATTGGCACGAAAGGCGGTTAGGCGATAGAAAAACTGCCATAAAGCGCCTCTAGACGATAGATTTCCAAAGTTTGATTTCAAAACCCCAGGTAGAACAACTAGCTTGTCCTGACACGGTCATGCATGCCATCGCCTAATGGCGTTTCGTGCCAAAGGCGGCGTCATGCCTGCCGCTAAGTGGTGCCAAGCCCCTCGCCACTTCCATGATTTAGATAAGCAACCTTCCTACTCACTTGCACGAATCCTTCCAGCGATCCAGATGCGGCAGCAGCGTGGCCATGAGCGACACCGCCTCCTCGCGGGAGATGTCCAATGCCTGAGCCTCAAGATCGGCAGTGCTCTCGATGAATTCGTCCATGGTCACGTCGCCAGAAGTGAACTCGCCGTCTGAGTAGCAGTACTTGCAATAGTGGTCATTGAGGCTTCCGTCGGCCTCGGTGCCGTGGATCGCCGGATCGGGAATAGGCATAGAGCAGCACTGGCAGTAGTATTCCTTGGGCATCTCGAAGAAGCGCTCCAGCGGCACCGAGAACACCGTGCAAATGAGCTTGACCATATCGATGCCGGGAGCCGTCTCGCCCGTCTCCCACCTTGACACCGCTTGGCGGGTCACATAGAGCTGCCGAGCCATCTCCTCTTGGGTGATGCCGGCTCCCTTGCGAATAGAGACGATGACGTCTTTCATGGCCATGGGTTCCTCCTGGGACAGATGAGCGTTATCACCATCATGAGGGGCCACCCGTCAGGCTGACAAGAAACAGACCGTTGCAACATGGGCCACCCCCTGCCTAATGACGGCATAGCTGGCCGTGCGCAAAAAAGACGCGCTGGATTGGATGCCAGCGCGTCTTTGTATAGACCTTCGGTCAAAGAGAGGCACAGCTATGCACGAGCGGTGCAATAGGCTAGGCCATGATCTGACGGAACATGCCCATCACGTCATCGTAGGAAGCGTCACGAGGATTGCCGGGGAAACAAGCATCGGCCATAGCATCGTTTACAAGCGTATCGAGCTCGTCATCTACGATGGCATCGCAGACGATGGGGATGTCCACATCCACGGAAAGCTGCTTGACTGCGGCGATGGCGGCGTCGGCCGCCTCGTCAGCGGTCATGCCGGTAGTGTCAACGCCCATGGCAACCGCGACGTCGGCGAGGCGATCGGTCACCGCAGGCTTGTTGAACTCCATGGCGATGGGAAGCAGCATGGCGCAGGCTACGCCGTGAGGCGTGTCGTAATGGGCAGAAAGGGTATGGGCCATGGAGTGGTCGACGCCCAGTCCCACATTGGAGAAGCCCATGCCGGCGATGTACTGGGCAAGCGCCATCCCCTCGCGGCCAGAACCGGGCTTGCCGCTCTTGGCCTCGGCTACGGCGTCACGAAGGTGCTTGGCAATGAGCTCGATGGCCTTGAGATGGAACATGTCGGACATCTCCCAGGCGCCCTTGGTGGTATAGCCCTCGATGGCGTGGGTGAGAGCGTCCATGCCCGTGGCGGCGGTGAGACCGGCAGGCATAGTGGCCATCATCTCAGGATCCACCACGGCGACCTCAGGGGCGTCGTTGGTGTCGACGCACACGAACTTGCGCATCTTCTCGGGGTCGGTAATCACATAATTGATTGTCACCTCGGCTGCGGTGCCGGCGGTGGTGGGCACAGCAATGGTGAAGACAGCATGATTCTTGGTGGGAGCGACCCCTTCGAGCGAGCGAACGTCGGCGAACTCGGGATTGGTGATGATGACGCCGATGGCCTTAGCGGTGTCCATGGCAGAGCCGCCGCCCACCGCCACGATAGCGTCGGCGCCGGAAGCCTTAAACGCCTCCACGCCGTCTTGCACGTTCTTGATGGTGGGATTGGGCTTGATATCGGAGTAGACCACGTAGGGAATACCGGCCTCATCCAGCAAGTCGGTGACCTTGGTGACCACACCAAACTTCACCAGATCGGGATCGGTGCACACAAAAACCTTCTCAAAGCCGCGGCGGCTAAGCTCGCCGGGAATCTCGGCGATGGCGCCAGTGCCATGATAGGAAATCGTGTTCAAGACGATTCGATTGGCCATGACAAATCCTTTCTCAAAAAGGCCGCCCCTCTGACGGCCTTCAGCTCTATTGCAGTATGGATGAAGACAAGCTTAATTCTCGTCTAGAAGGGCTTTAACCTTGGCGAGCTGCTGGTCCGAAAGTTGAACTGCGGGGTCAAAGATCTTGGTGGAGATGGGAAGCCCCTGCGCCTTCACCGCGCCCTTGATGGCCGAGACGAAGAGGTCTGCGCAGTCGTAGACGCTCATGAGACGGGAGATCTTCTCGGCACAAGCGAACGCGGTATCCAGGTCATGGACCTTGTAGGCACGATCCATAGTGCCAAAGATCTCGGGCACCACGTTGGTGAGGCCGCAAAGCACACCGTTGCCGCCCGCGATGCGATTGGGGATGTAGTACTCGTCAAAGCCGGAGAGCACGGAGAACTGGGGGTTCACGGCGCGCACGGCGTTGATCATCTGGCGAGTGTGGGAGATGGTGTCCACGGTGTCCTTGATGCCCAGGATGTTGGGGTAGCGCGCAGCCAGGGTGGCAACCAGCTCGGGGGCGAGGTCGGTGCCGGTGCGGGCCGGGAAGTTATAGAGGATCACAGGGACATCTACGGCCTGGGCGATGCCGCCAAAGTAGTTTTGGGCACAGTCGGGGCTGGGGCCAAAGTAGTAGGGAGAGACGGCGAGCACCGCGTCGACGCCAGCCTTCTCAGAGTATTGAGCCAGTTCGAGCACGTTGGCATAGGTGGTGTCGCCGATACCCGCGAAGACCTTCATGCGGCCGCCCACGTGCTTGACGGCAAAGTCGATAGCACGCTTCTTGTCTTCTAAGGACACCGAGTAAAACTCGCCAATGGAGCCAAAGAGCAGCACGCCGGTGATGCCTGCCTCGGCCAGGTGGTCCAGGTGACGGCCCCAAAGCTCGAGATCGAGCTCACCCTCGTCATTGGTGATAGTAATTGATGGACAGAACACGCCGTCAAACATGGACGGTCCTTTCGATTCGCGAGAATGCCAGGCAGCCCCTTTGAGCCACCTGACACTTTCTGATTGCTAGAGTGAGGCGTTAGGCCAGGGCTTCCCCTTCATAAACCACGCCTTTTTGCAGGATGACATTGGCATACTGCGCTCGCTCGCCGGTGGCAACCACCACGTAGGCCTTGGAGGCCTTCTCGTAGAAGGGGAAGCGGTCCACCATGCCGATGGTTGCGGCCCCGCGGTCATCCACCCGGGCCACCAGCTGGGCGTAGGTATCCCAGATGGGGCTCTCTACGGTGTCGCCGGGAACCTTAGCCATGAGGGTGACAGGGTTGTCCACGTACTGGTCCAGCGGCATGAGCGCGAGGATTGCACGGAGCAGCTCGGCTCCGCCATGGCCGTCACAACGGATGACCAGGGAGTTCTTGCCCACGGACTCCGCGGGGAAGTTAGCGTCGGCGATGACCAGGGTGTCGCCGTGGCCCATCTCGTCCATGGCGCAGAGAAGCTTGGGAGGAATGAGAGGTGAAATGCCTTTGAGCACAACGGTTCCTTTCCAAAGATGCGCTAGAGCTGAATGCCGTAACAGTCGCAGGCATTCTCGCAGAAGAGGCGCTCGTCGTCGCCAAAGACTTCGCGGACGCTTGCCAAGTGCTCGGCCAGGCTGGAATACATGCCAACCACAGGCCAGTTGGAGGCATAGAGCAGACGAGCAGGATCGAAGGTCTCCTTCACAAAGGTGAGGACCGAGGTGGCAAAGTCCTTATCGGCAGTGGGGAAACCAGATACCTTGAGATAGAGGTTGGGCAGCTGAGCCAGAGAGGCCATGGTCGCGCGGTAGTCCTCGGTGAAGCTCTCAGGAGTCACGTTGCCCAGGTGGTTCAAGACCACGGTGGCTTCAGGGACTTGGGAGAATGCCTCAAGCGCGATGGGCAGGTCCTCCACCCGGTTGCAGGACTCGAAGGGCTTGCCTGCGCCGGCCAGCACACGAAGGCCGGCGATGAAGTTGGGGTCCAGGGCACGATCTTTGGGCTGAGAGCCGATATGCAGCGGTTCGCGAACACCGGTGGCAAAGACCGGCAGCCGCATCCAGGGCTCCACGCGAGCGCGCATCATGGTGGCCAGGATCTTGGGATCCTGACTCATGCGCTCCCAGGTAAGACGATCCTCCAGCAAAGGATCTACACCGTCGACCTCCACATAGACGCCGCCGAGAAAATCTACCCCGCCAATAGCGGCATAGGCCACCTCGAGTTCCTCAAGGGTGTAGGTGTGGGTGATGGAGCCGTCGGTTCCTTCAAGCCAGGGAAGCTCCTGGGCGTCGAGATCCCATACGTGAAAGTGCGCGTCAATGAGTTGAAGAGCCATGGTTACTTTGCCTCCAAACCAAGCTTCGAGCCCTTAAGGCCGTACCAGGCCACATAGGCCAAGGAGGGCACGGCGACGATCATGGCGAAGCAGGTGCTGCCGGTGGCGTCGATGAGCACGCCCGCCAGAGGCGGAATGAGCGCGCCGCCCACGATGGACATGATGAGCAGGGAGGACGCAGTCTTGGTAGCAGCGCCGTGCAGACCGGACAGAGTGAGCGAGAAGACGGTGGGATAGCCGATGGACATGAACAGGAACGCCAAGATGAGCGCGATCACCGAGACAGGACCAAGTCCCAGGAAGGTGACGAAGAATAGGATGGCAGCGGCACCCATGTAGATGCCCAGCATCTTGCCAGCATCGAACTTGGCCAAAAGGGGCACCGAGGCAAAGCGGCCCAGAGTGAACAGCAGCGAGAGGATGGAGAGCATGGCGGCTGCAGCGCCTGCCTCAAGGCCGGCCCACTGGGAGAGGGCTACGCCCGAGAAGAGCGACATACCAATAGTCTGGATGCCCACGTAGAGAAACTCGGCGACAACGCCCAGCGCCACGTGAGGACGCTTGAGGATGGCGCTCAAAGAGACGTCCTTTTCATGAAGCTCGTCGCCAGACTCCATACCGGCCACGTCGCCGGGAGGAGTGGGGAGCTTCACCAGGATGAAGATGGCCAGAAGCGCCAAAAGCACGACGCCGATGACGATGTAGACCGTGCGCATGGAGGTCAAGAACTCCATCTTGGCCGCATCGAAGCCAGGCTGGCCCGCCGAGACGGTGGCGCCCAGGATTTGAGCCAGGATGAGGGGGCCCACCATAGTGCCCACGCCGTTGAAGCCCTGGGCCAGATTGAGGCGCATGGCCTCGTGGCGCTCATCGCCCAGCTTAGTGATGTAGGGATTGCAGTTGGCCTCGAGGCTGGAGGCGCCAGCGGCGATCACAAACATGGAGACCAAAAAGATAGCGTAGCTGGCAGTGCTGGTGGCAGGCACCGTGATGAAGGAGCCAATGGCAAAGAGGGCGATGCCCAAGATCACGCCGCCTTTGTAGCCAAAGCGCTTGGCCACCATGGTGGCAGGGATCGCCATGACGAAGTAGGCGCCATAGTAAGCCACTTGAAGCAGAGAGGCCTCGGTAGCCGAGAGCTCCAGGTAGTTTTCCATGGGGCTGTTGAGGCCGTTGACCAAGTTCATAGCCAGGCCCCAAATGAAGAACAGGGAGGTCACCAGAGCGATGGCGATGGTAGCCTTGGCGCCCTTGGTTTGAGCTTTGCCCGCAGATGAGGTCATGATAGGGATACCTCCGGATTAGCTCAGGGCACGATCGAGATGCACATAGCCACCGTCCACGAAGACCCACTGGCCGGTGGTGTGAGAGGAGCGGTCGGAGAGCAGGAAGGCGCAGGCGTCGGCGATCTCCTCGGTGGAGGTCATACGGTGCTCCAGGGGGATCTTGTCGGTGATCACCTTGAGACGAGCCTCCTGTGCCGCCTCGTCGCCAAAGGTCTTGATCCAGTTGGCGTAGAGCGGAGTCCAGGCCTCGGCTACCACAATGGCGTTGACGCGCACGTCGTCTGCGGCAAAGGCGGCGGCCCATTCGCGAGTGAGTCCCAGGATGGCGCCCTTAGCGGCAGCATAGGCGCTGGTCTTGCCCTGGCCGGTGAGGGCGGTCTTGGAGGAGATGTTCACGATGGAGCCCTTGGACGCCTTGAGGTAGGGGCAGGTCTCGTGTACCAGCTCGTAGTAATGGGTGAGGTTGCCGTGGATGGACTCCTCGAACTCGCGCCAAGAGGTGGTCTCCACATCCTTGTTGTCGTTCTTGCCGGCGTTGTTCACCACGCCGTCGATGTGGCCGTACTTGGCGTAGACCTCATCGACGATGGGCTTGATCTCGTCAGTGTTGTTGAGGTCGATGAAGAAGATCTCGTAGGTAGAGGTGACCTCCTCGAGCTCCTTGCGAAACTCGTCCTCAGCGCCGTCCTGGCGGTTGAGGATCACGGGGATGGCGCCTTCGCGGGCGAGCTCGAACACGATGCCCTTGCCAATGCCCTTGAACCCGCCGGTAACAAAAACGACTTTGCCTTCGAGGTGGAGATCCATGGTGATTCCCTTCTTTCTTACCCTTGTGGCCGCTCTTGCCACAAGGGTCGATTTGGAATGACACTTGATACTGGGCAGGCGCCCAGGAAACGCCTACATGTAGTTGCAGAGGTGAGGTAGCGCCGTCTCGGTGTAGCCGATGGCCTCGGCACAGGTGAGACGACCGTTGCATACCTCGATGAGCTCGTCGATCATGGCATCGCGCAGCTCAACCATGGTTTGGGGGCCATAGATGGTGGCACTTGCATCAAAGTCGATGTTGTCGGCCATAGTGCGGGCTGTCACGCGGTTGGCCGTAAGGCGATAGACCGGAGCCATGGCGTTGCCTGTGGGCGTGCCCTGGCCGGTGGAGAAGACCACCAGCTGGCAGCCGCCAGCCACAAGACCAGATACCGAGGTGGGGTCGTTGCCGGGAGTGTCCATGATGACGAGGCCTTCGTGAGCCTTGAGCTGGCCGGCATAGGGATACACCGCATTGATGGGGCTGTGACCGCCCTTGTGGATGCAGCCCAAAGACTTCTCCTCCAAGGTGGTAAGGCCGCCAGCGATATTTCCTGGGCTGGGGTTTCCCTGGCGCATCTCGGCGCCAAAAAGGTGCACGTAATCCTCGTAGTCCTTCACAATACGCAGGATCTCCTGGCCCACCTCAGGGGTGGCGGCACGCCTGGCCAAGATCTGCTCGGCACCAAAGAACTCGGAGGTCTCGCAGAGCACCGAGGTGCCCCCTTGGGCAACGAGCCAGTCGGACACCTCGCCGATGAGGGGGTTTGAGCCCAGGCCGCTGGTGGTGTCGGAACCGCCGCAGTTGGTGCCCAGGATAAGCTCGGAGATGTCGCAGGGCACGCGCTGCTCTGCAGCGGCGGTCTCAGCCAGGCGGCGGGCGATGCGGATGCCTTCGTCCACGGCGTTGATAGAGCCGCCTACCTGCTGGATCACCAGGGTCTCAACGGGCTTGTCAGTGCGCTGGCGGATGGCATCCACCACCAGGTCGTTCTGACAGCCCTCGCAGCCCAAAGACACCGCTAGCACCGAGGCGATGTTTGGGTTGGCTGCGAAGCCGGCCATGGCGTCCATGGTCATCTGCTGGTCGGCCGGCACCTGGGAGCAGCCATTCTGGTTGTGGAAGGACACGCAGCCCTCCACGGCATTGGCGATGCGCTCGGTGGTGTCGGATGCGCAGATGCTGGTGGGCAGCACCAATACATGGTTGCGGATGCCCACTCGGCCGTCGGCGCGGCGATAGCCGTTGAACGTCTTAGTCATGGTCGACCTCCTCAGCGGCGCGCAGGCCGTCAGTGGACATGCAGTTATGGGTATGGACATGTGCGCCTGAGACGATGTCTTGGGTGGTCAGGCCGATGTACTCGCCGTACTTCACCACGGCTTCGCCCTTGGCGATGGGGCGACGGGCCACCTTGTGGTACAGGGGAACGTCATCTGCAGCCACAAGCTCGAAGGACTCGCCTTTACGGTTGACGTAGGCCACAGGAGAACCTGCGGAAATGGGTTCGATGGCAACCACTACGTTGTCGGCGTCATCGATAAGCACCGCATTGCGCATGGAGACCTCCTCGCAGGCAACTGTTTAGTCGCTCTGTGCAAGTTCGTATATACGAACTTAGTTAGTTATTACGATTGCTATACTAGGGTGCAAGTTTTCAAATGGGCGCGTCGACTCCCCAGGCACACCATGAACGGATGCTTTTCGACCGCGAACGGTTATTTTAGGGGCTTAACCACTCAATCTGAAAACTATTTGAATGCTCATAGTAAGCGAGGTAACATGGCACCATCCCACGCTCCTGCCCACAGGACCACCCAACGCATCCTCGAAATCCTCACCTTGATAGCTGCCGAGAAAGACGGCCTTTCCTTGACCGATCTCTGCCGTGCCATGGATGCCCCCAAAGGCAGTCTCTACCCCATCCTAAAAACCATGTCTGACCAGCGGTTCCTTTCCCAGGATCCCACAAGCGGCCGCTATCATATGGGTGCCATGACCGCCCTTTGCGGCCGAGCCTTCGAGCAAAACGATGGCACCTTCAAGTTGTTAAACGAGTGTGCCCGCCAGGTGGTGGATGCCTGCGGAGAGACCTGTCAAGTGGGTTTTCGCGATGGCTCCTACGTACGTTATCTGCTGCGCGTGGACTCTCCCCAGCCCGTAAGGCTCGCCAGCGTCCCGGGTGTCACCCTCCCCTTGCACACCACCGCCATTGGCAAAGCCCTTCTCTCCGCCCTCCCTAACCAGGAGGTGGATCAGCTGGTAAAGATCCCTTGGGAGCGCCTCACCTCCCACACCTTGGCCACGCCGGAGCTGCTCCACCTGGAGCTCGACCAAGTGCGTGCCGGCGACTTCGCCTATGACCGCGGCGAGACTTCCGAAGGCGTCACCTGCATCGCGCTGCCTGTGCACAAAGGCGACCAGATCCCCTGGGGCATTGGCGTGACTACCCCGGCCTTTAGGTTGGATCAGCACAAGGAAGCCCTCATCAAAGAGGTGCTCGCCGCCTCCCGCGCCACGCTGGAGTCGCTGCTGGCCTAAAGGCCCTTGCCTCAAAGCACTGTTCTCAGACGACCCTGCCGAGAAGCCCCCCCCTTCTTGGTAGGGTCGTTTTTCTCGGCAGCCAAAGACCTTCTGCTCGCTTCAAGGCACCCATGGAACTCGATGCTTTCAAGTTGCTTCCATAGCTATGACATAACTTTGGGGCCTAATGATTCGGTACCTTGCAATCTTTGGGAGAGGGGAATAGGATGCTAAAGCCGGACTGACAAGTATTTGAGGGAGGGTGTCCATGGGCGACCTATCGTCGCGAAATGAGCTGGTAGCAGCCATCTTGGGTGACATCAAATCGCTAGGGCACACGCTCTATTTTCACCACAGGGGAGTCTCGGGGCAACCGCAGATCCTCTGCGAGCTCTATGACCATGGGGGCCAGTTGACCCAGCGCGATCTGGGCGAGCGCTTTCAAATCACGCCCGGTTCCCTCTCTGAGGTGCTCACGCGCATGGAGCACGGGGAGCTTATCTGCCGCACCCGTGATCCGGAAGACAGCCGCAAGCTCATCGTGAAGCTCACGGAGCGCGGGGCTCACGCAGCAGCAGAAGAGATCAAGAAGCGCGATGCCTTTGGTGCCTGGTGCCTATCGTGTTTAAGCGATCAGGAGCAGCGAGAGCTTCGCGACCTGTTGGATAGGGTGCGCGCCCATTGGAACGATGTCGAAGCAAAGGAGAGCGATGATTAAACGACTCATGCAAAGCGTCCGCCAGTACAAGCGGCCTGCTATCGCCACTCCAATCTTGGTGACCGGCGAAGTGATCATCGAGGTGCTCATCCCCTTTGTCACCGCTCAGCTCATCGACGCCATCAACGGCGGCGCCCAGATGCCTGAGATCTTGAAGGCGGGCGCCCTGTTATTGGCGTTGGCCCTCATCTCTTTGGCCTTTGGCACCCTGGCAGGCATCACCTGCTCCCGTGCAGCGGCGGGCTTTGCCAAAAACCTGCGCCAGGACATGTTCTACAACATTCAGACCTTCTCCTTCGCCACCATCGACAAGTTCTCCACCCCGTCTTTGGTGACCCGCATGACCACCGACGTCACCAATGTCCAGATGTCGTTCATGATGATCATCCGCACCGCCATCCGCGCCCCTATGATCATCATCTTCGCCATGGTCATGGCCTTCTCTATGGCCGGGTCCCTCGCCTGGATCTACGTCTATGTCACCATTCCTTTGGCCTTCGGCCTCTTCTTCGTGATCCGAAAAGTACTTCCTATCTTTCGCCGGGTCTTTCGCAAGTACGATGCCCTCAATGAGTCGGTAGAAGAAAACGTCTCCGGCATTCGTGTGGTAAAGAGCTTTGTGCGCGAGAAGTTCGAGATGAAGAAGTTCGACGTGGCAGCCACCGACGTGCAGATGGACTTCACCCGCGCCGAGAAGCTCTTGGCCTTAAACGGCCCCATGATGAACCTCTCTGTGTCGGTCATCTTCCTGTGCGTCATCTACTTTGCCAGTCAGGCCATCATCACCAGCCGCGGCACCCTGGTAAACATCGGCCAGTTCTCCTCGCTCTTCACCTACGGCTTCATGATCCTCATGAGCCTCATGATGTTCTCCATGATCTTTGCCATGATCGCCATGTCGCTGGAGAGCGCCAGGCGTATCTGCGAGGTGCTCGAGGCCACCACGACCATTCACGATCCCGAGAACCCCGTGGCCTCAGTGGCGGACGGCTCCATCGAGTTTGACGACGTGTCCTTCTCCTACAACGGTTCCACCGAGCGCGTGGCCCTCCACGACATCAACCTCTCCATCAAGAGCGGCGAGACCATAGGCATCATCGGCGGCACTGGCTCTGCCAAGTCCACGCTAGTGCAGCTCATCCCCCGCCTCTACGACGTCACAGCCGGCACCGTCAAGGTAGGCGGAGTAGACGTGCGCGACTACGACCTGGACACGCTGCGCCACGCCGTATCCATGGTGCTTCAAAAGAACGTGCTTTTTAGCGGCACCATCGCCGACAACCTGCGTTGGGGCAATCCAGAGGCCACCATGGACCAGATCATCGAAGCCTGCCGCTTGGCCCAAGCCAACGAGTTTGTGGAGCGCTTCCCCGATGGCTACGACACCTATATAGAGCAGGGAGGCACCAACGTCTCCGGCGGCCAAAAACAGCGCCTCTGCATCGCCCGCGCCCTCTTGGCACGGCCCAAGGTGCTCATCCTTGACGACTCCACCAGCGCCGTGGACACCAAGACCGACGCCCTGATCCGCCAGGGTTTCGAGTCCTACATCCCCGAGACCACCAAGATCATCATCGCCCAACGCACCAGCTCGGTGAAGGATGCAGACCGCATCGTGCTCATGGACAGAGGCACCATCCAAGACATAGGCACCCATGAGGAGCTTTTGCGCCGCTCCCCTATCTACCGCGAGGTGTACCTGTCCCAAAACAAGCAGTCTCATGACGAGAAGCTCGACGACATCGATCGCAAGGAGGCCGCCAATGCCCGCTAAACCCCAGGCTGCTGCCAAGCGCTCGCCCATCAAGCCCCAGGTCATAGGAAGGGTGTTCAAGTCGCTCTTCCGCTTCTACCCGGTGCTCATGCCCATCGTGTTTCTCTGCCTCATCATCAACGCCCTCACCAACGCCGTGCCTGCCATCTTCATGCAGCAGGCCTTGACCATCGTGGCTGCCCATTGGCAGACAGGCGACTGGGCGGCTGCGGCAGGCCCCCTCACCCAGCTCACCTTCACGCTGGCCTGCTGCTACGCTGCAGGCCTCACCGCCAACTTCACCTGGAACCGCCTCATGGCCATCATCTGCCAAGGCACCCTCAAGAAGCTGCGCGAAGAGATGTTCGACCACATGGAGACGCTGCCCATCCGCTACTTCGACACCCATGTGCACGGCGACATCATGTCTTACTACACCAACGACATCGACGCGCTGCGCCAGATGATCTCCCAATCGCTGCCCCAAGTGACCATGACCTGCCTGGTGCTCTTATCGGCATTCTTCATTATGCTGTGGTACTCGGTCTGGATGACCATCGTGGTGGTGCTGGGTGTGGCGGTCATGGCGCTGTGCTCCAAGGCGCTGGCCGGAAGGTCTGCCAGGTTCTTCTTGGCCCAGCAGCGAGCCATCGCCTCGGTCGAGGGCCATGTGGAAGAGATCATGAACGGCGAGCGCGTGGTGCAGGTCTTCTGCCACCAAAAGGAGTGCGAGGCGGACTTCGACCGCTACAACGAGCGCCTCTATGAGGCCAGCCGCAAAGCCAACACCTTCGCCAACATCTTGGGCCCCATCCTCATGAACATGGGCAATGTGATCTACGTCATCGTTGCCGTGGTGGCAGGCCTACTGCTTGCCTTGGACGTGCCCAGCCTCTCCATCTCGGGCGCCGCGTTCACCATCGCCATCGCCGTGCCCTTCCTGAACATGACCAAGCAGTTCGCCGGCCAGATCGGCCAGATCTCCCAGCAGGTGAACCCCATCGTCATGGGCATGGCCGGCGCAGAGCGCGTCTTCCAGCTCATCGACGAGCCCTCCGAGACCGACTCTGGGTATGTGCGCTTGGTAAACGCCAAGATGGAAGGCGACCAGCTCACCGAGGCTCCCGAGCGCACCGGCCTTTGGGCCTGGAAGCATCCCCATCATGATGGCACCACCACCTACACCCTGCTGGCAGGAGACGTGCGCTTCTTCGACGTGGACTTTGGCTACACCCCCAACCACACCGTGCTCCACGACGTATCCCTCTTTGCCAAGCCTGGCCAAAAGGTAGCCTTTGTGGGTGCCACGGGCGCAGGCAAGACCACTATCACCAACCTCATCAACCGCTTCTACGACATCGCAGACGGCAAGATCCGCTATGACGGCATCAACATCAACAAGATTCGCAAGAACGACCTTCGCCGATCGCTGGGCATCGTGCTCCAAGACGTCAACTTGTTCACTGGCACCGTGCTGGAAAATATCCGCTACGGGCGCCTCAACGCCACCGACGAGGAGTGCTTCGACGCCGCCAAGCTTGCAGGGGCCCATGACTTCATCGAGCGTTTGCCAGAGGGCTACAACACCCTCCTTACCGACAATGGCGCGCAACTGTCACAAGGTCAGCGTCAGCTGGTCTCCATCGCCCGCGCTGCCGTGGCCGATCCTCCAGTCATGATCCTGGACGAAGCCACCAGCTCCATCGACACCCGCACCGAGGCCATCGTCCAACGCGGCATGGACGCCCTCATGAAGGGCCGCACCACCTTTGTGATCGCCCACCGCCTCTCCACGGTGCGCAACGCCGACGTCATCATCGTGCTCGACCATGGCCGCATCATCGAACGCGGCAATCACGAGGAGCTCATCGCCAAGAAGGGCACCTACTACCAGCTCTATACTGGAGCCTTCGAGCTAGAGTAAGCTGATAGGCGCCTACGTCTATGAGCTTACTCTGGGCACCCGCCAGCAGCTCCAGCTGGCCCAGGCGCGCTGCGACCACAGGTGCGAGCTTCTCGGCATCGAGAAAGCGGCGCCCACCACCATCCAACAAGATAGGTTGGGTATCGACTCCGCAAGCCCCATCTGGCGTATCACACGCCTCCACTATCTCGATGGATGCCCCAGGATCGTTGAGCGCTCTTGTATGGCCTGCGCCCGTGTCCCCTCCCTTGACGTCGACCAAGCCGCGGGCTCTTTGGCCCAGGTGCTCCACCAGTCGGGCTCTGGCCCCCTGCACGCCCGTGAAGTGCTGGGTGCGGTAGCTCTTACCTCAGCCAACGCCGCGCTCTTGGATGCCAAGCCTGGCCAGCCCGCCTTTCGCCTAGAACGGGAGGTCTTTGACGAGCAGGGACGCTGCTGGGAATATGGCCTTCGCGCCATGTGCGGACACGACCTGCGCTTTGACATCCTCACTGCCGAGAAGGACGACGATCCGTTTTGCTACTAATTCCTTAGGTGCAGACAAAGGCTGCCTGAAGCCCAGGATGCCAGTCTTGAGCTGCGATTTTGCTGCAAGCCCAACGAGAACAAACTCCCCTCTTACCTACCTTGACGACTCCCTCTAGAGTCAAAGCATGAAGACCGGACTCATACGCTGCAGGAGGCTCTCATGCTGGCAGACTTTCATGTGCATTCAAACTTTTCCGACGACTCCGTCTACGAGGCGGCCAATGTGGCCCGCGATGCCTACGAGCAAGGCATTGAAGCCCTGTGCTCACCGACCATGTGGATTACGGCGTCAAGCCCGATGCCGGTGAGACTCCTTGGCGCTACGACCCCGACAATGGCAAAGGCGTCACCAACGTGGACTACGCCCGCTACTTCCCCGCCCTAGGCGCGCTTCGCGAATTGTGGGAGCACAGGCTCTCCATTGGCATTGGTCTTGAATTTGGTGTCCAACGCCACACCGTTCCCGCCTTTGAGCAGGTGCTCGATCAGTGGGGTGATCAGCTTGACTTTGTGTTGCTCTCCATCCATCAAGTGGGCGATCGGGAGTTTTGGAACGGCGACTACCAGCAAGGGCGCGAGCAGGCGCAAATCCATGGAGCCTACTACGACGAGATGCTCGCCGTCATAGACGCGTTCTCTGGTTGGGACAGCCTTGCCCACATGGACCTCATTCGCCGCTACGACCCTTATGGCCCCTATCCCTTCGACGCCACACGCGACCAAGTGGCCGCCATCCTCGAGCAGCTCATCGCCCAGGACAAGGCTCTGGAAGTAAACACCTCTTCCTGGCGCTATCGGCTGGACGACCTGCAACCCTCGACGCCCCTGCTCAAACTCTATCGCGACCTAGGAGGGACTCTTCTCACCCTGGGCAGCGACTCTCACAAGCCGGAGCATCTTGGCGCCCATTTGAGCGACGCTCAACAGACCCTGCGAGACCTAGGCTTTGAGTCCTTTGTCACCTACGAGCACCATGTGCCCACCGAGCATGGGCTTGCAGAATAGCTGATCCTGCGTTTTTCTCCTATACAAAA
This sequence comes from Muricaecibacterium torontonense, assembly GCF_004793925.1. Classification (NCBI taxonomy): domain Bacteria; kingdom Bacillati; phylum Actinomycetota; class Coriobacteriia; order Coriobacteriales; family Atopobiaceae; genus Muricaecibacterium; species Muricaecibacterium torontonense. The sequence continues at coordinate 15,789 of NZ_SRYE01000005.1, read as the reverse complement.
TACAGCCTTTGAAGGTTACTGGCCACCGTCACAGTACGAAAAGGCCGAATCAGCCTAAAATGTCTCGCTAAGGTTGGGAGTCAACCTGTCTACGAAAACAATAAAATGGCTTTGGAGGAATATCCTCGAGCCATTTCCCAGAAGCATAGGGAAAATGCGATGATCTTGAGAGGAGCAGATACACTGCTCTTGGCAACAAGTTGTTTGCAACTTACCTCTGACACTTTAGCAATAACGCTTTGGTGATATCTATTTTATTTCTCTTTCTTCGGAGTCGCTTTCATGAGCATCACTGTGATTATCCCTACCTACAACCATGCCAACACCATAGAAAAGACTGTAGACAGCGTCCTTTCTCAAGCGCCAAAAGGATCTTCTCTTTATGATCAAGTAGCCATAGTTGTTTGTGACGACGCCAGCATTGACGATACCGTGGCTGTGGTAGAACGCCTTTCGCAAAATGACAAGCGCATCTCGCTCATCGTGAGCCCTCATAATCAAGGAACGCTTCTCAATCGCAAACAAGGTGTTTTATCAGCCACAACTCCCTGGGTCATGCTCATGGATGCCGATGATGAACTGGCTGCTGGAACCCTAGAAAAGCTACTTCAAGAAGCTAAGACCGATCCAGCCCAAATCCTTCATTTTGGAGTAGAGATAGTTGCAGAAAATAACAAGGCCTATGAGGCGGCTGCAGGCATGGAGCATTTTCTTACTCCACCGGTACGATCACTTCAGGATGACACTATCCTTCAAATCCAGTTTTCAGAATCCAATGGGTTTGACTGGCATGTACATCACAAACTTTACGACCGAGAACTACTTCAAAATGCTTATACTGCCGCTGCCGATACCTTTTTAATCTTGTCAGATGATATCTATCTTTGTTTCATTATTGACTCATTGGCTCATAGCTATCGTGCTATTCCTCAAGCTCCATGGTATCGGTATCATCTGGGTGCGGGAGACACTTTTGGCAATGCCATGGACCTCAAACACCTTTCAACTCTTGCTCAAGCAGAAGCGGATGCCTACAAGCTTATGGATGATTATGCCAACAGTCCTCAAGCACCTATGCGTAAAGATTGGGCCGACCGGCTTCGCGACGCTAAGGAACGCATCATCTTTCATACCATGAACGAATGGTATGACAATCTCCCTGATAAGGATAGACCAGCAGGCATAGACCTCATTATCTCTGCCTGGCAGCCTGTAGGTGGACTACCTGCTATGGCTGCAGAACTATGGCGTTTTATCCGTGACGAGGCCTACGGTCTTTGGATAACCGAAGACCGTGCGACGCCCCAAGCCCAAACGCAAAAGCAGCACATCGATTCTCTGTTGGAAATCGTTACAAAAGTAGAAGCCCATTCATCTTTCGATGCCACAAATCACTATCGTTATGACACTATGAAAGCTGTTGCCCAGGGTCATCTTAGGGATTTAAGAATGTGGCCAGAGTATCTTTCAGAAAACCAGGCATCTCAAGTTTGCCCTCAGAGCAATTCTCGTATAACGTCCACCAATGAGAAAAATAGTGACTCTTGGCTTCATAGGATACGGCTAGCTGTAGACAAAATTATTAGCCCTAGTCGCTGACTAACTTTTCTACTGCAGCCTGTTAAATTTGTCGGCGTTGTCCCATTGCGAGGAATATTGACCACAATGGATGATGAACGGTCTCGTTGCGTCTCTCTTACAAGGAGCACTTATGCCTCGTTTTTCCCTCGTAATTCCGGCTTATAACGTAGGCTCTTACCTGGGCGACTGCCTCCAAAGCCTCAAAGACCAGACCTTCTCTGACTTTGAAGCGATCATCGTAGACGATGCCAGCACTGACACCACCAATAGCATCGCCGCCTCATTTGCCCAGGATGACTCTCGCTTTAGTGTGATTCGCCATGAGTATAACCAAGGCCGTCACCTCACGCGCAAAACCGGTGTTGCCGCAGCTACTGGCGACTATATCGTGCCTTTGGATGGCGATGACAGCCTCGAACTCGACACCCTTGAGAGGCTTGATGAGGCCCTCAAAGACGAGCCCGTGGATTCTATTCACTACGGTCTCAATGCCATTGCCGCAGGTGTCACAAGTGCCGCCGCCGCACAGGCATTCGAAGCGTTCAATAACTCCGGCGAGGGAACCCTGTCGCAGACAGACCTTATTCGCATGGTCTTTTGCATCGACGGTGGATTTCGCCGTGATTGGCGCATCACCAACCATGCCTATCGCAGGGACATGTGCCAAAAAGCCTTCGACGCGATGACTGACCAGCGTCTTGAGCGTGCTGAGGATGCCTACGAATACCTCGTACTTTGCAGCTTCCTCAACGAGGAAGCCACACGTAATGACATCTTGGGATACAACTACTACCTTGGGCGCGGAATAATTAATTACGAGCCCCTTGCTCCCAACAAGTATCTTAAGGAGGTCGAATACTCCCGCCAGTGCTGGGAGGCAGCTTTGGCCTGGGCAGACGTGGAGTCCAATCCCCTCATAGAAGAAGCCGCCCAAGGCCTTAAGTACAAAGTAATTGAAATTGTGAGCAACGATTGGGCTGCCCGCATCGATGATGCACACAAAGCAAGCGTGGCCTATAGTGCCGCACAGATTATGGGTGCCAACGAGATGGCTTCCAATCTTATGCGCCTTTCTCGAGATCGAGCCTATGCACTATGGGTTGAAGGTAAATCCTTTCAGGACGATCCTACGCCTGTCATCTGGGCCAACCTCGGCCGAGAAATCCATGGCGTGAAAAAGGATGACGAGCTTTGGTTTAATCGTTACTTGGACGCCACTACCGCCTATTTCAACCATGCAAACGACATCAACCAAAGGGCTCACGAAGAGGCTCAACGACACTATGTCGACACTGCAGCAGCTCAGCCTAACCGCATCCTGGTGTCGGCCCACCGCAAGTTTGCCCACTTTGATGCTGACAGTCTTCAGATGATTCAAGTGGGCGCGGCTCTTGCATCTACCCATTTCCAGAACATGCTTCATGACGACGAAGGCGACAACGACTCGAAACTCAATCGCATGCTTTGCGAAATGACTGCCCAGTATTGGGCTTGGAAGCATGTAAATGCTTCCTACATTGGTTTTTGCCATTATCGGCGTTACTTCAACTTCTCTGACAAGCGCTATAAAGAAAACCCCTACGGCGAAATCATGGATGGCCGCATCGATGAGGTCGCTCAAGCAAAATATGGCCTAGACGATGCCACGATTGCCAAAGCCATCGAGGGTTATGACATTATCTCAGCGCCCATCCAAGACATCCGCAAAATGCCTGGAGCAGCCACTACCCCACTCGAGCAATACGCTGATGCTCCCAAGCTTCATGTGGAGGATCTTATCCTTTGTGGTGAGGTTGCCAAAACGCTCTATCCCGATTACGCAGAGGATGTCGACAGCTACCTCAACGGCCACTTCTCTTGCTTCTGCAATATGTACATCATGCGTGGTCAGCTATTCAAAGACTATGCAGCCTGGGTGTTTCCCATCCTTGATGAGACCATGAAGCATCTGGATATGGATCGTTACTCTGTAGAGGGAGTACGCACTCCAGGCCATCTGGCAGAGCGTCTGTTCAATATTTACCTTGCTCACCTGAAGCGCACTCAAAGCTCTCTTGCCATTAAAGAGCTTCAGGTAGTGCATTTTGAAGATCCTGCTCCTCGTGCCACAGAGAAGCCCTTACCTTCCTCGATCACCAAACCCATTGTGCCGGTAGCATTTGCTGCTGATGACAATTACGTGCCTATGCTCACCACCACTATCACATCTATGCTGGAGAACGCGAGCAAAGACAGGCACTACGACATTGTGGTGCTCACCAACAATATCTCTGGTGACAACCGCACCCTCATCTCTTCGTTAGTAGATAGCTATGGCGATGCCTCGGTGCGCTTTGTGGATGCCACTCCGTTCATTGCCAAATTCAAACTCACTACCAACAACCCCCATATTTCCAATGAGACCTACTATCGCTTCCTCATCCAGGAGCTTTTGCCTTTCTACAACAAGGTGCTCTACCTTGATTCCGACCTCATTGTGACTGGAGATGTAGCTGAGCTCTTTGATACCGATGTCAACGATTACCTGCTGGCAGCCACTCGCGACATCGACTTCTTGGGCAACATCAACATGCCCGACGGCAAGCGCATGGCCTATGCCAAGAAGGTGTTAGGGCTCAAAGATCCCTACGATTATTTTCAGGCCGGCGTATTGCTACTCAACACCAACGCAATGCGCCAAAAGCTTACCATGGAGCAGTGGCTCCAAAAAGCCACCAACGACGAGTACATCTACAACGACCAGGACGTGCTTAATGCAGAATGCCAAGGTCAAGTACTCTATTTAGACCAGCGCTGGAATGTCATGATCGATTGCGACTACCGCATCGAGCGCGTCTTCTCCTTCGCTCCCGCCAAGATCTTCAATGACTTTATGCGCGCCCGCCAAGAAGCCCGCATCACCCACTATGCAGGCTTCCAAAAGCCCTGGAACATGGTGCGTTGTGACCGAGCACCGCTTTATTGGCACTATGCTCGACTTACACCGTTCTATGAAGAGCTGGCAGCCCTTCTGGCCAAGAACCTTCCCCCCGCAAAGATGCACGTGCCAGTGGCAGATCGCCCTCCCAAAGTAATGGCCGAGGATAACCCCATTCGCAAGGTGATCGACCCTCTTATGCCTTATGGCACTCGTCGACGTGAAGTGTTCAAGGCTATGGGTCGCGCCCTGCGGGGCCTCAAATAATCATTTCTTTATGGCTTGATAAGCCTGCCGAAAGAGTGTACACGCACAAAGGGGTTGTTGCTGGCTTCCCGGCAACAACCCCTTTGCCAAATGTATGAGAGAGCAATACCCAAAAAAAGCAAACTAGCTGCTATGAAAGCGGTTCGATCTCATAGAACTGCATTTCGCCGTTGGAAATCAATAACTTGAAACCAGGTGTCTCAGGAGTAATGGAGTCTATGCCCACCCAATCTTTGGCTTGGTAGGTGTGAAAGTGCCCCGTCTCATGGCTGCCCTCGAGTTTGAGCACGTATTTTGCCCCAGTAGACTCAACGGCATATTGAACATCAGGATTAGTGGCATATTCAGCTAGCTTCAGGCGTAGTGTGCGACTAAAGGATGTCTCTGTGTCGTCCCCCCGTTGTCTATCTTCTTCAGAGGGCACCTGGTTGCGCCGGTAGTACACATTCAAATCATCCTTGGCATACAAGAAAGCGCTCATATCATCGGGACTATTAATCACCAGATTATTGCCTGCAATTTGCTTTGCCTCTTGAGCAAAATCCCGTTTCGCCTCATTGAGCAACGTCTCGCTTGAGGGATCGCTCAGCCACTCGATCTGCTCCTCAATGTAGCCATAAGAAGTTTCCATCCGCTCGTCAGGAGAGGATTGATAGGTTGGCATAGCCACAATAACAAACACAACGACACCACATCCAAAAGCAACGAGGCCTTTTTGAGCTACTCGGTTTGAAGGCGTGGTTTTCTCGGCACCTTTAGATAGCAGGGTCTCATCACCTACTCTGATAGACAAGGCAGGAGCCTCTTGGGTAAGTGTGCAAAGACCTTTTATCATCCATGAGCAAATCGCCCAAAACCCTAATACCACCGTTGGGACCATGGCGACAAGACAGAGGGAAGCCAAACGAGCCGGATCCGTATACCAAAAGCCGCCAAAAAGGTGTTTTAAGGACCCCTCAGCAGCAGTAGAGAGCACGTAGGCTGTTGCAAAGTAGCCAGTAGCAACCAGCGGCCACCACTGAGTGGAATATGCAAGCATCACAAGCAAGCCTATGGCCAAAAAGACCGTGAACGTCCACTGAGGCTGCGCAGCAGTATCAAAAGTGAAAGAAAGAATTTGACCAATAGCGTCTTCTGGCATCTGGGTGGCTTGCCAGTTGAACTGCACGACATTTCGAAGCGGAGGAAATTTATAAAGAAGAACCCAGATAACTCCAACCACAACAAAAAATGCCAGATACTTTAGGATATTCCTATTCTTTCCAGGCTTTAGCCATTTGGCATAGAGGGCTTCGATAAGGAAGGAAACTCCAAAAACCCCAACGGCAAAGACTCCATTGGGCTGCGAGAGCCCCACGGCTCCCAGAGCAAGAAGGGCAATGATCCCAGGCACTACAAACAAACCGACAGTAAATAACCTCCCTGTTGTCTCGCCACACACCCATGGAACCACAAGCCATCCTAAAAGTGCCGCAGCGTAGGGAACAAGTGCCTGAGACAGTAATTGCGCCACTTGAAATCCCTGCATGATGGACAGCCACCAGGGATATACCGCAATCATTGGAGCTACAACGGAACCAGCCAGCAGCTTTTTCTTGTCGTGATTAAACACAAATGCGAGCATGGCATAAAGACCAAGAGGAAATACGAAAGCGCCGATCACAAACAAAGACGCATTGACAGCCAAAGCCACGGAAATCTTATCTCCAATGAGCCCCAGAGCAGTCATGGCGTGCCAAGCAGAGGGATAAAAACCACTGTAAACCATAGGAGCGCGGACATCAGAAAGGCCGCGATAAAGAGAGCTGCCAAACGAGGAATAGTTGGCTGAATCAGAAAAGTTCTTAATCAGGTTCACATGGAAGAGGCCATCGAAAGCTGGAATCATCATGTTTACATCTAAAAGGTTGCACAAAAACACGCAACACATCAGCAGGCACCCGATAGCTACGTAAAGAGCTGGAATCCCCCAATCTACAGGCAGCCTCCCTGCGTGACAACAATCTCTGGAGACCCCACGGACAAGCCTATAGTAGCTAAAAGGGCGTGCCGAAATAATTTGCCCATTATGGGCATCTTGGGATTTGGTTTCTAATGAAGCCCATGTATGCCGGCCGAACTGTCTACGACCCAATGCCATCAGAAGGCATAGTCCAGAAGGCACAATCACTATAGATAGCAACCCTGCGGGAATACCAATCGCCCCATAAACCATGCTCAATAAAGAAACTAAAGCAACTGAGGCAACTGGCGAAAACACCATCGAGAACCAGAAGGAAAGCGTGAGAGCATAGAGCAACGTCGCTCCTGGCAGCACGTATATAATCAGTGTTATGAGGATAGCTAACAGCAAGATATGCCCTTCTTAAGGTTGAGGCCAATCAGCGTAAGAATTTATTCGCAAGCTTCCGATTGTCATGCGCGTTTAACGCATATCGCAGCTACTTGCGCCGCTTTTTGTCGTGTTTGAGGATATCGCGCACCATGTAGATCGAGAGGCCAATGGCCAAAAGGTAGCCCAAAAAGCCCAAAAGCGGCACACCCATGATGGTGAATGAAGCGCCCGCAAAATACACAATGGACGATCCAATGAGCAGGCCTGCGATAATAATGCCCATAGTAAGGCGGTCTGCGATGTGGGACAGGTCCTCAATGGGATCCTGGGAGCCCGAGAAGTCCAGGTTCATTTTGAGCTCGCCCCGGGTAAGCATGTCGGTCACAAGGCCGGCCTGAGACAGCGCCTCCAGCGTGCCATGGAGCGCCTTGCGGCTTTGCAAGGCCAGCTCTTTGAGCTCCTCTGCTGCCATCTGCTGGACATCTTGGGTATCTTTGAGGTGGTGCTCAATGATCTCGATCATCGAGACGCCTGGCAAAAACTCGTCGATGACGCCCTCAAGAGTCACAAGCCCTCGAGCAATCATGGTCATGGCACCCGGAAGCTCGATGGCATAGCGGCGCGCCAGTCCAATAAGGTCGCTTAGGAACGCCCCTAGATCCAAATCGCTCAAATCCATGGTGCCGTAGGTGTCCAAGATATTGTCCAGCTCGGCCAATAGGGCTGCATGGTCGATATCCAAGCTGTGGTTTTCTGAGAGCTCGATCAGACCCCGCTCCAAGCTCGCAGAATCATGGGAAGCCACTGCCAGCAACATGGAACGCAAAATGGAGCGGTAATAGCTTGAGAGATGACCTGCCATGCCCCAGTCGATGAACACGATTTTCTTATGGGCCACCATGACATTGCCTGGATGGGGATCGGCATGGAAAAAGCCGTCATCCAGCACCTGCTTGGCGTAGTTGTCCACCAGCTTGGTGCCGATCTCTGTGAGGTCGTAGCCTGCAGCGACAATGGCACGGGGGTCGGAGATGGAGATGCCATCGATATAGTCCATCACCAGCACATGCTGGGTGCACAGCTCTGGATAGGGCTTGGGAGCAGTCACGTAGCGAATCTCCGCATTGTTGGACCGATACTCCTGAAGGTTCTTAGCCTCCACCAAAAAGTCGGTCTCCTCGTTAAAGGAGTCCCAAAGCTCGCTCACCACGCTTTTGAGATCCACAAACTGATCGCCGCCCATAAACGGCGACAGATGGCGCACCACCATACGCATGATTTCGATGTCCTGCCCCATGACTTCGCGCACGCGCGGACGCTGCACCTTGATTGCCACATCCTGACCGGTGGTCAGGCGCGCCCTGTGCACCTGGGCTATCGAGGCGGAGCCCAAGGGCTTCTCGTCAATGACTTCAAAAAGCTCTGCGACCGGCTTTTTGTACTCGTGCTCCAGCACCTCGAGCACCGTGTCGTACGTCATGGGCTCCACGTCGGTGCGGAGCTTCTCAAGCTCCTTGCAAAAGGGCTCGGGCAAAATCTCCGAGCGCATAGAGAGGATCTGGCCCGCCTTCACAAAGGTGGGACCCAGATCCTCCAGCATAGACACGAATTTTTGGGGTGTAAGCCCCTTTACCACGTCGTACTTGCGCAAAATGCCAAAGATCTCCCGCAAGCGCTTGCGGCGGGCGCCCCTTGAAAGGTCGCCGGTGCTCACGGTCCTTTCGCCAAAAATGCCGAGAAGGACCTCCTGGGACCCGGTGGAATCTAGGTCTTGGGCCACCACACCTTCAGGCAACGAGATTTTGCGGGAGTCTTCAGCCATTGATCATTGATCCTTGTAGGGGTTCTCTTACTTCTCGTCAGGGGTCTCGACCACGTCTGCCTCAACGGCGTCGACCTCTTCTGCCGTAGGGGTGCCCTGGGCAGGATCTACGCCGCCCTCAGACTCCATGGCGTCAACGCCGGCAGCAGTGGGCGCAGGTTCCTCGGCCTCAGAAGCGTTGACCTCGTCCAATGCCTCCTGCATGGCATCCATGAACTTCTGGCGCTGCTCAGGGGACATGGTCTTGAGGGTGCTCTTCACGGTAGCCTGGACGGTCTCGGAGACGGCATCGGAAGCCTTCTGAGAAAGCTCCTCGTTTACCACCTTGCCCTGCTGAACGGTAAGCTCGCCCTTCTTTACCAGGTCGTCTACCACCTGGCCAGCCTTCTCGCCTACGATGGCGGCAGCCCCTACGCCTGCCAGAAACGCGTTGTGCACGAGGTCGCCAAGGCCGTTCTTTTGATTGTCTGCCATCTTGAACTCCTAACTGTGAAGTTTGCGCCACAGCGCAAGGCCCTATCCACATATTCAAGTTTACGTACCCAACTAAGGGCCCAACAACACTTCTTCAAGTTCTGACGGAGTATCCACCAGAAGGTCAGCCCCTGCATCTCTCAACTCGCTCGCATCGCCGGCGCCCCAGGTGACTCCAATGGAAGTGACTCCATAGGCCTGGGCGCCACGAACGTCGTCTGCCCTGTCGCCGATCATCACCGCCTCGCGGGGCCTCACGTCGAACGCCTGAAGAGCACCCGCAACAATCTGCACCTTGTCGATGCTTTGTCCCGGCTGATTGGCCACCACCTGGGAGAAGTAGCCGTCAAGCCCTTGGGCGCGCGCCATGGAGCAGGCCAGCTGCTCTTGCTTGCAGGTGGCAAGGCCCATAGGCTTGCCAGCGGCTGCCAGATGCTCCAGCAGCTCAGGGATTCCTGGATAAGGCATGCAGGCCTCAGGCCCTAGCTGTTTATAGGTTTCCCGGTAGAGATGGGTGATCTTCTCGGCTTCTTGGGCGTCGACACCGTACACCTGCGAGAAGGCAGCAGGGAAGGGAGGGCCAATGATACGGTTCACGTCGCCAATGCGCTCATCGGACCACCCAAGAGAGCGTAAGGTATTGACGGCGGTGAATCGGATGCCGTCGGGCGTGTTGGCGATAGTCCCGTCGAAATCGAAGAGGATCACCTCTGCATTGACGGCAAGGTCGGCAGCGCGGCTGGTTCCTACGATCATGACTCCTCCTTTAAGGTCCCTTGTAGCTTACCCGACGCACGCGACGCCGCCCACCCTCAAGCCGGGGTGCAGAATGCCGTTACCTCCTCGACATAGGGCCCGTCTATGCTAGTGAGCTAACGCGACGGCCCCATGCTTCGCTCTCAAGAGACGAGCATGCCTTGGCACAGGAAGGATTCGCTATGGCTCGCGTCTACAACTTCTCTGCCGGCCCCGCAGCAATGCCGGTCTCCGTGCTCCAGGAAGCCCAGCGGGAGTTTCTGGATTATGCGAGCTCAGGCATGTCGGTGCTGGAGATGAGCCACAGGTCGGCTGCCTACCAGGAGGTCATCGACGCTGCCGAGAATAACTTGCGCTCCCTGGTTGGCATTCCCGATTCCTACGGAGTGCTCTTCTTGCAGGGAGGCGCCACGCTCCAGTTCGCCGCCATCCCCATGAACCTCATGGCTGCAGGGCGCGCGGGCTACATTGTGTCGGGGCATTTTGCAGAGAGCGCCTGGCTTGAAGCCGAGAAGTACGGCGTCGCAGAATGCTTGGCCTCCAGCGCAGAGACCCATTTCGACCGCATTCCTGCCCTGGGCACCATCGAGGCCAAGAGCGCGGGGCTTGACTACACCTACATCTGCCAGAACAACACCATCTTTGGCACCATGTACCATGAGCTGCCTCGCACGGGCACAACGCCGCTAGTGGCCGACGTCTCCAGCTGCTTCCTCTCACTGCCGCTGAATTGCGAGCGCTACGGCCTGTTTTACGCCGGCGCCCAAAAGAATGCGGGGCCTGCCGGCGTCACCGTGATCTGTGTGCGCCGCGACTTGGTGGAGTTTGGCCCGGTAAGTCCCTACTGCCCCACCTACCTTGACTTTTCCAAGCAGCTGGCCAAAGGCTCCATGCTTAATACCCCCAACACCTTTGGCATCTACCTGTGCTCCAAGGTCTTTGAATGGGTGCAAGCCCAAGGCGGCCTTGAGGCCATGGGCCAGTACAATCAGGCCAAGGCAGACACGTTGTATGGCGCCCTTGACGATTCTGACTTCTACCGTGGCACCGCCCAGCGCGACTCCCGCTCCATCGCCAACGTATGCTTCCGCACTCCCACGCCTGAGCTCGACGCCGCCTTCTGCCAGGAAGCGGCCGGCCAGGGCTTGATGGGACTCAAGGGTCATCGTTTGGTGGGAGGCATCCGCGCCTCCATCTACAACGCCGTCACTCCGGAGGCGGTGGATGCCTTGGCAGGCTTCATGAAATCGTTCGAGCTGGCCCACGGCTCACGATCTTTCTAGGGCCGCCTTGTTGAGGGGGCGCGTTCGTCTCGGCATCCCCAAGACGCCGCTTCCGCCACCGGGCCGCCCATCCCATCGCTTGCCCGCCTCACGCACACCCACCTCTAAGGAGTCCCATGCGCACCATCAAGATCATCGATGACATTGTAAAAGACGGCCTCACCACCATTGGCGAGGGCTACGAGATCACCAGCGACGTCGAGGGGGCAGACGCCATCCTCATGCGCTCCACCGACATCCACGGCATGGATATGCCCGCCTCCATCCGCTGCATCGCCCGCGCGGGAGCCGGCGTCAACAACATCCCTCATGCCGAGTTGGCAGAGCGGGGCATTGTGGTGTTCAACACCCCAGGAGCCAACTCCAACGCCGTGAAAGAGCTGGTTATAGGCTTGCTTATGATGGGTTCTCGCGACGTGCTGGGGGGCATGCAATGGTGTCGTGCCCACGAGGACGACCCCAACGCCTACGCCGAGGCCGAGGCCCACAAGAAAGCCTTTGTGGGCCGCGAGGTCAAAGGCAGAAAGATCGGCGTAGTGGGCCTGGGCGCCGTAGGCTCCAAGGTGGCCAACGCCTGTGTGGACTTAGGCATGAAGGTCTATGGCTACGATCCCTACCTCTCGGTAGACCACGCCTGGCAGCTCTATCGCGACGTCACCCCCATCAACGACCTAGACGAGCTCTGCCGCGAGTGCGACTACCTCACCGTGCATGTGCCCCGCAAAGAGGACACCGTGGGCATGATAGGCGCCGAGCAGCTGGCTCTCTTGAACCCCGGCGCGGTGGTGCTCAACTATGCCCGCGAGGACATCATCGACGAGGACGCCATGGAGGCTGCATTGGCATCCGGCCAGGTGAAGCAATTCTTCACCGACTTCGCCACCCCCAAGTCGCTCCACATGCCCCGCACGCTGGTGACCCCGCACTCCGGCGCCGGCACCGTGGAGGCCGAGGCCTCCTGCGCCCGCATGGCCGTGGACGAGATGTGCGACTATCTGGCCAACGGCAACATCACCAACTCGGTGAACTTCCCTGAGTGCCATATGGGCACCTGCCGCGGCGCCAGCCGCATCGCCTGCCTCCACGCCAACGTGCCCAACATGATTGGCCAGATCACCGCCATCCTGGCTGACGCCTCGGCCAATGTGCAGCGCATGACCAACGAGAACTCCGGCCGCGCCGCCTACACCATGTTTGACACCGACGAGCACCTGGAGCCCCAGATCATCGAGCGTCTACGCTCCATCCCCAACATGTGGCGCGTGCGCGTCATCCAGTAGCCCAAACTCGCAGGTAGCGGCGGCGTGTCCTTCTTGGAGCGCCGCCTTTTTTTCTCACGCCCCTTGCCACCCCTTGCTCACCGGGAGGTCCCATGGACATCCGACCCTTTGCCGCCATCCATCCCCGCCCAGACCTCATGGCCCAGGTAGCCGCCTTGCCCTACGACGTGGTGAGCCCCCAGGAGGCCCGCGACGCCGTGGCCGCCCACCCCAAGAGCTTCTTGGCCATCGACCTGCCTGCAGAAACCGGGTTCCCAGCCGACAAGGACCCCTACGCACCTGAGGTCTACCAGCGGGCGCAGGAGCTTTTCTCGGCAGCTGTGGGATCTGGCGACTACGTCCAAGATGCCGAGCCCCACTACTACATCTACCAGCTGGAAGACGGCGAGCGCTCCCAGCGGGGCCTGGTGTGCGTGGTAGGTGTCGCCGACTACCTGGAAGGTCGGGTGAAGCGCCACGAGAACACCCGGGTGGTCAAGGAGAACGACCGCATTGCCCACATCGAGGCCGTGGGCGCCCAAACCGGCCCGGTCTTTTTGGCCTACGACGACGAGCGCGAGGACGGCTCGCTGGAAGAGCTGTTGGATGCGGCCAGCGCAGGCGAGCCCTGGGCAGACTTCGTGGACGACGAGGGAGTGCGCAACCGCCTTTGGCGCGTGGACGATCCCTGGATGCTGGGACAGCTTTCTACGGCTGCCGGAGCGCTGGAGTGCGCCTATATCGCCGACGGGCATCATCGCGGGGCCTCGGCAGTGAAGGTGGCCCAGCGCCACGCCGGCGACCCCGATGCCGCCGACGACGCCGATGCCTTCATGGCTGTGCTGTTCCCCGCCTCCGAGCTCTCCATCCTGGCGTACAACCGCGTGGTAGCCGACCGCGCCGGGCTCACCCCCGCCCAGCTGCTCGCTGCCGTCGAGGACGCCGGGTACACCCTAGAGCCGCGGGTTGAGGCGGCAAGTCCTTCTCGGCAGGGCAATTTCACCCTTTATACCGACGGCCACTGGTACGAGCTCTCCCCCACCCCTGAGCTTGTGGCGCGCCGCGGCGCGCTGGGGGCGGCGGATTCGTTGGATGTGGCTCGATTGCAGGCCGAGATTCTGGCGCCCATCCTGTCTATTGGCGACCCCCGAGAAGACCCGCGCATCGAGTTTGTGGGAGGCATTCGGGGCTTGGGCGCACTGGAGGACGCCGCTGCCGAGAAGGGCGTGGCCATTGCCTGTTGGCCCACTTCAGTAGAGCAGCTCATGGCCGTCGCCGACGCCGGAGAGCTGATGCCTCCCAAGTCCACCTGGTTCGAGCCCAAGCTGCGAAGCGGACTGGTGTTCCACAAGATCTAACTCATGCGAAGGGGACCGCTGCACCTGCGGCCCTTGCTGCTTTTGCCGCCCTTGCTGCTTTTGCCGCCCTTGCCTGTTCCCGGCATCAATCGTGAGACTAGGCGAAGGGATTCTCGTTATTAGAGCCGTTTTTGCATGGTTTTGCCTAAGGGGCAGCAGGATATTGGCGCCTTCTCGTTATTAGTGCGTCTAGTTGCACTGGGGTTTTACAAAACCCCAGTGCAGAAATCGCAATAATAACGAGCTGAGAACGCAGAAGCGGAGCTACAGACCAGCCTAACGCGATGAAACGCGAGCTAGTACTTATTTTCGACTGAGACTGTTGGCCTCTGAGCGTGCATGATTTATACATATGTTGCACAATTTATTCTAATTTGACAGAAATCGGCCAGATTTTTGTCAAAATATGGTCAGAAGACCTCAAAATTGTCTCTTTATTACACTTGCCTTCAGACTACGCTCTAGTCTATGAACGCGATTGTGTGTGACATTGTCGCATGGATGTACTTTGCATCCCAGCTGCCTGCGACGCCTTTAAATGCAGCTCAAGCCCAAGAGCGCCTCTCTGGGGCTATCGCTACTGCTGGAGCTGCAAAGTCTATTCGCTCCCTGCCCTGGTGGAAGTCTTTTTCGGCATTGGGACGTAGCTTAATGGCAGCCCCTTCCAGCCAAGAGATACCTATGCATCTCTTGGTAACTCCCAAGCACTTTCATGGAGCACAAAAAAGCATCGTATTACATACCATCTCTGGACCACTGCCAAATGGCTTTCTATTTGATATCCACGCACCAAAACCACTGGATTCTCTGCAAATAGTGGGACCCGCAGGATACGTGATCTTGAGATCGCGCCATCTAGATATGATTGATCTTGCAGTGTTGATATCAACTCTCTGCGGTGACTACCTATGCGCACCGCATCAGAACTCGATAAAATACCTGGCATCACCCCTGAGCACTGTGGAAGTCATCAAAGCTATAGCAGATAGGATGCCAGCACAAACCCGAGGTGTTTCGACAGTGAAAGATGTGCTCCCCTATGTTGCAAATAGGGCGCATTCTCCAATGGAAACTGTCATTCAACTAGCACTATGCCTGCCTAAAAAGTTAGGAGGCTGCGGGCTGCCACTTCCCTCCCTCAATACCCCTATAGAGATCAGCGAAGAACACTCTTATATTTTGAATGGTTCTAAACATATAATCCCTGATGGCCTCTGGTTAAATAAACAAATTTGCTATGAGTACGACAGTTATCAAGAACACGACACTCAAGAATCCCAGATAGAGAGGGATCGAAGGCGCCGCGACGTCATGGAGCGCCTGGGTTTTCAGATGGTGGTTATCGACAGAAGCGTTTGTCGCGATGAGTTATTGCGCAATCTCACTTTTGAGCGGCTCTCATCTATGTTAGGCGTATCTTTTGATTGGAGTAGCGAAGCCCAACGTCGACGCCGTAAGTTATGGGCTTTCCTGAGAACTAACCACCTGTGTTGGTAGTATGCCACATACTACAGCTCTTATGCGGCACTTCTTGGATGGCTGACGGCTCCTCGCCATCGGTGGTTCATCAAGCTTTGCCCAATATCTTTGTGTAGAGGCGGCCTTCTCTTTGCCAATCTCGTTATTAGAGCCGCTTTTGCATGGTTTTGCCTAAGGGGCAGCAGGATATTGGCGCCTTCTCGTTATTAGTGCGTCTAGTTGCACTGGGGTTTTACAAAACCCCAGTGCAGAAATCGC
>NZ_SRYE01000004.1:0-280133 GCF_004793925.1 Muricaecibacterium torontonense | reverse complement strand
GGACGTCGCCGACCCGCCCTAGGCGTCACTTCAAAGCCCCGTTGCCACTCCAGTGGCAACGGGGCTTTTTGCGTTTGGGGGAAGGTTTGAGAGTTTAGTCGCATTGCATGATGCAGTTATTAATAGCACCAATAATAGTTTGTGATGCTTTTTGAGAATCCACTTCCAGTGCAACTTGAAAGCTTTTATCGGCAAGAGAGGCAGGCGTGGTCTCTCCAATGAGGGTCCGGGCGCGTTGGGAGCCATTGAGGATCACGGATATGGGTGCAATGGGCCCATCGACGAGCTGAGGATGATCGATGATGGCCGCTGCCAGAGGATCGTGAAGAGCGCAGCCACCCATCGTGGGGTTATTGCGCTGATAGGCGTGGATATAAAAATCTGCCATGGAAGCCAAAAGCTGCCCGGTTTCGTTGAGCTGGCTCCAGCAGGAGGTATGTCGGCGCGTAAGGGTTGTCTTCATGGTGACGTCCAGACCGACCACCTTGGGGATTTGATTGCCTGCGTGACAATGGGTCCAGGCAGCAATCCAAGAACCAGAAAATACCTGAGAGGCCGCCTCTGGGTCATTGTTGATATTGGATTCAGCATGGGAGGTGACATTCCCAGGTACCAGGAAAGCTCCGCCCATACATGAAATGGCCCCGGCATGGGATAAGGCCTCAGGATCTTGGTCGAGAGCAAGTGCAATATTGGTGAGAGGGCCTGTGGCTACGATCGCAAGGCTGCGGCCATAACTTCGGCAAAGGTGGTTGATGGCTTTTGGGGCGATGAGTTTATCGGCGCGTCGAGGTGAAGGGGGAAGCATAAGTTTGCCCAGGCCAAAGAGCCCATGGATGGCTTTGACGGCAGATGAGGGCTCGAAGGGGGAGGACTTGCTCCAGACAAGCGGGTGGGACGCTCCGGGATAGACAGGGATGTCATCGCGACCCAAAAGATGCAAAATTGAGAGCGCATTGGATACGCTTTGGGCCTGGGAGACGTTGCCAAAAGTAGCGGTGATGCCTATAAGCTCTAGGTCAGGAGAGCCAAGGACATAGCAAATGGCAAGGGCGTCGTCGATGCCGGTGTCTAAATCCAAAAGAACTTTAGTGGTCATGGACCCTCCTGGAAATGGCAGCTGAAAGTCGCCTACCTGCAGATATGCCACAAGAATAGAAATGTCGCGAGGAACTCGATGACTTTATTCTAAGGGACTAGAGTTGCCTGAATCTTAAGGAGAGTCCATAATGGCGTTTCAGATTTTAAGTTCTGTTCAGGCAGTACTGCCCTCTGGGAAGAGGAAGCAGCCATGCTGTGTAAGAAGAGAGGATTGGCCATGGGTATGTTTGACGGTAAGACGGTGATCATCACTGGCGGCGGTTTTGCAGGGCTGCGCGATGGCTCGGCGGGCTCCATTGGTTACGGCATCGCCACTGCCTTTGCAAAAGAAGGTGCGAACCTTGTGGTTACCGGCCGCAACACTGCCAAGCTGGAGGAGGCCAAGAAGCGCCTCGAGGCCGACTTTGGAGTGCGTGTCCTTTGGGTTCAGGCTGACGTAGAAGCTGGTAAAGACAATAAAGCCACCGTGCAAAATGTGGTCGATCAAACAGTTGCCGAGTTTGGCGGCATCGACGTGCTGGTAAACAATGCGCAGGCTTCGGCATCGGGCGTGACACTGGCAGATCACACGCCCGATCAGTTTGACCTGGCTATCTATTCTGGCCTTTATGCCACCTTCTATTACATGCAGGCCTGCTACCCCTACCTCAAGGAGTCCAAGGGCTCTGTCATCAACTTCGCTTCTGGTGCCGGTCTCTTTGGCAACTATGGCCAGGTGGCCTATGCCGCTGCTAAGGAAGGCATCCGCGGCATGAGCCGTGTGGCCGCTACTGAGTGGGGTCCCGATGGCGTGAACGTCAACGTGGTATGCCCTCTGGCTTGGACCAAGGCTCTGGAGGACTTCCAAACTGCCTATCCCGACGCCTTCGAGGCCAATGTTCACATGCCTCCCATGGGCCACTATGGCAACGTTGAGACCGAGATTGGTCGTGTAGTAGTTCAGCTTGCAAGCCCGGACTTCAAGTTCATGACGGGTGAGACCCTTGTACTTGAGGGTGGAATGGGTCAGCGCCCCTAAAGTTTCGATCCCGTGCATAAGCTGCCGAGAAGAGCCGACCTCCTTTGTGGGGAGTCGGCTCTTTTGCTGCTCGCCTGCCGAGATTCGGCCCAAAAAAGCTTGTAGGGGTCGTTAGAGCGCGGCCTCGTCCGTATCCCCAGTGCGGATACGCCACACGTGGCTCACGGGCGTTACAAAGATCTTGCCGTCGCCCACCTGGCCCTCATCGTCGGTCTTCGCTGCCGAGACGATGGTCTTGCACAGGTCTTCGGCTCGCTCATCCTCACACACCACGATGATGATGGCTTTAGGCTGAGTTTGCACCAAGACCTCGGTGCCGCGGTAGTACTCGGTAAATCCATGCTGCTGGCCCATGCCCTGGGCCTGGAGGATGGTCATGCCGCCTGCGCCTGCCGCAACCAGCGCGTCGCGGGTGCGAGACACGGCTTCGGGCCGAATAACAGCTTCAATCTTTTGCATGGCTCAAAGACTCCTTAGCGTAAAGGTTGAACGGGAGAGGAAGGGCAGGGGTTTCTCGGTAAGGAATGGCCGAGAAAAACGCCCATCCCTACTAGTGAAGGTCCATGCCGGAGTAGGCGGGGTAGGAGGGCTCGGAGTGCGCTGCGACGTCGAGGCCGATCTCTTCGTCCTCATGGGCAACGCGCAGGTCGCCGCCCAGGCGCTTCAAGAACCAGGCAAGCAGGAAGGAGAGGCCCCCGGCCCACGCGATGACAAAGAGCACGGAGAGCAGTTGGCGCACTACCTGCATGGGGTCGCCAAAGATGAGGCCGGCGAAGGGACCATAGGCAGGATTGGCAAAGATGCCTGTGAGGATGGTGCCCGTCATGCCGCCAATGCCGTGAACGCCAAAGGCATCTAAAGCGTCGTCATAGCCCAGACGCGGCTTGAGGCGAGAGACGGCGAAGAAGCACACCACAGAGACGATGACGCCCATGAGCACGGCGGCCCAGATGTCTACGTAACCGGCGCCAGGAGTGACTGCTACGAGGCCGGCCACCGCACCAGAGCACGCACCAAAGAGGGTGACCTTGCGGGTGCTGGCATACTCGCAGGCCATCCAGGAGAGCATGGCGGCGGCAGCGGCGGTGTTGGTAGTGGCAAAGGCGAGGCCGGCCTGTCCGTTGGCTGCTCCGGCAGAACCGGCGTTAAAGCCAAACCAGCCCAGCCATAAGAAGAGGGTGCCTAGCAAGATGAAGGGGATGTTGTGTGGCTGGTAGGAGAGCTTGCCGTTGCCAAAGCGGGGGCCCACCATAAGGGCGAGCACCAGCGCGGTGACGCCAGAAGAGATGTGGACCACGTCGCCGCCAGCAAAGTCGTAGGCGCCAATGGCATCGGCAATCCAGCCGCCGCCCCACACCATGTGGGCCAGGGGACAATAGACGATCAAGACCCAAAGGCATATGAAGACAAGGAATCGAGAGAAGCGCATGCGCTCGACGATGCCACCCACGATGATGGCCACGGTGATAAGGGCGAACATGCCCTGGTAGAGAGCCCATACAAACTCGGGGATGGTTCCCCAGACGGTATCTACAGTCACTCCTGAGAGAAAGACCCGCTCCAAGCCTCCCAAGAAGGGGTGGGCCAAAAAGCTGTCGCCTGCACCGGTGCCAAAGCCCGATCCAAACACCAGGCTGTAGCCGACAGCCACCCAGATGATTGACACCACGCCCGCTACGGTGGTGCACATGAGCATGGTGTTGCCTACGTTCTTGCGACGTACCATGCCACCATAAAAGAATGCAATGCCCAAAGTCATGATGAAGACGAGAAACGCGCTCACCAAGATAAAGGCAGTGTCTCCGGTGTCGATCATGGATGCCTCCTTTAGAAGTCGAGCCGCGCAGCCTTAAATACGCAGCTGGTTAGGAGGCACTTTCTCCTCAGTTGGTTGCCTCATGGTTTCAGAAACAAAAGATGGAATAGATGCTTACTCCCCCTTTATGGGAGTGAAATCCCAGAGAAACTCAGTTAATTTGCAGGAATAAGCCTTTACCCAGCTACGAGGGGCCTTTTGGACAATTTAGAGCGCGAGGTAGATACTATTGAAGCGCTACGAAATATAGAAAAGTAAATTCATTCTTTCTTAAGATGCATGAAAACTCCTTCAGAATGCATATTTTTGTTCTTGCAATTAATCGAAACCCATAGAGTCACCTTCATGCAAAGTCAAGCAGTTAAGGTAAATTTGGGAAACTTAAATTCCATTTAAAGACGTGAAATACTAATTAGGGGATAGTTTTGGGGTTTGCTAAAGGCCTATTGAGGAACTATGAACAATAGACAACAGACTGTTTAAAGAGGGACCCTCTTGGTGCATAATCCCACTCGACCTAAAGCCGGTGCCCCATTGGCGGAATCGCATTTCGTATGCTTTGGAGAGGTTGCGTCCGCTTCGCCTGTGGCATCCCAGGCGCCTTGCGTACCCGGCTCGACTGAAAGGATTCACCCATGAATTCCATCGCTATCGTGTACTGGAATGGCAATGAGAAGACTGAGACCATCGGCCGTATGATTGCTCGTGGCGCTGCAGACTCCGGCGTGCTGGTCACCATTTTTACTGCAGAAGAGTTCAAGCCTTCCCGCATGGCTTCGTTCAATGCGGTGGCCTTTGGCTGCCCCACGGTGGGCGATGAGGAATCCTATTCCTTCGACGCCTATCTAGACGAGCTGGGAGAGCACCTCCACGAGGCTCCTGTAGCCGTCTTTGGTTCCTACGAGGACGCCGGCGATGCCGTAGATGTGTGGGAAGAGTCCATGGTGAACCGTGGCGTAGAGCTGGTTTCTGCCATCAAGCTCGACAATTTCCCCCAGGGCGCCCAAGTGGAGCGCTGCATGGCGCTGGGTGCCAAGCTGGGGTCCTTTGCCAAGAGCGAGGAGCTCGACTCCTACGAGGAAGCCCAGATGGCGCTCGCCTAAACCCTAGAAAACCCCACCATAAAGAGCCAATGATGCCGGCATTCCTGCAGCTTGCAGGGGTGCCGGTGTTTGTGAGGTTTGTTTATCCGCCACAATAAGCGGACGGCTGCTTGAAAGTGGAGGTGGTCGGGTAGTAAATGGGCGAGTTATTTTGAGGCCCAGTCTACTGAGCCCTCGCAGGTATTTACATTTGAAGGAGCAACTCATGCGCATCAAGAACGCTAAAGTGTTTCAACCCGACGGTACGTTCAAAGAGACCGATATCGTCACCGAGGGCGAATATATCAAGTCTGATGCCGCCGCTGACGGCGAGATTGTCGACGCCTTCGACTTCATCGCCCTGCCCGGCTTGGTAGACATCCGTGTGAAGCAGGCTGCAGACACTGTCTACGATGATGCAGGCAACTATCGCGTTGACGAGGTCTCCCGCTATGAGGCTGGCAATGGCGTGTTGGGCTACATGCCTGCAGTGAGCCTGCCTGTCGCCCATGCCAAGAAGGTTACCAAGACGATCTTGGACTGGAACGGCGACGAAGCTGCCCGCAAGGATGACAACGCCACTATCCTGGGTATTTCCTTGGAACACCCGCTGGCTCATATCGAGGATGCCAAGCCTTCTGAGGAGTCCTGGAAAGATCTGGCTTACGACGACGTGGATACCTTCCGCGACCTCCAAAAAGACGCCCAGGGTCTCATCAAGGTCATCGATGTGGACGCTACTCATGAGGGTATCGAGACCTATGTGCGCGAGACCTCCAAAGACGCCGTGGTGGCCATTGTCGACAACGATGCCACCTTTGCCCAGGCCGAGAAGGCCATCAAGGCTGGCGCCACCCTGGTGTCTGCCCCTTGGGCCGAGCGTATCCAGCTGGATGACAAGAAGCCCGGCGTGATCGATGCCGCCTTCAAGAACGACGGCGTCTTTGTAGAGCTGGTGGCCAGCGAGGACAATGGTTCCAAGAAGGACATCGTTGCCAACTTCGCCTTGCTGCAGGATCGCGTGGTGCTGGTATCTGAGGACGGCAACCTGTTCGACGCTATGAAGCGTGCCATCGAGATGGGCGTTCCCGCTCCCGTGGCCATCAATGCCGCCTCCCTCACTCCTGCCCTGGCCACCAAGCAAGAGGGCAAGGTGGGCTCTCTGGAGGATGGCCGTCTGGCCAACATCATCCTGGTCGACTCCAGCTACCACATCAAGCATGTGATCAACCGCGGCAAGATGATCCTCTAGCTTGCAGCTCCCTGCTCTTGGGGCGCAGGCAGATATAACCTCGAGAATCTCTAGGCTCCGGCGCCTCGACATTTGAGGTGTCGGAGCTTTTTTTGCAGGTTGAAATCAACTCAGTAGCCGCACCGTGTAAAGCACCCGGGTCCTTAAATTTTGGTATTCAACCCGTCTTCTCCAGGGGATTTATAAGGCGTAGAGAAGCTTCTTCGACCTTCTTAGATGGGTGGGTGACAGGGCCATGCGCTGGGATGTGCCACACAGATCGCTTCTGGCAGGCGCCAAGGTCCGCCCTGCGCAGGTTGGACATGCGTCCAACAAGACCCCTCGAGATCATAGCTTTGACGGGTTTGCGCGCCATGAGGCTTCAGTGACCGAGAAGCACTACCCCCTCGACCTGGGTGGATCTGCGCTGGCGGCGCTCATTGTAGGTTTGGTTGTGGGGGCGCTCGTGGCCATCTTGGAACTCAACCCCAGGTTTAACTACCATACTGCGCTTTATCTTAGCTTTCCCTCTGGTTCCGTGGGCATCTGGGCCATTTTGGTAGTGGTCATCGCCAGCCTGAGCCCCAATGGCCGCCAGGCAGCGGTACGCACCGGCTGCTTCTTGGCAGGGGTGGTCACCATCTACTACATCGTGCGTTTTGCCAACTACAGCGGCAATAACTACCGCATCATCCAGTCCATGTCAGAGGTTATGAGTCGCAAGTCCTCAGCTATTCAGGGTACTTGGTGGACCCAAAGCCGCATCCTTGCCATTGTCGTGTCCTATATGGCCTGCCTTTTGGGGGCCATTGTCGCGTGGGGCATCGCTCGGTTCTCGGGCACTCGTCACTATTGGCTCTTTGCCTCGATCCCCATCTTTTTGCTGGTCTTCGAGGGCTGGAGCTACTTTGTGCCCATGGCCCTCTACGTGCACATCAACTACGTTCCTGCGGTGGTGGACGTAGTGGGAGCCCTGGCAGTCACCTGGATCTTGGTCCAAAATCGCCAAGACGCTCAGGAAGCTCAAGAGCAAGCTGCCTAGCGAGAACCAAGCTTTTGGGCAAAGCTTCTTTTGGGTTCCTTAATACCTAATGTGGAAGACGTTGTCTTCAGGGATAGGGTCGATAGGATCGATATCTTCCACCGTAAAGCTCCAGGGAAGACGCGAATAGGCCCGTTGAAGTTGCGCAAAGAAACGTTGGCAATTCTCGGCAGATCCTTGAAGCTCCATAGAGACTGAGCCGTCGTCCTCGTTTTTCACCCAGCCGGCAAGATGCAGATGATTCGCAATGTCTGCAGAAGTGAAGCGAAAGCCTACGCCTTGGCAGCGCCCTCCAAACCGTACTGCGTAACGACGGAGCCCTTGATCCGGGATGTGGGGATTGGGGGAGACGGGATTGGCCATGAGAGCCTCCAGGTAAGGAGAGGGGCGGTTTTTGAAGGGGCGCAAGAGTTCTCTATAAAATCCTTCTGTGACCCTGCTCATCTTTATAATGGATTATTAGCGTGCGAAGGAGGGAGGGCTATGGCGTTCGTGAGCTTTCAAGATGTGCGTAAGGTCTATGCCATGGGCGACGTGTCTGTGGTAGCGGTTGACGGCATGACCTTCTCTATTGAGCAGGGGGAACTCTGCATTATTGTAGGGCCTTCGGGCGCAGGTAAAACCACGGTGCTCAATATGTTGGGCGGCATGGACAGTCCTACCTCGGGCACCATTTATTTGGGTGACAAATGCGTTTCGTCCATGGACAAAAGACAGCTCACAGCCTATAGGCGAAACGATATTGGCTTTGTCTTCCAGTTCTACAATTTGGTGCAAAACCTTACGGCTCTAGAGAACGTGGAGCTGGCCAGTCAAATTTGCGCCAACCCTCTGCCCGCAGCAGAAGTGCTCGAACAGGTTGGGCTTGCTCACAGGCTCAACAATTTCCCTGCTCAGCTTTCTGGCGGCGAGCAACAGCGCGTGGCCATTGCCAGAGCCATCGCGAAGAATCCAGCGCTGCTGTTGTGCGATGAGCCAACCGGCGCGCTGGATTACCGCACCGGCAAATCAATTCTCAAGCTTTTGCAAGATACCTGCCACCAAACCGGGCAGACGGTGGCTATCGTCACCCACAACCTTGCCTTTACACAGATCGCAGACCGCGTGATCTCGGTGCGTGAAGGGCGAGCTGCCTCCATCGAGGTCAACCCTCATCCGGCCGATGCCGCCACTGTGGAGTGGTAGCCTATGCCCCCCATCTACTGGAAAGAGATAGGGCGCACCATCAAAGCGTCGCTGGGCCGCTTCATTGCCATCGTCATCATCGTGGCCATGGGCTGCGGCTTTTTCGCTGGCCTGCGCATGACCGGTGTGGGAATGCGCAAATCGGCCGATGCGTTCTACGACGCCACTCGTTTGTTCGATATCCAGCTGGTCTCCACGTTGGGTTTTAGCGACCAGACCGTGGATGAGATCGCAGTCACCCCCGGGGTCGAGGCGGTCATGCCTCAGCGCACAGTGGACGTCATGGCGGACATCGACGGCACCTCCCACTCGGTGCGCATCATGTCTTTTAATGAGGAAGCCGCTAAGGATTCCCAGGTAGATGGCCCTGCAGTGCTAAGTGAAAACGGGGGGTACCTGGATCGCCTCATGCTTATGGAAGGTCGCTGGCCCACTGCCGACAACGAATGCGTGGTGCTCTACAAGAAGGCCATTGCGGGGGCGATGCCCAAGACAGTCAAAGTGCTCTATAGCCCCGCCGATCTCGACGGCGTGCTCAAAGTACGCGAGTACCAGGTGGTAGGAATGGTGGAATGCGCTGCCTTCACCAATGAGACCACGCTTTCTACCACCTCGTTGGGCAGCGGCATGCTGGGACAAGTGGCCTTTGTGGGGCCCTCTGCTTTTGACAGCGACACTCCCTATACCCAGGTCTCGGTCGAAGTCTCTGGGGCCAAGGATGCCCTCTGGGGGACCGATGCCTATCAGCAGCGGGTTGACGAGGTGGCAGCCTCTATCGACAGCCGCCTTGCTGGTATCGCAAACGGTCGTCTGGCCCAGGTGCGCGATGAGGCCCAAAAGACTTTGGACGACAATCGCACCACCTACGAACGGGAACGCGCCGATGCCCAAGCCCAGCTTGACGACGCCAAGGCTCAGCTGGAAGACGCCAAGGCCCAGCTGGATTCAGGCCAGGCCTCCTTGGACGAGGGACGCGCCACCCTTGCCGAGAAACGACAGCAGTTGGTGGATGGCCGCGCTCAGTGGGAAGAGGGCTCTGCTGAGCTGGCTGACAAAGAAGTCGAGCTAGAAAATGGGAGGGTGGAGCTGGAGCAGGCGCAGGCCACCTTAGACGACAACAGCGCCACTCTCCAAGAGGCCGGGCGACAGCTGCGAGAGGCTCAAACGCAGTTGGAAGCCCAGGCCTCTGCCATCGATGAAGCCAAGCAGCAGATCTCTGCCTATGAGCAGGGATGCCAAGCACTGGTGTCTGCTGCACAAGCCCAGGGGTTTAAGGGCGCTACGGTGGCAGAGATCCAGCAAGAGGCGGCAGTCCTTATCGGCCAGCTGGAAGCCGCAGCTGCTGCTGGCCAACCTATCTCCCAAGAGACGCTCGCAGGCCTTAAGGCTTTGGAAGCTCAGGCAAACACGCTGCTGGACAACGAGAGCGCCATTCAACAGGCCAAAGACGGTGTGGCGCGCTATGAAGAGGGGTTGGCTGCCCTCAAAGCCCAGGAGGGCCAGCTCGATGAGGGGGCGCGTCGGCTAGAGGCCGGCCGCTCCCAGCTGGATGCCCACAGAACGCAGCTAGAGGAGGGCACGGCGCAGATTGCAGCAGCCAAAGAGCAGTTGGCGTCCACCAAGGCCCAGCTGGATGATGGCGAGCGGCAGATTCAAGAGGGGCAGCAGTCGCTGGACGAGGCGGCCGTGAGGCTTGAGCAAGGCAGAAAAGACTACGAGAGCGGCCTGGCCGAGTATAAGGAAAACGAGGCAAAGGCCCAGCAAGAGTTTGCAGAGGCCGAGGCCAAACTTGCCGATGGCCAGGCAGAGATAGACGATATCGCCCGTCCTGACATCTATCTGTTGGACCGCACGCGCAACTATGGCGCGGAATCCTATAAGTCCGATTCCCAGCGTATCGACGCCATCGCCACTGCCTTTCCGTTCTTCTTCTTTTTGGTGGCAGCTCTAGTATCGCTCACCACTATGACGCGCATGGTGGATGACGAACGAGGACTCATTGGCACCTATAAGGCGCTGGGATATTCGGTGGGCGCCATCTGTACCAAGTACCTCATCTATGCAGGGCTGGCCTCGGTGGTCGGTGCGCTTTTGGGCATTCTTACCATGTCCCAGCTCTTACCCGGCGTGATCTTTGATGCCTATGGCATCATCTATGCGGTCCCTGCTCGGCCGTGGCCGCTGCCCATCGAGGCGCCTCAAGCGCTGGCGGCGGCGTTTCTCGGCATCGCGGTGACTTTGGGCGCCACCTTGTTCGCCTGCCTTTCCAGCTTGCGAGAAAGCCCGGCCTCGCTCATGCAGCCTCGTGCCCCCAAGGCTGGAAAACGCATCTTGCTGGAGCGCGTCAAGCCCCTTTGGAATCGCCTGTCATTCTCTTGGAAGGTCACCTTCCGCAATATCTTTCGCTATAAGCGCCGCTTCTTCATGACGGTGGTGGGCATCGCCGGCTGCACCATGCTGCTGCTCACAGGCTTTGGGGTGCGTGACTCTATCAACGACATCATCGATAAGCAATTTGGCGAGATCATGCACTACAACCTTACGGTGGGCCTCGCCGAGGACGCGACGCCTGAGGAGCATGAGGCCGTGGTGACCTACCTGGCAAGCCATACCAACGCAGCAGCCACCCAGAGCGCCTATACAGAAAACGTCATGGCAGACAGCGCCGCCAGCGACGGCAAAAACCATACGGCCACGCTGACGGTGCCCGAGGATGCCTTGGGGTTTAGCTCGGTGATGACCTTGAGAAACCGTGTCACCAAAGAGCCCTGCGAGCTTGCTGACGATGCCTGTATCGTGACCGAGAAACTCGCCGCCTCGCTAGGCGTCGCCCCTGGGGATACCCTCGAGCTCTACCAGGAAGACGCCGTGGGCAACCGCACCGGAAGCCCCCACAAGATTACGGTGACCGGAGTCTGCGAGACCTATCTGGGCTCGGTGGTCTACCTAGGCAAAGGGGCCTATGAGAAAGCCTTTGGCCCTCTGCCGGAAGCCCACACCGTCTATGGGCTGGTGCCCGAGAGCGGCTCTGAGCGCCAAGAGATCATCGAGGCCGTGGAGGCCATGGGCGGCGTGGACACCGTGACGCTCAACGACGAGACCATCGCCAGTTACCGCTCCATGCTCAAATCGGTGGATTCGGTGATGATCGTGCTTATCGCGGCGGCGGCGTTGCTGGCCTTTGTGGTGCTCTACAACCTGGCAAACATCAATATCGCCGAGCGCGTCCGCGAGATCGCCAGCCTTAAGGTATTGGGATTTACTCCAAAAGAAGTGGACGCCTACGTGTTTCGCGAGATAGTGCTCATCGTGATCATCGGCGCGCTGGTAGGCCTTGTCATGGGCGTGTGGTTTGAGTCCTACGTCATCGTGACTGCCGAGGTGGACGCTGCAATGTTTGGCCGCGAGATCCATGCTGTGAGCTTTGTCATGGCCTTTGGGCTCACCCTGGGCTTCTGCGGACTGGTACTTTTGGCCATGCTCCCCAAGCTTGCCTCCATCGACATGGTAGAAAGCCTCAAATCGGTAGAGTAACATTTATATGTCTATGTATTGACCCCTTTGCACCCGGAGGACCTTATGGACGCCCCCTATTCCATCATCGTTGACTCTCCTTGTGAGATCACCAAAGAATTCGCCGAGCAAAACGACCTTACCGTCCTGCACTTCACCTATACGGAGGCAGACAAAGAGGACGGCGGCCTCTCGGGCACCGACAACCTCTTCAACGCCAAGACTGCCCATGAGTTCTATGACGCCATGCGTCACGGCGCCTCTCCCATGACCAGCCAGCCTTCACAGTTGGAGTTCGAGGAGTGCTTCCGCCAGGTGGCCAAGAGCGGCAAACCCGCCATTTACCTGGCCTTTGATTCCGGCATCTCCGGCTGCTACGAGGGCGCTTGTACCGCGCTGGAGCGCGTGAAGGAAGACTATCCTGACATCCCCCTCACCATTGTGGACACCAAGCTTGCATCCACTCCTTTGAACCTGCTGGTGTACGAGGCGGTGCGCCAGCGCAACAAGGGCCTTTCGATGGAGGGCCTGGCTCAATGGGCGACCGAGGCTCACAACTTCATCCACACCCTCTTTATGGTGGATGACCTCAAGGCTTTGGCCCGTGGCGGCCGCATTCCCACCGGCATTGCCTTTGTGGGCACCAAGCTCGACATCAAGCCCATGCTCACCATCGCGCTGGACGGCAAGCTGGAGCTGGTAGGCGTGGCGCGCGGCCGCAAGAAGGGCATTCGTCGCCTGGCCGACAACTACCTCAAGAACCACGAGGAGAACACTCCGGTGTGCGCCATTGGCAATGCCGATTGCCCTGCCGACGTTCGCCGTCTGGAAGACCTGATCTCCCGCTCCGATGAGAACACTCTCTTCTTGGAGAGCTTTGCTGGCCCGACCATCGGCTGCCACGTAGGCCCGGGCTTCATGTCTTGCTGCTTCTGGGGCGCAGACAAGCGCGGCACCATGGCAGTGCCCGATAAGATCGCCAGCCAGGTGGAGCACGAGTAACCTTAACGGAGCATGCGCCAGGCTCTTGCGCACTCAAACCCACGCACCCTCCTGCTTGGAAGCGTTCCAGGTAGGAGGGTGTGTTTCTCGGCAGCTTGAGGATTCGGGGGGGCTGACAGGCGCCTTCTGGGATGCTAGCGCACGCGGTCTTCCCAGGTGCGCAGGGTCTCCTCGCGCAGGAAGGCCTTGAAAGGCGCCAAGTCTCCGGTGGAATCAAAGGCTTCCAGGGCCTCGTAGAAGGCGGCTTGGTCGCTGGCGTAGACGCACACTGGCGGATGGCCGCCGGCCAGCAGGATGAAGTTGGCCAGGTCGCGGGCCACGCGGCCTGTTCCCTCGGAGAAGGGGTGGATGGAGACCAGCGCGTTGTGGAAGTAGGCGGCGCAGGTGAGGGCGCGCTTGGGAGTGAGATTGGGGAGCTGAGCGCACACTTCGCGGCAGAGCTCCCGGGTGAGCAGAGGGCAGTCTTCAGGGGAGGCGCCCACCTCATGGGTCTCGCGCACGATATAGTCGCTCAATTTATATTTGCCCGGACGCTCGCCATCTGCAAGCTGAGTGGGGCTGTAGGTGCCATAGGTCAGCGTGCGATGGAGCGAGAGCACCAGCGATTCGTCCAAGGGGCGGCAGTACGCAAGGGCGTCCAGCATCCAGAAGAAGGCCACCCGCTGGTTGGCGATAGAGATGAGGTTTCGCACGGGGCCGGTGTAGTTGGTGACGCTGGCATGCTCGAAGACCTGGCTGGCTTCTTGAAAGGTGATGTCGGCACGCTCGATCTTGGCCGATTGGTAGGCAAACTCCAGCGCGAAATCTGACAGCTCGTAGTTTTGCTCTTGATGCGAGAGCGAGGACCACCAAGACAACACGTCGTCGTAGGTAACCGGAGTCTTGCGAGCCATGGACAACCTCCTCACACGGTGCTTTGACATCTATGATGACAAAACCAGGTGGGCGATAGGGCGGCAAATGGGGGAACGGGGTGCTTTCTTTACAAAGGATGAGGGAGGGTCTGGAGAAACCGTGGTGAGCTCGTGGCGGCTCTAAGGAAGTTATTCAACTGCGAGGTTTGCGACCCATACTTACCTAAGGACGCTCTTTTAGAGAGGGCACGTGAGGCAGGCAGTGGCAGAAGGAAGGATGATCGTCCATGGCGCTCACCCGGAGAAATTTTTTATGTGGCGCGGCTGGCTTGGCAGGATTGACCCTTGCGTCGTGCGCCCAGAACCCTGCTCCCGCTGAGGAAGACTCTGCTGATCAGAAAAAACCCAAGGTAGACGTGCATGCCTTTGATAAGTTGGCACTGGATGGCTCTGCGTGGAACTACGACGAGGAACACGACGTCTACTATCAGTTGGGATTGCCTTATGTGCTTGATCCCGTAGCAAGCCTTTACCAAAAACTCTCTATCTATGTGCCTGGCGCCTATTTTGAGAGCAAGGCTCATGGCGCCACCTATGAGTGCCATGTGAAAGAAGACAGCCAGGTGGCTGAGATCCCTCAGGCCTCTGCGCCCATTCTTTTGCCCATTAACTGCGGCGACTTTGGCCCGCAGATCGCAGCCAGCACCTATAGCTACGAGGGCCTCAAGACCTATCTGGACGCTGGCTGCATCTATGTATTTGCGGGATGCCGCGGCCGCTCAGGAGGCTATGAGTCCAAAAACCAGCTGGAAGGCGACGGGTCCTTTGACGGCGGCATGCCTTGGAACATCACCGACCTCAAAGCAGCCGTCCGCTTCCTTCGCTATAACGCTGCCGCTCTGCCCGGAGGCGCCCAATCCATCTATGGCATGGGGTTAGGGGCTGGTGCAGGCATCGCGTCGCTTATGGGCGTTTCAGGCGATGCCCCTTGTTTTGACCTCTATCTTAAGGAGGACGGCGCGGCCCTTTGGGATGGCCGGGGAAACCCGGTCTCAGATGCCCTTACTGGCGTACTTGCGTGGACGCCGGTGGTAGACCTTACCCATCAAGATGGCGCCTATGAGTGGCTCTATGGGCGCTTCTCTCAGAGTGAGAGTCGGGCCACCGATCTTTGGACCTCGGCGCTCTCTCAAGATCTGGCAGGCACCTACGGCCCCTTTGTAAACGCGCTGGGGCTCTCTTCAGGCTCTGGAGAGGACGCTCGAGAGCTATCGCTGGTAGAGACTGGCGACGGTCTTTGGAGCGATGGCGGCTATTACCAGGAGCTTCTCTCTCAGCTGGAGGGGGCAGCCACGCAGTTTTTCGAGCATGCGTCTTTTCCTGCCACGCTCTCAGCCTCTATCCAAACCAGCGCGGGGTTCCCAGGCGGCCAAGCTACTGGCGCCGACAGCCAAGCCATCGCTGCCAACGTGGCCCAAAGCGCTACGGGCGAGGCAGTGTCGTCTGCCCCGGCTATCTCGGTGCCTTCTGTGGCAGCCTACTTGGCCACCCTCAACAGCACCAGCCAATGGCTCTCCTACAACCCCTCAGATATGGTGGTGCGCATTGCCGATTTGCGCAGCTTCATCCAAGCCTGCGCCCCTGCCAGTCTGCCTTGCACTGCCTTCGATGGCATTGAATGCAAAACCGACGAGAACCAGCTCTTCGGGACCGGGACCCATGCGACGCTGCACTTTAGCAGGGATATCTACGAGCTGCTCAACCACAACCAGAGCACCTATGCCACACTTTCTGGCTGGCAGAACACCTATCCGGGCGATTGGGGCGTCGAGCTTCTTGAGAAAAACGCCCAGGGCGCCACTGTCGAGCGCCGGGGGCAGATGGCCAACGCCTTTAACTATCTGGTAGGGGAGACCGATCTTCTCGGCAGCGCGAAAGTGGCTCCTCAGTGGCGTATCCAGGTGGGTCTCGCGCAGTCGGTGGTGCCCTTTACCTCGGGTATCAATTTGGCCTGGTGCTTGCGCTCCACTGGGGCTGCCCAGCAAGTAGACCTCACTTGCGTATGGGGCGGCGGCCACGACCTATGCGAAGTAACCGGCGCTGCTCCAGAAAACCTGGTGAACTGGATCAAGGAGCGCATCCCTCAGGTGGATGAGTCCGAGCGCACCCAATAGCGTCCCACTCGCCCTAGGACGGCAAGCTAGAGGCGCATCACAAAGCCGCTTATAAAGATTGCCCAGCTGAGCGCCGCCATAATCCCGCTCAAGGCCAAGGGGGCGGCTGCAGCTGCCCTGGCGCCTGCCCAGGAGCGCGCTTTTTGGGCGAGGTGCGTAGCTGGGCCGCTGCCGAAGTTGAGGCAGATGAGCAGGAACGGCCCCATCTCAAAGAGCAGGTAGCGCACCTGGAGCCCCAGCACCAAGGGTGCCCCCAGATTGGTGTAGTTGAGGTAGAGGGCGGTGGCCATGAGGCAAAAGCCCAAGAAGATGCCGATAAAAAGGCTCCAGCGATAGCGGGGCTGAGCACCGAAGTCATCTGCTTGGGTGCGGTCTGCCACCACGGACCAAGCCAAACAGCCTATGAATGCTGCCGAGAAAAGCGGCCATCCAGAGGGGATGGGCAAGTAGCAGAAGTTGATGAAGAGGTTGGCGAAGAGCTGGAAGGGCGTGAATACATTGATGAAAGAGGCCAAAAGGATGAGAGGGTAGGCCCAGAGATGCTCCAGGATGAAGCGGAGCTGCCCTAGGCTGTCGATGCTGGTAGAGCCGCCACGGGTGTCAGGGGCGATGGAGGCATTGTCAAAGAGATAGGGCACCACAAAGCTTGCCAGTAGCCCCACTACGCAGAGCGTGGCCGCTCCAATCCAGAGGACTCGATCCCGCGGGCGCTTGAATTTGCAGCGCGGCATGAATAGGAAGAGAAGGGCTGCAGGCAAAAAAACCGCTTTGGTGTAGGTGCCGATGACCCAAGGCGCCAAGATCCAGGCAGCCCTACCCAGGCTCAAGGGCTCATGGGGGGTCTGCAGCTCTTTGGCAAAACTGGCGCCGGCTAGAGAGAGCAGGGCGATAGCGCAGGGGTCGTAGGAGTAATTGGCAGCCATGAAGAGCAGGGTAGGGGTGAGGCCAAAGACCAAAAGGATGCGCCTTCCAGAGACCAGCCGGCTCATGGCCAGTGCCATGAGCGCGATATAGGCAATCATGTTGGTGAGACGCCCGCAGAACAGCTGCACCGAGAGGGGCGCCCCGCACGCCTGGGCTAAAGCCAGCCCCAGCGCATTGGGGAGCCGAGTGGGCTGCAGCGAGGTCTCGGGAGACTCCTCTTGAGGAAAGGTCACCTGGTCCCAGCGATCCATATAGGCTTGCGCTCTATCCAAATTGCCATCCTGCTGGATAGTGGACCAGTTGGCCGACCAGTCATCCTCGCTGGTACCCCAAGGAAAAGGCCCCACGTTGTAGATGCCGTCAGGGTCGAAGTTGGTGAGTTCTCCTACCGATAAGAGCCTCTCTTGGCCTGCAGCAATGGCTGCCGCGCTGCGGTAATGGGCGTACCCATCCCAGCTCACAGAGACGATGGCAGGCATGAAGCAACAATATAGGAGGCCCAAAGGAGCGGCGATGGCCACAAAGCAGGCGATAGGACGGCCAGCCAACTGGCGACCCTTGAGAACCCAAAGCCCTATGCTGGGTGCGAAGAGCGCCCAGAAAAGGGCCAAGCGCCAAGGACAGCCCAAAAGGGCGCAGGCGACCCATGTCACCAGGGCTATGAGCCCCAGGAGGGAGCCCAGCCAGAGGCGGGGGTGGTTCTCGGTAATAGTTTTTATAGAAGCGACGGACATGAAAACTCTCTTCGTGCCAAATGAGATGCGGGCTCTGGAGCAGGTGACGTCCTTAAGGCCCTAAGGAGACGGTGCTGGATTGCTTGAATGGTAAAGGCGGGTATTCTGTAGCCTAAAGTGGCCTTTGACCCCTTTGGCATCCCTGATTTCAAGGTATCAGCATCCTGGGTCAAAATGGGTCTAAGAGTCGCTGCGCACTTAAATGACACCAGAGGCGCTTGGCTGCGAGCACCTGAGATGAAAAGAGGACGCTCATGTACGGGCTTATTGCTGAGGGACACTTTGATGCCGCTCACTTTTTGGCAGACTATCACGGCAAATGTGAAAACCTCCATGGCCACAGATGGCGGGTGGAGGTGACGGTGGAGTCTCAAGAGCTGGGTCAAGAGGGCACAGAGCGATCCATGGTGGCGGACTTCGGCCGCTTCAAGCGAAGTGTAGCTGCGGTGTGCGATGAGTTCGACCATAGGCTGCTGGTAGAGCAGGGCACGCTCAAGCCCACCACCGTCCAGGCGTTGGAGTCAGAAGGTTTCGCCCTGGAGGTGCTGCCTTTCCGCACTACGGCAGAGAATCTGGCCCATGAGATCTTCTGCCGCCTGGAGGCCAAAGGATTGCCGGTGGTCCAGGTAGAAGTAGATGAAACGCCGGCCAACCGCGCGTTTTTCCGGCGCTAGGAGGGTCGAGGGGCGATTCAATACCCAAGATGTAGGAGGGGGCGTCGCGGCGTGTTAGCGGCGCTCCTGCCTCTCTTGGGCCTCTTCGCGGTTGTCGTCCAGCGCCACTTCTTGGGCCAGCTGGTCCAAGCGGTATTTGAGCTGGGAGATCTTGGCAGAGTCGCGATATTGGCGCAAAAGCATGATGGCGATGACGCCTACCAGGATGAGGTTTGAGGGCGAGACAAAGCCCAAGAGGTCGCTTAGCCAATAGATGGGCTGAGGGAAGATGGCGATGAGCACCAGCAGGGCCACGAAGCACACCCAAAAGAGCGAGTCTTCAATTTGGATACGCTGCTTGCGAATGGAGCGGCAGATCATCAGAAAAGTGATGGCGGCTCCTAGAAAACAGACGAGGCGCAGAGGGATTTCCACGGATGACTCCTATCGAAACCACTGGAAGAGCAGGATGTTTAAGCAGGTGCGAGCCATATAAAGTATGGCTTTGGTGGGCTTGAGGTAGCTCTCGCCGGCCATACGGTCGCGCATTTGAGCGGGCACTTCGATGACTTTGGCGCCGCGCTTGCGAATGAGCAGTGCCACCGCGTCTGGCTCGGGCCCAATGTCCATGCCGGTGGCGTAGGGATCGAACATGTCTTTGGAGAACATGCGCATGCCGCTGGTGGGATCTGTGATGGTGACGCCGGTGGTGATGCGGATGAGCCAGGAGATAAGCGCATTTCCTACGTGGCGCAGGGAGCGGCCGCGCTCGCCCTCCAAAAAGCGGCTGGCGATGACGATGTCTGCCTGCTGGTCTTCCATGGCCTTGGCCATGGGGGCAATGTAGTCCGGCAGGTGCTGGCCGTCTGCGTCAAACTGCACCACGGCATCGTAGCCATTGCGCAAGGCATACTTCATGCCTGCCTGAAAGCCAGAGGTGAGCCCGCAGTTCACCGGCATGTCCAAGTGGTTGTAGCCCCTGGCGTCGCAGATCTCGCCAGTGCGGTCGCGGGATCCGTCGTTGATGATCAGCACATCGATCCAAGGGCAGGCAGCCTTAAGGCCGTCGACGGTGGCCTCCAGGCTCTCTTCTTCGTTATAGGCGGGCACTACGGCCAGGATGTTCAACAGGGGACCACCTTTGCTCAAGAGTCGCTTGCCCACCCATCCTAGCATTGTCCATTGGTAGAGAAGCGTTTATCCGCAGGTCAGACAGCTGTCTATGAGGTTTCCTCATAGTCTTTAAGATGAGAAAAATCTTTCATTATATCCAGTGCTACAATGAATGCAAGGGAAACGGAGGAATTGTATGTATTCAGTCGGTGATTTTATCGTCCATCCCGGTCAAGGCGTCTGTCGCGTAGAAGCAATCGACACTTCAGACACCCCCACCTATCACCTCATGCCCACCCATGGCCGCAATCCCATGCTCATCAAGTATCCCGTGGCGTCAGAGGACAATCTGCGTCCGGTGGTCTCTGCAGAAGAGGCCAACGGCCTTATCAACAACATCTGCGAGATGGAGCTCGACCCGTTCACTGACCGCTCTGCCGTTCTTGAAGAGAAGCATTTCAAAAAGGCTATCCGCCACGGTTCCTGCAAAGACGTGGTGCGCATCGCCAAAACCTTCCGTAGCCGTATCCAAGATGCCCAGTCCTCCCATAAAAAGGCCCCGGTCATCTACGAGCGCATCTACAAAGAGGCTCAGGAGCGCTCCCTCTCTGAGCTTTCTTGCGCACTGGACGAATCTCCCGATCAGATAACGGCTCGTTTTCAGGCCGCCCTCTCTTAGCCATTTGCGCACATCCATCCTATAAGCTAATAGCAGACACGCCTTAAGGCCCCGCCAATCCGGGGCCTCTCTGGTAATAAGGAGGATCTCATGGAAGCTGTCTCTGCCACCCAAGGCCGCGCCATTCTCACGGTGCTTGGCTCTGACCGCGCAGGCATCGTTGCCGCCATCACTCAGGTGCTGGCAAACCACGACGCCAATATCTTGGACATCTCGCAAACCATCCTGCAGGGCATCTTCACCATGACCATGCTGGTAGACCTCACCGCCGTCAGCGTGGAGTTCGACGCTCTCAAAGAGGAGCTCGATGAGGTCGCCAAATCCCTAGGCGTGCAGGTAATGCTCCAGCGCGAGGATGTGTTCCGCTTCATGTATCGCCTCTAAGGAGCCCCTATGACTCAAGACGCGACCTATCGTTTGGCAACGCCTGGCACCTATCGTCCGGTGATTCCCTCGGCAGCCACCTCAGCCCTGCTTCACGTGATGGATGTGAGCCCCATGCCCTCCGTCTCGCTGGGCCGCCCGCCAGTGAGCGACGGGCTTTACGAGGGCTTCTTCTCCATCGACGCCATCGACCCAGAGCTTTACCGCCACTATGGCGTGAAGCGCGGCCTTAGGAATGACGATGGATCAGGTGTGGTGGCTGGCCTTACCACCATCTGCAATGTGCACGGCTATACCAAAGATGAAGCCGGTATTCATGCCGATAAGGGAGACCTCATCCTCCGCGGCTACTCCATAGGCCAGCTGGTGGAGGCGGCCCACGCCGAGGATCGCTTTGGTTACGAGGAGCTTTCCTATCTCCTGCTTACCGGCAAGCTGCCCTCTGCAGCCCAACTGGCAGACTATAACGCGCGCATCGACGCGCGCCGCTCGCTGCCCACAGGCTACCTGGCGCTCTTCCCGCGCACCACGGCCTCCAGCTCCATCATGAATGTGCTCCAGCGAGCCACGCTGCTGCTCTACGCCTTCGATGAGAACCCGGATGCCACCGATCCCGAGCATGAGATCGACGTGGCGCTCTCGCTTTTGGCAAGGCTGCCGCGTATCGCCGCCATCGCCTCCAACGCCTACAGCGCCGAGACCAACCAGACTCAGCTGCGCATCCCTCCCATCGAGCCAGGCCTGTCCATGGCAGAGACCATCTTGGACGTGCTTCGCGGCGAGAAAAACTACAGCCATGAAGAGGCCATGGTCCTAGACTCGATGCTCATGCTCCATGCCGAGCATGGCGGCGGCAACAACTCCACCTTCACCTGCCGCGTGCTTTCCTCCTCTGGCACCGATCCCTACTCGGCCTATGCCGCTGCCATGGGCTCGCTCAAAGGCCCCAAGCACGGGGGTGCCAACTTCAAGTTGGGCCAGATGATCGACGACGTGGCAGCCCACGTAAAAGATCCTACCGACGACGAGGAAGTGGTTGCCTACCTCGAGCGCATCGCCAGAAAAGAGGCATTCGACGGGTCTGGCTTGCTCTACGGCGTAGGCCACGCGGTCTATACCCTCTCCGACCCTCGCGCCGAGATCATCCGCTCCCAGGCCGCCCAGTTGGCCCAAAACAAGGGATATACCAGCCGCTATCAGCTCATCCATGCCATCGAGCGGCTGGGGCCCCAGGTGGTGCAAAAGGTGCGGCAGACCGCCAAGCCCCTCTGCGCCAATGTGGACCTCTATGCCGGCTTTGTCTACGACATGTTGGATATCCCCGCCGAGATGCACACACCCATCTTCGCCATCGCCCGCCTCTCTGGCTGGGTGGCCCATCGCATGGAGGAGCTCTATGGCGCCGGCCGCATCATTCGACCAGCCTACATCTCGGTGGAATCCCACCCCACCTACGTGCCCCTGAACGATCGTCTCTAGCCAAAGGCCAGGAGAGCTCCATGACCCACGACCCCGCCCAGATCGCCACAGGACCCCTATCCATTGTCTTCACAGACCTCGACGGCACTTTTTTAACTACCGACAAGCGCGTCCATCCCACTTGTCGCGCTGCCCTGGAGGCGCTTCAAGAGCATCAGGTGCCCTTTGTGATCTGCACGGGTCGCGCAGTCTCTGGCGTCTACCCTGAGCTTCGCGCCCTGCCCGCCCTTTCCTACATCATTGCCTGCAATGGGGCGGTAGTGGCCAATGCCACGACTTCCCAAGAGCTCCACGCCACGCCCTTGGGCCACCAGCGGGCCCGCCAGCTCTTCGATGCGGTGGCTCATCTGGACGTCAACGTCGACTTTTTCGCCGATGGCTGCGCCTATGCCGAAAAGGACCGATTCTCAAAGCTCGACACCTATGGGTTGGAACCTCACTTTTTGGCCCAAACGCGCCGCTCGCGCAGGGTGGTCGAGAGCCTTGTTGAGCTCTTGGATCAGGTGGGGCGAGTGGATCGCATGAGCGTCTACTACCACACGCCAGAGCAGCGCCGGGCGGTGCTCGAGGCTGCCGAGGCTATGGGCGGCCTTACTGTCACCTCCTCGGAATTCTGCAATCTCGAGATCAGCGATAAAGAGGCCAATAAGGGTACGGCTGCCTGCTGGCTCTGCGACTACTTGGGCATTCCTGTAGAAGAAGCCGCCGCTTTTGGCGACGGCTTGAATGACACCCCCATGCTCGCAGCCTTAGGCGATGGGGTCGCTATGGCAAACGCTCAGCCCGGAGTGGCAGACTATGCCAACCATATCACCGCCCTTATCAACGACGAGGGCGGCGTGGGCGATTATCTTTTGAGACGTCTGGCAGCCTGGGAAAAGCTCTAAGGCTGACGATTGCGCAAAGTATGCGAGAGTCCTCAGGATGCGTGCACGCTGAGCGTTTGGTCGCCCACTTGCACTTGATAAGCGGCCCCCGGCTTGATTTGCGATGAGCTAAAGATAATCAGCTCATAGGGTTGGCTTGGCTCCCAGGTCTCAACGACGGCTCCGGCTTCGTCTTTAAGGGTCACTGTGGCGCCTACCTGCTGGGACCCGGTGTTCACTGTAAGCACCCCCTGGGTGGCGGTGGTCAGGGTCTGCACCATCTTGGCAGCCCCTGTGCCTTTGAACGTGCCTCCCGTGATGGTTCCAGTGGTATCAAAATCTAAAATCGAGGGGTCTCCTTGGGTGGGACCTTCACAGGCAATGGTGCCCCCGGTGATCTCTAGGGAGCCATTGGAGTCGATGGCATCCCCTGACGCCTGGATGTCCAAGGTGCCTCCAGAAATGGTGATGGCGCAGGCAGAGCCCCGTTGTGGCTGAGGGCCAAAGGTTTTGGTAGTGCTGCCGTCGGAGGCATTGATGCCGTCATCGGCAGCCGTCAGGGTAACGGTGCCATCG
Source organism: Muricaecibacterium torontonense (assembly GCF_004793925.1). NCBI lineage: Bacteria > Bacillati > Actinomycetota > Coriobacteriia > Coriobacteriales > Atopobiaceae > Muricaecibacterium > Muricaecibacterium torontonense. The sequence continues at coordinate 256,707 of NZ_SRYE01000004.1, read as the reverse complement.
GTGACATCCACCTGTGCCCCTTCCAGTCCCTCGTAGCAGGTAGAGATGGCAATGGCGCCTCCAGAGACCGTGGGGGTCCCCTCTGCATGGGCGCCATCGTCTCCCGAGGCCAACTCAAGCTCACCGCCGCTTAAGGAGAGGTCGCCATCTGAGTGCAGGGCATCGTCTTCGGCATCGATGATGAGAGTGCCGCCACGCACTGTGAGAGAGCTGCCGGCTTTTAGACCTTTGGTGCTGGCGGTGTCGCTGGCGTCTTCTGTAGATCCCGTTACTGCGCTGGTATCTGAGGGCGCTGCGGCATTTTCAGGCCCTGCAGCAGGAGGCATCTGAGCGTTCGAGCCAAGGGCTTCTCCAGAAGGCATTGCAGGCGGCATGGTGCCTGAAGGCGGCGTTTGTCCTTGACTTGGGCTGTCTTTGCCACCAAAGCCTGGGGCATCGCTGCTGTCTTGTCCGGGCCCTCCTAGACCCAAAGAGCCGTTTTGCGCGCCTGGTTGTGCCGGAGGCTCTCCGACGGCTTGGGTGTTTGAGCCGGGCGTGGCTTCAGAGGAGCCGCCACTGGTGATAGAAAGGCTGCCGTCGGCAATATCCATCCAGCCCGAGGCGCTCACGCCATCGCCTTGGCTCTCTATGTCCAAAGACCCGCTTTCCACATAGACATAGCCCAGGGAGGCATCGTCGTCATTCTCGGCATGGAGGCCGTCTTTGCCTGAGGTGATCTGAAGGCTGGCTTCTTTGATGCAAAGGCTGTCGTTGGCTTCGGCGCCATGGCTGGCTGCTTCGATCTGGTAGGTGCCGCCGGCAATGACCAGATCATCTTTGCAGTCGATGCCCTTGCCTGCTGCAGAAGTGATGGTGAGTGATCCCCCCTCCGTTGAGAGTGAGGTCGCTGCTGCTCGCAATTGCGCAAGGAGACGAGGAGCCTTCTGAGACGGCGTCCTCCGAGGTTTGGCTAAGGGACGAGTTGCCTTCTAAGGTGATAATGACCTTATCGGCTTGGGTGATAGCAAGAGGGGTGTCGGTCGAGTTAGATAGGGCGGCCTCTTGTAGAACGAGGTGGACTTTGGCATCTTGAGGGGCATCGACGGCAAGGGAGCCTTCGGCCAGTTGGCCAGAGATGAGATAGATGCCTTCCTGGGTGAGGGTCACCTGAGAGCCATCCACAGACACGCCGGGGGCCTGGGTGGCCTTATCGAGTTGGGAGAGGTCAAGAGAGATGGTGGTGTCGGCATCGTAGGCGGTGTCAGAATCGCGCTCGGTGAAGTAGGCGCCCTGAGCAGTCTGGGACGCTGCGGGGAGGGTGGGCGCAGCACAGCCTGCCAGAAGCGTGGTGGACAGGCAGAGTCCTGCCACAAGTGCGGGAAGTTTCTTCATGGGTGTCCTTTTTTGTCCGGGTTAGAGCGAAGTGGCCTCGGTAGGCTGGGGAGAGAGGCAGATTTCCAAGTTGCCGTTGCGCAGGCGAAGACCGTCAATGAGGGACTTCTCTTGAGCGCCGTCCTTAAGGCAGATCTCATAGGTGAGTTTGAAGAGGCTGCCAAGATTGCAGGTCTTCACGCGAATGAGCTGATGGGAAGTGGCGTAGGCGGCAAAGAGGTCATCGAAGATGCGGGGGTAGTCCAGGTCTTCGGGCACGGTGACGGTGAGCGTGCGATAGTGCGAGCTGCGGCTGGTATGGGTGCCAAAAGAGTTCACCAGCAAGAAGGCGGCGCACATGATGAGGGGTGAAGGCGAGCCCATAGGCTACATAGCCCATGCCGCAGATAAGGCCTGTGCCCATGCCAATAAAGAGGGCGCAGATCTTTTTGGCAGAGCCGGGCACCGAGCGAAAGCGCACCAGGCTAAAGGCGCCGGCTACCGCCACTCCGGTGCCTACGTTGCCATTCACAAACATGATGACTGCGCAGACGACTGCTGGCAGCAGGGCCAAAGTGGTGCAGAAGGTAGCAGATACCCTACTTTTAAAGCTATAGGCCGCAGCCAGTATGAGTCCCAGCACAAGCGCGCTTCCTAGGGCAATCCCAAAGCCCGCAGGACTCATTCCCAGGCTTTCTGAGGCAAAGAGGGTGGAAAAAAGAGAGGTGTCCATTGGGTGCATCCTTTCTTAGCAGGCCAGTGCCTGGAGGGTTTGAGTCGAGGGCATCGAGGCGAAGAGTGTCCAGGCGCGGCCGTACTTGGAAAACGAGGAGGGATAGAGGTGCAGCTCGGACAAGAGGCCGCTGAGCCAAAGGGGGATCGCCTGGGCGCACTTCACCTCCATAAGCACCTGGGAAGAGGGCAAAAGCTGGACGCCTGAAGCCTGGGCGTTCAGGGACAGGTGAGCGGCGCTTGCTTTGAGAGCGCGGTCAAAGGTGACACGCAGCTCAGGGCTTGAGGGGTCGTGCGCTGCAAGCGCTGCGGGCATTAAAGCGTCAGATAGGCTCCCGCCGGCACGCAGCCGCAAAGAGTCGCGCTCGTAGCTCACCACAAGTGCGGGTGCCAGCGAGTCGTAAAAAACCAGGAAACGGTCGATCTCCCGGGCGGTGGCAGAGCTTTCGGGAGCTTCGCTCTGTCCCCAGAGCCAGGCCATTGCCTGAGTGTAGCCAGCCTGGCAGCGACGCTTGTACACCTAGCCGCGATACTTCTTTTTGAGCTCCACAAATACTGGAGTTTCGCCGGATGCCGGGCCGTAGGAGCGTAGGCGCAGCTTCTCTTTGTAGGCGGGCTTCTCGGCAGATCGGCGTGCCAGCACCAGATTGGGCGTGTCAAAGTAGAGGCTGCGCACCGTCGAATGCGGCCAGCGATCCGGCTCCATGTAGAGGGTGAGGGCGTCTCGCAGTGCGGCATACTGGGAGAGGTCCAAGAGGTATTTGAGTTCGTGCCTTTGAAAGAGTGCGGTATAAGCCACAGAACCTCCTTTGGTCTGTGCAGGAGGTTAGGCATCGAAGCTTAAGCCAACTCAAAATGGCGCCACAATCTTTAAGACTTTAGGCTCGCTTTAGGTTGGCTCCATAGACTGGGCTCACAGATTGGAAGCAAAGGAGTGTCGTGAGACTGCTGATAGCCGAGGACGAAGCACCCCTGGCCAGGGTGCTAAAAAAGCTCTTAGAGAAGAGCCGCTTTACTGTGGACGTGGTGGGAGATGGCGCCCAGGCGCTTGCTTACCTTGCCAGCGGCGCCTACGATGCGGCGATCCTCGACGTCATGATGCCCAAGCTGGACGGAGTGGAGGAGGTGCGCTCTCTGCGCGCTTAAAACAATCCGGTTCCCGTGCTCATGCTCACGGCGAAAGCCGAGCTTGACGATCGCGTCACAGGCCTTGAGAGCGGCGCTGACTACTATCTTACCAAGCCTTTCGAGGCAGCCGAGCTCGTCGCTGCCTTGCACGCCATCACTCGCGGCCATGCCGAGGTAGACGGTCGTCTCGCCAAAGAAGGCGTCACGTTGGATCGCACTACGTTTAGGCTTTCTGGCCCCGAAGGGTCTTTGGAGCTGCCCAACAAAGAGTTTCAAGTGCTGGAGTATCTGATGGCCCATCCGGGGCGCATCGTCTCTGCAGATCAGCTGCAGGACCGACTGTGGGACGCCTCTTCTGCCCCGGATATCAGCGTGGTGTGGGCCTACATCTCCTACCTGCGCAAGAAGCTGGCTTTGGTAGGCGCCCCTTTCACCATCAAAAGCTCGCGCAATGTGGGCTACTCGCTGCAACCTGCAATCCTCGAGGACCCCGCGGCTTCCCCAGGCTCTCACTTCAAGGACTCCCATGATCGCTAAGTTTCGCCGACGTTTCATAGGCCTCGCCATGGCCACCCAGCTTTTCCTGCTTGCAGCCATCCTTTTGGCCATGAATCTGCTCAACTACCAGGCCATTCTCGCCGAGGCTGACACCCTTCTGGCCACGTTGGCCCAAAACCAGGGCACCTTCCCTGAGCTCGCGGCCCTACCCGGGAGACACTCCCTGCCGATAAAGGCCCCCGCCAGCCTCCCTACTCGCCGGAGCTGCCCTACGAGTCCCGCTACTTCTCTGTCTTCTATGACGATGCAGGCCAGGCGGTTGCCGCCGACGTGTCCCATATCGCCTCGGTGGACAAATCCGGAGCCGTCGCCCTCGCCGATGCAGTGGTCGCTCAGGCTGCCGAGAAACCCCAGCTCCCAAAGGCGGGTGCTTCTGAGGGGACTCAAAGCCCCCAGGCTTTGGGGACCTATGGCTTTTCCGGCGCCTATCGCTATCTTTTCTCGGCAGATCCTAAAGGCGAGCGCGTCACCTTTCTAGACTGCAGGCGGCAGTTGGATCAGTCTTGGCGGTCGGTGGCCACCTCGATGGCCATGGCGGCGGGCTATGGAGTGGCAAGCCTCATCATTGTGCTGGCTTCGAAACAGCTGGTACGGCCTTTGGTAGAAGCGCAGCGAAAGCAGCGCCGTTTCATCACCGATGCAAGCCATGAGCTTAGGACGCCTCTATCCATCATCTTGGCCAACGCTGACCTGTTGGAGTTGGAGGGGGAGGACGACCCAGAGAGCATCGGTGACATAAAGTCCCAGGTGCGACGCATGGAATCGCTCACCGATGATCTGGTGGCGCTCGCCCGTCTGGAAGAGGCTCATGCCCAGGCGAAAACCGGCTCAGTGGATCTTTCTGCAGTGGTACAAGAGGCGATCGCACCCTACGAAGCGGTGGCGGCCCAGCAATCAAAAGAGCTGATAGTCGAGGTGGCCTCTGGCCTTGTGGGCTCAGGCAGCGCTCCAGAGATGGGAAGCCTGGTGGGAATCCTTTTGGATAACGCCTTTAAGTACTCGCCGGAAGGCGCATCTGTGCAGGTGGGTCTAGCGGCCTCCAAAGATGGGAAATCGGCAGAGCTTCGCGTGTTCAACGCCACCTGCGAACCTCTGGATCCTGCCCAACTTCCCGCTCTGTTCGACCGCTTTTATCGGACCGATGAATCCCGCGCCTCAGAGACGGGAGGCCATGGCATTGGGCTTGCCATGGCAAAGGCTTTCGTAGGGGCGGCAGGGGGGGGACCATTGTGGCCACCGCCCCTGAGCGCTCGACCTTTGTGATAGAGGTGTCGCTGCCCCTGCATAAAAACGTCTCCTGTCGCCGGGAGGGCGACAGGAGACGCAAGAGGCGTGGGGTGCCCAATGGTTCTAGTTAGCGCTCGTCCGGGTCATTGGGATGGGCGGGCTTCTCGGCGCCGGGCTTAGGCTTTTCGATGCCCACCGGCTTGCCCTGAGCATCGAAGATGATCTTGGGGTGGCAGCCGGTGCGGTCGGAGCTCTCGTTGCCGCCAATGACGTTGGCCTCGATCTCTGCCAGGGTATCAGCCATCTCGTCTGCCAGATCGGCAGAGAGCACATCGTCTTCGTCTGACTCCTCGTCGATCTCAGGCTCGCTCAGGCCCAAGGGCACGCGCTCCAGCACAGGGGCCGGTGTGGCGCGACTAAAGAGCGGCACATACTCGAAGAGGACGCCAGAGGTGGCCAGACCGTACCACTGGGCAGCGTTGCCGCAGATGCGGCGAATGGCGTATTTTACGCTCATGACGGTGCGGTCGTTGCCGGAGAGCTCGGTCTCGGGGGTGAGGAGCTTGCGCAACATCACGAAGCGGAAGTCGCCCACCTTGCCGGGATCGCGGTAGATGGAGTAGTTGATGGGCTGGGGAGCCATCTCGCCGGTGTCTACCAGGTCGCCAATAACCTGGCGCAGGTAGGTGTTCACGCGCTGGTTCATCTTGAAGCCCAGGTGCAGGGTGACTTTGAAGATGAAGTCGGTGCCAAAGTTATTGACGGTGTAGGCGTGGGTGTAGGGCTCGTCGGTCACGCGCACCGTGAGGAAGAAGTAGCAGCGGGCACGCTTGGGGCGCTTGTCCAAAATGGAGTAGAGGATGTCGCGGTCCAACATGTCCGGGGTGGCGTCGTTGGTGAGAAACACCACGTTGTCTGCCAACATGGGGATGTGCTCATCTGCGGTAAGGCGCTCCAGCTGTGGGATATAGCGGCTTACCGGCAGATAAACCGATTGGGAGCGCTCGATGGCCGAGCCGCGGCGCCAGACATACATGATGTAGAAGATGACGGCCGCCATAAGGATGGTGACATAGCCGCCATGGAGGAACTTGGCCAGAGAGGATAGGAAGAATGCGCCTTCCAAAGCGAGGAAGAAGACGGCAAAAACCACTGCCAGCGCGGTGTGACGGCGCACCTGAGAGAGATAGACCGTGAGCAGCAAGGTTGTCATGAGCATGGTGATGGTGATGGCCAGGCCGTAGGCGGCCTCCATGGCGTAGGAGGTCTTGAACAGCAAAACCACGCCAATGCAGCCTATCCACATGACGGTGTTCACCATGGGGATATAGAGCTGGCCCTTGGTTTGAGAGGGGTAGGTGACCCTTAGGTGGGGCAACAGGTTCAAGCGGGTGGCCTCAGAGACCAGGGTGAACGAGCCTGTGATGAGCGCCTGGCTGGCGATAAGGCCGGCCACTGCCGAAAGCACCACGGCAAAAGCGCGAAGGTCTACGGGCATCATCTCAAAGAAAGGATTCAGGCCCTCCAGGGAAGCCAGCTGGGCGTTACCGGAGTTGGCGATGATCCAAGCGCCTTGGCCTAGATAGTTGAGGAAAAGGCAGGTTACCACGAAAGGCCAGGAAGCGTAGATGTTGACTCGGCCTACATGGCCCATGTCAGAGTAAAGGGCCTCAGCACCGGTGGTAGCCAGAAAAACGAAGCCCAACACCGCAAAGCCCGCCTTATTAAGGGGCCCAAAGAGGAACATGATGCCGCGCAAGGGGTTCAAGGCGCGAAGCATGTCCCAATTGCCGGCCAGGTTCACTACGCCCATGATGGCCAGGAATAAGAACCAGGTGCACATAAGGGGGCCAAAGAGCTTGCCGATGGAGTTGGTGCCCGCACGTTGGAGCAAGAACAATCCGCACAAGATCACGACGGTGATGAGCACGACGAGCGTAGGAGTGTCGCCCAAAAACGCATGGCCGGCCTCGATGGTGCGAAGGCCTTCGACGGCGGTGGTGACCGTGACTGCGGGGGTTAAGATGCCGTCTGCCAAAAGAGCAGCGCCGCCAATCATAGCGGGCAGGATGAGCCACTTGGCGCAGGAGCGCACCAGCGAGTAGAGGGCGAAGATGCCGCCTTCGTTGTGGTTGTCTGCGCGCATGGCGATAAGCACATATTTGACTGTGGTGATGAGCATCACGGTCCAAATGATGAGGGAGACGGCGCCAATGATCATGTCTTGGGAGACGCTTTCAAGGCCGCCGTTGCCCTCGACAATGGCTTTCATAACGTAGAGAGGGCTGGTGCCAATGTCACCGTAGACCACGCCCAGGGTTACAAGGGACATGCCAAGAGAGAAGGGGATTGCCCCGTGGCCCGCCTTCTTGGCGACGGCCGGAACTGTGGATGCCAAAAGATGCCTCCTCGTAGGGGTGAAAAACCCACGTAAAACGGATAGTGCTCAAGAACCTAGCGATGATACGCCTCTTTTATAAACCATGTGCTCTCAAGAAGCTCGAAGACCCTCAAGAGCGTGGCTGCACGTTGAGGAATTCCCCTAAAAAAGCGAAGGAGCAAAACGCATCTGTAAGAGAAGAAGCCCTAGGTGCAAGGCGCTTTTGAGTCTATTCCCAAGCATGCAAAAGAGCACGCAATGGCACAGGGATTTTCTCGGCTGCCTCAAGGGCTTAAATCAGAGTACTCTCAATAGGAGACCCTTGATCTTTTAGGTTATATACGCCGCACAGCTGTCCTGGCAGTGCGGCCCGCATCCAAGGAGCCCCTATGGCAGACACGTCCACCATTCCTCAAGCCCCTGCGCCCCCTGCGCCCGCGTCAGCCCCTGACTCCTCTTCAAAAGAGCTGGTGTGGCACGGCGCCAATGGGCAGCGCATAAGCTATAGGGCCACCGCTGAGCTGCTGCCCATCCATCATTACGAGACTGGGGCACTCATAGGCATGATGTTCATGATCAGCTATCTGGCTCAAGACGGCACCGATGACCGGCCTGTGACCTTTCTTTGGAACGGCGGCCCCGGCGCTTCCTCAGACATGATCAATATCGGCGGCCTGGGTCCCCACTATGTGCCTGTGCGCGGCACGGATCATCTGAGCAATCCCAGCGTGTACAGGGACAATCCCTACACGTTGCTCCAGGAATCCGACCTGGTGTTCATCGACGCCTTTGGATGCGGCCTCTCTAAGGTGGACCCTTCTTTCGACGCCAAGACGATCTGGGGCGTCGATGGCGACGCCAGCGCCTGCGCCTCGGGAGTGGCTGCGTGGGTCCAAAAGCACCATCGCTACAATTCGCCACTCTTCCTCTACGGTGAGTCCTATGGCACGTTGCGCAATGCCCTGGTCTTCAGGCTGCTGGGGGAGCGAGGCGTCTCTGTCACCGGCGTCGTCGAGCAGTCCTCCATCCTGGACTTTGCCCCCACGCTTTCTGGCAACGACGACTATTACTTGGGCATGCTTCCCCTCTATGCGGCTGCTGCGTGTCACTTTGGCAAGGCGGGAGCGCAAAGCGCCGTCTCTGAGTGGTGGGACAAGGCTCAAAGCTTTGCAGATACCACGTTGGCGAGCGCCATCACCCAGGGGGACAATCTCTCGACAGAGACGTTTAACGATGTGGCCCAAGAGATGAGCCGGCTCATTGGCCTGAGCCCTGACTTTATCAAGAGCCGCGGCCTACGTATCGAGCTCGATGACTTCAGGGCCCATCTCTTGGAATCCGAGGGCAAGTTTATCGGGCGCTATGACATGCGCTATACCTCCTTTGCCTATAAGCCCGTCCAAGGGGACAGCGAGTTTTTCTCGGGCGAAGACCCCTCTATGGACGCCATCAATTCCCCTTACGTCTCGGCCTATCTACGCTTGGTCCAAGAGACAGGCTATGAGGTGGACCCCAACTACAACGCCCTCAACTTCAAGGTGAACCAGGCATGGAACTGGGCTCATCAGGCGCCAGGCACCCAGGGGATGCCCATCGTGCCCGACGGGTCCTTTGACATCTCTTGCGCCCTGCGACGCAATCCCCGAGCTCATATCCTTTTCATTGGCGGCTATTTCGATGCAGCGACACCCTTCTGGAACGTGCGCCACGACATGGCCAAACTCTTCTTGCCGCCCGAGCTCAAGGCACAGATCCAGTATCGCGTCTATGAGACGGGCCACATGACCTATGCCGACGACAAGGTACCCGCACTCTTGGCCGCCGACCTCAAAGCGTTCTACGGCAAATGCACGCGCGCGCTGGACGACTAGGGTTTCTCGGCAAATAGTCGCTCAAGCAAAATGCGCGGTCTCCCTATGAGAGATCGCGCATTTTGCTGTTTTGCAACGCCTAAGCAAGCTGCGGTTATCTGGGCGGCCGTGCGCAAGCCCAAGGTATCCAGACCCCAAGTTCGGTGCTTAATGGCGATTGCCTCCCTGACGGCCTTGGCCCTTGCGGTTTTGGCCTTGCGGGCCGCTTCCCGTAGGCCTGCCCCCTCTGCGAGGGCCAGGGGCGCCATGGAGCCTCTGGCCTCTTGGTTGCCGAGAAGAGCTGTCCTTCCCATAGGGGCGCTTGCCCTGGGTGGCGCCATTGCCTCGTCTGCCTCGGCCGGAGTGCGAAGGCGTTGTGCGCCCGCGTGCAGCAGCCTCTTTGGCGCGCCTGGCCTTGAGCTCGGCAAGCTTCTCCTCTGAGATCGGCGTGCGGCGCACCAGATAGACGTGGTGGATCTTGGCGTTTCGCTCGAAGTCTTGAGGGATGGTGCCTTGGGTGGCGTCTTGGATCTCGACGCCTGCGCGGCTTAAGGCCTCCACATCAGGAGTGAAGTTTCTCAGGTTGCAGGAGAACAGACACACGCCGTCGCGGGTGAGCAGGCGGGAGATGCCTATGAGCAGCTCGGCATGGTCTGCCTGCACATCGAAGGTGCGTGATCCCATAGAGGAGGAGTTGGAGAAGGTGGGGGGATCGCAGTAGATGAGGTCCCAGCGGTTTTTGGTGCGCCGCTGCTCGTCCACCCAGCGCAACACGTCTGCCTTGATGTACTCGTGGTTCTCTCCCACAAAGCCGTTGCGCTCCATATTGCGCTGCGCCCAGTCCAAATAGGTATAGGACAGGTCTACGGTGGTGGTGTAGCCAGCACCACCATCGGCTGCATAGACGGTGCCGGTGCCGGTATAGGCGAAGAGGTTCAGGAAGCGCTTGGAGCCCTGCATGGCCTTGGCCATCTCGCGGATCTCTGCGCGCACCAGGCGGTGATCCAGGAACAGGCCGCAATCCAAGCGATCTACCAGGTTGATCTCAAAGAGCAGGCCGCCTTCCTCCACCAGCTTGGCGCCGGGGGCAAGCGGGGCTCCGGCCACCCTGCGAAGCTTTGGCTTGCGCACCCGTGCACCCGGCGCTTTGGACTTTGCCAAGAGTTCCTGGGAGCGAATGGAGCGGGTGATGTCTTCAGGGGCCGCATACTGCGAGCCTCCCTTGGAGTGCTGGCGCACGCGCAGCGCCACGTCCCGGCCTCGGACTCCCACAACTCTTGGAGCCACCGTGAGCACGTCGATCAAGCGGCGGCGGACCTTCTCGGTATCGATCTCTTTGGGAGCGGCATACTCTTGCACCACCAGCCAGCGGCCCGGCGTCTGAGGGGCTCCCTGGAACAGATCCAATGCCACATTGTAGTCTGGCAAGTCCTGGTCGTAGACCCGATAGCAGGTCACGTCCTCTTCCAGGGCCCAGGACTTGCGCGCCTTGGCCACCTTCTCCAGGCGGGCGGCAAACTGGTCGGTGGTGGGCACCAGCACGGGGATCTGATCGCCTCCGGAAAGAGTGACGGTGGCTGCCGGCTCCAAGGCCACATTGTCGTAGGCACGCAGCGTCGCGTCGCCCTTGCCCAGCTTTACCTCTAGGGTCTCCTGAGGCTCCGTGCCCAGGAGGGCGTCCAGAGCCGCGTCGCGGGTGAGGCAGGAGGCGGGGCAGATCTCGGGCAGTCCCGAGAATAGCGAGGCCAAGCAAGAGAACGCCTCGGCTTCCCTGGGCGCCTCATCGGCATGGAGCCAGGAGAGGTCTGCTACTGCCAGGCGGTTTTCGCTCAAACGCTCGCCCAAGTGCATCGCTTCCTTTACCGAGAAGAACTCCGGTTCCCGGTCGATGCCGGCGGCGCGCAGGATAGAGCGCACGGCGGTGGCATAGCCCTCGCGGCTGTCAGTGGCACAGAGGATCAATGGGCGGTCTTTGCCCTGGTCTGCCCGGTGCTCAGCCTCTTTGCAGACAAGCGTCCAGGTGCGGGTGGCATGCTTGAGCCAATGGGTGAACCCCCAGGTCACACGCAGAAGGCCGGGAGCGCGATCCAAGGCGATCTGCGCGGCTTCTGCCACCAGCGACCCGTTGCCCGCAAAGGCCACGGCTAGAGAAGGGGCGATGTCTTCGCTTACCATGTGCTGCCAGCCGGAGGTCCAGAGCATGGCGGCGGCATAGTCTGCCCTTAGCGCGGGGATGGTGGCTCTGCGCTCGGCGCGCTCATAACCGCGCTGGAACAGTGCGGCGCCAGAAAGGTCGATGCCAACGGAGAGGTGCCCCTCGCGCAGACGCACGCGAATACGGAGGTCGGGGCGCTGGGTGTCCACATTGGGACGCACGCCGCGCGCCGCCAACATGCGGTCAACGATGGCGTCCTTCACACGCTGGGACACATAACGGGTGTTGTCGAGCCCCGCCGATTCACCGGTGGAAAAGACGGCAAAAGTGGAGGAGGGGGCCAAGTGTTCCTCCCAAGGTATGGCAGAAGCTACCTGGTAGAGGTCTTCTGGCCCAGAGATGGGAGCTTGCTCGATGACGGCCACGATGGTGCTGGCCATGCGGCTCCACATGCAGGCGGTATAGGCATCGCGTAGAGGTCCCTCAAAAGAAACCTGGCCCATAAGAGGGCGCACTCGAGAAGCGCCAAGGGATTCAAGCTCTGAAGCCAAGAGGTGCTCAAGACCCGTGGGGCAGGTAGCGTAAAAACGCATATAGCCGCCTTTCTTCCTTTTTCAAGCAGACACAGACACCATCCTAACGGTCCGAGGTGCCTGTGTCTGCTAATTCATACCATTGGCCTAAGCAGGCCTCAGTCATCTTGTGCCCCTTGGTAGTTAGAGCTCTACCGAGAGATAACGCTCGCCGGTATCCGGCAGCACGGCAACGATGACGGCCCCCTCAAAGTCAGGGCGAAAAGCCAGTGCCAAGGCGGCTGCCACCGCAGCGCCCGAGGAGATGCCTACTAAAAGCCCCAGCTCTTCTGAGAGGCGCACTTTGGTGGCGACGGCATCATCAGAGGTGACAGGCAAAACCTCGTCTACCACTGAAGCGTCGTAGTTGTCAGGGACAAAGTTGGCGCCAATGCCCTGGATCTTATGGGGGCCGGCGGGCTTTCCAATAAGCACCTGAGACTCTGCAGGCTCCACGGCAACCGAATAGACGGAGGGCTTCATCTCTTTGAGGAAGCGCGCGGCGCCAGAGATGGTGCCGCCGGTGCCTACACCGGCCACGATGGCGTCCACGCCGCCATCGGTGTCATGCCAGATCTCAGGGCCAGTGGTGCGGTAGTGAGCCAGAGGATTCTCAGGGTTTGAGAACTGGCCCATTACCTTGGCTCCCTCGATCTCTTTCTCTAGCTGAGCAGCCTTGTTCACCGAGCCCGTCATGCCTTCGGAGCCCGGTGTGAGCACGATCTTTGCACCATAGGCGGCCGCAAGCTTGCGGCGTTCAACGCTCATGGTCTCAGGCATCACCAAAATCATGGAATAGCCGCGCTCGGCAGCGATCATGGCCAGGCCCACGCCGGTGTTGCCGCTGGTGGGCTCGATGATGGTGCCGCCGGGTTTGAGCGTGCCGTCCAGCTCTGCGGCGTCAACCATGGCGCGGGCTATGCGGTCTTTTGCAGAGCCGCCGGGGTTTTTGGCTTCGAGCTTGCCCAAGATGGTGGCCCTGCCTTCGCAAAGCAGCGACAGGTCTATCAGCGGGGTGTCCCCAATGGCTGCGCTTACACTGGTGGCGATGTTCATAGATCCTCCTTGATATCGCCTGGTTAAACCGCTCTCTTGCCTGCGCCTGCAGGCGTGTCAGGAGAGCGTGATGGCTTAGTACCCAAAGTCGTTAGAGCGTTGCCTTGGCGATGGCGGCTTTGATCTCATCGATACCGGCGCCGGTGGCAGAGGAGCTTATCAAAAGATCCGACGGCTCCATCCCCAGTTCCTTGGCAATCAAGGACCTTTGGCGTCCTTGTTGCGAGCGACTGAGTTTATCGGCTTTGGTAAGCACGATTTGCAAAGGGTAGCCGCCTTCTTGGAGGAAGGTCACCATGTCGCGGTCGAGAGCGGAGGGCTCGTGGCGGATGTCGATCAAAGAGATCACCAGGTTGAAGCTGCGCTCTTGGTCAAAGTAGCCAGCGATGAGGTCTGCCCAGCGCTGCTTTTCTGAGCCGCTGACGGCCGCATAGCCGTAACCGGGCAAATCCACGAGATAGATGCCGTCCACATCATAGAAGTTGATGGTGGCCGTTTTGCCGGGCTTGGCGCTTACCTTGGCCAACGCCTTGCGGCCTACCAGCCTGTTGAGCAGGGATGACTTGCCCACGTTGGAGCGCCCAACAATGGCTACCTCGGGACGGGCGGCCTCTGGCAGCTGTTCAGCAGTGCCAAATGCCGCCTCGAAGCGGGCGTCAGAATAGTTGATCTTTGCCATAGGGATGCCTTTCTATGCGCGTCTCTGTTCATGATGCCCGACTCGACGGCCTGCTATGGCCCCGGTGCATATATTTGCGGATTCTTCTGTTAAAAAAGTGCGTTGGCTGCCATTCAGCCTACTACCAGGGTTGTAGGGACAGCAGCGCTTCTAAAATGAGCTGAAGAGGAGTCACGCAGGTTTCTTTTAGGACCTGTGGATTTTGGTTCCACACATATCCACAAGGAAGGGATACCCATGGAAAAGAATATCCAGGAGCGCGCGCAGCTCTGGAAAGAGAATGTCGACGAACCTGAGCTCATCGCCGAGCTCGAGGATCTGTTGGCCAAGAACGATGAAGATTCTATTGTCGATGCCTTCTATCGCGATCTGGAGTTTGGCACCGCCGGCCTTCGCGGCGTGCTGGGCGTAGGCACCAACCGCATGAACGTCTATACCGTCTCCCAGGCCACCCAAGGCCTGGCAGACTATCTGAACGCCCACTTCGAGAACCCTTGCGTGGCCATCATGCGCGACTCGCGCAACAAGGGCGAGGAGTTTGTGAAGGCTGCTGCCAGCGTGCTGGCCGCTAACGGCGTGAAGTCTTTGGTGGCTCCTCGCATCGAGCCGGTGCCCGTGCTCTCCTTCACCACCCGTCATCTGGGGTGTTCGGCAGGCATCGTCATCACTGCCTCCCACAACCCCGCTCCCTACAACGGCTACAAGGTATACGGCCCCGACGGCTGCCAGATCGCCAATGAGGCTGCTGACGAGATCCAGGACTCCATCAACAAGACCGACATCTTCAACGGCGTGAAGACCATGGACTTTGGTCGGGCCGAGGAGCAAGGCCTGGTGAGCTGGATCCCCGATCAGGTCATCGAGGACTACCTGGACGCCATTCAGACTGTCTCTGTGCCTGGCTGCGTGGCCGAGGACGGCTCCTTCAAGGTGGTCTACACCCCGCTCAACGGAAGCGGCCTGGAATGCGTCACCAAGATTTTGTCCCGCGTAGGCATCGACAACGTGGTGGTAGTGCCCGAGCAAAAAGAGCCCAACGGCGATTTCCCCACCTGCCCCTATCCCAACCCCGAGATCCGCGAGGCTCTGCAAAAGGGTTTGGAGCTCTGCGACGAGGTCAAGCCCGACCTGCTTCTGGCCACTGACCCCGACGCCGACCGCGTGGGCATCGCCGTTCCCCACAACGGCGACTACAAGCTGCTCTCCGGCAACGAGGTAGGCGTCCTGCTTATCGACTGGCTCACCCGCCTCAAGCAGGAGGCCGGTGAGGACGTCGCCCGCAAAGTGGCCGTCTCCACCATCGTCTCCAGCTCCATGCCCGACGCGCTGGCCGCCCACTACGGCTTTGAGATGCGCCGCGTGCTCACCGGCTTCAAGTACATTGGTGGACAGATCGACATGCTCACCTCCAAGGGCGAGGGCGACCGCTATCTGCTGGGCTTCGAGGAGTCTTACGGCTATTTGGCCGGCACCCACGCTCGCGACAAGGACGCCGTGGTCACCTCCATGCTCATCTGCGAGATGGCTGGCTGGTACGCAAAGCAGGGCAAGGACCTCTATGAGGCCATGGACGAGCTCTACCGCGAGTTTGGTTTCTACCTCAACGGCGTGGTGAACGTCACCTTCCCCGGGGCCGCCGGCGCCGACAAGATGACTTCCATCATGGCGGGCCTGCGCGAGCAGCAGCCTGCCACCATCGCTGGCTACGACGTCGAGGGCTACACCGATTACGCTGCAGGCGTCGAGATGCCCATCGTCAACAAGGACCCCGAGGATCCCACTCAGATTCTGCCTTCCGCCAACGTGCTGGAGTTCCGCTTGGCCGGCGGTCACAAGGTCATCGTGCGCCCCTCGGGTACCGAGCCCAAGATCAAGGCCTACCTGTTCTCCGTGGGCGAGACCCGCGAAGAGGCCGAGGCTGTCCAGGACAAGCTGGCTATCGACGCCAAGGAGAACCTGCTTGCCTAAGCGCCTGCGCTTCTAAGAGGACCCGCGGCGCCGTGCGTGTCCTACTGAAGAAGGCACCTCATCTTTTGAGATGGGGTGCCTTCTCTTGTGCATCCAATGGGAAACAACGCTCTCTGAACCACGGGAGGCTTTGAGAGGGCAGGACGCCCGTTGGCCTCCTAGCCGAGAAACCCTTGGCCTCAGGAATTGGCAGCGGCGCTAAACCTGAAGGCAGCAGAGAGGTCGGAGGCTACGATTGCCGGATCCCACTGATGGCCACTGTTGGCCGTGGAGGCGGGGTCGTAGACCTTGAGGGCGCCATCGTCGCCGGGAGCCAAAAGCACCCAGTGGGCGGTGGCGCCTAGAGCCCCGCCGCGGGTCTGGGCTACCACGTACGCGTTGTCTTTGAGGGCATCGGCGAGCACAGAGACCTGGCTGCCGGCTTGAGAGGCTCCTTGCGTGCCGCTCTGAGCGCTGGAGCCATCGGAAGACTGTGGGGATTCGCCAGAGGTGGCGGATGCGATATCCAGCGGCGTGACGGCGACGCCTAGGTCGGAGCTCTTCTCGGTAAAGAAGGAGGGATCGGTGCCTGAGTCCCCGGTGGCCTTGGAGGCATCGGTTGCCAGCTTGGCGATGGCGGCAGGGGAGAGGTCGGGGCTGCCGGTAAGGGCCATGATCGCCATAGAGGCGGCTACTGGGCCCGAGCCTGCGGTGGCCATATAGCCGTTGCCGTAGCTGCGGTAGCCCCACTGAAGATCCCAATCAAACAGCTCGGGGACGGTGCCTGCGGTGAGGTCGCCGGTGTAGGCGGCGGGCTCTTGGGAGTCGGCGTCTTTGCCGGCGGTGGGCCAGTTGTAGACAAAGGAGACTGCGCCAGGCTCTGTCAGGGCGAGAGAAAGCAGGGGCTCGGGATAGTTCTCTGGATGTTGAGCCAGCTCTTCGATTTGCTGGGCGCGGGCGAGGGCCTGGGAGTAGCCGGTTTTAAGGTCGCTGGGCATCTGCTCTGAGACTTGAGGGGCCTCAGGTGCGGCCTCTTGGGGATGCGAGCAGGAGACCACCCAAAAGATGATAAGGACGATCACAATAAGGATGGCGGCGGCCAGCACGATGAAGTGAGGGTCTACGGCATTGATGCGCCCCCGGCGCCCCGCGAAGTTGATGGGGTGGCGCTGGAGCTGATAGCCGCTGGCGTTGCGCCGACGCTGGCTGGGGGTCTGCAGCCCGCGACCGTGGAGCTGCGGGGAGCCGGCGCGGCGGCGTTGGCGCGATCTGGAGGAGTTGGTGTGCCTGAGCGGCGGACGCTCGCTTCCCAAATGTTGGTTCTCGTTCACAAATCCCCCTCGATACGTAATAGTGCGATGGTTCGAATAGAGCTCAATTAGATCCATGATAGCTTCTTTAGACAAGGGCTAAAAAATAGTCATGTTCTTGGGCTTCAGGAACCTGGTTGCTGCCGATAAAAACACCGATGGCCGAAGGATTTCTACCGTTGGCCGTGCCTCAATTGTTACGAAACAATCAATAGACAGCCATTAAGTGCATCAAAACTCTTTTGACAAGCCAAACTCTTTCTAAATCGCTCGGATTTCTCTTATGAGAGAGATGGGCCTTTCATACATCGTGATGCATGAAAGGTCTCCAGCACCAAAGGATTTGCGCGGAAAGGAGGAGCTCTTGGTTAAGGGACGCAACGATCGTCAAGACGCGATCCGCGAGATCGTGCGCAGCAAGAGCATCCGTACCCAGCGCGTGCTGGTCCAAGAGCTTGAGGCTGAGGGCTATGTATGCACTCAGGCTACCGTCTCTCGCGACATTGCAGACATGGGTTTGCGCAAGCTTCCTGAGGGCGTGTACGTGTTGGCTGAGGACCTCCATCTTCAGCGCATGGTTTCTGAGCTGGTTGTCGGCGTGACCGCATCCAGCAGCTTGGTGCTGGTGAAAGCCCAGCCAGGCACTGCCTCTGGCATCGCTGCCGCCATCGATGCGGCAGATCTCCCAGAAGTGGTGGGAACCTTGGCGGGCAATGACACCATTTTGGTGGTGGCCACTTCCCCTGAGGCAGCTCAGGCCTTTGAGAAGCACATAGACAAGCTTCGCAACTTCCGATGATAGCGGCCATCCGGTGATGTGATCCCGGGTGTCCGCGCCCCAGACCCCAACCGCACTAGGGTATGGCGCCCTGGTGGGTTGGCCGCACCGTTGGTAGGTCCCAACGGGCGGGCAGTCCTCAAGCAACGACTTCAAAAACTACATAGTTGTCTTTCACAGCTTTATTTAAGGCTTGTGATTGTCTCGGATCTCGCGAAGGAGCTTCTCATGACTCACACTGCTACTGCCTCTACTGCCGCCCAGACCTCTGCCCCCAAGGGCAAAGTAGTGCTTGCCTATTCCGGCGGCTTGGACACCTCCTGTTTGATTCCTTGGCTTCAGGAACAAGGTTACGAGGTGGTGACTGCTATTGCTGCCTTGGGCCAGCCCGGTTCCTCCGACATCGACGCCATCGCCCAGAAGGCCATCTCGCTGGGTGCGGTGGCTTCCTATGCCATCGATATGCGTGAGGAATTCACTGAGGACGTCTGTGCCTGCGCCATCAAGGCCAATGCGCTTTATGAGAACAAGTACCCTTTGCTCTCCGCACTTTCGCGTCCGGTGATCTGCAAGCACATGGTAGACATCGCCCACAAGGAGGGCGCTGTGGCCATCGCCCATGGCTGCACCGGCAAGGGCAACGACCAGGTACGTTTCGAGCTGGAGTGCAAGGCGCTCGATCCCAGTCTGGAGATCTTGGGCCCGGTGCGCGACTGGGACCTGCTCACCCGCTCCCAGGAGATCGAGTACTGTGCTGACCACGGCATCTTCATCGAGGTCACCAAAGAGTCTCCCTACTCCATCGACGAGAACGTCTGGGGTCGCGCCATCGAGTGCGGCGTGCTGGAAAATCCCTGGAACGAGCCCCCGGCAGACGCCTGGGTCATGACTGCGGATCCCCTCGAGGCGCCCGACCAGCCCGTTGACATTGTGATCTCCTTCGAGGCCGGCAAACCCTGCGCCCTCAACGGCGAAAAGCTGGGCATGTTGGAGCTCATCACCAAGCTCAACCACATTGCCGGCGAGGCGGGTTTTGGCCGCATCGACATGATCGAAGACCGCGTCATCGGCATCAAGAGCCGCGAGTGCTACGAGCAGCCCGCCGCCCTTACCCTTATCAAGGCCCATCAAGCCCTGGAGAGCCTCTGCTTGCCTGGCGATGTGCTCAATACCAAGCTGGAGCTGGAGCATCAGTGGGCCAAGCAGGTCTATAGCGGCCTTTGGTACAGCCCCTTGAAAGACGCGTTGGACGCCTTCTTCGAGGCCACCCAAAAGACCGTCACCGGCGATGTGCGCTTGCGCCTTTACAAGGGTTCCTGCACGGTCATTGGCACCAAGTCTGCTCACTCCATGTACGACTTTGGTCTGGCCACCTATGACGAGGGCGACACCTACGACCGCACTGCCGCCAAGGGCTTCATGGATCTCTTTGGCCTGCCCAACAAGGTCTGGGCCCAGCGCTCGCTGGAGGAGCTGGCAGAGTCTGCAGATGCGACCGACGCCTTCCTGCACACCCCGCTGGTCTTGAGCGTCGAGGCTGCCGGGGCTCCCGCCCAGGTGAAGTCCTTCTCTTAAAAACCCACCCTACCTCTCGTCACAGGAGCGCAGGCTTTTGGTGCAGCGACTCGGGCCAAAAGCCTGCGCATCTGTCGTTAAGATTCCTTGCCGATACACGCCGCCATCCCAGATGGCGCCATGCCAGAAAGTAGGACCTATGAGCCAGACAGAGACCACCTCAAACGCTGCGCCTTTATGGGGCGGTCGTTTCTCGGCAACGCCAGAAGGCGCCCTGGAGCTCTTTGGAGCCTCGTTGGGCTTTGACCAGCGGCTGTGGCCCTACGATATCGCCGGATCGCGCGCTCATGCCAAGATGCTGGGAGCCCAAGAGATCCTTTCTGCACAAGACGTGGATGCGATCCTTCAAGGGCTCGACCAGGTGGCCGCTGCCATCAAGGCAGGAGAACTCGCCTTTGACCCGGCTCAAGACGAAGACGTGCACATGGCGGTGGAACGGGAGCTCACAGCCAGGATCGGCGCTGCGGGAGGCAGGCTGCATACCGGCAGGTCGAGAAACGACCAGTCGGTCACAGACCTTCGCCTCTTTGCCAAGGATCAGGCGTGGGCGCTCTGGGAAGCCCTGGGCGCGCTGGCGGAGGCCTGCATTGCCAGGGCTCGGCAGGAGATGGGCGTGGTGATGCCCGGCTACACGCACCTGCAGCCGGCGCAGCCAGTGCTTTTCTCCCATCATCTTCTGGCCTATGGATGGATGTTTTTGCGGGATATGGAGCGCATGGCGCAGGCTGCGGCTGCAGCCGACAAGTCGCCTTTGGGAGCTGCAGCGCTGGCAGGCACCACCTACCCGCTGGACCGCTTCCAAACGGCCTCTGAGCTGGGCATGAGCGCGCCTATTCCCAACTCTATGGACGCAGTGGCAGACCGCGACTTTGCCGCAGATCTCATCTACGCCTGCTCCATGGCCCAGATGCACCTGTCGCGCCTCTGCGAGGAGCTGGTCGTTTGGTCTTCTGCCGAGTTTGGCTTCATCGAGATGGACGACGCCCACTCCACTGGCTCCTCCATCATGCCTCAAAAGAAAAACCCCGACTTTTGCGAGCTGGTGCGCGGCAAGACCGGCCGCGTCTATGGCGACCTCATGAGCCTGCTTACGGTGCTCAAAGGTCTGCCGCTCACCTACGACAAGGACCTTCAAGAGGACAAGGAGCCGCTCTTTGATGCTGTAGACACCGTGGCGGGGTCGGTGGACGCCTGCTGCGGCATGATCGCCACCATGAAGGTGAAGCGCGACGCCATGGCTTCTGCCAGCCACGAGGGCTATATGGCCGCCACTGATCTAGCCGATTGCCTGGTGGGGCAGGGCATGCCTTTCCGCGAGGCCCACGGGGTGGTGGGGCGCCTGGTGGCCGACTGCGTAGCGCAAGGCCTTACCCTCCAGCAGCTCACCTTAGACGAGCTGCGCAGCTATTCGCCCCTCTTCGACCAAGGGGCTCTGGAGGCAGTGAAGATCGACCAAGTGGTGGCCCAACGCACCACCTACGGAGGCACCGCTCCTGTCGCCGTGGAGCACCAGCTTCAAGAGATCCAGGAGGCGTTGGCCTCCCAGCGGCAGGCGCGCATCCAGGCCTCCTAAGTGCTTCGACCTTTGGGAGCGTGGGTTTATCGGTATCAAAAAAGGGCTTCTTGGCAGGAATGGTCCCTTGCCGAGAAGCCCTTTGCCTTAGGGATTGCGCGCGTGTAGGGGTTTACAGCCGCTAGAGCGCCGAGGCGTTTAGGGGGTGGGTGCAGTTTGACCTGTCTCGCCGCCGCCCTGATCAGTGCCGCCTGAGGTGTCGCCACCCTCCGTGCCGCCTGTGCCTTCCGTGCCTTGGGATGGGGCAGGCGTTTGGGCCTCGGGTTGGGTTTGGGTGGCGTCGGGCTCGGTTTGGGTGGGCACCTGCTCTTGAGGCTGCTGCTGTTGAGGGGTGCTCTGAGAGCGGCGGCCGGTGTTGCCCGAGCTCGAGGCGGTGCCGCGCGAGAACTTCCAAGAGCTGTTGGGTTTGTAGGCGGGCGCGGTTTCCTCAGTGAACTCTTGTCGAGGTGTGTCTCCCAAGTAGGCTTTCACGAAGTTGGCCCAAATGGGGCAGGAGCTGTTGGAGGGGTGGCCGTCGGACCCGCCAATGATCACGGTCTTGGAGGAATCGGGGTAACCGGTCCACACCGCCACGGCGATCTGGGGGGTGTAGCCGCAGAACCAGAGGTTGTCGGCGAGGTCTGTGGTGCCCGTCTTGCCGGCTATGGGCTGGTCGATGCCGTAGTTCTTGACCACTGAAGCCGTGGCGCCGGAGCTGGAGATGACGCCTTGGAGCACCTTGGTGGCGGCATAGGCCACCGAGGGGTCCACTGCGGTGGTAGGGGAGTCCTTGTGCTCGTAAACCTTGTTGCCGTTTCGATCCTCGATACGGGTGATGGCCACTGCGTCGCGATGCTGGCCGTTGGCGGCAAGGGTGGCATAGGCTTCTGCCATCTGCACGACGGGCACAGGAATGGTGCCTAAGGTGATGGAGTCGTAGGCGGGCAGGTCCTCGGTGACGCCCATGTCTTTGGCCGCCTGGGCGATCTTTTGGCCGCCAATGGCTTGGGCCACCTGCACATAGCCCGTGTTGGAGGAGAGCTCGGTGGCCCGGGCCAGAGAGATGTTGCCGTAGCTCACGCCGCCATAGTTTCTCACCTTCCAAGTGGAGGACACGGTGAGGGGGGAGTTGCAGTTGAGCAGCACGTCGGGGTTCACGCCTTCGCGCAGGGCGGCTACCAGTGTGAAGACCTTGAAGGTGGAACCCGGCTGGCGCAAGCCTTGGGTAGCCAGGTTCATCTGGCTCTTGGAAAAGTCGCTGCCGCCCACCATGGCCTTGATGTAGCCGGTGGAAGGGTCGATGGCCACCAGGGAGCTCTGAAGGCCCTCCTGGCCGATCTTTTGAAGCTGCTCGTTCACCGCATCCTCTGCCTGCTTTTGGGCGTCCGGATCGATGGTGGTGTAGACCTTGAGGCCGCCTTTCATCACCGTGTCGCTGGAGAAATCCTGGGAAAGCAGCTCTTTGATGTATTGGGTCCAATAGGGATAGGTGCCCGTGTTGGACATGACGTTGGTGCCCAGATTGAGCTCCAAGGGGGTGTTCACCGCCTCGTCGTATTCCTCCTGGGAGATGTCGCCGGCCTCTTTCATGCGCCTGAGCACCAGGTTGCGACGCTCGATGGAGGCGTCGGGGTGCTGGGTGGGGTCATAGAGCGACGGCGAGTTGGGGATGCCGATGAGCAGGGCTGCCTGGGCCAACGTGAGGTCTTTGGCGCTCACGTTGAAGTAGGTTTTTGACGCGGCCTCGATGCCGTAGGCGCCCGAGCCGTAGTAGATGGTGTTGAGGTACATGTTAAGGATCTGGTCCTTGGAGTACTTCTTCTCCAGCTCGGTGGCGATGTAGGCCTCGCGCACCTTGCGTCGCAGGGTCTTGTCGAACTGCTCGTCAGAGAGAACAGTGTTTCGCACCAGCTGCTGGTCGATGGTGGAAGCGCCTTCGCTGCCTCCTAGAAGCGTCACCACCACGGCGCGGGCGATGCCTTGAGGGTCTACGCCGTTGTGCTGGTAGAAACGGATGTCCTCGGTGTCCACGGTGCCCTTCACCACATAGGGCGAGATCTCGTCCAAGGTGACGGCTCGACGGTTCTCCGCATAGTATTCAGCGATCACGTTGCCCTGAGAGTCAAAGACCGTAGTGGGCTCAGAAACAAGGTAGGCGTCGTCAGACTCGAAGTCCGGAAGGTCTTTGAGCCAGTTGTCGACCACGGTTCCTAAGGAGAAGGCCAAGGCAATGGTGATGAGCACGATGAAGCCCAGAAGCCCCGCAATGCCAAAGCCAACGAAATGGGTCCTCGAGTGCCTGCGGGCACGTCGGGTCCTGATTCCCATAAAGGTCCTCCTTTACTTTACGTCCCTGTGCATTATCGGTCATGAACGCACCGTTAGGCCTATGGGGCGCTCGATTCATCTCATTTATGAAATATCGTCACCGCTGTGATAAATAGCTGTAAGAGCGCCTGTTTTACCGGCAGTTATGAGGGTTGGCAACCTTTAGGCTCAAGCCCGCTTTTATCTATAGGGGCTTGGGCGGGAGTTGGGCAACCAGTGGCCAAAAGAGCTTCCCTCTGGAACCTATAATAGATTGCCTGTTATCATTTTCTGCGAGAAGAGAACGCATTCTAGCGTGGGGGATAGCCTATGACGATATCAGTGAAGAAAATAAAGAAGCTCCTTTTGGGAGCCCTTTCTTTGGGAGCGGCACTGGTGCTTTTCGCTGCTCCTGCACCTGCTCTGGCAACCTGTGGCCCAGTGGCGCTGGACCCCGGCCATGGCGGCACTGAGGTGGGAGCTCACAATAACGGTCTCAAAGAAAAGGAGCTCAACTGGCAGGTGATGCTCTACTGCAAGGAGCGTCTGGACCAGCTGGGCATCCCCAATTATGTGGTGAAGGAAAAGTGGGAGACGCTTGACCGTCGGGAAAGATGGCTTAGGGCCAAGGCTAAAAACGCCCGTGTGCTCATCTCTTTTCATATGAACTCCGCTGACGGCATTCCCTCGGCCAATGGTTCCGAGGTGCTCTGTTGCAACTTCTCCACGTGGAACCAGTTCACCAACCGCGAGAGCCGCGCCTTTGGCTCAGACCTGCTCAAGCGCTTTCAGGAGATGGGTTTTTACAATCGCGGCAACAAGTTCAACACAGGCACTGGCACCTACCCAGACGGATCTGCAGCAGACTCCATGGGCATCAACTACTACCCACGCTGGGACGGCACTACCGGCCTCATCATCGAACATGGCTTTTTGTCCAACGAGTTCGAGGCTAAGCGCTTGGGTGACCCTGCCACCCTCAAGCAGATGGGTTACGCAGACGCCGAGGCTATCGCCAAGCAGTGGCCCAACAGCTATGTGAAGCCTGCTGTCTCTGTGCGTCCCAGCAGAGCTCACTGGGCCCAAGACTCCAGGGGTTGGAAGTACATCCTCTCTGACGGCTCGGCTGCCACCAACTGCTGGCAGAAGATCAGCAACAGGTGGTACCGCTTTGGCGCAGACGGCTACATGCTCTCCGGCGAGATCACGCTGGGCGGCGCCCACTATCTGCTGGGCGGCCCGAGCGACGGCGCCATGGTTACTGGCTGGGTCTGGCGAAACGGCGCCTGGTATTACTACGGCGGTCCTGACGACGG
Source organism: Muricaecibacterium torontonense (assembly GCF_004793925.1). Taxonomy (NCBI): domain Bacteria; kingdom Bacillati; phylum Actinomycetota; class Coriobacteriia; order Coriobacteriales; family Atopobiaceae; genus Muricaecibacterium; species Muricaecibacterium torontonense. The sequence goes on along the minus strand of NZ_SRYE01000004.1, from coordinate 232,235 downwards.
GGCCATGAAGACTAACTGGGCCTATGACGGCGGCTGGTATTACCTGGGCAATGACGGTCGCATGCGTACCGGTTGGGTGCAGGTGGACTCCGTCTGTTACTGGCTCAATGGCTCTGGCCGCATGGCTACCGGCTGGCTCAGCCTGGGCAGCACGTGGTACTGGCTGGATCTCAATAGCGGTGCGATGGCTGAGAACGGCACCGCGGTATGCCATGGCGTACGCTCGCTCTTCAATGGCTCGGGCGCATGGATCTCAGGCTCTGGCTGGCGTCAGTTGGGCAATCGCTGGTTCTATCTCTCCGGCGATCGCGTGGCTACCGGCTGGCTCAACCTGGGTGGCGCCTGGTATTGGCTGGCTGGCGACGGCGCCATGGCTACCGGCTGGACTTGGGTCGGCAATGCCTGGTACTACTTGGGAGGCCAAGGCGACGGCGCCATGAAGACCGGCTGGATCTTGGTGGACAACAAGTGGTACTACTGCAACGCCTCCGGCGCCATGCTCACCGGCTGGCAGTGGGTCGGCAATGCCTGGTATCTCCTGGGTTCTGACGGCGCCATGCTCACCGGCTGGCAGCGCATCGACAACAAGACCTACTACCTCAATGGCTCTGGCGCCATGCTCACCGGAAAGCAGGCCATCGATGGCAAGAACTACGAGTTCGACAGCTCCGGTGCGCTCTTGAACGACCCCAATCAGCGAGTGGGTTGGTTCAAAGAGCCCAATGGCCAGTGGCGTTACTACGACTCCAAGGGAAACATGCTCACCGGCTGGCAAACCATCAACGGCGCTCGCTACTATCTGGGCACTGACGGCATCATGGTCACGGGCCGCCAGACCATCGGCGGAGCCGCCTATGTGTTTGACAATGACGGCAAAGCCATCAATGGCTGGTACAACGTCTCTTTGCAACCTTCCAACTCTTCAGTCTCTGGCTCGAAGGTCCATTACTATGAGGGCGGCAAAGAGACTTACACTCGCCCCGGCAATACCCCGGTCATGGGCGCATCTGCGATGGGCAAGGACGCCTTTGTGAAGGCCTTCGCTGCAAAGATCCAGGCTAACTACCCGCAGATCTATCGCGATGATGCCAAGTACGGGGCGCAGACTCCCGAGGCCTTTGCCCAGGCAACTTGGGACGCAGCCGAGAAAGAAGGCGTGCGCCCCGAGGTGCTCGCAGCTCAGGTTGGCAATGAGACCGGTTGGCTCAAGTTTGGCGGCATCGTCAACGCGAATCAGTGCAACTTTGGCGGCCTCGGCGCCCTGGATGGCAACGCAAACGGCAACGCCGCCACGTTCGCCAACGTGCAAGAAGGCCTCTTGGCCCAAGCGCAACACCTCAAGGCCTACTCCTCCAAGGAGGCGCTCGCCCAGCCTTGCGTGGACCCTCGATTCCACCTCATCGCAAACCGCGGTATCGCTCCTTACCTTGAGGATTACGGCGCCGACGGCCATGGCGGCCTGGTATGGGCGAGCAATCGACTCTACGGGCGCGACCTGCTGGCAGCCATGAAGGCCATCACCGGCTGATCGTCCTTTCTATAAAGGATGCCGCCATGGCTGCAAAGTCGAGGGTTTCTCGGTAGCTTTAAAAAATGCACGACCTTTTAGACGGGCCTTTTGCCTTACAGGCGAAGGGCCCGTTTGGGGTAGGATGGACAGACGCAAAGGCTGCCCCGCAAGAGGGGTTTAAAAGATGTCGTGGGATGCTGCGGCTAAGGAGGGACTATGCTCGGCGTTGAGGAGCAGATGAAAGTCATCGAGTCTGGCGCGATGCAGATCGTGCCGCAAGAAGAGCTCAAGAAGAAGCTGGCCAAGGGCACGCCGCTCAATATCAAGCTGGGCGTGGATCCTACCAGCCCCGACCTTCACCTGGGCCATGCAGTGCCCCTGCGCAAGATGCGTCAGTTCCAGGATTTGGGCCATAACGTCACCCTCATCATCGGCAACGGTACGGCGCTCATCGGCGACCCCTCCGGACGCGATTCCACCCGCCCGCCTCTTACAGAGGAGCAGGTGGAGGCCAATGCCAAGACCTACGTCGAGCAGGCTATGAAGATCTTGGATCCTGAGAAGACCACCATCGTGCACAACGGCGACTGGATCAAGCCGCTCACCCTCCAGGACATGCTAGGCCTTATGTCCCAGTTCACCGTGGCGCGCATCTTGGAGCGCGAGGACTTCTCCAACCGTTACCAAAACCATCTGCCCATCGCCCTGCACGAGTTCATCTACCCGGTCCTTCAAGCCTACGACTCGGTGATGATCAGCGCCGATCTGGAGATGGGCGGCAACGACCAGATTTTCAACCTTCTAGCCGGCCGCGACCTCATGGAGAAGCGCGGCATGGAGCCCCAGGTAGCCCTTACTATGCCGCTTTTGGAGGGCACTGACGGCCACAAGAAGATGTCCAAGTCCTACGGCAACTACGTGGGCCTCACCGATGAGCCTGCAGACATGTACGGCAAGATCATGTCCATCCCCGACGAGCTTCTGGGCCGCTATTACCGCCTGGCGTCCACCTTCCCGGTTGAGAAGGTGGACGCCATCGACGCCTCTTTGGCCGACGGCACCGCAGACCCTTATGCCTTGAAGCGCCAGCTGGCTGCCAATATCGTGGAGCTCTACCACGGCGCGCAGGCAGCGTCAGATGCCGCTGCGGCCTTCGACGCCCTCTTCAAAGAGCATCAGCGCCCCCACGCCCCTGAAGTGGCCTGTGAGCTCATCGTCAACGACGAGGGCAAAGTCTACCTGCCTGCGCTACTGGCCCAAGTAGGCCTTGCCAAGAGTGCAGGGGAGGGGCGTCGCCTCATCGACGGCGGCGGCGTGCGCCTGAACGACGAGCCTTTGGCCCCAAAGACCTACAACCTTGACCCCTCCCAGGTGGAAGGCGCCTTTATCCAGGTGGGAAAGCGCAGGGCGGTCCAGCTTGTCTAAGGCATCCGCTTCTCAGACATCTTCTCCCCAGGCGCCTGTGGATGCCGAGGAACCCGTACCCTTGCCGCAGGATCTCGTCTGCGAGCTGCTCGCTCCAGCCGGAGGTCCTGCGGCCTTTAGGGCGGCTTTGGCAGGCGGGGCTGATGCCGTCTACTGCGGGCTTGGTAACGACTTCAACGCTCGCCGTGGGGCAGACAACTTTGATGACGCCTCCTTTCAGAAGGCATGCCAAGAGGCTCATGTGGCAGGGGCTCGCGTCTTTGTGACCATGAACGTGCTTGTGACAGACGATGAAATGCCAGCGGCTCTGGCGCTGGCCGCCCGTGCGGTGCGGCTGGGCGCCGATGCCCTCATCATTCAGGACTGGGGGTTGGCGGCCGAGGTGGGCAGGCGTTTCCCCCAGGCAGAAGTCCATGTGTCCACCCAAGCAAACATCCAAGATCCCCGAGGGATCCAGTGGTGCGCTGCCCATGGCTATGAGCGGGTGACGCTCTCTCGCGAACTCTCCCTAGAAGAGATTGCGGCCTGCTGCGCCACCGGTGTAGAGTGCGAAGTCTTTGGCCATGGCGCTCTATGTTTTTGCTATTCGGGCCTCTGCTCTATGAGTGCTTTGAGGGGCTCTCGCTCGGCCAACCGAGGCCTTTGTGCCCAACCCTGCCGACTGCCCCATGAGCTCTACAGTGCCCAAGGCAAAAGGCTGGGGCCGGTGGCCTGGGAGCGCGGTCTTTGTCCCAAAGACGCCTTAAGTCTGGATCATCTGGGCGAGCTGGTCTTAATGGGCGTGGGCTCACTCAAGGTCGAGGGACGCATGAAAGCGCCCGACTATGTGCTTGCGGTGGTAAGCGCCTATAGGTCTGCGCTGGACCACGTAGCCCGCGTGCGTTCTCGCGAATTGGATCCAGAAGTGCGCGACTCGTTGTTCCGTCAGCTCAAGCGCGCCTTTAATCGTGACTTCACCGATGGCTATCTTATGGGGATATCCGACAACTCCCTCATGAGCTACGAGCGGTCCAACAACAGGGGAGAGTTGGTAGGCCATGTGGTGCGTGCCCAGGGCCATGAAGCCGCCATCTATACTCAGGCTCCTTTGGGCAAGGGCGATCTGCTGGAACTTCGCCCCAAGGACCATCCTGAGACCTTCCTCACCACTAATGCGCCTCGGGACGTGGAGGCAGATAGCCAGGTGGTGTGCGGCGTCAAGCGCCCGGTACCTGCGGGCACTCCCGTGCGCCTGTTGCGCAGCCAAGAAGCCATCGTGGCGGCCGAGCGCCTGCAGTCCGCTCCCTATTCATCCAAGCGTCCAGTGTCCATGCACATTATTTGCAAGCTGGGTCAGCCGCTCTCCATCCAGCTCTGCGCGTTGCCCAGGCGAGACGCCTCGGCGGTAGCGGTGAGTGTCCAGGGCCCTGTGGTCGAGGCCGCACGCACCAAAGCGGTCACCGCCCAAGACCTCCAAGAGCACGCAGGTCGCCTAGGTCAGAGCCCCTTTGTGGCCGCTTCGATCACTGTAGATATTGATGAAGGCTGCGGTTTGGGCTTCTCGACAGTCCATAGGCTCAGGAGCCAGGCTGCCGACGCTCTCGAGGAGGCCATCTGCGCCCCCTATGAGAAGCGGGTGGGCGAGGTGGCGGCGCCTCCCAGCTGGAGGCAGTGGTGCGAGCAGGTGGCTTCCTGGCGCCAAGATGCAGGACTCACTGCAGGAAAGCCAGGCCCCAAGGGCGAAGCCGCGCTGCGCCAGGCCGCTCAAGAGGCCCAGGTCTGCTGCGTGGTCTCCACTCCGGAAGGCGCCCAGGCTGCGCTGGCAGCCGGCGCAACCCGTCTCTATGCGCCGGCCGACGCCCTGGCTCAGGGGGGATTTCCCCAAGAAACCATCCCTTGGCTGGATGAGGTGTGCCGCCTCAAGGATCACGGGCGCCTGGACCGCTGGGTGGTGCCAGAGGCGCCCTGCGCGGTGGGTTCCATGAGCGAGTTCGCTTTGGCGCAGCAACGCGGGGCCGCTCCCGAGATCCGGCCCTGCATAGGGGTGTCCAACCGCTCTTGTGTCACCGCGCTTGAAGAGGCGGGCGCTTCTGGTTTTTGGCTCTCTCACGAGCTCACCGTCGCCCAGATGGCGCCGGTATGCGCGGCCACTTCGCTTCCCTGCGGGCTGGTGGTTTACGGTCAGGAGAGAGCGATGACCTCGGAGCATTGCGTGCTCCAGATGGCCGATGCCTGCTCGGGCCATTGCGACACCTGTGGCCTTCGCGCTCAGAAGCTCTACCTCAAGAACATCGATGGCCGCGCGCTGCCGGTCACCACCGACCTTCAGGGCCGCTCCCGCATCTATTGGGATCAGCCGCTGGATGCGGTCCCCAAGCTGCGCGAGCTTTTAGGCGCAGGGCTCACCCGCTTTATGGTGGACGCCACTCTTTTGGATGCCGAGAAAACCGCGGCGTCGGTGTCTCGCCTTCGTGAGGCCTTGGAGGCGGTGGCAACCGGCGAACCTCTGCCTGCCCCAGAAGCCGGGTCTGTGCGAGGGCACCTGTTTTCCCCGGTGGAGTAGGGGTTGCTGCTGCAATGCCGCTGTTGGCTTGAAGCCCTTTTTCTGCCGGCCGTGAATAAGAGGTGGCGATGGAAGGGCTTCTCGGCAGCTTTTGAGAGTTGCCGAGACCCTGTGGGTATGGTGAGGGTAGGTGAGTTTGCATGGGTTCATGGTGCATACTTGCCAAAGGCAGCTTTCAGGCTGCGTCCTAACATACGGTCGCTCTTGGAGTTTCGAGAGCTGGAAAGGAGCCACTCATGGCTGTGGATGAAGAGCTGTTGGAGCGTGTGCTCGACGCGGTGCGCCCGAGCCTTCAGGCAGACGGCGGCGACTGCGAGTTGGTGGCCGTCGATGACGATGGCGTGGTTTCGCTGGAGCTTACCGGCGCCTGCGCTGGGTGCGCACTCTCTAACATGACCCTGTCGATGGGCATCGAGCGTGTGCTTAAAGAGCATGTGCCTGGCGTGACTGCGGTCCGTGCAGTCTAGGCGCCCGCGCACTTTCGCGGCGCGTAAGGGACGTCTTGTGAAAAGTCACGTATTGGCAGGTTGTTAGAGGAGGCGGCGTGCTCTCACGCACCGATCCCAAGCGCGCGCCGTTGTCGGTGAAGCGCAATATGATGTGGAACAGCGTTGGCTCCTTTGGCAACCTGCTCTGTGCCTGGCTCATCACGGTGTTCGTGATGCGGCTTTCGGCTACCTACGACGCTCCAGGCGTCTATTCTTACGTGGTGTCTGTCTATGCGATCTTCTCGTCTTTGGTGGACTACCGCCTCTACATGTATCAAATTGGCGATCTTCACGGCGAGAACAGCCTGGGCGAGTATTTTGCGCTGCGACTCATCACCTCGGGGATCGCTCTGGTGCTCATCGCTGTTTACTCGCTGGCTACCAGCGCCCCAGACCTTTTGATCCCCATCATTTTCTATTCGCTCTACAAGATCGCGGGCACCATCCTAGATTGTTTTCACGCCTTGGAGCAGCGAGAAAAGCGCATGGACTACATTGGCATCTCCTACGCCATCCAAGGCGTGGTGTCGCTGGCGGCCTTTGTGGCGGTCTTTGCTGCTACCCAAAACCTCTCGCTTACCCTGTTCGCCATGTTTGTGGTCACGGTAATAGTGGGCATCGTCTACGACTTGCCTCGGGTGCGCTACTTCGAGGAGTTCAAACCTCGGATTAGCACCGCTAAAGCCAGAGAGCTTCTGGTGCGTTGCGCCCCGGCGGTGTTGGCGTTTATGGCTATCTCGGGTGCCACCTCGATCCCTCGCCAGTACCTCATGAACGCTCAAGGTGAAGCTGCGCTTGGCGTGTATGGAACCATGGTAGCGCCGGTGGCTATCGTGCAAACCGGTGCAGGCTTTGTGTACAACCCGCTTCTGACCTACTTCAAAGAGATCTATGAGCGCCGCGATCGCCGCTCCTTCATAAAGCTCATGGGACTCACCCTGGTAGCCATCGTGGTCATTGGCATCCTATGTCTCATTGGCGTGCAGCTTTTGGGCGCGTTTCTCTACGGGCTCATCTATGGCGATCGCATTTTGGAATACCTCTATCTGCTGCCGCCTATGGTAATCGCTGCGTTGGCCATTGCCTATATGGGCTTTCTCAACAGCCTTGAAACTGTGTTCTACGATTTCAAGTCCACCTTTGTGGGCGGCGTGGTGGCTCTGGCAGCGGCTCTGGTCACCATGGTGCCCCTGGTGAACGTCTTTGGGCTCAATGGCGTCACCTACTGTTCCATCATCTCATCGCTGGCTTCCACCTTAGTGATGCTGGGTTTCTTAGCCCACGAGCTCAAAGGGCACTTTGCCTCCGGCGACAGCCTGACTCACTTGGAGGCGGCCCCTTCAGAGGCGCCGTCAGAGCCAGAGGCTCCTTTGCACACCAAGGATTGCAGTTCCAAGGAGGATTGCGGCTCCAAAGCAGTCAAATACTCCAAAGAGTGCGAAGAGCCTATTGAGAGGTAGGGCTTAAGGAGGGCAGCGGTTTCTCGGTAAGGTAGGCTTAAGAGGTTAGCTAGGCGAGGATGCAAGGAAAGGTGGAGTCATGGTCCTCTCGGATCGAGACATCAAGCGCGAGATGGAGCAGGGACGCATCGTGGTCGAGCCACTCCAGATCAAAGATGTGCAGCCGGCTTCTGTGGATGTGCGCTTAGGATCCAACTTTCGCATCTTTCGCAATTCCATTCATACCTATATCGACCCGCTCACAGAGCAGCCAGACCTCACCGAGGAGGTAGTGGTTCCTGAGGGCGAGGCCTTCATCTTGCATCCAGGCCAGTTTGCGCTGGGCACCACTTTAGAGCGCATCGCCCTGCCAGACGACATCTTGGGAAAGCTTGAGGGCAAGTCTACACTGGGCCGTCTGGGTCTCATGATCCACTCCACCGCAGGCTATGTGGATCCCGGCTGGGACGGCGAGCTCACGCTTGAGCTTTCCAATGTGGCTACGCTGCCCATCATGCTTCATCCAGGCATGCGCATAGGCCAGCTCTCCTTTGAGCGCATGAGCTCCCCGGTGGAGCGCCCCTATGGCTCGGCGCAGTTAGGAAGCCATTACCAAGGGCAAAAGGGAGCCACGGCTTCTCACGTGCTTACTGACTAACAGGCCGCCCAGATTTAGGCCACTACTACACATAATGTTTGGCTGCCCTCGCCCTTTTGTGGCGAGGGCAGCTATGTTTAGAGAAGTCGGAGCTCTTCGCGAGCTCGGCGAACCAGTTCTAAAGGTCATGAAACCTAAAGACACCCTTGCATGGGCTGAGACAAATAGCGCGAGTCGTGATAGAGTCTTTTGTCTGTAGCTAAACTGAACTATATGTATTTGAATAACTAGGTATTCAAAGCAAAAAAATACCTAGGTTTAGAGGAACCCATTACACGATTACCGAGGTAAACTCTGGGTGCCCCAGGTGTGAAGGAGTTTGAAGGATGATGTGCTCTGCCCGCAAGCGCGTTCTGGTGGCATTGGCGGTGGTATGGGGGCTTTGCTGCTGTTTTTCTGTGCCGTCTCGAGTGTGGGCATCTCCAGCCATCACGTCGTCTGTCAACTCCACGGCGCGAGTCCACGTGCTCTCCTTTGGCTTCACCGACGCCATCTTGCTGGAGAGCGACGGTCGCTTTGGTCTGGTGGATGCCGGAGAGGACAACGACTACCCGTCTGGCGAAGATCCTCGCTATCCGTTGCGCGAGGGCATCACCCGTGGGGGAGGGGTGACCGACAAGCTCTTTGCCTACATGAAGGCCATGGGTGTCACCAGCGAGAACTTCGAGTTCCTTGTGTGCACCCATCCCCACAGCGACCACATTGGCGGCGCCGACGAGGTTATCGAGGAGTTCAAGCCTCAGCGCGTCTACCTCCTGCCCTATAAGGATTCCTATATCTTCGAGCCCTCCCGTCTCTGGGACAACCAGTATGTCTACGACCGCACGGTAGCCGCAGCGCTGGCAAATGGCGCCACGCTCATCCAAGGCTTCGACACCTCTGCCCCCGTGGATCCCGGCCGTCTGGAAGAGGCTCCAGAAGATCCCGCTCCCACTGATCCTGCAAATCCTCAGGACCCTGCAGGTCCCGAGAAACCTGCACAACCCGATACCCCGGATCCTTCTCAGCAGCCCACCGATACCCCAGAAACTCCTGCAGCCTCTGAGCCTTCTGTTACCGAGAAGAGCGTCTTCGCTCCTGTAGCGGGCGACCCTGTGGCGTTGGACGCCCAAGAGATGGTAGAGGCCGTGGCTCCTCAGGCGGCTCCGGAGACCGTGCAAGAAGATGAGGCGGCAGGCGCCTCCAAGCCTCAGGTCATTTCCCCCGCCCCGGAAGGCGCGAAGGGATCCTATGTGGGCAATCCCCAGTTCAAGCTGGGTTCTATGGATGTCTCTATTTATAATTACGATACTGACTACTTCACCCATCCCAAGTACGATGCCAATGAGTTCTCGCTGGGCGTCTTGGTCGAGGCCAACTCCCATAAGGCCTTTTTGGCAGGAGACATTGGATACCTGGATGGCGATGAGGACCGCCTGGCCAAAGAGCTGGGCAAGGTAGACTTGCTCAAGCTGGGACATCATGGTCTGGTGGGCTCTAACTCCCGCCGCTACCTTAACTCCCTGTCGCCTCGCACCCTGGTGATGACCTCGGAGCTCTCTTCTGGGGTGCCGTCTCAAGATGTGCTGGACTACACCAAAGACTCCGAGGCGCGCCTCATCGATGCGGTGCATCAGGCAGAGCTCAACCGAGCTGCCACAGTTGCGGATTTCTCCTACGGCAAGATATCCTACAACGTTCCCGAGACCGAGGAAGTCCGCTATCTCTGGCGCGAGAACTCCCCGCACTATATACGCTTTGAGGACGGCTACCTCAAAAAGGCCACCGAGTGGAATCAGGCTCGCTGGGGTGATTGGTATCACTTCAACCGCTCTCCCTACGCCCAGGAAGGCACTTGGTATCGCGAAGGAACTTACTTTTTCTACCTCATGCCTGACGGCGCCATGGCCAAGGACGGCGTGGTGACCGTGGAGGGCAAGACCTATCTCTTTGATGACGAGGGTCATATGATGAGCCTGCCTCAAGGCTGGTCCTTTGTAGAAGGGGCTTGGCACTATGGCATGAGCAACGGCACGGTAAAGACCGGCTGGCTCAACGAGCATGGCACCTGGTACTACCTGGATCCCAAAACCGGCGCCATGGCCCAAGGCTGGGCGCAAGTAGACAGCACCTGGTACTACTTTGCACCAGGCTCCGGCGCCATGAGGACCGGGTGGCTTGACCTAGGAGGTTCCTGGTATTACCTGCAAGGCTCCGGCGCCATGGCCCAAGGCTGGCTGTTTGATCGGGGCAGCTGGTATTATCTTGCCCCCGGCTCGGGCGCCATGGCTCGTGGTTGGGCGCAGGCAGACAACGCGTGGTACTACCTCTCTGGGTCAGGCGCCATGGCCACCGGGTGGATTCAAGTGGGCGGCACCTGGTACTACCTCACAGGATCTGGGGCTATGGCCACGGGCTGGATCCAGCTGGGTGCAACCTGGTACTATCTCGCCCCCGAATCAGGTGCCATGGTCACAGGCAGCCATGTTATCGACGGCACCCAGTACAGTTTTAACGGTTCTGGGGCGTGGGTGGCCTAAATGGCGGTCCTGCTCAAAATGAGCCTCTAAATCCACTACGCTACTCAGGCAGCTCGCTTTCTTGGGTTGCCTGAGTCTCTCTATTGACCTGCCTTTTGCAATAAGGAGCGCCATGCTAAACGAGATCTACCACTCCTTAGACCCGGTGGCCTTCACCATCGGCCCTCTGGCCGTGCGCTGGTATGGGCTGGCTTACTTGGCCGCATTTCTGCTGGGAGGCTTGCTGGTGGGCAAGATCTCCCGCCACTGGAAGCTGGGTTTGTCGGCAGACGACATCATGACAGTGGTGGTAGGCATCGCCTTGGGAGCGGTCATTGGCGGAAGGCTTGGCTACTGCCTCTTCTATGGCGACGGCTACTACCTGGCCCATCCCCTAAAGATTCTGGCCACCTATGAGGGCGGAATGAGCTTTCATGGAGGCTTGGTGGGCGCTATTATCGGCGGCTGCATCGCGGCGAGGCCAGTGCATGTGTCGGCGTTGACCTTCTGCGATCTGGGTGTCATCGTGACCCCCATCGGCCTCTTCTTTGGGCGTTTGGCCAACTTTGTGAACGGCGAGCTCTGGGGAAAGCCCACCGATCTTCCCTGGGGCGTGGTATTCGAAGCCGACGGAGTGGCTCGCCATCCCTCCCAGCTCTACGAGGCGCTCCTCGAGGGCGTGGTGATGTTCGTGGTTCTTTACAGCCTGTCGCGAAAGCTACCGCCTAGGCCTCAGGGCACCTTCACAGGCTTGTTCTTGCTTCTCTATGGCGTCTTTCGCATCCTCATCGAGTTTGTGCGCGTCCCCGACGCCCAGCTGGGCTACCTCTTTGGCCCCATCACCATGGGCCAGGTGCTCTCGCTGCCTCTGGTGATCATCGGCGCCCTTATCCTCTATTGGGCTCACAAAACCCAGCGCCCTCAGGTCGGCCACACCTATATGGTGACTGCCGGGGTGGACCGGGAGCTGCCTCACGAGCCCGCCGACGACATCGATGTGCCTCCGGTAGCAGGCCCCGCTTCTCGTCCAGAGGATTCTCCCAAGGCTCCAGATGCCTCCGCTGCCGAGAAACCCTCCCATCGCCGCCGGGGGCAACCCTAAGGGCTGCGAGCATCACGCATATCGATGTCCCTTGCTGTCTGGGGATATTGCGTGGCGGGCAACAGATGCCAAGGTGGAGGGTACAGGTGACTCTGTAACAGAGCGGGCTGTTCTGCTACGCGCAGGGCGGCCCTCTTTTTTAGGAGGCGCCATGCACCATCGAGGTATCTGTCATAAGAGTCTGGGAGAAGCAAGGCTTTTACTGGTGGCAATGGCGGTGGTTCTCGGCTTGGGGCTCATGCCTGTCAAGGCGACAGCCCAGCAAGCCTCTGACCAAGCCATAGCAGAGACCTCGCAAGCTCAGGATCGCCTGATGACGGCAGCCCCGGTAAATCCGCTGGATTGTTTCAATGTGACAGCCACGGTCTCTCTTTCGGGCGGCTCTTTAGAGGCAGGGGAGTTCACCTTCAGGCTCACAGACTCTGCCGGATCGGCGATGCAGGTTGCCAATCAGCACAGCGATCTTACCGGTAAAAATAATTATGTGAACTTTGAGATCCCCTATGGGCAGGTGGGCACGCGCACCTACAGGCTCACCCAAGAGAACAATCCTCGCTATCGCTGCGATACCACGGTGTACGAGGTCACGGTCACTGTGACCCAGGATATGCTGGGCAACAAAGGCGCCAGCGTGACCTATAGCACGGGCGGCAAGACCGTGTCTCAGGCTGCTTTTTCTAACGGCCCGCTGCCTCCTCCTTCGGGCCAATGGGTTCATGAGGGCGGCGTCACCCGGTATCGCACCCCTCAGGGCACCTATGCATCTGGTTGGTACACCATCGACGGCCAGACCTATTACTTTGATACTTCGGGCGACCATGGGCGCAGGACAGGCTGGTTGCAGCAGGGTGGCACTTGGTACTTCTTGAGCCCTGCAGACGGTCATAGGGAGACCGGCTGGATTAAAGAGGGCGGCGCCTGGTATTACCTCAACCCTTCCACCGGCGCCATGGCCACCGGTTGGGCGTGGGTCAACGGCGCGTGGTACTACCTCAAAGGCTCGGGCGCCATGGCTGCCGGTTGGGTATTCACGGGCAGCCAGTGGTACTTCCTGCGCTCTACGGGAGCCATGGCCACAGGTTGGATTTGGACAGGTGGCGCCTGGTATTATCTGGCGCCTGGAGACGGCCATATGTATCGGGGATGGGGCTTCATCAATGGCAGCTGGTACTTTTGCGATCGCTCCAGCGGCGCCATGAAGGCCGGCTGGATTTGGGACGGGGCCTGGTATTACCTCTACAGCTCCGGCGCCATGGCTCATAACACCACTATTGGAGGCTATAGGCTCGATTCCAGCGGAGCCTGGGTCTAATCTAGCTATCCTTTAGGGCCTTTTTATCTTTGCGAGGCGTTAAGGGTGTGGATTTCTGGAGGCCCAGAGTCACCGTGTATCATTAGGCCCTGTGAGGGGCTCGTTCCAAGGCGGGCCTGTCGTATCTAAAGAAAGCACAGTGTTTATGGATGCAGCCCAGGCTCATCAAGCTTTAGTAGAAGAACTAGCCCGCAGGACCCATACCAAAGCCGCAGATTGGTACTTGGTATTCAAAGCGCGCTATGGCTTAGAGGAGATCTTTCAAGCTGTTAAAGCCGTCCATGGCTCGGGAGCTGTGGCTACCCAGCTGTTTACCTGCTGCACTGCGGTGGCGCCCATCGTGGCGGCCGGGCTCACCCCTGTCTATGGCGACATAGAGGCGGCAACCTTGGCGCTGGATCCTTCCAGGCTTCCTCAGCCTGCCATGCCTTTGCGGGCGGTGGTGCTCCAGCACACCTTTGGCATCATCGACGACCGCTCCTCTGCCAAGTTGGCCGAGCGGGCCCATGAGGCGGGTGCGCTGCTGGTGGAAGACAGCGCTCACTGCGCCTGTCGCATGGCTCTGGATGAGGATGGCTGTCCGGTGGCAGATGTCTCGGTGCACTCCTTTGGTGCCGAGAAGATGCTGCGCACCTCTTTTGGTGGGGCCGTCTGGATCAATCCGCGCTCGCCTTTCAAAGAGGTGCTTGAGCCTCTGGCAGCGTCCCTGTCTCAATTGCCGCCCCTCGCGCCAAAGCTGGAAAAAGCCACTCGCCGCTACCTCAATCAAAACCGAGTGCTCAACCGTTTGCCGCGATCGCTGGCACGCTCGCTCAGGGCTTCTTGGGCGGCTTCTGGCGCCCTTGAGCCGGCGGTGGCCGCTGCAGAGCAGGAAGGAGAGCTGCCTCATCGTCCTATGGCGCCCAGCCCTTGGATCTGCGAGCGTGTGCTCTCTGAGCTCTCGCGCCTCCATGAGAATTGGCAGTCCCGCGAAGCGGTGGTGGCCCGTTATTGCGAGCTTTTTGAGGCTCAGGTGGACTATCCCGCCGGCCAAGGGGCAACCCCGGCACAGCCGTTGCTGCGTTTTGGACTCATTGCTCCTTCTACCAGCGCTTCTGAGGCAGCCATCGCAGCGGTGCGCTCCTTGGGATACTTGGCAGAAGACTGGTATCGCCCTTCGCTTTATCCCGGGGCGCTTGATCCTTTGGCCTTCTGCGTGCCTCAAGATCCCAGCACGTTGCCGGTGTGTGACGCGGTGACCGCAGGTACCATCGCCCTTCCTACCGAGCTTCCCCTAGAAGCGCTGGAGAGCGTGGCCCAGACAGTCAAGGAAGCCCTTAAAAACTAGGGACGCCTTGGGGGATGGGTTTCTCGGCACGGCCTGAGCCCGTCAGCTTCCGTAAACGACGGCAGCGCGCCAAGAGCAAAGCCCGCTGCCTTTGGTAAGGATAAGGATTTTCATGGTGTATCCAGGCATGATCTCAGAGCAAGAGCTCGCTCAAAAGCTGCAGCCGGTGTGTTTGGGCGGCGATATCTTGGGCTATTCCTATGTGCGGTCGTTTCATGAGCGCTATGGAGTCAACCCCATCATCCTGTCTGGGGTCAATGTGCAGGTGACCTCGGCGTCGCGCTTCTGCGACTATCGCATCCTGGAGGACATGGGCAACGAAGACGTGCTTATGGGGGCCCTGCGCGAGCTGGGAGAAGAGCTGGCTTCCCGGGGCAAGGTGGGCCTTGTGCTGGGCTCTGCCGACTGGCATGCCCGCCTTTTGGCCCATCACAAAGACGAGCTTTCCCAGTGGTATTACGTGCCCTATATCGACGCTTCTTTGATGGACGAGATATGCCAAAAAGACCGCTTTTATGCCATCTGCGAAGATCTGGGCATCGCCTATCCCAAAACCTGGACGGTCTCTGTGGCAGAGGCCCAGGCACTTGATCCTGCTACTTTGCCGTTTCCGCTCATCGTGAAGCCGGCTCACTCGGCCTCCTATGACCAGCTGGTCTTTGAGGGCAAAGAAAAGGTCTATACCGTTGAGGATCCCGGTCAGCTGACCCGGGTGCTGGGCATCTTGGCCGCCTCTCCCTATGAGGGCCATCTGGTGCTCCAAGACTTCATCCCCGGAGGCGATGACGCCATCCGCTCGCTCACAGTGTTTGCGAATGCCCAGGGTCAAGCGCGCGTGATCTCGGGAGGCCGTGTGGTGCTCCAAGATCATTCTCCCATTCTCATCGGCAACCCTTGCTGCATCTTGAGCGAGCGCGTTCCCCAGGTGATCGAGGATGCCGCGCGCTTCTTGGCCCACGTGGGCTACCACGGCATGGCGAACTTCGACATCAAATACGATCAGCGCGACGGTAGCTACAAGTTCTTCGAGGTCAACACTCGTCCCGGTCGCAACAGTTATTACATGACGCTGGGCGGGGTATGCTTTGTGGAGCCCATCGTCCAAGACTTTGTACTGGGCCAGGAGGTGCCCTATCGCGAGGCTTTCGATCCCTTTCTTTATACGGTGATCCCGCCTTCGGTGGTCTCGCATCACGTCGCCAACGAAGCCCTGCGCGAGGAGGCTCTCGCCTGTTTTAAGAAGGGTATTGCCGGCTATCCCTACGACTACAAGCCCGACACCTTGAAGCACAAGCTTTTGGCGCGCCTGCTATTGCTCAACCAAAACCGCAAATTCGACCGCTACCTGGGCAAGGATGGAAAAGCGTGAGGCACCGCGCACCTTGGCTGTCCCTCTCCAAAGGCTGCCGAGAAACCCGCTCCATGGCTACCAAGGCTTTTGAAGATCTCGGGCAGTCTCTGCGCTGATTTGCTAGAGATGCGCTTCAGGCATTTGGCTCTGCTTGGCCTGATGGCTATTATATTGATCCATACGGATTTGCAGGGTGTCTTCAGAAATCAGCGGATAGCTTCGCGGCCCCTGTACTCTATTCGCCATATCACGCCCCAGGGAGGGTCGATGACTTTTAGCAAACGCCTCGCTGCGCTGGCCTTCGCAATCGCGCTCGCTTGCCTCTGCATAGCGGCGCTTCCTCAACCGGCGCAGGCAGAGACCTCGGCAGAGCTTCAGGCTCAGCTGGATGCCGCCAAGTCCAAGCGCGACGAGCTCTATCAGCAGGCAGACGAGATCTCCTCTCAGCTCAACGACACCCGCACCCAGCTGGACGAGGTCAACGGGCAGATCGACGAGACCCAGGCCAAGATCGACGATGTCCAAAAGGACATCTCTGCCAAAGAGGCCGAGCTCAAAGAGCGCCAGGCCACACTGGCTACGACCATCAGCCAAAACTACAAGACGGGCGGTGTTTCCTGGCTCTCCCTCATCATGGAAGCCACCACCTTCGATGACTTTGTCTCGCGTGTGTATTACGCCGATAAGATCAGCCAATCCCAGGCAGACGTCATCGAGGAGACCAACCGCCTGCGCGAGGAGCTGGCCGCCAAGAAGGCCGAGCTCGACCATGAGCAGGAGCAGCTGCAACAGCAAAAGTCCGAGTCTGAGACGCTCTTGGCCCAACAGGAGAGCCAGCAGGCAGACCTCAACGCCAAGATATCCGAGGCTGACTCCTATGTGAACAGCCTAGATCAGCAGGTCAAAGACAAGATGGCCGAAGAGGCCGAGGCTGCCCGTGTCGCCGCAGAAGAGGCTGCTCGCCAGGCTGCCGCAGAGGCTGCAGCCAACAACGGCAATTATTACCGTCCCTCTTCTGGTGGCTCGGTAGGCTCCGGCGGTGGCTCGGGTACCGGCTCTGGCGGCCTCACCCAAAGCCAGCGCAATACCATACTTTCTGCTGCGTACTCTCTGGTAGGCAAGGTCAACTACGTCTGGGGCGGCGAAAACCCCTCCACGGGCCTCGACTGCTCCGGCTTCACCCGTTGGTGCTATGCCCAGGCAGGCATTAGCTTGCCCCACAGCTCCTCTTCCCAGCGCGCCTTGGTAGCCAGCCACACTGGCCTCAAATCGGTAGGCAACCTCATCCCTGGCGATATTTTGTGCTGGGGCGGCCACGTGGGCATCTATGCTGGCGGCAACACAGTCATCGACTGCAACTGGCCGCCCGACGGCGTGCGCATCGCCACCATCTGGAACACCGCTTCCAGCCCCTTCTACGGCGGCGGTTGCCCAGTCTAAGGGATGCGCCTAAGAAACCTGTCCCTCCCATTGAGGAAGGGTTTCTCGGCAGCTTGATACTGTTATAGATTTGCAACTAAAAAAGCTCCCTGCCAGGCAGGGAGCTTTTTTATATGTTGGGGTGAGATTTTACATGTTGGGGTGAGGGTGGGCGCTTTGGGTGCCTACTAAGTAGTTTTTTGGGGTGAAAGCGACCTATTTACTAAGTAGATCTACATAGTAGGCTGTAAAACCCCAGGTAAATATTCTCGCCTACTAAGTAGGTCTACTTAGTAGGCGAAGGAGACGAGAGAGGCGAGGGGGACTTACTTAGTAGGCGATGGGGACAAGTAGGGAATTACCCCCGGAGACCTTAGGCCTCTTTGCCGTCCCTCAAATGCTTGACGGCCACCAGACCTTTGTAGAAGAGGTCTTTCACGGGCAGATCGCGGTCGGGGGCTACGGCCACGGTCTCGTTGGAGAACTTGGTCTTGAACTTGTTGAGGTCGAGTAAGGTGGGGGAGAAGTCGGATCCGATGCCCATGAGGTCGCGGCTGGTGCAACCCAGCTTACCTAGGGCCACAGAGCTCTCGTAGACCTCCTGGTCGGGCACGCCGCGCATGGGTCCGCGGCGGCTGGCGGCATAGTAGCGGGTGGCCAGGTTGCCCTGGATGGTGTCGATGGACCAGCTGATGAGGTCGCCGTCGATGCGCGAAGCAAAGAGGCGAGCATGATCGGGTCCCAGGATCTCCAGCATGTTCTGGTAATCGGCCAGGGGCGCGGGGGTGAACCCGTCGCGCTCGCCGGTCTCCTCCATGATCTTGTAGTACTCGGAGAAGTCCTGAGTAGCCTGGGCGGTTTCATCTATGACCTGGGCTCCGGTCTCGCGCAGCGCCTTGCGCACGTCGCGGCGGCCGCGGGCCTTGAAGCGAGCGAGGATCTCATCCTCGTCGCCGTCGGCTAGATCGATGAACACCGTGGTGTCATAGGGGCGGGTGGAGAGCACCGGGCGGCTCTGTGGGATGTCGTGCAGGATGCCCATGCGGATGAAGGCCACCTTGGAATCCTTTTTGCGTACCAGGCTGCGAAGCAGCTGGGCTACCTGCTCTTCCTGCTCCTCGCCGGGTCCAGACACATAGACGGGTCCATGGTGGGCGCGCAGATAGTGGTAGCCGTGGGTTTTGTAATCCATAAAAGAGACCAAGGCCATGGGGGCTTCGTCATCATAAATAATGTAAGAGCCCCAATAGGCGCGGTCGGGGATGGTGCTCTCGTACTCCATCCATACTGCGGTTTGCTCGATGGGGAGCACAAGACCCAAGGACTCAGCTTCCTGGTCCAGCTGGGCTGCGCTCACCTCAGTGGCATGTAACATTTGGTACCTCTCCTCCGGGTCGAGGCCGACCCATGTATTCTTGAAGGCAACCATCTATCATATCGGGCCTTCGCGCCATACTTGCGAAGACCCGCCGTCTGTGAAGTCTCTGTGCAACGAAAGAGTCCTATGGATCCTACCCAGCAAAACCCGGCTTCCCATGCCTCTGGGCCCCGCGAGCCTCAGGGCGTCCACGACAGTGCCAGCAAAAGCGATTCTCTGCAGGTGGCCACGCCTGGCTCCTCTCATCAGCCCCCCTCGCTGGCAGAGCAGGTGGCCCAAGTACCCAGAGATCCCGGTTGCTACCTATGGAAAGACGCCTGGGGCCATGTGCTCTACGTAGGCAAAGCCAAAGATTTGCGGGCACGTATGCGTCAATACATCAACGGCGAGGATGAGCGCCCTCGCATCCGCCTGATGATGCGCGAGGTGTCCAGCTTCGACTATCTGGTGGTGGGCAGCGAGCATGAGGCCTTGGTGTTAGAGATCAACCTCATCCAGCAGCACAAGCCTCCCTATAACGTGGCCCTGAAGGACGATAAAAGCTACCCCTTCATCGCCATTACCGAGTCCGACGCCTTCCCGGCCATCAAGTACACCCGCGAGCGCCATCGCAAAGGGACCCGCTACTTTGGCCCCTACACCGATTCGAAGGCGGCTCGCGAGACCATAGATATCGTGCGCAAGCTGTGTCCGCTTTGCTCGGCCAATTGTGCCGAATGGAAAAAGGTCAAGCGCATGCTGGCCTCCCATGACAACAACGTGGACGAGGTGCGCGAGCTTTTGGCAGCAAAAGGTCGACAGTGTTTTGACGCTCATGTGGGGCGCGGCCCTGGCGTGTGCATCGGCGCCGTGAGCCCTGAGGAGTACGCAGAAAACGTAGGGGTGGTCACTGAGTTTCTCTCGGGCCACCGCACTCACTTGGCTTCCACCATCACCCAGGAGATGGAGGGGGCGGCTGCCAACCTGGATTTCGAAAAGGCCGGGCGCTACAAGCGGCGTCTGGACACCCTATCCCATCTGGACACCAAGCAGCAGGTCTACTTTGCCAAGGACGTGGATGCCGACGTGGTGGGCATTTGGCGCGAGGAGACCATCGCCGGCGCATGCATCTTCTCTGTCCGAGAAGGACGCATGGTGAGAAGCTGCGAGTTTATCTTGGACCGGGGCATGGACGTGGATGAGGACGAGATCGTGCGCTCCTTTTTGCAGCGCTACTACGCCCAGACCGACGACGTGCCCGGATTGGTGGATGTGCCCGCCCTGCCCGATGACCCTGAGGCCCAGGAGACTTGGCTCTCGGGCCTTAAAGGGAGCCGGGTGCACCTACGGGTGCCTCAGCGAGGGGAGCATAAGCGCATCCTGGAGATGGCCTCCCGCAATGCCCGCCACGCCCTCATGCGCTATGAGATGCGCACAGGGTACGAGGATGATCGCGCCAACCGCGCGCTGTTGGAGCTGGAGAGCGCGCTGGCGCTGCCGGAACCCCCGCTGCGCATCGAATGTTTCGACATCTCCACCATCCACGGGTCCCATACGGTGGCTTCTATGGTGGTCTTCACCAACGGTCGGCCCGATAAGAGCCAGTACCGCCGCTTCAAGATCAAGACGCCCCTCACTGAGGCCAACGACGTGCTCTCCATGGCCGAGGTGCTGGGTCGCCGCTATGCTCCTGAGCGCATGGCCGATGCGCGTTTTGGCGCCAGGCCCGACCTGCTCATCTTGGACGGCGGCAAACCTCAGCTCAATGCGGCCAAGCGCCAGTTGGAATCGCTGGGGCTCGACATCCCCATGGCCGGCCTTGCCAAGTCAGACGAGGAGCTCTTTGTGGCCTGGGATGACGCCCCAGTGGTGCTTCCTTCAGGATCGCCCTCGCTTTACCTGGTGAAGCGGGTGCGTGACGAGGCCCACCGCTTCGCCATCACCTATCACCGGGAGCTGCGGGACAAAGCCATGACGGCCTCAATCTTGGATGAGATCGAAGGCGTGGGACCAAAGCGCAAGAAAGCATTGCTCAAAGCCTTTGGCTCCATGAAGCAGTTGCGCCAAGCCACAGAGGAGCAGATCGCCGCCACCCCCGGCATCCCAGAGGCGGTGGCCCGCGGCATCTACGGGGCCCTGAGGGCGTGGGATGAGGAGCTGGGCCGCACCCGTTCCAACGCAGAGCTTTTAGATACTGCCTCTGATAAGGCCCGTTAAGGGTGAGAGTCCCTATACTTGAGGGATGGGTTTCTCGGCAACTTGTGCGCGGCAGGCATAGGTGTCTGGCAGGGCGTCGGGCGTGAAGGGGAGAGAAATCGTAAGCTTGAAGCATCGGCGAGAGAGGTCATAGTGGCAGACCAAGCACCCTCGGCTTCCTCTGAGGACAAGAACCTAGAGAATCCCCTGGTAAATCAGGCGGCAGCACCGGTGGAGACTCCCGATGTGGTGATTATTACCGGCATGAGCGGCGCGGGGCGCACGGAGGCCATGCACACCTTCGAGGACCTGGGCTATTACGTTATTGACAACCTGCCTCCCTCCATGCTGCTGCAGTTGGCGCGCATCGTAGGTATCGATACCGGCGTAGGCCGCCATCTGGCCGTGGTCTGCGACCTTCGAAGCCAGGGGCTCTTTGACGAGCTCAAAGATGGCATTCAAGAGCTGCACGACCATGAGATATCTACCAAGCTCATCTTTTTGGACGCCTCTGACGAGGTCCTGCGGCGCCGCTATGCCCTTTCGCGCCGGCGCAACCCCATCGCCATGGAGGGTGAGTCAAACGTCGAGGCTATCGCCCGCGAGCGCCATCAGCTAGAAAACGTGCGCCACGGGGCCGATGTCACTATCGACACCTCCTCGTTGCGCCCCATCGAGCTTCGCCGCCGCCTCCAAGGCATCTTCTCTGAGCTGGAAGAGCAGCAGCTTATGGATGTGCGCGTCTTCTCCTTTGGCTTCAAGTACGGGATGCCCCAAGAGGCAGACCTCATGATCGACGTGCGCTTTTTGCCAAACCCCTACTGGGACCCCCAGATGCGCGCCCTCACAGGAGAGGATGAAAAGGTTCGAGACTTTGTGTTGGGGCACGCGCAGACCAAGGCGTTCTTCTCGGCTTGGACCCACTTGCTCGATGCCGTGATGCCCGGCTATGTGGCCGAAGGCAAAAGCTCTCTGTCCATTGCGATAGGGTGTTCGGGCGGACAGCACCGCTCGGTGGCTTTGGCGGCTGCCACGGCCCGCTACCTGGAGGACGAGGGCTATCGGGTGAGCCTCTTCCATCGCGACCTGCCCCGGGCGCAAAGGGGCTGACATGTCGTTCACTGCCGAGGTCAAAGACGAGCTCTCCCGCATAGAAGACCCTTCGCGCTCCTGCCGCGTCGCCGAGCTCTCGGCCCTGATGCGAGTCTGCGGCACCCTGTCCTTCCACGGATCGGGCACCCACTCCTTGCGCGTCACCACCGAGACCGGAGCCGTGGCCCGCACGGTGATCCGGCTGGCCCATTCGGTCTTCGACCTGGACACCTCGCTCACGGTGCGCCGCTCGGTGCTACACAAAACCCGGAACTACCTCATCGAGGTCCCCGATCAGCCCAAGCTGGAGGGCGCTCTGGTAGAGCTGGGCATTTTGGTTCCCGGCCAAGGATTGGTCTCAGGCATCCCGCCCTTTGTGGTGCCCCAGGCTGCCGATAAGGCCGCCTTCCTTCGTGGGGCGTTCATGGCTGGCGGGTTTATCGCTGATCCCCGGGGAGACTTTCATCTGGAGATGGCGGTCTCAGGGGAGGGGCTTGCCCAAGGGCTCATCGATCTGTGTGCCGTCTGCGGGGTCACAGCGAGGCTCAACCGCCGCCGCGGCGCTTTTGCCATCTATCTTAAGAGCTTCGACGACATCGCCCGCTTCCTCTTGGTGGTTGGCGCTGCCCGCACTGCCCGGGCGGTGGGCAACGTGCGCCATTTGAAGTCGGTGAAGAACACGGTAAATCGTTCGGTCAATGCCGAGATGGCCAATGCTCGACGCGCCTCGGGTGCGGCTGCAGAGCAGCTGGCCCTCATCGACCGCATCGAGGCAGGACCTGGCTTGGATACTCTTCCGCCCGCACTGGCCGCTTTCTGCAAGCTGCGTCGGGCCTATCCAAATCTGCCCTTAGCAGATTTGGGCCGCAAAGCCTACCCGCCACTTTCAAAATCTGCGCTCTATCATCGTGTGGTCAGGCTTGAGGCCATCGATAAAGAGTGGGCGGCCTCTCACACCAGTCTCTCTCAATGATGAATAATGCAAGCTCACCGGCTGAAAATTGTTGTGATTTAAGAGAAAATCCACGTCTGCTGCGGATGGGTTTCTCGGTTTGGCTATTTATCGATATGCATAAAAGCTGCGAGGCGAATCACCAGGTAGAGGTTGCGATGGCGCCGGGTTGTCTATCTTTTCATGGTCAAATACGCCATCTGCCTGCAGATTTAGCGAATGGATAAGGTTTTCAGCCGAGAAGCTCCCTCTAAGCGTTACTATGCGAGCAGTGGTAATTGATGGCCTGACTTGCGCGCATGGAGAGCCCGTGCGGGGGGAGGGCCGATGAAAGGAGAAATCCATGGCAGTAAAGGTTGCGCTCAACGGTTTCGGTCGTATTGGCCGTCTCGTGTTCCGCCAGATGTTTGGCCATGAGGGTACCGAGATCGTCGCAATCAACGACCTTACCAGCCCCGATATGCTCGCTTACCTTCTCAAGTATGACTCCACCCAGGGCAACTACGCCCGCAATCACCAGGTAGAGGCTGGCGAGGACTCCATCACCGTCGATGGCACCACCATCAAGATCTACAAAGAGCCCGATGCCAACAACCTCCCCTGGGGCGACCTCGACGTAGACGTCGTGCTCGAGTGCACCGGCTTCTACACCTCCAAGGAGAAGGCTCAGGCCCACATCAACGCTGGCGCCAAGAAGGTCGTCATCTCCGCTCCCGCCGGCAACGACCTGCCCACTATCGTCTACAACGTCAACCAGGACATCCTGACGGCTGACGACAACATCATCTCCGCCGCCTCCTGCACCACCAACTGCCTGGCCCCCATGGCCAAGGGCCTCAACGACTTCGCCCCCATCGTGGCTGGCATCATGACCACCATCCACGCTTACACCGGCGACCAGATGATCCTCGACGGCCCCCAGCGCAAGGGCAACAAGCGTCGCAGCCGCGCTGCCGCTGTCAACATCGTCCCCAACTCCACCGGTGCCGCCAAGGCCATCGGCCTGGTGCTCCCCGAGCTCAACGGCAAGCTCATCGGTGCCGCTCAGCGCGTACCCGTGCCCACCGGCTCCATCACCAACCTCTATGCCGTGGTCGACAAGAAGGTCACCGTGGACGAGGTCAACGCTGCTATGAAGGCTTACGCTGAGACCATTCCCGAGACCTATGCCTACAACGAGGATGACATCGTCTCCACCGACATCGTGGGCGAGACCCACGGCTCCATCTTCGACGCCACTCAGACCATGGTTCAGGATCTGGGCGACGGCCGCAGCCTGGTGCAGGTCACCTCTTGGTACGACAACGAGAACTCCTACGCCTCTCAGATGGTCCGCACCATCAAGTACTTCGAGAAGTTCGTCGACTAGTTTTCGCTGCGCTTCTTCGCTGCGGTTTTTCGCCGCGTAGCGTTCATTGAGGGCGCGGATAAGGCCAAGCCCTATCCGCGCCTTTTCATTTGTTCTTTAGTTTGTCCTTATCTACGAGGAGGTTCTCTATGGCTTTCACCAAGAAGACCGTCAAGGACATCGACGTCGATGGCAAGCGCGTGCTTATGCGCGTCGACTTCAATGTGCCTTTGGATGGCACCACCGTCACCGACGACACCCGCATCAAGGCCGCCATCCCCACCATCCAATACCTGGTGGACCACGGCGCCAAGGTTGTGCTCATGAGCCACCTGGGCCGCCCCAAGGGCGACGGCCCCGAGCCCGAGCTCTCTTTGAAGCCCGCTGCCGATAAGCTTGCTGAGCTCACCGGCTTGGACGTCACCTTTGTGCCCGACACCTACGGCCAGGAGGCCGAGGATGCCGTGGCTGCCATGGAGCCCGGCCAGGTAGTGGTTCTCGAGAACGTGCGCTTTGACAAGCGCGAGAAGAAGAACGACCCCGAGATCGCCAAGCAGCTCTCCAAGCTGGGCGACATCTTTGTGCTGGACGCCTTTGGCACCGCTCATCGCGCTCAGGGCTCGGTCGTGGGCCCGGCCGAGTATCTGCCCGCCGTGGCCGGCTTCCTGCTGGAGAAAGAGGTGGACACCCTCACCTCTATCTTCGCCGATCCCGATCGCCCCTTCGTGGCTATCGTAGGCGGCTCCAAGGTCTCCTCCAAGATCGGCGTCCTAGATCACCTGCTGGACTCTGTGGACACTCTTATCATTGGCGGCGGCATGGCCTACACCTTCTTCCTGGCCAAGGGCTACACCGTGGGCACCTCCCTCCAGGAGCCCGACTGGGTGGATCGCGCCAAGGAGATGATGGAGAAGGCCGAGAAGAACGGCGTCAAGCTGCTTCTCCCTGTGGACAATGTCGTGGCTGATCACTTTGGCCCCGATGCCGTAGGCGTGGTCGTCAAGTCCAACGAGATCCCTGACGACATGATGGGCATGGACATTGGCCCTGAGACCGCCAAGCTCTATGCCGATGCCATCGCCGGCGCCAAGACCGTCTTCTGGAACGGCCCCATGGGCGTCTTCGAGTTCGACCAGTTCTCCGACGGCACCAAGGCTGTGGCTGAGGCTGTGGCAGACAACGAGGACTGCACCTCGATCATCGGCGGCGGCGACTCTGTGGCCGCAGTGAACAAATTTGACCTGGCAGACAAGATGAGCTGGATTTCCACCGGCGGCGGCGCCTCTATGGAGCTCGTCGAAGGCAAGGATCTCCCCGGAGTGGAGGCGCTGCTCGATGCCTAACAACCGCATGCCCCTCATCGCGGGCAACTGGAAGATGAACAAGAACTATACCGAGGGCGTCACTCTGGCGCAGGACCTGTCCAATGCCTTGGGTAACGGCGTCGACGGCGTCGAGGTGGTCGTATGCCCTCCCTTCACCGACCTCAAGGGCGTGGCCGGCGTCATCGACTTTGATCACGCTCCCTTTGGCCTGGGTGCCCAGAACGTCTATTGGGAGGCCTCCGGCGCCTATACCGGCGAGATCTCCTGCGACATGCTCACCTCGGTGGGGTGCACCTACTGTATCGTGGGCCACTCCGAGCGTCGCGATTACTTTGGCGAGACCGATGAGGACATCAACCGCAAGGTGAAGGCTCTTCTGGCTGCTGGTCTCAAACCCATCTCCTGCTGCGGCGAGTCCCTGGAGGTTCGTGAAGCCGGCAAGCAGGTGGAGTTCGTGGTGAGCCAGATCAAGGCCGATCTGGCTGGCGTCGAGCTAGCTACCGGCGACGAGCTTGTCATCGCCTATGAGCCCATCTGGGCTATCGGCACCGGAAAGACCGCCACTCCCGATGATGCTCAGGAAGTCTGCGGAGCAATCCGCGAGACCTTGGTAGAGCTTTTAGGCGAAGACGTCGCCAACAAGGTGCGCGTGCTTTACGGCGGGTCCGCCAAGCCCGGCAACATCGCCGGCTTCATGGCCTGCCCCGACGTGGACGGCGCTTTGGTTGGCGGCGCCTCTTTGGTGGCTGCTGATTTCGCTCAAATGGTAGAGAGGGCTATCTAGGAATGACCAAACTCAAGTCCAAAAAGCCCGCGCTTCTCGTCATCATGGACGGCTTTGGTCTCGCTCCCACCGGCCCGGAGAACGCGGTAAGCCAGGCCAAGCTGCCCTACATTCAGTCGCTTCTGGCCACCTACCCCCACACCACGCTGGGCGCTTCCGGCGAGGATGTGGGCCTGCCTGACGGCCAGATGGGCAACTCCGAGGTAGGTCACTTGAACATTGGCGCCGGCCGCATCGTGTTCCAGGAGCTCTCCCGCATCAACAATGCGGTGCGCGACGGCTCCATCGAGCAGAATCCGGCGCTAGCCGACGCTATGGATGCTGTCATAGCCAAAGACTCCGTGCTTCACGTCATGGGCCTGGTGTCTGACGGTGGCGTGCACTCCTCCATGGAACACGCTGAGGCCATCATCTCCATGGCAGCCAAGCGCGGCGTCAAGCGCGTGCGCGTGGACGCCTTCACCGACGGCCGCGACGTGGATCCTCAGTCCGGCGCCGGCTTCATGGAAGACCTCCAGGCCTTCTGCGCCAAGGTCTCTAAAGAGACCGGGGCAGACGTCAAGATCGCCACGGTCTCCGGCCGCTATTGGGGCATGGACCGCGACAATCGCTGGGAGCGCGAGGAGAAGGCCTACAACGCCATCGTCTGCGCCGAGGGAGTGCCCGTGGCTTCCGCAGCCGAGGGCCTGCGCGCCTTCTACGCCGAAGACCCTCGTGGCGACGAGTTCGCCACCCCAATGATCGTCGAGGGCGCCGCTTTGGGTACCAATGACGGCGATGCCTTCATCTTCTTCAACTTCCGTCCCGATCGCGCCCGCGAGATGACCCGCGCGCTCACCGATCCCAACTTCGACGGCTTCACTCGTCAAAAGTGGCCCAAGCTCTCCTGCTTTGTGACCATGACCGAGTATGATCCCGAGTTTGACGTCGAGATCGCCTTCCCCAAGACCGTGCCTGCCCACGTGCTCGCCGACGTCATCGCCGACGAGGGCTTGAAGCAGCTCCACACGGCTGAGACCGAGAAGTACGCCCACGTAACCTTCTTCTTGAACGGCGGCGTGGAGGCCGAGAAGGAGGGGGAGACCCGCGTGCTCATCCCTTCGCCCAAGGTGGCTACTTACGACCTCAAGCCCGAGATGAGCGAGCCGGAAGTTACCGAGAAGCTCGCCTCTGCCATCCGCGACGACGCCGCTGACGTCTACATCGTCAACTACGCCAACTGCGACATGGTAGGTCACACTGGCGTGGTGCAGGCTGCCGTCAAGGCCTGCGAGGCAGTGGATGACGGCCTTTCTCGCGTCGTCCCTGAGATTCTGGCCAAAGGCGGCTTCGCGCTGATCACTGCCGACCATGGCAATGCAGACCACATGTACGACGTGGCCTCTTCCGGTGAACGCAAGCCCTTCACTGCTCATACCACCAACCGCGTGCCCTTCATTGTGGTTGACCCCGATGCCCAGCTCAAGGGCATCGAGGACGGCCGCCTCTCCGACATCGCGCCCACCATGCTCGCCATGATGGGCATCGATCGTCCTGAGGAAATGACCGGTCGCGTGCTCGTAGAGGAGTAGCCATCAGGGGAGCGCTGCAGCCCTTGGCTGCAGGGTTTCTCGGCAAGGGGTGTTCCTAAGATCTTTGAAGCCCACCAAAGGCAACTGTTGACCTTTGGTGGGCTTCTCTGTGAGAAAGACGCGTCGCAGACTTGCTATATGGATGTGCCCGTAACTTCTGTGGTAAGGTTGTTCGATGTGGTTCTAGCCAACCTATTGTTCGGGGCGCACCTTTAAGGCCCCGCATGTACCTTAAAGGAGTATCTGTGAGCCCGCTCAATATCTTTTTGTCTGTGGTTTGGGGCATCTCTGCGGTAGCCTCCATCATTCTGGTGCTTATGCATTCTGGCAAAGGGACTGGCGTCTCTGATATGATCGCCAGCTCCATGTACAACTCCAATGCAGGCTCCGGCGTGTGGGAGAAAAACCTTGATCGCCTCACCGTCATCTCGGTGTGCGTCTTTGTGGCTACGCTCTTTATCTTTATGCTCACCTTCCCCCAGGGAACCCTAGGTTAAGCAGAGCCTGCCTAGGCGTTTTTACGCCATTAAAATTTGTTGCATCCCAGGTCGACGCCCGTATCTTCGTCAGTTGAAGGTATGGGCGTCGATATGTGTTGATGGTGGAAGAATCTTCGTCTTTTGCCCAAATCTATGCATCGGGAAGGTCAAGAGGACCAAACATGGGCATGAACCTTACGAAATACTAGGCTGCTCGGTTTTTGATGAATCGAGACTGTGGGTGCTATGAGGGCGAGCTTCCTGATGCGAGCGCTCTTGGGGATTCACAGGCCAAAGCCAGCCACAGCAACACTCAAGGGAGATCCTATGAACGGCAATCCTCAGACCCCCTCTCTCACGCGCAAGGCTTTTCTGGGAAGCTCTGCGTTGGCGGCAGGGGTTCTGGCGCTGAGCGGCTGCAAGAAGAGCGGCGGCGCGGCTTCCGGGGACGGAACCTCAATCAGCTACTTCATCACCAACCCACCTTCAATCGACCCTTACAACGCACAAGACGTGGCCGGTTGCTTGGTGGCGCGCCAGCTTTTTGACCCTCTGTGCACCTATAACTTCAAGACTTCCGAGGTGGAGCCTTGCGCTGCCGAGAGCTGGACGGTCAACGACGAAGGCACGGTGTTCACCTTCACCATCCGCCAGGGCAACACCTTCCACAACGGCGAGACTGTGGACGCTGCTGCTTTCCAGCGTGGCTGGAACCGTCTGTGCAATCCCACTACGACCGAGTCGCCTTCGGTAGTGAGCTACTACCTCAAGCTGGTCAAGGGCTATGACGAGGTAGTCAACGGGCAGGCTCAGGAGCTCTCG
Source organism: Muricaecibacterium torontonense (assembly GCF_004793925.1). Classification (NCBI taxonomy): domain Bacteria; kingdom Bacillati; phylum Actinomycetota; class Coriobacteriia; order Coriobacteriales; family Atopobiaceae; genus Muricaecibacterium; species Muricaecibacterium torontonense. Next base: position 203,238 of record NZ_SRYE01000004.1, on the reverse strand, counting down.
GGTGTGAGCTGCCCGGATGAGTACACCTTCCAGGTGGAGCTCTCCCAACCCTTCTTTGACTTCCCCATGATCTGCACCATCGTTCCCACCGCCCCTGTGCCCAAGGTTGCGTTAGACGATTTCCAGAGCTACTTCAAGGCTCCCATTGGCAATGGCGCCTATGAGATGGACGGGCAGTGGGTCGACGGTCAGTACATCAAGCTCAAGGCTTATCCTGACTACAAAAACGGCGAGAAGCCCAAGATTGGCAACCTTAACTTCAACATTCAAAAGGATGTGGAGACTGGCTATAAGGAGTTTTTGGCCGGCAATATCGACATCTGCGACATCCCTACACCTCAGGTAAAGGATGCTCAGGCAGAGTACGGCGTCTCCGAGGACGGCTACACCATCACTCCGGATCACCAATGTCTCGATGGCGAGCAGCCCTCCACCTACTACCTGGTGCTCAACCTCGACGATCCAGTGTTGCAAGATGCGGATGTGCGCCGCGCCATCTCTATGGCCATCGATCGCCAGAGCATCTGCGACACCGTGCTTCAGGGCACTAGGACTCCTGCCGGCAATCTCTGTGCGCCTACCTGTCTGGGTTACGAGGAGAACCAGTGGGCGTATTCCAAATATGACAAGGATGCAGCCGTCGCGCTTTTGGACAAGAACCACCCGGCAGATGCCAATGGCATGCGCGACATCTCTGTCACCCTTTCCTATAACGTGGACGGCTCCCACAAGGAGATCATGGAGACCGTCCAGGCCAACCTCCAGGCCGTGGGCATCAACGTCACTCAAAACACCGTTGAGTGGGCCGCCTACCTGTCTATGCTGGACTCCGGCGATTACCAGATCGGCCGTCAGGGTTGGGTGGCCGAGTATCCTTCTATCGACAACTTCCTCTACTCGCTGTGCTACACCGGCAATGCCGACAACCTCTCCGGCTACTCAAACGAGCAGGTAGATAGCCTCATTGTCCAGGCTCGTGGCACCCAAGACGAGAATGAGCGCCTCTCGCTTTTGGAGCAGGCCAACACCCTTGTGGGCAACGACGTGCCCATGATCCCCCTGTTCTTCTACAAGTTCGCCAAGGTGGGCTCCAGCCGCATCAAGCAAGCCTACCTGTCGCCCATTGAGCAGTCTTCTGCCGCCTCGTGGGAGCTTGAGGGCTAAGGGCGAACCACCCAGTACAAAAGACCTAGGGTCCACTATTTAGATGCCGAGAAAGGCCGCGGCCTTTCTCGGCATCTATTTATGAAGAAGTAATGTAAAAAGGGGAGTAACAGGAGAGGGGTTATGAACCTTCTGTGTGGATGTACTGACCTGCTGAAATATACCTAAAATCTCCACGTTAGTTTTAGCCCTGTTGGTTTCCATCTTGGTAACAAATGGCCAAAAGAGGGCATTCAGGTTGCGTTAAAGGACTATTTCCTAAATACTTCTGTGGAACCACATGTCCCCGAGCGCCTCGGGTCGAGAGGTGGACACGGACACTTCTTGCCTCTGGAGGGTAGGGGGCCGGATCGAAGGCATGATTCGCTCGAGCCGGAGAGGTTCTGGGCGAACAAGCACGACAGACAGAAGGAGAGAGTGTGAGCGAGTTCCTCAAGATCGGTCGCCGCACGTTCCTCAAGGGTTCTGCTGCTGCGTCCGCTCTCATGGCACTGGCCGCCTGCAAGAAGGATGACGGCGCCACCGCCGAGGCAGGCACTGAGGGCGCTACTGCCAAGGTCTACATCAACAACCCCGTGTCCATCGACCCCTACAACTGCCAGGAGTCCGAGGGCACTCAGGTTTGCTATCAGATGTTTGACTGCCTTACCGACTTCGATTACGAGAAGGGCGAGCTCGTACCCGCCGCCGCTGAGTCTTGGACTTCCAATGACGACGGCACCGAGTTCACCTTCACCCTCAAGGAGGGCTGCAAGTTCCACAACGGCGACCCCGTGGATGCCGAGTCTTTCGTACGTGGCTGGACCCGTCTGGTGGATCCCAAGACCAACACTGACAGCCCCTCTGCCGTGACCTACCACATCTCCATGGTGGACGGCTATGACGCACTGGCTGCCGGCGAGACCGACGTCCTCTCTGGCGTCTCCGCGCCCGATGACAAGACCTTCGTGGTCAAGCTCGCCACCCCCTATGCCGACTTCCCCTATGTGGCGAGCCACCCCGCCCTGGCCCCTGTGCCCGCCGTGGCTCTGGAGGATTTCAACGCCTACTTCACCGCTCCTGTGGGCAATGGCCCCTTCATGATGGACGGCAAGTGGGTGGACGGCCAGTACATCAACCTCAAGCGTTTCGAGGACTACAACGGCGACAAGCCTAAGATCGCCGCCATCCAGTTCAACATCCAGAAGGACATGGAGACTGCCTATAAGGAGTTCCAGGCCGGCAACTATGACTTCTGCGACGTTCCCACTGCACAGATCGCCTCCGCCCAGGACACCTATGGCCTGTCTGACGACGGCTACACCATCACCCCTGGCAAGCAGATGCTGCTGGGCGACGAGGCCTCCGTCTACTACCTCACCATCAACAACACCGATCCTCTGCTTAAGGATGTGAACCTGCGCAAGGCCATCTCCCTGGCCATCAACCGTCAGGCCATCTGCGACACCATCTTCTCTGGCACCCGCACCCCTGCTGCTAACATCATTCCCCCGGGAATCGCTGGCTACGAGGACGACGTGTGGGCTGACTCCCACTACGACAAGGATGCCGCAGTGGCCCTGCTGGATCAGTACTATCCCGCAGACGCCGACGGCAAGCGCAACGTCACTTTCCAGCTGTCCTTCAACGGCGACGGCAACCACAAGGACATCATGACCGCCATCCAGGCCGACCTGGCCGAGGTAGGCATCGACGCCACCCTGGATCAGGGCGAGTGGGCCGCCATTCTCGACCGTTACCAGAGCGGCGACTATCAGACCGGTCGTCTGGGTTGGATCGCAGACTATCCCATCATGGACAACTTCCTCTATCCTCTGTTCTTCACCGGCAACGGCGACAACCGCTCCCTCTACAGCAACGCCGAGGTCGACGCTGCTCTTGAGGCTGCCCGCCGGACCGTGGACGACGACGCTCGCATCACCGCCCTTCAAGAGGTCAACAAGAAGATCTCCGAGGATATGCCCGTGGTTCCCATCTTCTTCTACAAGCACACCTATGTGGGCTCCGACAAGGTGAAGAGCGCCTACGTCGATCCTTCCAAGAAGATCCACCTGAAGTCTGCCGATATGTAAGCTGCCTTCCTCAAGGCTTAAAGCTTGCCTAAAGCAGGTTGCAAGGTGATGTGTGGATAAATTCTGCGCAGCCATGCATAGTGAGGTATCGCTTCTATTTGAGGCGGTACCTCGCTTTCTTATGGGAAGAAAGCCCTTTTCGCGCAGCGCTTGTTCGTTGAGGTTCATGCAATCTGAATATACTTTTAAACATGTAATTGCTTCCAATGTGTTTCATATCGCGCTTGCGATGCATCGAATAAGCCTCTTTTGCCACCGGTCTGCCTATACTTGTTACCGTGCGCTAGGTAGCTACTTTTTGACCCTCTCTTTGTGGGCCCGTTCCTTGGTGCACATAGGGCCGCCTGGCCCTTACCTGTTGGCATCGGATACAGGAGACAACGAGCATGCTCAAGTACATCCTCAAGCGCCTCCTGCAGTTCATCCCGGTGTTCTTTGGCGTCACAATGATCTTGTTTGCCATGAAGAACATTGTTCCTGGCGATCCCATCAAGCTCATCGCCGGCGACAAGGCGCTCCCGCCTGAGACAGAACTGCAGCTTCGCATCGCGAATCACCTCATCGAGGTAGACGCAGACGGCAAGCCCATCTATGACGAGGAGGGCAACACCGTCCCCATGCCCATCTGGAAGCAGTACGGCTACTATATCTCCGGCCTGCTTCAGGGCGACTTGGGCAACTCCTATAGCCGCAAGCTTCCGGTGTCCCAGATTTTTGCCGATAAGTACCCCTATACCGCCAAGCTCGCCATTGTGGCCATCATCATCGAGGCGGTGGTGGGCATAGGCGCAGGTATGGTGAGCGCCATCAAGAGGTATTCCTTCTGGGATGTGCTCGTCACCCTCATTACCGCAGTGCTTGTGGCCATGCCTGCTTTCTGGTTAGGTATGTTGCTCCAGCTCTTCTTTGGCATCATTCTCAAGAACGCCACCGGGGGCGCGGTATACATGCCCATCTCTGGCGCTGGCGGCAACTCCGAGTTCCTGCCTTGGGTGCACTATATCTTGCCAGCCATCACGTTGGCAGCAGTATCTACTGCCTATACGGCCCGCATCATGCGCTCCCAACTGTTGGAAGTCATGAACCAAGACTACATCCGCACGGCAAAGGCCAAAGGCCTTTCTCGGCGCGAGATTATTTACCACCATGCACTCAAGAATGCGTTGATCCCTGTAGTCACCTACATAGGACTGGACTTTGGCGCCATGCTCTCGGGCGCCATTCTCACAGAGACGGTATTCAACTGGCCTGGTGTGGGCAATGAGATCTATCGCGCTATCACACAGCGTGACTGGCCCATCGTGATGGGCGGCGTCACCATCATCATCGTGGTGGTGCTACTCATCAACCTTATCGTCGACATCAGCTACGCCTTCCTGGATCCGCGCATCCGCTACGGCGCTCCCAAGGATCAAGGTTAGGAGGTGCCCCATGGAAAAGAAACAGCATGAGAAAGACCTTGAGCGCGAGGCTCAGGAGGAACTCCGCGAAGAGACCGATCGCGCCTATGACATTCATGAAGAGCGTGCGCAGGCTGCTTCCGAGGTAGAGACAGATCAGCAAGACGATGCAGAGCCTGAGCATCATCGCGATTTCCGCGGCGCCTACAATGCGGTGGTCGACGAGGTCGACCATGAGGGAGCTTCCCGTACCCTTTGGAGCGACGCCTTCGCGCGCCTTCGCAAGAACAAGCTTGCCATCATCGGCGCTGTCTGGATTATCTTCGTGGCCTTGGTGGCCATCACTGCCGACCTGTGGGTTCCCCAGACGTTGGGATCCCCCACAGCCATCGATTCTTCCCAAATGGCATCGCTGGCACGCCTCCCGCCCTCCCTTGAGCATCCCTTTGGCACCGATGCTCTGGGTCGCGACGTGCTTTGCCGCGTGATCTACGGCGCGCAGATCTCTCTTACCGTAGGCCTTCTGGCCACTGCGATCTCTACAGTGCTTGGCCTCATCATGGGAGCTTTGGCAGCCTTCTATGGCGGCATTTGGGACACCATCATCATGCGCCTGGCAGACATCTTCTTGGCCTTCCCTTACACCCTCTTTGTCATCGTCATGCTGGCGGTGCTAGGGCAGGGCATCCAGAACGTGTTCATCGCCATCGGCGTGTTGGGCTGGCCTTCCATCGCCCGCGTGTTCCGCTCTGCCATTCTTTCCGTCAAGGAGAACGATTACGTGGACGCCGCCCGTTCCATGGGCGCCTCGGACGCCCGTATCATCATGCGCCACATCTTCCCCAACTCGGTAGCATCCATCGTGGTCTACGCCACAATGAATATCGGCGGCGCCATCCTTACCGAGAGCGCGCTGTCCTTCTTGGGCATGGGCGTGACACCCCCTAATCCTTCCTGGGGTTCCATGATTCAAGACGGTCAGCAGTACCTGGCTACTCAGCCGTGGCTCATGCTTATGCCCGGTATCGCCATCATCACCACCGTGTTGGCTTTTACGCTGCTGGGTGACGGTCTGCGCGATGCGCTGGATGTCAAGATGAAGGATGCCTAAACCATGGCTAAAAGAGATGCTAAGCAAGAGCAGGACCTCAAAAACCAGCCCATTCCCGAGGGCTCTCACCTGCTCGAGGTAGACAACCTCAAAATGTACTTCCACACCCAAGACGGCGTGGTTAAAGCCGTCGACGGCGTTACCTATACGCTGGATCGTGGCGAGACGCTGGGCGTGGTAGGCGAGTCTGGCTCGGGAAAGTCTGTCACCGCCATGACCATCATGGGTCTCATCGACATGCCTCCGGGACGTATCGAGGGCGGCGATGTGCGCTATCGCGGCAAGTCTTTGCTTGAAATGACCGAGCAGCAGATGCAGTCGGTGCGCGGCAACGACATCGCCATGATCTTCCAAGACCCCATGACCTCGCTTAACCCGGTCTATACCATCGGCCGTCAACTGGGTGAGGGCCTGCGCATCCACCGCGGCTATTCCAAGGAGCAGGCGCTCAAGCGCGCCACCGAGCTTCTGGCTATGGTGGGCATTCCCAACGCAGAGCAGCGCGTCAAAGACTATCCGCACCAATTCTCCGGCGGCATGCGTCAGCGCGCCATGATCGCCATGGCGCTGGCATGCGACCCCGACATCCTCATCGCCGACGAGCCCACCACAGCCCTGGACGTGACCATCCAGGCCCAGATCATCGAGCTCATGCAAAAGATGCAAAAGGAGAACGGCAACGCCATCGTCATGATCACCCATGACTTAGGCGTGGTGGCAGACATCGCCGACAAGATCATGGTCATGTATGCCGGCCGCCCAGTGGAGTTTGGCACTGCGGACGAGATCTTCTACAGCCCCATCCATCCCTACACCTGGGGCCTCATGCGCTCGATCCCCGAGCAGGTGACAGATGAGAAAAAGCCCCTCACACCCATCAAGGGAAACCCTCCATCGCTGGTCAACGTGCCCAAGGGCTGCTCCTTCTCTCCTCGCTGCCCCTATGCCACTGAGCTTTGCCACACCCAGGAGCCTCCGCTCTACACGATGCCTTCGGGACACTACGCGCGTTGCCACTACTGCAGCGACCCTGAGTTTGTAAAGAAGAACGCCCCTGTGACCTCTCGCACAGCCGTCGACGTGGCTGATGGCGAGCCCTATCGTGCCGATAAGAACGCCGCTTCGGCACCTGCACAGTTCCCACATCTAGGAAGCGAGGCATAAATCTATGGCTACCTCGCAAGAGCCCCTGCTCCATGTGGAGCATCTCACCAAAGAGTTCCCGGTAGACTCCGGCGTCTTCGCAGGACGCATGGCTAAAAAAGTCTCCGCCGTCGATGACGTGAGCTTTGATATCTTCCCGGGCGAGACCTTTGGTTTGGTAGGCGAGTCTGGTTGCGGCAAGTCCACCACCGGCCGTTGCATCATGCGTCTCACCCACCCTACGGGCGGCCGTGTGGTCTTTGACGGCAAAGACGTCGCCACTATGAAGAAGAAAGAGCTCAAGGCTGTGCGCCATGACCTCCAGTACATCTTTCAGGACCCCTACGCCTCGCTCAACCCTCGTATGACCATCGGCGAGATCGTGAGCGAGCCTCTGGTGATACATGGCGAGATGAACAATACCGAGGAGCGCATGGATTATGTGCGCAAGATCCTCGATATCGTGGGTCTCAACCCTGAGCACATCAACCGCTATCCACACGAGTTCTCTGGCGGCCAGCGCCAGCGTGTGGGTATCGCGCGTGCCTTCGCGCTGCATCCCAAGCTCATCATCTGCGACGAGCCGGTCTCTGCTCTGGATGTGTCCATTCAGGCGCAGGTGTTGAACCTTTTGGGCGAGCTCCAAAAGGAGTATGGCACAGCCTATCTCTTCATTGCCCATGACCTCTCGGTGGTTCAGCATATTTCTGACCGCGTGGCCGTCATGTATCTGGGCAACCTTATGGAGACTTCCGATTGGCGCTCCCTCTACGCAGAACCCTACCATCCCTACACCCAGGCCCTTCTCTCTGCAGTGCCCATCCCTGACCCCGACGTTCAGCGTTCTCGTGAGCGCATCATTCTCGCGGGGGATCCTCCTAGCCCCATCGATCCTCCCTCCGGATGCCGCTTCCACACCCGTTGTCCCATCGCCCAGGAGATCTGCAGCCAGAAGCATCCTGAGATGCGCGAGGTGGCGCCAGGGCACCACTGTGCGTGCTTCTTTGCCAAGCCGTTCCCCATCCAGGGGTCCTCTATCGAGCTCTAAGTTGCGCTATTTCTAGGTCTGAAAGGACGTTCACTCACAAGTGGGCGTCCTTTTTCATGGATGGGCCATTAGAATGCGCCTCTCTGGGGCATAGAAACCCATGTGCAGCCAATGACCGCCTACCGGTTGCAGGCGCATGTGTTCTAGTCTTTTACATTGTGGGGGAGGGGACCGGTGGGTTCTCACGAAAGCACATACACTCAGGCATCTGGCACCCAGGACGCCTCGCTTACCACGCTCGACAAAGGCGTCATAGGCCAGTATTACCGGGTGGTGTCCCTTGAAGATCTGGGGGAGTCTGTAGCTCGACGCCTGGAGTCGGTGGGCATGACGCGGGGCTCGGTGATCTGTGTGCTCAACAACAAGAGCCATGGCACAGACATCATCAGGCTCAGGGAGACCCGTTGGGCCTTGGGCCGCTCCATCACCTCCTGCATCCAGGTGCGCCATCTGGATACGCCTCCTGTGCCCAACCGCGACCTAAGCCCGGAGTCTGTGTCCACAGACCACACTCAGACCGCTGCTCAACGGACCTCTTTGGCAACCGATGGCGAGGAGGCGTCCCGTGGATAAGTTCGAGCGCCACTTCACGTACCAGCCGCTTCCTGCGAAGCCCGGACCTGAGGTAGGGCATCCTGGTATGACGTTGGCATTTGTCGGCAATCCCAATTGCGGAAAAACCACGCTCTTCAACGCCTATACGGGCGCCAAGCTCAAGACCGCCAACTGGCCCGGCGTCACCGTGGAGGGCAAAGAGGGCGCCACCGCCTTCGAGGGCGTAGAGATTCGCCTTATCGATCTGCCAGGAACCTACTCGCTCACCAGCTACACCATGGAAGAAGAGGTTGCCCGTTCCTACGTGCTTTCGGGTGATGCCGACGCCATCATCGACGTGGTGGACGCCAGCTCCCTGGAGCGCTCCCTCTATCTCACGTTGCAGCTTATCGACTTGGGTAAACCCGTGGTGGTAGCCCTCAACATGATGGATGTGGTGCGCAAGCGCGGCATGGAGATCGACGTGCACCGCCTTGCCGAGACCCTGGGCTGCCCCGTCATCCCGGTCTCTGCCCGCAAACGCGAAGGCCTTCAGCCTCTGCTTCACGCCGCCTACCATCACAAGGGCGCTCAGCACGATCCTTTCTGCCACGACCATGTGATAGACGACGGAATGGCCGAGAAACACCTCCACAACGTCATGGTCTACTCCCGTGACTTGGAAGCTAAGATCGACGAGGTGCAGGCTGCCTTTTGCAAGGCCTATCCTGATTGTGAGAATCCTCGCTGGCATGCGGTGAAGCTTCTGGAAGGCGACGTGTCGGTGAAGCGCGACTTCCTGCTGGATCTTCCAGTGTTGGAGCATAGCTATGAGGACGAGTTCATCAGCGAGCGCTATGACTTCATCTCCAGCGTGGTCAACGAGTGCGTATTCAATCGCTCGGCTCGTGCTGAGGCTACCGACAAAGCAGACCGCATCCTTACCAACCGCATCTGGTCTATTCCAGTGTTCTTGCTTATCATGGCTGTCGTCTTTGGCCTCACCTTTGTGGTGGGCGATGCCATCAAAGAGGTGTTCCAAGGTTGGCTGGATGCCTTTAACGGCGGGGTGGGGGACTTGCTCGCCTCCGTCGGAGCCTCGCCTGCGGTGGTGAGTCTGGTATGCGACGGTGCCATATCAGGCGTGGGCACGGTGCTCACCTTCCTGCCTAACATCTTCATTCTCTTCTGTGCTTTGGCGTTTTTGGAAGACTCCGGCTATATGAGCCGCGTGGCCTACGTCATGGACGGCATCATGGGCAGGCTGGGGCTTTCCGGCCGTGCCTTCATCCCCATGATCTTGGGCTTTGGCTGCTCAGTGCCGGCCATCATGAGCTCTAGGACCTTGGAGTCAGTGCGCGACCGCAGGCGCGTCATGCTGGTAACGCCTTTCATGAGCTGCTCGGCGCGCTTGCCCATCTATGTGCTCTTCTCGGGCCTCTTCTTCGATGCCTACGCAGGTCTTGTGGCCTTCTCCATGTACGTGCTGGGAATACTGGTGGCCTTGGCAGTGCTCAAGGTGATGTCTCTGACCGATAAGAGCGAAGAGACTGAAGGCAGCATGCTCCTCATCGAGCTCCCAGAATACAAGCTGCCAGACGCCCATACGGTGTGGATCTATGTATGGGATAAGGTCTGCGATTATGTGGAGCGCGCAGGCACGGTCATTTTTGCAGCTTCGGTCATCATGTGGCTGCTCCTTAACTTTGGTCCCACGGGCTATGTGGGAGAAGATGTGGCCAACTCCTTGGGTGCGACTATTGGCAGGATATTGGTGCCCTTCCTCGCCCCTATTGGCGCTGGTGACTGGCGCCTGGCAGTGGCGCTGCTGGCGGGTATTTCAGCCAAAGAAGTGGTGGTATCCTCGGTTTCGGTGCTCTTTGGAGTGGCGGGCGACGCCGTGGGCAGCCAAGCGCTGCACGCCGCTCTGCTGTCCATTGGCTTTGGGCCGGCAAATGCGCTGGCCTTTATGGCCTTCTGCCTGCTCTACGTACCCTGCATAGCCACCATCGCCACCATTCGCTCAGAGAGCCATTCGCGCAAATACGCCTGGTTTGCGGTGATCTTCCAAGTGGCAGTGGCCTGGGTGATCGCCTTTGTCGTCTACCAGATCGCACGACTGATGATCTAAGAAAGTCTCCGAGTGTGAGTGACCCCTCATAAAGTGCCAACTTTCTTAGATTGTCACTTGCACCCAAGGGCGCCTATGCTATTATTTCTTTCGCACCAAACCTGTCGGAGTGGCGGAATTGGCAGACGCGCTAGCTTGAGGTGCTAGTGACTGACTAAAAGGTCGTGCGGGTTCAAGTCCCGCCTCCGACACCAGGACATTCAACGTGGATCCTTAGGGGTCCACGTTTTTTGTTATTGTGGGACAATCGGCGTCTGTTCCACCTATACTCTGCGCGTCTCACAGCCGCAGTGTGAGGAGGCCTTATGATCCTTGGCAGCAGCATCACCGCCGTCGATAAAGGTGACGGCCGTCTCAAGGCTTTCTCCGGGCTTACCACCGTCATCAAGATATTGTCTTTGGTGGATGACGCCATTGCAGGCTATGACTCCCATGGCAAGATCATCATCGCCAACGGCAACCTGGCTGAGTTGACAGGCCTTTCTCGGCAGCAATTGATCGGTATGGATGTAAGCACGCTCTTTCTGCCGCTTACTGGCGTTCCTAAGACCCACGGGCGCCTGCCGTTTCCTTTAGACGGAGAAGAGACGCCGCTCCTTTGCCGCAAACCCAACCAAAACACCTGGACGCCGGTGCACGTGCGTGCCAAAGAGATGGGCGATGACGGCTCGTTTCTCATGGTAGCAAGGCCGTTTGTGGAAAAGTCTGTGTCGGGAGACGCCGGAGCAGTAGAGCCCGAGCTGGCAGTGCCGCACCTTTCGGCCAGCGACGTGCTGATCGACGCTGCGGTGGTGCCAGGCGAGGATCCGACCCCTTCGGGCATCGCAGTGAGCAACGCCGATCTCTATCAGAGCGCAGACGCCCCCGATGACTCGGTGCCCAATGATGTGGTTCGTGTGATTCAGGAGATTGGACGCGCGGCAGACACCGGCAATACTTCCGGCGTGCATGACATGCTGGTGCGCGAGCTGCGCAGCGCGGTGGATGCCGATGCCGCGGCGCTCTATACGGCCGGTTATGGCGGCTATGTGTTCAAGAGCTTCTCGGGAAAGTTGGGCGGCTCCTCCATGCCCACGTTTGTGGAGGGCAAGAACGCGGTGGTCTCCATCGCCTCTTCCCGCGGGCGCACAGCGAGTTTCGACCGCGTGCGGCAGGATACTGGCGAGATCGCCCTGGTGGATTCTGCCACGGGCAAAACCTATGAGATATCTGGGGCAGAAAACTTCCCCCTTACCTCGTTTTATGTGGTGCCTATCATCTATAACCGCTCCACGGTGGCGGTGGCCGCGGTGGGGTGGACCACTCCCCACGGGTTGGGAGGACACTCGGCAAAAGTACTGGACATCTTGGCAGTCCATCATGCCAACGACCTGCTGACCGCCCAGGCGCTGGCTCTTACCTCGGCAAGCGAGCGGGTGCAGGACGTGGCCCATGAGAACCTCATGCACCTCGAAGAGCTCGAAGACAAAGCCACTTTCCTAGACTATTGCCGCGCCTTCGAGGCCATGGCGCAGGCTATCAACTGCCGCTTTGCCCCGGTCTTCCGCAATTTGCATCAAAACACCAACTTCATCAAGAAGGCTGACGGCTCGTTGGTGGACTTCCCCTTCACCATCAATGATTTGGCAGACGACCGCACTGCCCCCGAGGTATATGTGTGCCCGTTCTCCCACCATAAGGAACTCTCAGACTGGCTTGCGCAAAACCATATCCAGCGCGATGGCTTCGTGGTGGTAGTTCGTCAGCTGCGAGAAGAGCGCAGGGCGTTTTTGGTGCTTTCGGACGTGTCGGACATTCCTCTGGGAAACCTGGAGATCACGCTGTACAAGCGCTTTGTGCAAGACGTCTTTCGCCAAGACCAGCTCCAGCGCCAGCGCATCCAAAACTCCCTCATCGCCCATACGCTGCAGCAGGGCATGGGAAATCATATGCAGCATGTGCAGGGCTTATCGGCGCAGGCCGTGTATAACTCGGCTACCGAGAGCGCCAATGTGGGCGGCGACTTCTACGATCTTCTGCGCCTTGAGAACAACCGTGCCTGCATCATCTTGGGCGATGTGGCAGGCAAAGGCGTGCAGGCAGCCAGCGTGTCGGCGGCAGTGCGCACCGCTTTGGGCACCTATGTGTGGGAGGGTATGGAGCCGGCGCATATGGTACGTTCGCTCAATGACTTCTTCTTGGGATTCTCGCGCCTAGACTCTTTCGCCACCCTCTTTGTGGGCCTGTTGGATGTGAGGTCTGGTAAGCTCACCTACTGCTCGGCAGGGCATCCCCCGGCATTCCTGCTGCATCCCAAGGACAACCAGATGGAGCTCTTAAACGTGCAATCCGGCGTGGTGGGCGCATTCCGCGAGATGGTCTTCAAAGACGGCATCGTGCAGCTTGAGCCTGGAGACGAGCTGGTGCTCTATACCGACGGCGTTACTGAATCCCGCGATCCCTCCGGCGTCTTCTTTGGCGAGACCGGTCTTCGCGAGACATTGGTGCGCGAGATGGACACAGACGTCCATGACATGGCAGACGCCATCATGAACACCCTCTACGACTTTACCGGCGGCCGCCTGGACGACGACGTGGCTATCATGGCCCTGCGCTACAACGGATTGGATGACGCCCCTGAAGACGACTCTTCAGGCCTGGGCACGGAGGGCAAAGGCACGGTGCCTGCCCCAAGCGAAAGCCACCAGAGTGCCCAAACTGGAGCCTCTGAAGGAGAGCAGCTGTGAGTGCCGCAGGCCTGAGCCGAGAAGAGCGCTGCCGCAAAGTGGTGCGAATCCTCTGGATCATCCTTATCCTCAACTGGGCAGTGGCGGCAGCCAAGTTCTTTTACGGCGCCGCTACAGGCTCGCTCTCCATGCGCAACGATGGCATTGCGAGCGCCTTTGACGGCCTGTCCAACATCGTGGGCATCCTGGGCGTCAAGATGGCCTCCCAACCCCCTGACAAGGCCCATCCCTATGGCCACGCCAAGTTCGAGACCTATGCGTCGCTGGCTATCGGGGTCATGTTGGCGGTGGCTGCCTACAACCTCGCCGCCGACGGCATCCAAGCCCTTTTGGGCCACAGGAGCGCAGTGGAGGTTAACGGCGGCTCCTATGTGGTGATGGTGGGGACCCTCGTCATAAATCTGGCGGTCTCCTTTGTGGAGGGGCGCTTTGGCAAGCGTCTTGCCAGCGAGGTGCTTACCGCAGATGCCCTCCATACTCGCTCGGACGCTTTCGTCACCATATCGGTCATCTTGGGCCTTGTGGCAGTGAGCTTGGGATATCCCATGGCTGACTCTTTGGTGGCTGTGATCGTGAGCGTCGCCATCGCCATTTCTGCGGTGGAAGTCTTTCGGGAGGCGGCTCGTACCCTCTCCGACCACGCGGTGTTGGAGGTCGAGCCGCTACGCCAGGCGGCCTGTCAGGTGCCTGGCGTGCGCTCCGTGCACCATATCCGCACCCGCGGCACTGAGGGCGACGTCTTCGTGGACCTCCATCTTCTGGTTGACCCAACCATGACGGTGGCACGCGCCCATCAGATCGCCCAAGAGGTAGAGCAGGCGGTGCAGCAGGGGTTTCCGGAAGTCTCCGATGTCATGGTGCACATCGAGCCCGACAATCCCCAAGAGCGCTCTGAAGGTTTGGCCGACGATCGCGCGCTCGGCGTAGCATCTAAGGACTCCTCCACAGATGACGCGGCCTCTCTTCCTGCCGAGAAGGGCGATCCTTCCTGCCAGTGACTCGCTGCCTTGGGTAGGCGAGTTTCTCGGCAGCGAGAGGAACGTCTATGCCCAGCTGCCGAGAAGGAATAATTTCAGGAAGCTATAAGAAATAATGTGCATTACAGTGAATGTGGGTTCTACAGGCGGGTATCAGAAACCCATATCAACGTTGAATATGCTTTCTCAAAACAACGGTAATAAACGCCAGGTTTTTGGACATATATTCACCGCTGGAATTATATATAAACGCAGGTTAATGGATTAATAGGTTAACAGTGGCCTACTGAATTCTCTCCCTAAAATTGGGGATGCCTGTGTAGAGACATCTCGCGTCTGGCACAGCTACGAAAGGGGAGAGCATGCTTATCGTCTCAGACTGCATGATGGTTCCCGTTCGTTCTGATATCAGTGTGAGGACGGCTCCAGAGCTTAAAGACCATATCGAAGAGCTTATGAACGGCGGCTGCCATCGCATCATCTTGGATATGGACAAAGTTGGCTATATCGATTCGGCAGGCATTGCGCTCATCCTGTCGCTCTCTCGCAAGATGCGCGCTATGGGTGGCCTGTTGACCTTGGTGAACGTCTCAGAGATGGTAAACCATATTTTGAGCGTAGGATGCCTGGTCCCCTTCATTCCTTGTTTGGCGAAACAGTCGTCAAAGGCTGCGGTGCCCGCATTGCCGGTGGGTTCCAAGCCGTCAAAGCGTCTTACGGTTCGCATCGAGCCAGATACCCTCCAAGATGCGCGAGAGCGCTTGCGCGAGTTTTTGGAGGTGCTACCTCTGTCCAGCAGCGAGCTCTATGACATCATCTTGGCTGCCGGCGAGGCTATGGGCAACTGCGTGCTTCATACAGATTCGGGCATCGGCTATCTTACCTGCGCCCTCTATCCTGACCGTTTGGTGATGGAGGCGGTGGACAGCGGGCCTGGGTTCGAGATCGCCCCGGATGTCGACCCCGTGGTGACTCTGGAGCATGGTCGCGGCATCAAGATCATGCGCCTTCTATGCGACGACGTTGAGATCAAGAAAAAGCCTGTGGGCCATGGCACCATCGTGCGGCTGGTAAAGATGCTGCAGCAGGGCGCTGAGCCACTGGAAAAAGGCATGTTTGAGATTCTTTCTGCCTAGAGATTTCTCTCACGCGTATAGAGATGCTGCAGCCTAAAGGGCACAACGCGCGTTGGTAGGTCCTGTGATCCAGCCTCATGCACAGCGTTTCGCTTTATGGGCCCCCGCCACAGGCAAATTGGACGTACACAACAACTTCGACCCCAATGGCAGATGTAAAAGAAAAGCCGGAACTTCAAGGAGTCCCGGCTTGCAACTTATGGTAGCCCGTACCAGATTCGAACTGGTGATCTCCGCCTTGAGAGGGCGGCGTCCTGAACCGCTAGACGAACGGGCCATAACCCAAGAATGGCTGAGCCAGAGAGAATCGAACTCCCATTGACGGAACCAGAATCCGCTGTCCTACCGTTAGACGATGGCTCAAGCTTTTGGGGCCGATTGCTCGGCGCGAGTAGTTACTTTACGTCATGGGGCACGCTCGTGCAAGCCTAAATTGGTCCAATAAGGCAATTTGGTGCAGGTTGTGAAGGCACCTGCACAACCGTCACGGTTTTGTCGTGGGGTCTTAGCAGTTGCCCCTAGGCCTTGGAGCCAAGATGGCCATAATCCTATAACAGCTTGGTATTGGGTGGCGCGGGTTGCAGAAGGGAGGGCTATGGAAGAGCAAGAGAATAGGTCGAGTCACCCTCCTTTGGATGAGGCGAGCTCCGCTGCTTCCAATCTACAGCCCTCTACTGACTCCTCCAACACTCCTGAAGGCCCCTCTCTTGAGGCTCTGGAGCTGTTGGAGCAACCGCTGGAAGACGCCCTAGGCTTCTTTGACATCCCAACATCAGAGGGTACACCCTCCTCCAAGGAGCCTGCCGCTCAGGTTCCTCCAGAGCCCGGCTCTACGGCTCCTTCCTCTTACCCTGTCCCATCCACCCCTGAGCAGCCAACTGCCGATGCAGGGGTTTCTCGGCAGCGAAAAAAACCAGCCAACCTCAAGATAGGGGTTGCGGGAGCCAGGCATCACAGGTCGCAAAAAGCTTCCTCTACCAATGCCTATGCGGCAGCAGCTGGGGCTCGCAAGGCCTCGGGTGCCCAGAAGCCCGCACCTCAGGTGGTGGCGGGTTCAAGGACCAAGGCGTCGGTGTCCAAGAAGACAGCCGGGCCAAAGACCCGCGTGGGGCAAGAGGAGAGCCAGGACCAAAAGAAGGCGCGCAAAGGCGCGCTGTTTATGGTGGGCGTGCTGGCTGCCTACGCGCTTTGGATCTTCATGAGTGGCCAGTTCGACGAGTTCGTGGGTGCGCTCAACGGGGCCGATGCAGGCTGGTTTGTAGCTGGCATGCTGGTCATGAGCTTCAACTTCGTCTTTGGCGCCCTGGCGTTCGTGCTGGCTGCCTATATCGATCCTACGAGTCCTTTGGGCGTGCGCGACTGCATGTCGGTGGAGGCAAACGGCGTGCTCTTTGGCAATCTCACGCCCATGAGCACGGGTACCATGCCGGCGCAGATCTATAGGCTCACCCAGGCGGGCTTGGATGTGGGGGCGGCTTCTGCCACACAGCTCACGCGTTTTGTGATCTACCAGGCTGGCGAGGTAGTAGTAGCTGCAACACTGTTGCTGCTGCGCTTCGACTTCTTCTTGCACACCTATGGAGACATCGTCTTCTTGAATATTGTGGTGTTTATCATTCAGACGCTCCAGGCCGCAGGCCTGCTGGTGGTCTGCCTGTTCCCGCGCTTTGTGACCCGTGTGGGCAACTGGGGCCTAAGGTTTGCCAGCCGCCACGGGTGGTTTAGTGCAGAGCGCGTAAAGCGCTACTCCGACGTGCTCAACAACCAGGTGCGTTCCTTTGGCGGCACCTTCCGCGACTCCTTCAGGCACATGGGCTCGCTGGCCCTTACGCTTCTGGTGACCTTGGGCCAGATGCTCTGCTTTTACGCGGTGCCCTGGTTTGTGCTCCGCGCGTTTGGCGGCGACGCAGATTTTGTCACCTGTCTCGCCGCAGCTTCCATGGTGCAGATGATTGGCAATTCTGTGCCGCTTCCCGGTGGCACCGGTGGCAACGAGGCCGGCTTCGCGCTGTTCTTTGGCCCCATTTTTGGCGCTGCCGCTACTGCGGGCTTCATCGTATGGCGCCTCATCACGTTCTTCATCCCTACGCTGGCTGCCTTCCCGCTTATGGCGTTGAGTTCGTCGCATAACAAGTCAATTTATCAGCGCTGGCAGCATTTTCGCACGCGCAAGGGCAGGCGCGCCCAGGTGTTCGTCTCTCGCAAGAAATAGCTTGCAGTGCGAGGGCTTATAGGCCGCTACGCCTACGCTGGCATGCATGGCGACACATCGGCACACATGGCGGCGCCTATCCAGCGAACCCATCTGTCTATGAGCATGCTCGTGGCCCTCGAACGATGTGTCGTCCCAGGGCCACGAAGGCCTTCGTGTGCAGGCTCTCTACTTAATAGTTAATCATCGAGCCGCTTCACAAGCCTGCGCAGGCGCTGGCGCAGGGTAGGGGCGCTGTCAGGCGTGCGCACGAGCGTGGCGGCTCCGCAAAGGGCGGTGTAGAGGTAGTAGGTCACCAAGCGCCACAGGATATAGCCGGCAGCGGCCGTCGATCCCATCCAAGGGGCAAAAAAGGTGGCGAAGGAGGCTTCGATGCCGCCGGTGCCACCGGGCAAAGGAATGGCGCTGGCCAAGAGCTGCACCATGGACCCTGCGCAGACCACCAGCCAAAAGTCCACCTGAATGTTCAAGGCCTGCAGCACAAACCAAGGGGAGCAAAAGATGCAGAACTGTTGCAGGATGGACACCACAAGCATACCCAGCATGACCCACTTGTGCCTCACTGCAGCCTTAAAGGTGGTGGAGAACTGAGTCACCTGGTTAGAGATGGCCTTCGACCAGCCATCGGCTTTGATCCCCATCCCAAACAGGTCGCGCCTTTTTATCCATCCACACAGTCGCTCGCCCAGTCTGGCCACCCATTGAGGACGCAGGCACATCACAAGCAGTGCCATGGCCTGGATGAGCTTGAATCCAAAGATGGCCACGTTGATCCACACCACGGCCCCGTAGTGGCTGAAGAAGTAGGGCCAGTTGCACAGCAAAAGACCGCCTGCGAGAAGGATCTCCGCTGCTTGGAATAGCAAAAAACGGTTGATCTGCACTGCGGTGGCCGAGCCAAAATCCAGTCCTGCCTCCAGCAGGCGCCAGATCTGCCCGGGCACCGAGCCGGCCATCATTGGCGTGAGGTTGCCAAAGAAGGTGCCGGCTGCCTCCACCGACACCAGGTCCAAAAAGCCCACAGGCGCCTTGCGCGCGATAAGGGTTTCCAGCACAAACGCCAGGGTGCCAAAGAGCAAGTAGAGGCCCATGACTCCTACCATGGCCAGCATCCACACCAGCTTTGCCTGGTCCAGCGCCTCCCTAAAGGATTGGCCCTGTCCCGACGCTTCGATATACGCCAGGCTCACTATCAGCACCGCTGCCATGAACAGGCCGCCAATGACGGCCTTGCGCGTGTTGGAGCGGGCGCGTGCCTTGGAATCTGCGGCGTCTTTGCCGCCAGTGAGCTCGCCTAACGCCTCTAGAGCCTCGCCTTTGGTGGAATAGTCGATGGTATCGAAGGCGTTCAGCGGGGGCTTATTGGCGGCATCCGCCTCCTTGGGTTCCTGCCGAGAAGAGATTGCGCTTGCATCAGGCGCTTGTGCCGCAGGTGCCGCGTTGGAGGTTGAACGTGAAGGGATCGAGGCCATAGATGAGGATGTCCTTTCGTTCAGGCATGACGAAAGGTCTATTCCCCTTTATTCGCTCGGACTCCTCAAAGGGGGTCAGTGATACGCAGCTTATTCAAGAGATCAGTCGCAGGCGCCGCAATCGGCGCAGACTGAGGGGCAGACGGCCAGGCCGCCTTGAGCGGTCTCGCGCAGGCTCACGGGCAGCGAGTTTCCCACCATGACCATGGCTGCAACTGCCTCGTCGAAGGGAACCGGACTCACCACGCCGGAGAGCGAAAGCTGGGCTGCGGTCATGGCATTGGCAACGCCAATGGCGTTGCGGTTTTGGCAGGGGAACTCCACCAACCCTTGCACAGGGTCGCATACCAGGCCCAACAGGTTTCCAAGAGCAATGGCGGCGGCGTTAAGGCACGCTTCGGGGCTTCCATAAAGCATTTGGCAAAGGCCTGCAGCGGCCATGGCAGATGCTGTGCCCACCTCGGCCTGGCAGCCACCCTCGGCGCCGGAGACGCTGCCATTGGCAGTGACGATGGCGCCCACCGCGGAGGCGCACCACAGGGCGCTGGGCAGACGGTCGAAAGACCCCAGGGCGTCGGCGCAGGCAATGAGGGCACCTGGCACCACGCCAGCAGAGCCGGCGGTGGGCGCAGCCACAATGACGCCCATAGCGGCGGAGCGCTCCAATACCGCCATGGCATAGGCGCAGGCGTTGGAGAGGGTGAGCCCCAAAAGAGGCTCTGCCAGCTGCCGGCGATGGCTAAAGACGTCCTTGGCCTGTCCGTGCAAGAAGCCGCCCAAAGAGCGCTGAGGCTCCTTGATGGTAGAGGCTACCTCGGCCTTCATGGCATCCATCACGCGATCCATGGCCTTATCGGCAGTCTCAAGAGATCCCAGCAGCGATCCCTCGCGGCGTCTCATGGCAGCTCCTATGGAGCAGGGCTCGGCGGCGCATAGGGCCAAAAGATCGGCGCCGCAGGAAAAATCTGATTGAATGGCGCCCTTCTCGTTCAAGGGCAGCGCACCGGGGATGGTGATGGAAGTGGCAAAGGACGCCCCGGCGCGTTCGCGAATAGTCTCCACCATGATGTGGTCTAAGGCCTCATCCAGCTCCACAATGGTGTAGGCGTCGCCTCCGCGCTCGTTCCTAAAGGTGCGTATGGTAGCAATATTGATAAAGTCCTCGGATAGGGCGCCGCAGATCTTGGCCAGCACTCCCGGCTTGTCGCGGTGATGGATGAGCAGTGTAGGGTATTCGCCTCCAATGGAGACAGCCACATTGTCCACGGAGGAAATGCGCACCCGCCCGCCTCCCACAGACTCGCCGCGCACGGTGAGGGCGGTGCCGTCTGCCAAGGTCATAGCAATGGAGACAGTGTTGGGATGCAGCGAGACGTCCTCGTCGGCGATGGTGAAGTGCACCTCAAGGCCGGCTTCTTGAGCCAGCTCGAAAGAGTCGCGGATGCGTTCGTCGTCGGTGTCCAAGCCCAGCATGCCGGCCACCAAGGCCCGGTTGGTGCCGTGGCCCAGGTAGGTGCGGGCAAAGGAGTTGTAGAGGGTGAAGTCCACGGCCACCACGGGCGCCGACGCGAGTTCTCGGGCCACGCGCGCCAGGCGCAAGGCGCCGGCGGTATGCGAGCTGGACGGGCCCACCATGATGGGCCCCAAAATCTCAAAGGCGCTGGGCAGCATAGTTGCTCCTAATGGGTGGGCCGCCACCTTGCCAGGCGACGGCCGCACAAAGACGTGAGTATGAGAGCGCAAGGCTCAAGCAACAGGGCATATCGGGCTGGTCGCATCGCCCCTTAGGCTCTACGGATGCCGAGAACCCCGTGGCCTCTAGGCCTCGGAGCTTTCCTGGGCGATGCGGGCCAGAGCGGCGTCGATGCGTGCCAGCACTGAGGCTTTGCCCAAAAGCTCCAGAGTCTCGCCCAAAGGCGGGGAGACCAGAGAGCCGGTGGCGGCGGCGCGCACGGCTCCAAAGAAGGTGCGCTTCTTAAGGTCGGTGGCCTCCTGGGCGGCAGCCAGGGCATTGTCGATGGTGCCGGCGTCAAAGTCGTCCAAAGGCTCCAGGGCGGCGCGGGCCAGCTCCAGAGACTGCTGGCAGCCGTCGGCCAAAAGCCCCTTCTTCAAGGCCTTGGGGTCGATCTTAGGAGTATTGCCGGCATAGAGGAAGCGGGCCAGGTCCACCACCTCGGGTGCCTTCTTGGTGCGGGGCTTGAGCACCGAGGCCAAAAGGCCAAACCACTCAGGACGCGCGTCCACGCAGCCCGGCTGCTCCAAGCCTGCAGCTACCAGCTGGGGCTCGATGACGTCGCGGGCAAAGTCCATGTCGTCTTTGGCCATGAGGTAGTGGCTGTTGATCCAATCCAGCTTGGCCGGGTCAAAGGTGGCCGGGTTTTTGGAGACGTGGTCCAACGAGAACTCGCGGGCCAGCACCTCTCGAGGCACGATGGTGGTGTCGCCGTCCAGCGACCAGCCCAAAAGCGCAAGGTAATTGACGAGAGCCTCAGAATCGTAGCCGGCATCGCGATACTCTTCCACCGAGGTGGCTCCGTGGCGCTTGGAGAGCTTCTTGCCGTCTGCCCCCAAAATCATGGAGATGTGGGCGAACTCGGGCACCGGATAGCCCAGCGCCTCATAGACCATCACCTGGCGCGGGGTGTTCGACAGGTGGTCGTCGCCGCGGATTACATGGGTGATGCCCATGAGCGCATCGTCCACCACGGTGGTGAAGTTGTAGGTGGGGGTGCCATCGCTGCGCACGATGACAAAGTCGTCCAGCTCGCGGGCGTTAAAGGTCACATCCCCATGGACAGCGTCGTGCACCACCACGTCGCCGCGATCCTCGGGCACCTTGATGCGCAGCACGTAGGGCTCTCCAGACTCCATACGAGCGCGAGCCTCAGTGGGATCGATATTCCGGCACCTGCGTTGGTAGCCCTGGAAGGGATCCTTGCGCGCTTGGGCTGCCTTGCGGTCTGCTTCCAGCTGATCCGGCGTACAAAAGCAAGGGTAGGCTTTGCCCTCATCCAACAGCTTTTGGGCGGCCTTGCGATAGATATCCAGGCGCTCAGTCTGTTTGTAGGGAGCGCAGGGGCCGCCCACCTGAGGACCCTCGTCCCAGTCCAAGCCCAGCCAGCGCATGGCGCGCAAGATGATGCCCTCGTTCTCGCTGGTAGAGCGTGTGGGATCAGTGTCGTCGATACGCAGGATAAAGGTGCCGCCGTGAGCCCTGGCAAACGCCCAGTTATAAATGGCAGTACGGGCGCCGCCTACATGAAGCTTGCCGGTAGGGGACGGCGCAAAACGCACGCGCACGGATGTATCGCTCAAAACAACTCCTCACAGGCCAAAACTCAGCCGCTCGTGTAACCGACCAATCCCCAAGATGTGCATCCTAGGGCCTAGCTGCCGTTTCATGGTACACCGCAAGAGGGGCTACCCTTAAGACCTCACAGCTTGTCCGTCTGCAAGATGGCAAACGCTGCCAAGAAACCCTTCGACCCCACCGGCACCTTCGCCATCTCAGGCTACATCACCTTGGTGGATGCCAACTGGTGCTCGATCCAATGGTTGAGGCGCACCAAGGGGCGACGGAGCACCAGGCCCAAGATGAGCGCCGGCGCCAAAAAGCCTAAAAGCCCCAGCAGATGAACCACAAAGTCGTTGCCGTAGATGCCGCCTATGCATCCGCGCATAAGCTGCATGGACTGCACGAAGGGCAAGAACGGATAGACCGCCTGGAAGGGTGCAGGAAGCATCTGCACAGGAAACGACCCGCCGGCTCCGGCGATCTGGATCACCATAAGGATTACCGCCAGCGCTTTGCCCACGTCGCCAAAGGATACGGTGAGCGCATAGGTGATGTTGGTGAATACCAACGACACCAAGATGCAGGTGAGAAACATCAGACCCACGTGTTCGCATTGGATCTGCAGGTAAAAGAGGTCGCCTGCGCAAAGCAGCGCAGCCTGAAGAGTGGCCAGCACCAAGAAAATGCCCAAGCGCCCCAAATAGGCCTGGGTGAGCGTGAGCCCTCCCAGCTGAGCCTCCTCCTTCTTGCTGGGCTCCACTTTGAGCATGACCACCAAAATGATGGCGCCCACCCAAAGGGCCAGCGAGTTGTACATGGGCGCCATGGCGCTGCCATTATTGGCCACAGGAAAGACCGCCACGCGTTTGAGATCCACCGGTGCCGATAAGAACTGCGACAGCTCCTGGGGGTCTTCTGCCAGGATGGCGCGAATCGACTCTACGTCCTGGGAGGCTACTGCAGCCGCCAGCCGTTCTTTCAAGGTAGAGACGTCCTCGGAAGCTCCATTCAAATCGCCGGACACCTTATCCAACGCTTCCTGGATGGACTCCAGGTCCTGGGCGGCAGAATCGCCAGTGACCGCCAAGGCTTGCAAAGTGGAGTCCAAGCCGCCTTTGAGGGCTCCTGCGTCGTCGGCGCTCTGGGTGATGGCCTCAGAGAGCGAGGTCAGCGACGGCGCCACGTCGTCATTGAAGGTGCCCTTGGCGCTGTCCAGGCTGGTTTTGGAGCCTTCCACGAGCCCCTCCAGTTTTGCCTTGGCGTCGGCGGCGCTGGTGGTGCCGTCTTTGAGCTCCTGGGCCATTTGAGAGATCTCTGCGCCCAGCTCTTCCAGGCTTTGAGAGGCTGCCGATAAGGACGCCAGCGCACGCTCGCTGGCTTCCAAGGCCCGGTCCAGGCTGCGTAGCACTGCCCGCTCGGCTGCAGTGAGCTGGTTGTCTTGGTTGTATTCGTCTTCCAGGCGATCGCGGAGCTCTTGGAGCTGGTCGCGCTGAGCGGTAAACCCTCCCAACAGGGCGTCCACTGCCTCTTTCCTCCCGTTCAAGGTGCCCGCAATCGACTCTAAGTCGTTGGCAACCTGAGTGGTAGAAGAGCCCGCTTTGTCAAAGACGCTGTCGATGGAGTCCTTGATGGAATCCAGCGAGTCGCTTCCAGAGGTGAGTGCGTCAGAGACGGTGCTCGAAGCAGAACCAAGCGCATCTTTGAGGCTTCCCACGCCGCTGGAGGCGCCGTTCAAGGCGTCTTGCAAATCAGAGGTGGAGTTTTTCTCGGTACCTACTAAGCCGGCTGAGCCTTCTACCAGGGATTTGGCGGAGGATACCAAGGCTCCGTAGCTCTTCACGTTGGCGGCAGTGCTGGTGAGGGTCTGCTGGGTGTGGTCCAGCGAGGCAACGATGCGGTTGGCCAGCTGGGTCATCTCGTCGGAGCCCAAGTAGGATCCCAAATCGCCCAGCACTGAGGAGCCCACCGAGCTCACCGTCTGGGCAAAGGTGGTGTCAATTTGATTCTTGAGCGCAGAAGAGGCCTTGGAGGTCACCACATTGGCGATGGCGTTTTCCTTCTCGTTCACGTAGAAGTCCAAGGCAGAGGTGTGGGGGTCTGCCGAGAGCATGCCAAGCAGGTCTCTGGAGAAGTTGGGTGGGATGATCACTGCTGCATAATACTGGCCGGAGCGCACGCCTTCCAGCGCGTCCTGTTCGCTGGTGATGAGCCAGCCAATTTGATCGTTTTCCCGCAACGCCGAGGTCACCTTGTCGCCCACATTGATGGAGAGGGGCATCAGGTCGCTGGTATAGCCTTCGTCGGTGTTGGCTACAGCCACTTTGAGGTTTTTGGTGTTGGAGTAAGGGTCCCAGCTTCCGGCGATGTTGAACCATGCATAGAGGGAAGGGACTATGACCAAGCCTAGGCACACGATGCCGGCGATGACGTTCATAGTGCTTCGATGCAGATCCATCTTAAACAGTTGCCAAATCTTGCGCACTACTCATCGCCTCCCTTCGCGTCTCGATCCTTTGACTTGGGTCTCTCTTCGGGCGCGGGCCCTGCCGCCTCATCGGTTTTATGATTGATAAGTGATTCCAGGCGCTCTTTGGCCTTGTCGTGGCTCTCATCCAACTTGCGCATGGCCGAGAAGGGGGCGAAAGGGGCCACCTCATGATTGAGCCGGTCGCTTACCATGGCCATGATCTGGGATTGGGAGAGCTCGGAAAGCCCCATTTTTTGGGCAGCCATGTCGTGGATGTATTCGATGGTCACCAGATAGAGGATGAGCAGCAAAATGGAGACGATCCAGAGGATGAGCACTGCAAACTTGATCTCCTGTGTGGCTATGAACAGAGGAATGAGCAGCACGGTGGAGCAGAGCAGCAGGGCGCGGAAGCCCCAGCGCACCATGGTTTCGTAGTGCGTGTTAAACCAGGCCATGCGCATCTCGAACACCTGGCGGTAGGCGGCAGAATCCAGCGCTGCCTTGAGCAGGGTGGTGAGTCGGAAGTTGGCCTGTGGAGGCTCGGTCTCCTCGCAGGCCATAAGGTCTGTCTCGCGGAGCTTGGCGTCAAAGAGGCGGTTGATGTTGAGCAAATGGCGCCGCAACGCCACGCCAATGATGAGCGAGGGGATCACGTAGAGCAGCAGGATGCAAAGGCTCTCGACGTAATAGCTGCCATAAAAGCCGGCGATGGCCTCGCGCATGGCGTTGTTGCCGTAGGTGAAGGGCAACCAGGGGTAGAGGGCCTGAAAGAAGCCCGGCTGCATCTGAATGGGGTAGAGGCCGGAGGACCCCGGGATTTGCAGGATCAGAATAACCACTGCAAGGGCTTTGCCCACATGCTTTAAGGCCACGGCCAGCGCGTAGATCATATTGACATAGACAAAGGACTCCACCAGTCCCGCAAAGACGAAGGCGACCGGATGGACGCATTGGATGCCAAGCGCGATGTCGCCTATGCACGTAATAAGCGCTTGCAGGATGCCCACCAGGTTAAGGAGCATCCACCTTCCAAAGTAGGCCTGCCATGGCTTGAAATCGCCTACCTGTTCGCGGTCCACTTCAAGCTTGTAGATGGATACCAGCACGAAGCCACCTACAAACAGGGCCACGTCTGTGTAGAAGGGAGTGACGCCAGTGCCGTAGTTGGCTACCGGATAGACCGTCTTCTCATCGATGGTCACAGGAGATGACATAAATGATGAAATCTGATCTGTATTGGCCCCTGTATAGGTTCTCAAAGCTTCCATTACCTGGGAGCTGTCGATGGCAGAAAGATCGGTGGCCAGGTTGTCCAACGATTCTAAGGCATTGTCCAAAGAGGTCTGGGTGCTTCCTAGTGCCGTGGACGCCTGATCCAAGGTGGAGGCCAAGGAGTCGAGAGACACCTGAGCTTGGTCCAAAAGGCTGTCCAGGCTGCCTAGGGTGCCAGCCAATCCATTGCCTGCCGAGGAGAACGAGTCCAAGGCGCTTGTAAGATGGGGGAGAGCCTCATCTGCCAGTGCCTGGCGCGTGGACAACAGGTTGTTGGCAGTCGATTG
This sequence comes from Muricaecibacterium torontonense, assembly GCF_004793925.1. Taxonomy (NCBI): domain Bacteria; kingdom Bacillati; phylum Actinomycetota; class Coriobacteriia; order Coriobacteriales; family Atopobiaceae; genus Muricaecibacterium; species Muricaecibacterium torontonense. The sequence continues at coordinate 176,788 of NZ_SRYE01000004.1, read as the reverse complement.
CACCTCATTGTTGATGGATTGAGCTGCGTCGTTGGTCTCATTGGTGGAGGTTTGGGCTGCATCCAGCGCGGTCTTCACCTTGTCCAGCAGGGCCTGTTGGGCGCTAAGTTGCTGGCCTAGGCGCTGGGACTCGGCTTTAAGGCGACTCTTGAGATCTGCGATGGATCCGGTGTCTGGCAGGGCGGCGACGGCATTGTCCAGCGAGGTCTTTGCGGCGCTCAGCGAGTCCTTGGTGGATTGCAACCGGGTGGCCACCGAGCTTAGCGTGCCGTTGGCAGAGCTTAGCGTGCCGTGTATGGCAGCCGTGTTCGAGGCGGCCTCAGAAGAGATGCCAGAGATGGTGGTGGCGCCATTCACTAGAGAGCTGTCGAGCTTTTGGGCAAGCGCGTTGGTCTTGGTGCGCGTGGTCTCCAACGAGCCTAGGGCGTGCTCTAGATTGGCATGGGCATTCTCGCCTGACGTTTTGAGTTGGGAGGTGGTGGCTTTGGCCTCCACAATGGTGTCTTTGGCCGTTTGGCAGGAGCTTTGGGTATCTTTGAGCAGCTGCGAGATGGAGGCAATCTGATCGCGGGCATCCAACACTTTTTGGCGGGTGGCGTCGGTGCCTGAGGAAGTGCGGTTCTCTAGAGTGAGTCCCTCGGTCTTGGCTGCCTCCACCACGGCGGTGGTCACTGTCTCAACAAACGAATCGTCGATGGAGCTCTCTACTGTGGAGGCCCCGGAGTCGGTGACTTTGGGGGCCACGGCGCTGAGCTTCTCGTTTACGTAGTACTCCAGCTCAGGTCTGGTGATGTTTCCGGTAAGCACTGAGGCGAGGTCTTTTGAGAAGTCCTCCGGAATGACGAGAGCGGCATAGTAGCGGCCGGATTCCACACCCGCTTTAGCCTCATCGGCGTCTACGAAGGTCCAGCCCAACTTGTGGTTGTCCTTGAGCTGGGCTTCCACCTGGGCGCCCACATTGATGGCGGTGGCGCCCTTGTCGGCAAAGTCTACAGATGCCCCAGCATCTTGATTGGCCACCGCCACAGGCATAGTGGAAGTATTGGCATAGGGATCCCAGTTGGCCAAGATGTTTAACCAGGCATAGGCGGCGGGAATGATGGCGACGCCAATGGTGATCACAATGGCCACGGGGTTTTTAAGAATGCGAAGCAGATCCCGCTTGAAGATGGCAAAGACGGTATGCAACAGCGCTCCTTGGACTCGTGAGTTAAGAACCCGGCGTTTTAGGAAGGCGATCACCCCATAGGGGAGAGCGTCCTTTGAGCCGGCACGACATGGTACTCCAAAAACGTTCACAACAATGAACTGGTTAATGCCTAATATGCCCCCGTAAGAACGAGGCGCATAACAGGAGTGCCGCAGTCTCTACTTCTTGTCCCCATTTTCTAAAACCTTGTGTATCAGAAAGAACGCGCGACACCTTACAAGTCTTGTTGGGGTAGAGTCCCCTATGCCGTCAAGAGGTACGACGCGTCTGCGCCGTGCACAGAGCAGAGGGACCGAGCCCTAGGAAGCTCCGGCAACCCGCCTCAAAAGCGAGGTAGGGTGCCACATCTCGGCAAATGCTCGAAGCATTTGGAAGACGGGGGAATTCGCTGATTATTTGAAGGTCCCCTGGGTAGTAACGGGGGGACCTTATTTTTTGCGTCCCCGCAGTCGGTCGTCCTAGGCCGGCTGGTACAGGAGCGCAGCCTAAGTCTTTAAGCTGCAGAAGGAGTAGCAATGGCGAGCAATGTCACCTATTTCACCTCTGAGAGCGTTACAGAGGGCCATCCTGACAAGATTTGCGACCAGGTGTCGGATGCCATCCTCGACGCCATTCTTGCCAAAGAGACCGATCTTCAAAACAAGGGCTATGTGTCTCCTTCGGGCAAGCCGGCAAACGTGGATGATGTGCGTTGCGCCTGCGAGACCTTTGTGACCACCGGTACCGTGCTTGTGGCGGGCGAGATCCGCACCCAGGCCTACGTGGACGTCCAAAAGATCGCCCGCGACGTGATCCGCAACATCGGCTACGACGACCCCAGCTACGGCTTTGATGCAGATACCTGCGGCGTCATCAACATGATCCACGAGCAGTCCCCCGACATCGCCATGGGCGTCGACGAGTCTTTTGCCGCTCAGCGCGGCGAGGCCGAGGAGGACATCGACCGCGTGGGCGCCGGCGACCAGGGCATGATGTTTGGCTATGCCACAGACGAGACCCCGGCCCTCATGCCCATGCCTGCCTATCTGGCCCAAAAGCTGGCTCTGCGCCTGGCAGAGGTGCGCAAGAACGGCACTGTGCCCTATCTGCGCCCCGACGGCAAGACCCAGGTGACTGTCAAATACGAGGACGGCAAGCCTGTGGCGGTGACCGCCATCGTCATCTCCACCCAGCACGATCCTGAGGTGGAGTCCATGGACACCATCCGCAAGGACATGATCGAGCAGGTCATCGAGCCGGTATTCGCCCAAGACAACATCGACTGGCAGGACGCAGAGATCTTTGTGAACCCCACCGGCCGCTTCGTGGTGGGCGGCCCCATGGGCGACACCGGCCTTACCGGCCGCAAGATCATCGTGGATACCTATGGCGGCATGGGCCGTCACGGCGGCGGCGCCTTCTCCGGCAAGGATGCCACCAAGGTGGACCGCTCCGCTGCTTACGCCGCCCGTTGGGTCGCCAAGAACGTGGTGGCCGCCGGCCTTGCCAACCGCTGCGAGGTGGAGCTGGCCTACGCCATTGGCGTCTCTCGCCCCATCTCCGTGCTGGTGGACACCCATCACACCGGCGTCGTGCCCGACAACGTCATCGAGCAGGCCGTCAAAGAGGTCTTCGACCTTCGCCCCGGCGCCATCATTCGCGACCTCAAGCTGCGCCGTCCCATCTTCCAAAAGACTGCCGCCTACGGTCACTTTGGCCGCCAAGACGCAGACTTCACCTGGGAAGACACCAACAAGGTGGAGCAGCTCAAGGACGCCGTCGCAAAGATTGAGGCCGCCCGTCTCGAAGCCTAATCACCTCGCACCTTAGAATCCGTGATTCTGCACGTCTCGCCCACAGATATGGGCTAGTCTTTAGACCCCCAAAGCACTCCGGTGGCTTTGGGGGTCGTTTTGGTTAAGCTGTCAAGTCACGTACCAAGGGCTCTTGGCTATTCTGGAATTCCAAGATGCCGAGAAACCCGTGCCGCCACCTGTATCACTTCAGCTATTGAGCTGGTATCTATAAGATCTGCGACATCCCCTGTGAGAGGAAACGTTTGTGGCCCAGTATGCCTCCATAGTGCTCGACATCCCCACAAGGGCTCTGACCAGCACCTATGACTATCGTGTCCCAGAAGGGCTGGGGTCTCAGGTGCAGGTGGGTTCCACGGTGTTGGTGACGTTTTCTGGCCGTGCAGCGGTGGGCTATGTCACAAACCTGTCAGACCAGGTGAGCCCCGGCGTCAATCCTGGCAAGCTACGCGATATCGAGAGCGTGCTTGCGAGCCCGGCATTCGATCAGACGGCGGCCCAGGTCGCGCTCTGGATGGCTCAGGAGTATGCCGCTCCTCCTTCGGCCTGCCTGCGGCTGCTGCTGCCGCCAGGACAGACGGTGAAGGTGCATAAGAGTCAGGAAGGCGGTCCTTGGGAGCTCATCAATGAGCAGGTGAGCGCCCCTGATGCCCGCTGGGTAAGTTTGACCAATGATGGCAACGATTTCACCCCGCGCAAAAATGCCAGCCGCCAAAGAGAAGTGTTGGCTGCCTTGGCAGAGGGTCCCCAGCGCTTGGCAGACCTTAAAGCTCTGATTCCTGGAGCCGCCAGCGTGGTGACCAACCTGGCCAAGCGCGGCGTGGTGGCTGTAGAAACTCGCACTTATGCTCGCGGTATGGAAACCACTACGCTCTCCAGTGCCAAAGCATCACGACCTGCAGCGCTTACCCAAGGTCAGATGCAGGCCGTCGCAGCCATAGAAGAGGCTCGCCAAAGCGCCAATGGGGACGTGGTGCTGGTAGACGGCGTCACAGGCTCCGGCAAAACCGAGGTCTATCTCCAGGCCATCGAGTCCACCTTAGCCGCAGGCCAGGGGGCCATCGTGCTGGTCCCCGAGATCTCGCTAACCGCCCAAACCGTAGGCCGCTTCCGCAGCCGCTTTGGCGACCGAGTGTCCATCTTGCACTCCCGACTCTCGGTAGGGGAGCGCCGTGATCAGTGGGAGCGCCTGCGCACTGGCGAAGCCCAGGTGGCGGTAGGTGCTCGATCGGCGCTTTTTGCGCCCATCCATAATTTGGGTCTCATTGTGGTGGACGAGGAACACGAGCATTCCTACAAGCAAGATCAAGCCCCTCGTTACCAAGCCCGCGATGTGGCAGCCCAGATGGCCCGTGAGCGTGGAGCAGCCCTCGTTTTGGGCAGCGCCACTCCCTCTATGGAGGCCATCCAGCGTGCCCAAGAAGGCAGCTGGCGTGGCACCCGCTGGACGCGCGTGGCCATGGAAGAACGTCCGGGTACCTCCCAGCTTCCCAGCGTGCGCATCGTTGACATGCGCCGAGAAGGTTCCAAGGGAGACGGCTCTCCCTTCTCACCTACGCTGGCCAAGGCGCTCAAAGAGAACTACCAAGCCAAACGCAAATCGGTGCTGCTGCTCAACCGCCGAGGCTTCGCCAGCTTCCTCATGTGCCAGGACTGCGGCTGCGTACCCGAGTGCCCCCATTGCTCCACAGCGCTTACCTACCATGAGCGCACTCATGAGCTGGTGTGCCACAGCTGCGGGTCCAGCTGGTCCATCAACGCCTATCCCAATCCCTACACCCACTGCCCTTCCTGCGGCAGCCGCTACCTGGCCGCCTATGGTGTGGGCACTCAGCGGGTGGAAGACGAGCTTGCGCAGCTTTTGCCCGGCGCCCCCATCATTCGCATGGATGCCGACACCACCAAAACCAAAGGCGCCCATCAGGCGCTGCTGGAAGAGTTCGACGCAGCAGAGGGCGCCGTGCTCATTGGCACCCAGATGATCGCCAAAGGCCTCGACTTTCCCGAGGTCACTCTGGTGGGCGTCATCAATGCCGACACTACTTTGAAGCTTCCCGACTTCCGCGCCGGCGAGCGCACCTACGACCTATTAGAACAGGTGGCTGGGCGCGCCGGCCGCGGCCAGGAAGCCGGACAGGTGATCGTTCAAACCTACTGGCCTACCCACCCTGCCATTACCTCGGTGGCAAGCCATGACCGCTATGGGTTCCGCTCATGGGAGCTGGCCCAGCGCCAAGAGGCCAGCTATCCGCCCTTCGCCCGCCTAGGAAACATCACGGTTTCTGGCACCAACGGCCGTCATGTACAGCAGGTGGTGCAAGACATCGCTGCTCAGTTACGCCAACGCACGCAAGATCTAGCTGGCTGGCAGATCCTCGGCCCTACCGAATGCGTAAAGGCCAAGGTCAAAGACCGCTACCGATTCCACGTGCTCATCAAAGCTCCTGCCACCGCAACCCTTGGCCCACTGCTGGCCGAGACCTGTGCGGCAGTGAACACCAAAGGTGTTTCTGTAGCTATCGACGTGGACCCCTACGACTTTATGTAGTCAGCCTTGTAGGATTAGCCTCCTCATTGGCATAGAGTGCCATGATGTCCTCGTCGGTACGATTGCCATGAATCTCGATGGCTGCCAGCGCATCATCAAGCGCTTCAAGCTCGCTGGCGCTCAACCTCACTACCGCGGCCCCCAGGTTTTCTTGCAACCTGTCTAGTCTGCGTGCTCCAGGGATTGGCACTACAAAGTCATGGCGGTCGAGCATCCATGCCAGGGCAATCTGGGCCTTTGTTGCGCCCTTCTTAGCCGCCACTTGATCCAGCAGCTCCAGCAACGGCTCATTAGCCTCCATGTTTGCTTTGTTATAGCGCGTGATGCCACGGCGCACATCGTCACCCAAGTATTCAGATTGCTCTTTGGGTGCATACTTACCCGATAAGAACCCTTCGCCCATTGGGGAGAAGGCCACAAAGCCGATGCCCAGCTGCCCACAAAGCGGAATCACTTCACTCTCAAACATGCGCTCCATCATGGAGTATTCACTCTGAACCGCCGTAAGCGGACAGGCTCCATAGGCTAGCTTGATCTCCTCGGGAGTCGACTGCGATTGGCCCCAGCCATGAATCAAGCCTTCATCAGTCAAACGCCCCATGACTTCAGCTACCGCCTCGGGTGAAATAGTGTGATTCATCCGATGCTGATAGTACAAATCGACATAATCTGTCTCCAAGCGCTTCAGCGAAGCCTCCAAATGCTCGCGAATCACGCCATAGAGATCATATTTCACACGACTATCCATCGTAGTCTCTGGAATATGCAGCTTGGTTGCCACCACAACCTCAGACCTAAAGGGTGCCACCGCTTCGCCTACCAGGCGCTCGTTGTGGCCACTGCCGTAGCCCTCGGCAGTATCAAAAAGCTGTAGCCCATAGCATGGGCGCGGCGGATAAGATCCACCGACTCGTCCCAGTCTGGTCCAGGCCCATAACCATGGCTCAATCCCATGCAGCCTAAGCCCACTGCAGAGACTTCAAGAGGACAAGTAGCGCCAACACCTAGCGTGCGAGAAGGAATCTGCACCATAAGAGCCTCCTGTGCCTGAAAGCCGCCTGATTTGGCCCTAGTTTAATCACGCATCAAATATGATCTGCTTCTCATCCAGCACACTCGCAAAAAGCTCCTGTTCACGTAAGGAAATGCTTAACTACTTCGGCCTGCTCACCCTCTGCGGCAGACTTTAAGGCGCTCTTGCCCGTCTATAATCCGTCTCATAGGGATCCACTGCATCAATGACACGATCCGTGAGCGCAAAGGCATTGCAAATATTAAGGAGAGTCGCCAAGCTCACCGATGGATCTCCATTCTCTAAACGAGACAACGTAGACCGAGAAACTCCCGCCATATCAGCAAGTTCATCTGAAGTAATGGTCTGAAGTCTTCGCCAATCGCGTATGGATTGCTCTATGTCTTTAGCTGCTTGGCGAGTTCTAAAGGGAAGAGCTCGTTTCATGATCTACCTAATGTCGCGAATATGATACGGAATCAAGGTAGGTGTATCAAATAAACGACGTAAAAGGCGTGCCCATAAAGTATGGCCGCTAGGTTGGGAAAAGATTATCTCGCTAATAATGGTCGCGTAAAGAGAGGAAAAGCACGCAATCATCCTCAGGCTTATACACCAGACGGTTTTTATGGTCGATTCGCCTAGACCACAAGCCCGATAAGTCTCCTTTTAGTGGCTCCGGTTTTCCTATGCCTTCGAAAGGAGTTCGACATATTTCTTCTACTAATCGATTAATTCTTCGCAATGTGGCTTTATCACCTGCTTGCCAAGAAAGATAATCTTCCCAAGAATCAGTCGTCCAAACTTTGTGGCGTTCTTTCTGACTACTCCTATTCACAGACATTTGAGATATCCATATCATCAATTAAGTCATGAATAAATACATCTCCTGATGCAGCCGAGGCTACTCCTTTGAGTATTTTCTGATGGAGCTCTGGATTCTCGTAGATTCTTAACGTTTCCATGAGGGAGTCGTATTCAGAAGCATTCATTACTACGACATTTGAAGTCGGATCTTGGCTCGTGACAAGTATCTCGCAGGCATCATCACGAGTCTTATCAAGGTATTCCCGCAAATTGCGTCGAAACCCTGAGTAGCTTACACATTCCATATATAACCTCCTATATGTATACTGCTTATATTGTACCAATATATGTACAACATTTCACCTTTATCATGTGAACCTCAATCCAAGTCTATAAAATAGAACAAATGTACGCTATACTAAGTATCACCTCCTCCCCAGGATTGGTTTTCAGGCCAATCCAGCCTCTTAGTGCTCGTAGGGGAGGGCTGTATGGCTTCGCGTTTATTTGGCTATGCTCGTGTTTCTGCTGCAGATCAAAACCTTGATAGGCAGCTCGATACTTTTTCTAAACTGGATCTTGATGAGATAGTCACAGACAAGGCCAGTGGAAAGAACTTCGATCGTCCAGGGTGGCGCTCTCTAATACGGAGACTTAAACCAGGTGATGTGTTGTACGTCGCCAGTATCGATCGTCTTGGTCGCAATTACGATGAAATTCTGAGTGTTTGGCAGGATCTCACCCATGAGCGAGGTGTGGACGTGGTGGTGTTAGACATGCCTTTGCTAGATACACGTAATACCGTTGGTGGTCTCACGGGTAATTTCTTGTCCAATATTGTTTTGCAATTACTTGCATACGTTGCTCAAATGGAGCGAGATAAGATTCGCGAACGCCAAGCCCAAGGCATTGCTGCTGCTCGGGCCCGTGGCAAACATTTGGGGAGGCCTCGAATAGAGCAACCACCCACTTATACATTTGTCAAAAATGCCTTTGACCAAGGGGAGATAACTCGCAAAGAAGCCGCCCAGCAATTAGGAGTGAGTCTTTCTACCTTTGATAGCTGGCGACGCCAAGAAGCTTAATAGGATTAGATGTGGAGGTAGGGTTTCTGCGACCTACCGAAAGGTGTGCCTTTCCAGCGAAGCTAATCAATGTGATAATTCATGTATTCAGCTGCAGTTTGCGTGGCAAGAGGTCTCTAAAAAAGGTGTGGGGAGAGGTATTTAAAAGGCACACCTTTTCAAAGCCTAGGCCTCCTGCCGCGCCTGTTCAAAGGGCGAATAAGTGGGAGAGGGTCAGGTCAAATCGCGCCGGCGCGTGGTGGATCATGGCGAAGTTTTTACCGCGGAGCGCGAGGTAAACGCCATGCTCGACATGGTGAGGCAGGAGACTGAACGCATAGACTCCCGGTTTCTCGAACCGGCGTGCGGTAACGGCAACTTCCTCGCCGAGGTGCTCCGCCGCAAGCTCGCCGTGGCGACCCGGCGGTGCAGGCGCGACGCCGCCGTCTGGGAGCGCGACGCATTCGTCGCCGTTGCGAGCCTCTACGGGGTGGAGCTGCTCGAGGACAACGTCGCGGAGTGCCGCGACCGGCTTCTCGGCATCGTCACCCAAGAGTGGGAGCGTGTCTGCGGACGCTTCGGCAGCCCCGAGTTCCTCGATGCCATCGCCTTCGTGCTGTCGCGCAATATCCAGTGCGGTGACGCACTCACCATGAAGACGGCGCAAGGGGAGCCCATTACTTTCTCCGAGTGGTCCCTCGTCTTCGGCGACAAGGTCAAGCGCCGCGACTACCGGCTTTGCGACCTTCTGGAGAACCAGGAGGAGACGCCGAGCCTGTTCCCATCCACGGGGACGGCGTGGGGTGTCGAGGAGGGGACGAACGTCCGTCTCGCCCCCGTCGTTGCCGAGTTCGCGCCCACCTCGATCTTCGGGGTGGTGGACCATGGCTGACCTCTTCACGGAGACCTACAACCCCGACGTCTTGAGCTGCTTGGCCAACCTGTCAAACGACGAGGTGTTCACTCCTCCCGAGGTGGCCAACCAGGTGCTCGACATGCTGCCGGACGGGATCTGGGAGGACCCGGACGCCACGTTCCTTGACCCCGCGTGCAAGAGCGGCATCTTCCTGCGCGAGATCGCGAAGCGCCTGATCACAGGCCTGGAGGGCAGGATCCCCGACCTCGACGAGCGTTTGGAGCACATCTACAAGAAGCAGCTGTTTGGCATCGCCACCACCGAGCTCTGCAGCCTGCTGTCGCGTCGCAGTCTCTACTGCTCCAAGTACCCCAACTCCAGGTACTCGGTGGTGCGTTTTGACATGGCCGAGGGCAACGTGCGCTACCGCCGCACGCATCACACCTGGAAGAACGGCCGGTGCGTGTGGTGCGGGGCGGCGAAGGTCAACTACGACAGGGACGAGAGCCTCGAGCAGCACGCATACGAGTTCATCCACCCGACGAACCTGGAAGAGATCAAAGACATGAAGTTCGACGTCATCGTTGCGAATCCACCTTATCAACTCTCTGATGGTGGTGCGCAGGCGAGTGCAAGTCCTATATATCAACTATTTGTAGAGAATGCTATAAAATTCAATCCGAAATACATTGCAATGATCATACCGGCAAGATGGTATTCAGGCGGGAAAGGTCTTGGTTCGTTTAGAAATGAAATGCTGACTAGTATGCAACTGGCGGAGCTGCATGATTATCCGATAACTTCTGACTGCTTTCCTGGGGTCAATATTCGAGGCGGTGTTTGCTACTTTCTTTGGGACCGGGATAAGAGTAGTAGTAAAGTTGATGTGTATACTCACCAAAACGGTTCTGTCGAGATGAATGCTCGTGAGTTGGATTATGATTCTAATGGCATCTTTATTCGCTACTACGAGGCGCTGAGCATTCTTAAGAAGGTAAAAGAAGATCCAAACTTTATTAGCATGGAAAAATGGATTTCGCCTCGTAAGCCTTTTGGTCTTGACACTTCATTTGTTAACAGCCAGCACTTTTATAATCGTGAGCGGTCGGATCATGACTGTGTACGATGCTATGGGCGAGGGAAGAAAGTTGGTTATATAGCTCAGGAGCAAGTTGAATCTCATAAAGAGTGGATACCGCTTTGGAAAGTATTTACTCCTAGAGCAAATAATATAGGTACCGAGCTGCCAGACGATAATATGAATGCGTTTGTTGGTGCTCCGGGATCTGTATGTACGGAGTCGTATGTTGTGGTAGGGGCTGGACACATTTCCTCGGAAGAACAGGCAAAGTCATTATCTTGTTATCTAAAGACAAAGTTCGTTAGATTTTTACATAGCCTGGCAAAAGTGAGTCAAGACGCAACGGCGAAGACCTACCGTTTTGTGCCAGTCCCTCATTCTCTGGATGATTCTCTGGATGATGAGATGCTCTTTGATATTTATGGGTTAACTGATTCAGAGCGATATTTTATTGTTAATACAATTAAAGAGATGGTCTAGCCATGCCCGCCGCCAACCTGCTTCCCGGGCGTCCTAGCACCGAGCCGGTCATCTACGCCTACAGCGAGCCCAGCAACCCCGAGCTCTCCGGCCTCCTCAAGGTGGGCTACACCAGCCGCACCGTCGAGGAGCGCATGCACGAGCACTATCCCACGCTCAAGCCCGGCATCAAGCCCTACCACGTGGAGTTCGCGGCTCCGGCCATGCGCGCCGACGGCACCACCTTCATGGACCACGAGGTGCATCGGGTGCTCGTGGACGAGATGAGGATCCGTCGCAAGCGTGACGACGCCGGCAAGCTCACCGAGTGGTTCGCCTGTTCCGTCGGGGACGTCCAGGTGGCCTACAGCGCCGTGCGCGACCGCACCCAGGCGGTCAGGGGACGTCCAAACTCCTTCGCCATGCGCCCAGAGCAGCTCGCGGCCGTCGAGAAGACCGAGAGGTACTTCCGCTTCCTTGACGGCGAGGCCACGGACCGCACCCCCAAGTTCCTCTGGAACGCCAAGATGCGCTTCGGCAAGACCTTCGCGTCGTACCAGCTCGCCCGCCGCATGGGGTTCAAGCGCGTCCTCATCCTCACCTTCAAGCCGGCGGTCAAGGCGGCGTGGGAGGAGGACCTCAAGACGCATGTGGACTTCGAGGGCTGGCAGTTCATCAGCCGCCCCGCACGACCCGGCGACCCCGACATCTCCCGGCAGTACGAGGCTGCCGACAAGGACCGGCCCATCGTGTGCTTCGGATCGTTCCAAGACTTCCTCGGCAAGGGCAGGAACGGGGCCTTCAAGCCCCAGCACGAGTGGGTGCGCACCGAGGACTGGGACCTTGTGATCTTCGACGAGTACCACTTCGGCGCCTGGAATGAGAACGCGAAGGGCCTCTTCTCGCAGGAGGACGATGACGAGCGTGACACGGGCCCACAGGATACCGGCATCGGCAAGGTCAACACCGGCAACGGCATCGACGAGGGCGACCTGCCCATCTTCACCCGCTACTACCTGTTTCTCTCGGGTACGCCCTTCCGCGCCCTCAACTCCGGTGAGTTCATCGAGGAGCAGATCTACAACTGGACCTACTCCGACGAGCAGGCCGCCAAGGAGGCGTGGCCTGCGGAGCATCCCGGGACCCCTAACCCCTACGAGGCGCTGCCCCGCATGGTCATGCTCACCTACCAGATGCCCGAGGACATCCGCCGCGTGGCGCAGGGCGGCGAGTTCAACACCTTCGACCTCAACGTGTTTTTCGAGGCCACGGGGGAGGGTGACTCAGCCAAGTTCGTGCTCAAGGACTCCGTGCAGAAGTGGCTCGACCTTATCCGTGGCGCCCACGGCCCCTCCACTGTGGGCGACCTCAAGCTGGGTTCCGAGCGTCCTGCCATGCCATACTCTGACGCCCGACTGCTCTCCATGCTCAACCACACCCTCTGGTACCTGCCGCGGGTGAGCAGCTGCTACGCCATGCGCAACCTCCTGCGCGAGCGGCAGAACACGTTCTTCCACGATTACACGGTCAACGTTTGCGCCGGCTCCGAGGCCGGCATGGGCGAGGTCGCCCTAGACAAGGTGCGTGCCTCCATGGATGACCCGCTGGAGAGCAAGACGATCACACTCACCTGCGGCAAGCTCACCACCGGCGTGACCGTCAAGCCGTGGGGCGGCATCTTCATGCTCACCAACATGCGGAGCCCGGAGACCTACTTCCAGGCGGCGTTCCGCGTGCAGTCACCGTGGACGGCCGTCGACGACGACGGGCGGGTGCAGGTCATCAAGCGGGAGGCGTACGTCTTCGACTTCGCGTTGGACCGCAGCCTCCGCATGGTGTCCGACTACTCGGTGCGCTTGGATGTGGAGAGCGACGTGGGCCCGGAGCAGAAGGTGGGGGAGTTCATTGACTTCCTGCCGGTCCTCGCCTACGACGGCTCGACCATGCGTGAGGTGAGCGCGGCTGAGATCCTCGACATGGCTATGGCCGGCACCTCGGCCACGCTGCTGGCGCGCCGGTGGGAGAGTGCCCTGCTCGTCAACGTGGACAACGCAACGCTCCAGCGCATCATCGACGACGAGCGGGCCATGGACGCCATCATGGGCATCGAGGGCTTCCGCGCCCTGGGCGACCATGTGCTCGAGACCATCGTCAACAAGAGCGAGGCCGTCAAGAAGGCCAAACGCGACAGCGAGGGCGACCTCACCCCCAAGGATAAGAAGCAGCTCACTCAGGAAGAGAAGGAGGTCCGGAGCAAGCGCAAGCTCGTGCAGGAGAAGCTCATCAAGTTTGCCACGAGGATCCCCGTCTTCATGTACCTCACCGACTACCGCGAACAGACGTTCAAGGACGTCATCAGGCGCTTCGAGTCGGGACTGTTCCAGAAGGTGTGCGGGCTCACGGTGGAGGACTTCGAGCTGCTCGTCTCGCTCGGCGTCTTCAATGACGCCCTCATGAACGACGCCATCTACAAGTTCCGGCGCTATGAGGACGCGAGCCTCGAGTATGCAGGCGTAAACCGGCACGCCGGCGAGCGCGTGGGTCTTTTCGACACGTCGCTATCTGAGATCGACTATCTGCAGGCGGCGCAAGAGGAATCCATGATCACCCCCAGTGGTCGCGAACATCGCATCCATACAGAGGCACCCGAGCCCATTAGTGCTGGTGATGTAGTTGTAGCTACAGTCGGAGAAACCGTAGCTGTGCCCAGGGACTGGATTACCTCGGAATTTGCTTCAGATAATGTCCCCTTCGTTGACCGTCGTGAAAAGGACGGCAACCTTTGGGTATTCGGGGGTGCTGAGCTGCGTCCGCGTATGCAAGGTCTTAAAGACAGAGGAGTAGAGTTCACCTTCTCGGCACGTGGCTCCAAAGCTACAGGCCATCGCCCTGGCTGGTGGCTTAAGGGTTGGCCAGCAGAGGTTGAGCAAAAACCTGCAGCTTCCAAAGTGGACGAAGCTGCGCTCGATGCTCTCGAGCCGGGCGACACAGTGTTCCACCGGGCCTTCGGCTACGGCGAGGTGTGCAAGGTAGATCGCGATCGAGGAAAGATCGTCATATTCCTTGATGGCAAAGAGCGCATGTTCCAATTCCCAGGCGCGTTTTACCAAGGGCTACTCACTTTATGATAGATAATTTAGTTGGATTTGAGCGTTTACTGTTGCAACTTGCTAGTCACACAAAAACATTTAAAATTGAAGTGGTTAACCTTCCTCCCAAGGTGTGTCTAGAAAGACCTTCAGCTGCGGAACTAGATCCTTGTACCTGCAATCCCTCCTTTGACAAGAATGGAGCGCCTATACTTCCTAGCGACTGGGATGACGATGAGGACAACTTTCCTTTCTAATTAATAATTAAAAATAAAAAAGCGATCAAACAGAAACGCCAGCTTCTCCAGCAACTGCTTCGGCGTGACACCGAGCGCTCCTGTCGAAGTGGCGGCGGTGAATATAAGGTCCCTTTTTTAGCGTTCGCCTTTCCAAACGTAGGCAGAGGACTTACCAGCGCCTAGTAGAGCGATTAGGCCGTCTCGTCTGGCCTCCGCGAGCGTTCGTTTGACTGTGATCTCGGAGATATCAGGCAATGCGTTGAGAATGTCCTTTTTTCTAAATGGGGCCTGGCGAGACGCCATGAATGCAATGACTTTCTGGGTCTTTGATGCTGCGGTATCATTCTGCTCTCTGATTTGACGCAAAGCCTCCCGCTGGCACTCGATCACAGTTTCGAGGTGGAAGCAAAGGAATGGCTTGAGATCTGAAATGTTCTCGTGCCAACCCACTGAAGATGCTTGCAGGGCATCGTAGTACTCTTGGCGTCTACGTTCGATGATAGCCTCGATGGGAGAGTAGAGTACGGCGTCGTAGCCGTCTTTGAGGAGTAGGAGTTGGGTCAAAATTCTGCTCATGCGCCCATTACCATCTAAAAATGGATGAATACAGGTGAAATCCAGCACGAAGGCCCCGCAAAGGAGGAGAGGGCTTATGATGCCACTTTGGCGGGTCTCAGACCACGCATGGCAGAGTTCTTTTACGGCATCTGGAGTGCGACTTGCGGATACAGGCTTAAACCTGGTGAACGCCTTTCGATCTGTGGCGACCTCGGCGATGATGTTGTCGCTGTCCTTGAAGTGCCCGCCTAGGGAATCGCCGCTTCTTCGATAAAGGTCACGATGCAACTGAAGGATTAAGTTGTCAGAAACTTCCATGGCGCGATAATTCTCCTGAACGAGAGCAAGGGCATCGCTGTAGCCGGCGATTTCTCGTTCGTCATGAGTATGCGGTGTGACCGTTCCTTCTGCTACGGCGATGCCACGGTCTGGTGTGGTTCGGATTCCCTCGATGGCGTTGGATGCGAGGGTACTTAAGATTCTTGCACCGGATGCCATAGACGGAAGAGAGGTTGGTGCTTCTTCTGAAGAAGTTTTCCAAGCACCACGATTCCGCTCCGCTTCGGTAAGAAGCCGAACGATGGTGGGATCCAGCGCAAGCTCCGGCCAGTGGTACTCATAACGGTGCATGGAGATCCTTTCGGTATCATTGAGCAGAATACGGTATCATAATACAAGAAAATGATACCGTATATCCTTCCGTGATATCACTCCCGGTTGCACGTCCTTCTCGGCAGAGAGAGGGATTGCCATATCTCATGGCTTTTCTTAAGAGAGGGGACGAGGTGGGTAAAATGGAAGGGAGAAAAGTTAGACCACAAGGAGCGTTATGGCTGCTAAAGATTCTATGCTTGATGAGATTGTGCTGATGGGCGACCCCGTCCTCAAAGGGGAGACGGAGCCCATCGAGACCATTGACGACGAGGTCAAAGAGCTGGCCAACCATATGCTGGACGTCATGTATGCAGCAGAGGGCTGCGGGTTGGCAGCGCCGCAAATTGGCAAGTCGGTGTCCATGGTGGTCATCGATTGCGATTGGGGCGATGGCACGGCCAAGAATCCCTACGTGCTTATCAACCCCCAAATCATCGAGGCCGACGGCGAGCCTATGATGGGCTCGGAGGGGTGCCTGTCGTTCCCGGGCATCTCGGTGGATGTGGAGCGTCCCAGCCACGTGGTGGTCCATGCACAGAACCTCGACGGCGATACCATGCGCTACGAGGCCGAGGGCTCGCTCATGGCCCGCTGCCTGCAGCACGAGATCGATCACCTGCACGGCGTCACCATGCTGGACCATCTGGGCCCCATGGCCCGCATGAAGGCAAAAGGCCAGGTAGAGGCCGCTATCAAAGAGGGCGTGCGCCCCGGCGAGACTGACTAGGAGATCCCCATGCGCGTGCTGTTTATGGGCACTCCCAACTTCGCGGTGCCTTCGCTGGAAGCCCTGAACAAAAACTTTGATGTGGTGGCGGCTGTTACTCGACCAGATGCCGTGCGCGGCCGTGGCAAAAAGCTGGTGCCTTCCCCTGTCAAAGTTGCAGCTCAGGAGCGTCAAATTCCGGTGATTGAGACTTCGCGCATCACCCCGGAGGTGCTCCAGCAGCTCAAAGATCTCGCCCCCGACGTCATCTGCGTGGCAGCCTACGGCGCGCTTCTGCCCGACAGTGTTATGGAGATCGCCCCCACAGTGAACGTCCATGGGTCGCTGCTGCCTCGCTGGCGAGGCGCCGCTCCCATCCAACGAGCCATTCTGGCAGGCGACGAGCGCGCGGGCGTCTCCATCATGCAGGTGGTCCATGAGCTGGATGCTGGAGACTACAGCCTTACCGGTTCAGTGGAAATTGCCGATAAACCCGCCCCCATCCTTATGGACGAGCTGGCACAGTTGGGCGCAGACCTGCTGGTGGATGCCCTTAACGCCATGGAAGCCGGAACACTTGAGTGGCAGGCTCAGGATGAGTCGTTGGTGACCTACGCCCAAAAGATCGCCAAGCAGGAGATGGCGCTGGACCCAGCGCTCACTGCCGCAGACAATGCACGCAAGGTGCAGGCATCCATGGATGCGGCGCCTTCTCGCGCGGTGGTGGCCGCCAAAGCCTTGCGGGTCATGAGGGCACGGGTTTCTCGGCAACCGGAGGCGGCCAATATAGCCGCTGGGCAGGTGGCTCTGGTGCATAAAGCACTGCTCTTGGGTTGCAGTGATGGGGCGCTGGAGCTCCTTGAGGTGAAGCCCGACGGCAAGCGCGAGATGGACGCGGCTGCCTGGGCGCGTGGCTTGCATGATGTGAAGAATGCTACCTGGGAGAAGATCTAGCCTATGGCCTCCTGCGCTCCTGCGAGAAAAGTGGCGTTGACGGTGGTGTCCAGGGCGAGGCGGCGGGATGCCTACGCTCGCGAGCTGCTGCGCGTGGCGCCGGAGATGACTCGGCTTTCGCTTAAGTCGCGGGGGCTTGCGTCTCGGTTGGTGCTGGGCACCTGCGCCTGCGTGGGGCAGCTGGACGATGTGCTGGACCGCTATGTGGCAAAGCCTAAGGGTTTGCAGCCTCGGGTGCGGGATGCCTTGCGGCTGGCCTGCTTTGAGCTGCTGCATTTGGACACCGCCACGCAGGTGGCGGTCTCTCAGGGCGTGGAGCTGGTGCGTGACGTGGCGCCTCGGGCAGCGGGGTTGGCCAATGCGGTGCTTCGCCGTGTGGCGGCAGAGGAGCGGCCGCGGGTGCGCGCCGCGAAGGACGCAGTGGAAGCCTGCGTGGCCAATGGGGGAGTCATAAGCGACGAGCTGTTGGCGGCGGCTTCGGGCATGCCGGAGTGGCTGGCCGCCACCATCAAGGCGTCTTGGGGAGACGTGAGAGCGGCTCAGGTGGCCTTGTCCCAGTTGGAGCCCGCTCCGGTGTGGGTGGCCACCAACACGGGAGTCACTACGCCCGAGGCAGCCTTCGCCAAGCTCCAAGAGGCGCAAACGGCGCCGGTGCCCATTGCGCTGCCGGGATCGTTCTTGCTGGAGAAGCCCGCGGCGCTCAATGGCAGCGGGCTTATTGGCAGCGTGAATGTGGTGGTGAGCGATCTGGGCTCGCAAATGGTGAGCCGCATTGGAGCTCCGCAGCCGGGATCCAGCCTGCTTGAGGTGGGTCAAGGCCGCGCCACCAAAACGCTGCTGTTGGAAAATGCGGCGGCTTCGCTGGGCGGCGCTGCCTCTATCGTGGCGGTAGATGTATCAGAGTCTAAAGTGCGTCTGGCCACCGAGCGTGTGAGCCACGGCTGGGAAGCCTCGGTGCTCTCGCTTGCCTACGACGCCACTAAACTGGCAGACTCCGCGTTGCCTCCAGAGCTAGATCGCATCTTTGATACAGTGTTTTGCGATGTGCCTTGCTCGGGCACGGGCACCATGCGCAGGCATCCAGAGATTCCCTGGACGGTCAAGCAAGAAAACTTGGGACCAACAGGGCTGCCTCAACTCCAATGGTCCATCCTCTGTGCCGCCGCCCATCGCGTAAAGGCAGGAGGCACGCTCGTCTACGCCACCTGCTCCATCTGCACTCAGGAAGACCAGGCGGTGCTGGACGCCTTTTTGAATACGCCGCTCGGCAGCCAGTTCGCGGTGGCCAATGTGTGCGATGCTCCCGGTGTGGCAGGGGCGCCCGAGCCCTTCCAAGAGCTGGTGGCCTCCCACACCACCCCTGAGGGTTACTTCTGCAGCATGCCGGCGCTTTTGGGGCCAGACGGCCACTTTGCCGCCAGGCTCATTCGGCGCTCCTAGGCGCTTGCGAGTGCGGGTGTTTGCGGATCCATAAATAGGCGCCGCTGCTAAGAACCGCTTCCTACGTGAGAGGGAGGCGTTTTTTAGCAGCGGCAGGCACGGCGCAGCGTGTGGGAAGCCAGGTTGGCTGGCGCAGCGGGTTAGCTGGCGCAGTGGGAGCAATCGCCGCCGGAGCAGCTGTCGCAATGGCTGGCGCTCTTGGAAGAGGAGTCTCGCTGGTCAGTGTTGTAAAAGCCGCTGCCGGTAAAGGCGATGGCGCTGGGCTCGAAGACGTGCTCGCACACCTCGCCGTCGGCAGGGCACAGGATCTCCGGCTTCTCTCCCATAGGGTGCTCCACCTCGAAGATGAGGCCGCATTTGGGGCAGCGGTAGTCGTAACGTGCCATACCAGTCCTTTCATAAAAGTTCTTAAACCCTCTCAAGATACCCCTTTGAGCTACAGTTCTTAAGAGACGGATGCGCAAGAGAGGGAGTTCTATGGACATTCAAGGAATGATATTTGACATGGACGGCACCTTGTTGGACTCCATGGGCATGTGGCGCACCATCTTTCCTGACTATTTCTCTCGCTATGTCTCCCCAGAGCAGGCCGAGGCCCATATGGCAGAGGCTGAGACCATGAACATGGACACCTCCCTGGCGCTCTTTGTAAAGACCTACTCTGTTCCCGCCACGGTCCAGGAGCTCAAGCGTGGGCTCATCGCCCGAGCTAAAGAAGGCTATGCCGCTCAGAAGCTCTTGCCGGGCGCCAAAGGCTTCTTGGACCAGGTGGCTGCCGCGCACATCCCCATGGCCATCGCATCATGCACAGAGCTTGAACTGGTGAACTATGCCCTGGACTGCTTTGGGCTCACCGGTTACTTTGATGCGGTTTTCTCGGCATCTATGGGCTACCCCTCCAAGAGCTCGCCCGACATCTATCTGGCCGCCGCAGAGGCCCTAGGCACAGATCCCGGCGTCACGTTGGTGGCAGAGGATGCCCTGGTGGCTGCCGCCTCTGCCAAGGGCGCGGGCTTCGAGACGCTGGGGCTCCACTGGCCGTCCAGCCGTTTTAGCCCCCAGGACATGGGCGAGGTCTGCGACGTGGTGCTCACCTGCGGCTGGCCGGGAGTCACTTTCGACGCCCTGCGCTCCCTCTCATGAGCGCTGCGCCCGCTGAGCCTGAAGCCCTCGTTGTCCTGGTAGCGGGCTCGCCGGAGCCCACGGATTTGGCGCGTGTGGCCCAGCTTTGCAGCCAGGCTCGCTACGTCATCGCTGCCGATAAAGGCTACTCCTGGTGTCGTCGCGCACAGGTGGTGCCCCAGCTTTATGTGGGGGACAGCGACTCGGTGGAGCCGGCCGATTTGGCTGCCTTGGAATCCAGCGGCGTAGCCCGGGTGGACCTCTCCTGGCACAAGGACATGACAGACTTGGAAGTGGCCTTTGAGCAAGGCGAGGCCTGGGCTGTCCAGAGGGGCGCGTCCCCGCATTTTGTAGTGCTCTGCGCGTTGGGTGGCCGGCTGGACCATGAATTGGCGGTCTTGGGAACCTGTCGGCGTTATAGCCGCTGGGCTATCGATCTTATAGGCGCCACCCAAAAGGTGCAGCTTGTCGCGCCGGGGGCTCGCGAAGAAGTGAGGGTGGGGGAGCCGGGAGAGGTGCTCTCTGTGGTGCCTCTGGCAGACAACACCTCCATCTCTGAGGAGGGCTTCGAGTGGCTGCTGGACCACCACGTCATGGATGCCCTGAGCGATCGGGGGATTTCCAATATCGTGCGAGCTTCTGCAGGTGCCGTGGTGAGGTGCCACGGAGGCTGCGCGGCCGTCATTCAAAGCTTGCGGGAGCGCTAAACTAAAAGTTCATGGCCATTTGGGGCTGTCGGCTTGTGTGGGCTGGGCAAGCACGGGTGCGCATAGGGGGATGCCTTCCTTTTTTTTGTCGGGCACGGCTGTTGCTGCATCTCTGGCCATAGATAGACAACCATCGACGGGCAAGGAGGCCGCCCTATGGATACGCAAAAGACACCCCAGGAGCTCTTTGGCCTGAGGCTCGCCCACGTGGGCATCAATGCTGCCGATGAGGTGGAAGCAGCCGCGATCGCCCAGCTCTTCTCCTGCCTCATGGGCCTGGAGACCCGTGAGACGCCGGTGTCGCTCTTTAGCGACACCATGGTGGAGATCATGAAGCAGCCGGGCCGCGGCGAGCGCGGCCACATCGGCTTTCATGTGGACGATATTCCCGAGGCAGAAAAGTGGTTTGCTGCCCGCGGCTTTGCCATCGACGAATCCAGCCGCCGCCTTCTGCCTTCAGGCGAGACCCAGCTGGTCTACTTTGAGCAGCCTATCGGCGGCTTTGCCATCCATCTCACCTGTGACTAGCAAGGGCTTGCGGCCGGGCTTCTCGGCAGCCCTAAGGCCTTCCTGCTTGGGTACTTACTATAGAAAGTGATTTAGCTCCGTGATCCTTCTCATCGACAAAGTGGCCAAGTCCTTTGGCCCTCAGGCGCTCTATTCCAACGCAACCATGCAGCTCAACGCAGGCGAGTCCTGGGCTTTGGTGGGCCCTAACGGCGCCGGCAAGACCACGCTGCTAAAAATTGTGATGGGCTTGGAGACGCCGGACGAGGGAACCGTCGCCTTTGCCAAGGGCGCCACGGTGGGCTATCTGGAGCAGGAGGCCCAACTGGCCGGCAAGGACACGGCCCTTGAAGAAGTGATGTCTTCTGCCACAGAAATCCAGCACTTGGGCGAGCGCATCTCAGAGCTGGAGCTTGCCATGGCTTCCGAGAAGGACCCCGTTCGCCTCCAGCAAGCCATGGACGAGTATGGGCGCGCCCGCGACCGCTTCGAGGCGGCCGGCGGCTATGAGCTGGAGAGCCGGGCCAGGCAGATCTTGTGCGGCCTGGGCTTTCCGGTGGAAGACCTGGACAAGCCGGCGCTGGAGTTTTCTGGCGGCTGGCAGATGCGCATCTCGCTGGCCAAGCTTTTGCTGCGCCACCCAGACGTGCTGCTGCTGGACGAGCCCACCAACCACCTGGACCTGGAAAGCGTCCAGTGGTTCGAGTCGTTCTTGTCTTCCTACGACGGCGTGGTGCTCATCGTCTCCCACGACCGCGCCTTCATGGATGCCTGCGTGGACCACGTGGCAGCCCTGGAGAACCGCCAGCTGCGCACCTATACGGGCAACTACTCCGACTACCTGCGCCAGCGCGAGGCCAACCTGGAGCAGCTGCGCGCCAAGCGTGCGGCTCAGGAGCGCGAGATCAACCACATGCAGGTCTTTGTGGACAAGTTTCGCTACAAGCCCACCAAGGCCAAGGCGGCCCAGGAGCGCATGGCGCGCATCGAGGCCATCAAGCGCGAGCTGGTGGTGCTTCCCGAGCAGTCCAAAAAGGTGCACTTCAGGTTCCCTGAGCCTCCGCGCACCGGCGACATGGTGGTCAAGGTGGACCACGTGCGCAAGGCCTTCGACGACAACGTGGTCTACGAGGATGCAGACCTCACCCTCTACCGGGGCGACCATGTGGCCCTGGTAGGTCCCAACGGCGCAGGCAAGTCCACCCTCATGAAGCTCATCTGCGGCCATCTGGCGCCCGACGCCGGCTCCATCGAGCTAGGCAAAAACGTGGAGCTTGCCTACTATGCCCAGCACCAGCTGGAGGAGCTCAACCCTGCAAACACCGTGCTGCAAGAGATCGACGGCGTGGCTCCCAGCTGGACCACCTCCCAAGAGCGCCAGCTTTTGGGCGCCTTCCTGTTCCACGGCGACGATGTGGAGAAGCGCGTCTCCATGCTTTCCGGTGGCGAGCGCGCCCGCTTGGCCCTGGCCAAGATGATCGTGTCGCCAGACCCGCTGCTCTGCCTGGACGAGCCCACCAACCACTTGGACATCGACTCGGTGCAGGTGTTAGAAGAAGCCCTGGTGGAGTTCGACGGCACCATCGTGCTCATCTCCCACGACGAGCATCTGGTGCGCGCCGTGGCCAACAAGATCGTGGATGTGCGCGACGGCCAGGTGACTGTCTACGACGGCGACTACGACTACTTCTTGTTCAAGCGCGCCGAGCTGGAGGCCCGCCGGGCCGAGGAGGCTGCCGCTGGGGACACGAGCATTGCCGCGGGCTCTCGCAACGTGGTGGCCATTGGCGCCAAGGCTCCTAAAGCTGAAGGTGGCCAGGGCGAGTCCTTGTCGGCAGCCGAGAAGGACGCGGCCAAGCCCGCTGGACGCAACGTGAAGACCAAGGAGCAGCGCCGGGCCGAGGCCGAGGCCAGAAACGCCCGCAACAAGAAGCTGGCAGGCACCAAGAAGCGCCTGTCCCAGGTGGAAAAGGCGCTGGCGAGCTCCCAAGCCCGTTACGACGAGCTTATGGCGCTCATGGCCTCAGAAGAGCTCTACAACAATGCAGAGAAGTTCGACGAGGCCATGAAGGAGTATTCGGCCCTCAAGAAGAAGCTTCCGGCGTTAGAAGAGGAGTGGCTGGAGCTCTCCGCCCAACTGGAGGAGGCGCAGCAGGATGATTAGGCGTCTTTTCTCGGCGCTTTTCAGAATGGTGGCCTATCTGGCCCGCATCGTAGCCATCCTTCTCTCTGGTTTGGTGGTCATCTTGTGCTTGGGCACTGCCACCAATCTAGGGGTGGTGGGGGTCATCATGACGCTCAACGGCATGGTGCCCTCGGCCATCTCGGGCATGCTGGTGATCCCCACGCCTTTGGGCGGCGCCTTTCGCGGCGACTTCGCGCTTTTGGCCATCGCCCTCTTTGTGGTGGATTGGGCCTGCCTGCGCATCGCCTCGGCGCTCAGGTAGGGAGGGGCCATGGGATTGTTTAGTGTCTCTGCCGTCCTTCAGGCTGCCATCACCGTGCTGGTGGTGATGCTGGCCGCCACCATTCACGAGGTGGCCCACGGCTATGTGGCCTACCTCTGCGGCGACCCTACCGCCAAGGAGGCTCACAGGCTGTCGTTGAACCCTCTGCGCCATATCGATCCTTTTGGCTCTCTCATCCTGCCCTTCATCATGGTGCTTCTGGGAGGGCCGGTCTTTGGCTATGCCAAGCCGGTGCCCTACAACCCTTATCGGCTGCGCAAAGTGCCTCGGGACGAAGTGTTGGTGGCGGTGGCGGGCCCTGCCTCCAACCTGCTGCAGGCGGCGGTGGCGGCCCTCGTCTTCCATGGGCTTTATGACTTTGCACCCCAGGTGCTCAACGGCGCGCCCATCGTGCTGGAGATCCTTCTTGATTACGTATGGGTGAACCTCATCCTGTGCTTCTTCAACCTCATTCCCTTGCCCCCGCTGGATGGCTCCCATGTGATCACTGCCTTTTTGCGGGGGCGCGCCCGGGCCGCCTACGACCGCATCCAGCCCTACACCATGGCCATCCTGCTGGTGGTGCTCTACATGCTGCCGGAGTTCTTCCACATAAGCCCCCTTTCCAGCTACTTTGATGTCACCGCAGGGCCCATCTACGACCTGCTGATCTTTGGAGGGCTGGCCTAACCCATGTCTTATCATGTGCGCACTCAAGCCTTCTCTGGCCCCTTCGACTTGCTCTTGGCCCTGGTGAACCGCCAGAGGCTCGACATAGGCGCCATCTCCATCGCCCAGGTGGCAGACCAATACCTGGCCGAGGTGGAGTCCATGGGTCAGATGGATCTGGAGGTTGCCTCAGACTTTGTGTTGGTGGCCTCCACGTTGCTGGAGATCAAAGCGGCCTCCCTTTTGCCTCAAGAAGGGGAGAAGCTTACCTCGTTGGACGAGGAAGACGAGGACTTTGAGGATCTGGATCCCCTCCAGAGCCGCGACGTGCTGGTAGCTCGCCTTATGGCCTACAAGCAATTTCGCAATGCCGCGGCTGCACTGGGCGCCCGCATGGAGCTGGAGGCCCGCATGCATCCGCGCACCGCGGGGCCAGACCCGGAGTTTTTGGGCATCATGCCGGACTTCTTGAAAGACGTCACCCTCTCTGGCCTGGCGGTGCTCTGTGCAGACTTGGACTCCCGTCGCGAGTCTATGCTGCTGGAAGCCGAGCACATCGCCCCCAAGCGCCTGCCTGTGGCCCTTACCGTGGCCTCGGTGGACCGTCAGGTGCGCTCTCGCAAAGCTCTCACCTTTGACGATCTTTTGGCAGGGTCGCGCAGCCCGGAGACCGTGGTGGTGACCTTCTTGGCGGTGCTGGAGCTTTTTAAGGCCGGTGCCATCACGGTGTCGCAGCAGGAGCCTTTTGGCGATATCGCCATCGCCCACATCGAGGGGGCCGCTCCCTACGAGCCCCCGGCAGAGGCGGTGGCAGAGATAGAGAACACCCTCCAAGAAGCCGTCGAGCGCGACGAGTTGGAAGCCTTGGGCGAAGAGGCGCTGGCAGACAAGCTGGCTGCGCTGGCTCAGGCGACCCATCGAGAAGCCGCATTGGAAGACCTGGCGGCGGCCTTAGAAGAAAGCGAGGAGCAATGACAGAGGAGCTTTCGGCCCTTTCTGACGACTCTCTCAAAGGATGCATCGAGGCGCTGCTGCTGGTCTCGGTAGACCCGTTGCCTGCCACTACAGTCTCCCGCATCCTTGGGATCACCCCCGGCGAGGCCGTAAGCGCCTTGGCAGACCTCTCCGCCGAGTACCAGGATGCCAACCGCGGCTTCCAGCTGCGTCAAGTGGCAGGTGGCTGGCGTCTGGCCACCCATCCGGCCTACCACGACCAGGTAGAGGCTTTGGTGGCTTCCTGGGACACCCGCAAGCTCTCCCAGGCAGCTCTAGAGACTCTGGCGGTCATCGCCTACCATCAGCCGGTGAGCCGCGAGGGCATCCGTGCGGTGCGCGGCGTGAACTCCGACGGCGTGGTGGCCTCCCTCATGGACAAGGGCCTGGTGCGAGAGGCAGGCCGCGAGCGCGACAGAGGCCACGCCGTCCTTTACGGCACCACCCAGGCCTTCCTGGAGCGCTTTGGCCTGGCATCCATCAAAGGCCTGCCGCCCTTGGAAGACTTCGCTCCCGACGAGGCCTCCCGCCAGTTCATCTTGGAACGCCTGAGTGGAAGGCCCGCCATGGTGCCTCTGGACGATGAGGACGAGCTCGAAGATGCCGAGAAGGACGAGCCCTCAGAGTCCCTCTTCTCTGCGCTCTTGGACCCGGAGGACCAGGAGGACGATGATGAGTGAGGCTCCTGAGAGACCCAAGGACCATCCTCGTACCATGCGCCTCCAGCGCTTCTTGGCCCGGGCGGGCGTGGCCAGCCGCCGAGGCTCAGAAAACCTCATGACTGCCGGGCGCGTGCAGGTCAACGGCCAGGTGGTGACCCAACTTGGCTCCAAGGTGGATCCTGCCAAAGACGTGGTTACCGTCGACGGGGTGCGCTACGACCTGTCCTCGAAGCCGGTCTCGCTCATCTTGAACAAGCCCCCTCGCATGATCACCACCATGGATGACCCCAAGGGGCGCGCCTGCGTGGCAGATATCATCCCCAAGGACCGTTATCCAGGGATCTTCCCGGTGGGGCGTCTGGACAACGACACTACGGGCCTCCTGCTCTTCACCACCGATGGCGACCTGGCCCAGGCGCTGCTCCATCCCTCCCAGGAGAAGCCCAAGACCTACCTGGCCCTCATACAGGGGGCTTTGAGCCCTAAAGCTATCACCCAGCTGGAGGCTGGCGTTGAGTTGGAGGACGGCATCACCGCTCCGGCGGCCGTTGAGCCCATGGACCCTCAAGACCCCAGAAGGGCCAAAGTAGCCCCAGATGGGGTGCCTGCGGGCTTCTCGGTAGTGGCCCTGACCATTCATGAGGGCAAGAAGCACCAGGTAAAAAGGATGTTTTCTGCGGTGGGCCACCCGGTGGCGGCGCTCCATCGCGAGAGTTTTGGCCCGCTGGAGCTGGGAGAGTTGCCCCAAGGCCGGTGGCGTCTGGTGACTCCGGACGAGCAAGCGGCCCTCGACATGGTGGTAAAAGCTGCTTCAGAGGAAGTTTCTGGCTGGAAGGATCGCTCATGAGCGAGGTTCTTTTTATGCGCCACCCCGAGACACTGGGAAATGTGGCCAATGTCTATTCGGGGCGCGTGAACGTGGAGCTCTCAGACGCGGGTGCTCGCCAGTGTGCTCGGGCGGTGCAGGCGCTGGTGGCCTGGAAACCCGATCGCATCATCACCTCGCCCTTGGTGCGCTGCCGCTCCATCGCCTACGGAGCGGCCCTCTGCCTAGGGATGCAGCCTCAGGTGGATGAGCGCTTGATCGAGATCGACTTTGGCGCCATAGAAGGGCTCACCTCTGTTGAGGCCAAAGAGTTGGGCTACCGCTTCCCCTGGCCAGTAGATGCTCAAAGCCGATCACATCCAGCGCCACGGGGCGAGTCCTTCGAGCAGATTCTGGGGCGTGCCCAGAGCTTTTTGGACGTGGCCGCCCGGTTCCAAGGGCGTGTGGCCTGCGTCACCCATGGCGGCTTTACTCGGGCTCTTTTGGGCGCTGCCTATGGGATGGATCTGGACCGCTTTTGGGACATGGTCATAGGCAACGTGTCCTCTCAGATCTTTGTGGGCAGAGGAGACGGCTCGCCTCTGCAGTTGGCAGCCATGGGCTTAAGCCCCGAGGAAGTGGCGGCTCGCGGCTGCGCCTATGCAGCCCTCGTGGATGGGCCTCACAACTAGTAACGGGGTAGGATACTTAAGAACTACTGCCTAGAAGGCCTGCAAGATAAGGAGTCTCTTCATGATCGTAGCTATCGACGGCCCTGCTGGTTCGGGCAAATCCACCGTGGCCAGGGCGCTGGCTGCCCGAGAGGGCTTTGTCTACTTGGACACCGGAGCCATGTATCGTGCAGTGACCCTCAAGGTGCTCAAGGCCCAGGTCCCTGTGACAGAGACCGCCCGGGTGGCCAAGCTCGCTCAGGAGGCCGTCATCGAGTTCGTGCCCGGCGCCCCTGGCGAGGCTCCCCAGGTCATGCTCGATGGCAAGGACGTCACTGCTGCCATCCGCACCGCCCAGATAGACCAAAACGTCTCTGCGGTGGCTTCGGTGCCTGCAGTGCGCCAGGCCATGGTGGCCCAGCAACGGGCTATCGCCAAAAACATCGACATCGTGGCCGAGGGCCGCGACATGGGCACCGTGGTCTTCCCTGACGCCCAGGTCAAGGTGTTCCTTTCGGCAGACGCCGCCGCCCGCGCCTGGCGCCGCACCATAGAGCGCGAAGGCGGCAATGCCGCCCAACCCGGCGCACAGGTCAAAGACCAGGCTCTCTATGAGAGCGTGCTCGAAGACATCCAGTCCCGCGATGCTCAGGATGAGGCCAACGCCGCATCTCCGCTCCATCCGGCTGCCGACGCCACGCTCCTCGACTCCACTCGCATGGCACCTCAGCAGGTTGTGGATGCCATCGCCAACCTGGTGGCCTTGGCTCAAGCACGCCAGGCTGCCATCGCCAGCGACAACGCCGCAGCTTCTCAGCCTTCCGCTGCCGAGAAGGACGCGCCTTCTCAACCTGCCAGCACTCAGGCTGCCCCTGGGGCCAACGGTTCTGACGCCACCAAGGCCAAAGATGCTGGCGCGACCGGTGCAAAAGCTCCCAAGACCAAGCCTGGTCAGGCGCCTATGAGGCCTTTCCACAACACCTTTGATGACTACTATGACCACGGCATGCGCGAGTTCCCCCTGCCTGCCCGTTGCGTCTTCAACGTGGCCGCAGGCCTCATCTACGGGTTCTCGCGCCTCTATTGGCCCTGGGACTACGAAGGCGGCCAGCAGCTCATCGACGAGCTCAAGGAGCGGGAGCTGGGCACCGTCATGGTGATGAACCATGTGTCGATGGTGGAGCCGGTGATCACCGTGGTCATGTTCTGGCGCCAAGGCCTGAGGATCCGTCCGGTGTTCAAACAGGAGTTCAACAAGAACGACCTCATGCGCTGGGTCTTCTCCCGTGTGGGCGGGATCCCTGTGGATCGAGGCACCGCAGACCTCAAGGCGGTGCGTCGCTGCCAGCGGGCTTTGAAACGCGGCGAGTCCATCCTCATCTATCCAGAGGGCACGCGCATCCGCGACGATGACGGCAAAGCTCCCATCCATGGTGGCTTTGCGCTTATCGCGCAGATGGCCAAAACCGATGTCACTCCTTCTGCCGTTATCGGCGTGCGCGACGTGACGCCCGAGGGCGCCCATATCCCGCGCCCCCATCGCGTGCATTTCAAGGTGGGCGCCCCTCTTAAATTTGGCGCACTGGGAGTCAAGGGGCGCAAAGCGCAGCTGGAGGCCATGGAGGCCAAGGCCATGGACAAGGTCTTCGAGCTCAGGGCCCAGCTGCGCCGTGACTATCCCGGAGAGTGGTAGGATGCCAAAAATCGAGGTCGCCAGCCATGCAGGGGCCTGCTTTGGAGTGGGTCGCGCCTTGGAGCGCGTAGAGAAGATCTTGGATGGCCCAGCGGCGGTGCACACCTTAGGCCCGCTCATCCATAATCCTGCCACGGTGGAGTCGCTGGAACGTCGAGGGGCCACAGTGGTGGATGAGTCTTCTATCGAAGATTTGCATCCCGGCGATGTGCTGGTGCTTCGCACCCACGGCGTGGTGCCTCAGGTGGTGAATCGCGCCAAGGCAGCTCATCTGCAGGTATTGGATGCTACCTGCCCCTATGTGAAAAAGGTGCACCACGCTGCCCAGAGGCTGGCAGCCTCTGGCAGGCAGGTGGTGGTGGTAGGGGAGGCGGGCCACCCCGAGGTCGACGGCATTCTAGGCCATGCCCCCGGCGCCTGCGTGGTGGGCTCTGCGGAGGATGCAGCCGCCGTGCCTCTGGAACGTCCCATTGGACTCGTGGTGCAAACCACCCAGAATCGCCAGCTGCTGGAGGCCGTAGTAGCGGCGCTCAAAGGGCGTGGGGCCAACGTGGAGGTATGCGATACCATCTGCGAGGCCACTTCCGAACGCCAGCAGGCTGCCCGCGAGTTGGCCGCCCGTGCTAACACCATGGTGGTCATAGGTGGGCGCAACTCGGCAAACACCACTCGCTTGGCAGAGATCTGCGCCGCTCATACCGCCACCCACCACATCGAAGATGCCCAAGAGCTGGATCCTGCCTGGTTTAGTGGGGCAGAGCTTATCGGCATTACTGCAGGAGCCTCTACTCCCAGTTCTCAGATCAAGCAGGTGGTAGAGACCGTCGCCCAGATGACAGGGGCCCAAGAGGTGGAGACCGAGTCCCAGGTCTCTGGCACATAGTAGGGTGCACTATATAAAAATGCAGATGCGCCCCAATAAAAATGAAGGAGTAACAGGCGTGGCAGAGCAGCAGCGGGCCGATTACGGCCGCGAAGACATCCCCGAGTTGGGCGCTCGGGTGGCTCAGGTGGAAAAGGGCAGTCCTGCCTGGGAGGCCGGCCTTGAGCCGGGCATGATCGTGCGCACGGTCAATGGGACCCTGCTGGACGACATCATCACCTGGCGCTGGGAGACCGCAGATGACGAGGTGCAGCTCGAGGTAGAGGTGCCGGGTGAGGAAGGGGTTTTCTCGGCAACGTTGGAACGCCAGCTGGGAGAACCCTGGGGCCTAAGCTTTACCGACGTCCTCTTCGACGGCGTGCGCACCTGCAAGAACGCCTGTGTCTTTTGTTTCATGGCCATGTTGCCCAAAGGCCTTCGCGACTCGCTCTACCTGCGCGACGACGACTACCGCCTGAGCTTTTTGCAGGGCAACTTTGTGACCCTCACCAACGTGGACGACAAAGACCTGCAGCGCATCCTGGATTTGCGCCTGGAGCCCATGAACGTGTCGCTCCATGCGGTGAGTCCTGAGGCCCGTACCAAGATGATGGGCAAAAACCAGGCTCGGGGCCTGGAGGTGCTCGAAGCCCTTTGTGAGGCAGGCATCGAAGTCCATGCCCAGATAGTGCTCTGCCCCGGCCTTAACGACGGCGACGAGCTCATTCGCACCTTGGACTTTGTGGAGGCCCATCCCACCATCACCTCGTTGGCCATAGTGCCCATGGGCTACACCAAGCACTCGCCATTCACCAAGTCATACTCTGACGACCCGGCCTCAGCTCGTGCCGTCATCGCCCAGGTAGAACCCTATCAAGCCCGTTCGCGCGAAACCACCGGCGCCACGCGCTTCCAGCTCTCAGACGAGTTTTATGTGGCAGCCAACGTCGCGGTGCCCCCAGCCCAAGACTACGACGGCTATCCTCAGTACTACGACGGCATTGGCATGCTAAGGAGTTTCATAGACGATACCGGCGCTGTCATGGAAACCATGGCAGACCAGCTCGTTGCTGTGGGCCATGCCTTGGAGGAGCGCGACGAGGAGCTGTTGGTGGTGTGCGGTAAAGCTGCCGAGAAGGTCTACCAAGAGTACTTGGCGCAGACCCCTTGGGCCCAAAGATCTGCTGCCTTCGCCATTCCCAACGACTACTTTGGGGGAGACGTCAATGTCACCGGCCTCATCGTGGCCCAGGACCTTTTGAAGTATCTGCCCCAAGACCTCCATCACAAAGTGGTGGTGCTGCCCCAGCTCATGCTCAACTTCAATGACAACACCTTGGACGGCATGAGCGCCCAAGAGGTGCTCGACGAGCTCTCCCGCCGCGGGGCAGACGTCCTCTTTTTGACCACCCTTCCTCAAGAATTGTTGGAGGGTCTCTTTAATCACCTGGTGCGCGATCGCAGCTAGGCTGCGAAAAGGGCATACTATCAACGCTTGGATGATCGCGCTTAAAGAAAGTGAGCCTTCCTATGCCAAAGCCCATCGTCGCCATCGTAGGTCGCCCTAATGTGGGCAAGTCTACCCTGGTAAACCGCATAGCCCAAAAGCATGAGGCTATCGTCCATGAGTCCCGTGGCGTAACCCGTGACCGTTCCTACCACGAGGCCGACTGGAATGGCGTCGATTTCGTGCTTATCGACACCGGCGGCATCGAGTCTGCCAAGAGCGAGGATGTCTTTTCTAGCCGCATCCGCTCCCAGGCGCTGGCAGCGGCAGACCAAGCAGACGTCATCCTCTTTGTCTGTGACGGTCGCACGGGCGCCACGGAGGAAGATGAGGCGGTGGCTCGCATCCTGCGCAAGAGCGGCAAGCCGGTGTTTTTGGCGGTCAACAAGGTGGACGACCCCTCAGACGAGAGCGCTCTCTGGGACTTCTACTCTTTAGGTTTGGATAACCCCTATCCCATCTCGGCGCTTCATGGCACAGGCACCGGCGACTTGCTGGACGGCCTGGTGGCAGCCTTCCCTGAGGGCGGCTCTTCTGACCAAGACTATGGCGACGTCACCAACATCGCCATTATCGGCCGTCCAAACGTAGGCAAGTCTTCGCTGGTCAACCGCATCTGCGGCACGGATCGCTCTATCGTGAGCGATGTGGCAGGCACCACCCGGGATGCCGTGGACGTGGTGGTGGAGCATGAGGGAGCGCGGTTTCGCCTGGTAGACACCGCCGGTATGCGCAAGCGCTCGGTGGTCCATGAAGACGTGGAGTACTACTCCATGGTGCGCGGCCTTCGCGCCATCGACGAGGCAGACGTTTGCCTTCTGGTCATCGATTCTTCTGAGGGGATGACCGAGCAAGACCAAAAGATCGCTGCCATGGCTATCGAGCGGGGCTGCGGCCTGGTGATCTTGCTCAACAAGTGGGACCTCATGGACGAGGAGCAGAAGCGCGAAGACTGCCTCATGAGCGTGGAGCGCCGTCTCGACTTTGCCCCCTGGGCCCCCAAGCTAAGGATCTCTGCGCTTACAGGACGTTCTGTTTCAAAGATCTGGGCCATGGTCGATAGGGTACGTACCAATCGCGCGACGGTGATTCCCACCGCCAAGCTCAACGACCTTTTGCAGCAGTTGCGCGAGACCGGCCATACCGTGTCAAAAGACCGCAAGCGCCTCCGGGTGCTCTACGGCACGCAAACCGGCGAGAAGCCCCCGGTGTTCACCTTCTTCTGTAACGCGCCTGAGCTGGCTGAGGACAACTACCGCCGCTACCTGGAAAACCGCCTGAGGGAAGCCTTTGACCTCGAGGGTACGCCAGTGCGCCTCAGGTTCCGTAGGAAGGACGCGTAAAGGTCTATGAACACCGGTTTAGTCATTGCGACGCTACTTATCATGCTCGCCGCCTATTGCATCTGCGGCATTCCCTTTGGCCTCATCTTTTCGAGCCGCAAGGGCGTCGATGTGCGTACCAAGGGCTCTGGCAACATCGGCACCACCAATGTGGCGCGCGCGGTAGGTGGCGGAACGGCTGCCCTCACGCTGCTCTGCGATGCCGGCAAGGGCTTCATCTCCACCTGGCTGGGTGGCTGGATCTTGGCCGAGCTCTTCTTTGGCGGAGACCCCTCGCTTCTGGCTCCCGACGCCGCCTATGGCTGGTGCATGGGCTGCATCTTCCTTGCGTGCATCTGCGGCCATATCTTCTCGCCCTACCTGCACTTTCGTGGTGGTAAGGGCATTGCGGTGGGCTTTGGCGCCGCACTGGGCTTCTCCTGGCCAATCGCCCTGGGCCTTCTGGTGTGCTGGGGCCTATGCATGGCTCCCTCCCGTCGCGTGAGCGTAGGCTCAATCGCGGCGGCCGTTGCCCTGCCGTTCTTGAGCTTTTTCATCTACTACCCGGTAACCTGGGCTTTTGAGGTGCCCATGATCCTCATTGCCCTCATTGTGGTCTGGGCCCATCGCGACAACATCAAGAAGCTTCGTGACGGCAATGAGGCTCCCATGGCCTTTGCCAATGATGCCCAAGATCAAGAGGATACTCTTGCTCCCGAGCCCGCGACCAAGGCTGTCGCCCAAAGCGCTGCTGCCAAAGACGCGGTGACGCAAACTGGCGGTATCCCTCGCGATACCCCGCTCGAGCAAGAGGAGCGCGCCATTGTAGACGCAGACGCCAAGGAGGCAGGCCCCGATTCTGTGGCTGCTGTCCAAGAGGCCGCTCAAGAAGCCGCCGAGAAGGACGCGCAATCCCTTCCTGAGGCAGGTAAGGGGCTCGTCTTTGGTGACGAGGAGAAGGTGAGCGAAGCGGTAGATGATGCTGCTGCCGCCTTGGAAAAGAGTGCGCAGGCCCAGGAAGCGCAGGCTCAAAAGATAGACGAAGCTGCCGCTCAAGAAGAGGCTCACGTGGCCAAAGAGATGGGCGATGCGTCTAAGGACGTGCGCTAATGGTGGCGCGCATCAGTGATGTCAAGGGTCCGGTAGTGCAAAAAGTGGCCGTCATTGGCATGGGCTCTTGGGGCACTGCAGCTGCTGGCATGGTAGGCAGGCGTTGCCTCGAGGTGGTGGGCTGGGCTCACGAAGAAGAGGTGGCCAAGGGCATCACTCGCCATTCGGTGAACCCCCTCTACCTGTCAAACTACCAGTTGCCCCCCAATGTAGTTGCCACAACTTCCCTCCAAGAAGCCTTGAAGGGAGCCCAAGCAGTGGTGCTTTGCGTTCCTTCTGCTTTCATTCGCGCCACTGCCCGCCAGATGGCTCCTTATCTGGCGGAGGATGTGCCTGTGGTGGTGCTCACTAAGGGCATCGAGCCAGGTACCTGTATGCTTATGACCCAGGTGGCTGCAGATGAGCTGGGTGGCCAAGAGCGCCTTGCCTGCTTGAGCGGTCCTACCCATGCCGAGGAAATCTGCCAAGGTAAGCCTGCCGCTGCGGTCATTGCTGCTCATAAGCCAGAGGTGGCCCGGCTCTTCCGCGAACTGTTCCTGTCTCCTGCCTTCCGCGCCTATGTGGGCGAGGATATGGTGGGTGTCGAGGTATGCGGCGCTGTGAAGAACGTGGTGGCCATTGCCTGCGGCATTTCTAAAGGCCTTAACTTGGGGGATAATACCATCTCGGTATTGATGACCCGCGGCCTTGCAGAGATTGGCCGTCTGGTGGCTGCCATGGGTGGAGACCCTCTCACCTGTATGGGCCTTGCCGGTATGGGCGACCTTATCACCACCTGCACTTCGCCTCACTCGCGCAACCGCACCTTTGGCACTCAGCTGGTAGAAGGGGAGACTCTGGAGAGCTACCAGGCACGCACCCACATGGTGGTGGAAGGCGCTGCCTCGGTGGTCTCCGCTCATGAGCTGGCTCAGAACCTGGGAGTGGATATGCCTGTGGTCTCGGCTGTCTATCGCGTGCTCTATGAACACTCAGCGCTTCAAGATGAGATGTGGCGTTTGCTTGACCGTAGCCCCTATGATGAGTTCTATGGCATGGATACTGCTCAGGCCTCGCCTCTGTCCTAGAAAGGATATGTCCTATGGAATTCACGGATACCTGCGGG
Source organism: Muricaecibacterium torontonense (assembly GCF_004793925.1). Lineage (NCBI taxonomy): Bacteria > Bacillati > Actinomycetota > Coriobacteriia > Coriobacteriales > Atopobiaceae > Muricaecibacterium > Muricaecibacterium torontonense. Next base: position 142,136 of record NZ_SRYE01000004.1, on the reverse strand, counting down.
ATCGCCCCTTCCATTTTGTCCGCCAACCAACTCACCCTGGGTGAGGACTTGGACTCTATCGCGACCGCAGACGTCATTCACGTGGATGTCATGGACGGCCACTTTGTGCCCAACGTAAACTTTGGGCCTTCGCTGGTGGCGGCCGTAAAGCAGGGCACCTCCTTACCGGTAGACGTGCATCTTATGGTCTCCAATCCAGACGACACTTTAGGCGGGTATCTGGATGCTGGTGCAGACTACGTGAGCTTTCATATGGAAGCCGCTCGTCACGCCCACCGCATGGTGTCTCAAATCAAGGCAGCTGGCGCCAAGGCAGCGGTGGCACTCAACCCGGGCACTTCACTGGCCTCGCTCGATGCCATCCTGTCGGATCTCGATATGGTGCTTCTCATGACGGTTGACCCTGGCTTTGGCGGCCAGTCGTTTATCGACAACTGCCTGCCAAAGATCCAAGAGCTGTCCCATATGTGCAAGGTCCGCTGCCTATCTCCCATTATCGAAGTAGACGGCGGTATCAAAGCTTCCAACATCGCCCAGGTGGCACAAGCTGGAGCCACGCTCTTTGTGGCGGGCTCCTCGGTCTTTGGCGCCCCTGATCGCGCTGCCGCCATCCAAGAGCTTCGCCAGCTGGCAAATGACGCTACCGCGCTCCATGCCTAAGGGCTTCTGCCACTTACTTTTGCGCCGGTCTGCCGCAGTGTAGGCCGCGCCCTTTCTATGAGTTCGACTTCTCAAGGACTTCTATGACCGTTTCGTCCTTTGTGTACCTTGACTACGCCGCCTCCGCGCCCCTTCGCCCGGAGGCAGTGGCAGCTCGATCTGCCTATGAGGCGCTGCCCTGTGCCTGCGCCAACCCCAATTCGCTCCATACCCTGGGTCGCCAAGCCGCCTCTCACTTAGAGCAGGCTCGCCGAACCTTAGCCAAATGTCTGAGCGGGGGCTTTCGACCCATGGACGTGGCCTTTGCCGGTGGTGGCACAGAGGCCAACAACCTGGCAGTGATCGGTTTGGCAGAGGGCTGCCGAGAAGCCCATCCCTCCCGGCGTCGGGTGCTTTTGGGGGCTACCGAGCACGACTCGGTGTTGGACCTGGTCTCGCCCCTCAAAGCCCGAGGCTTTGAGGTGAGTCTGGTAGCGCCTCATCCAGATGGCTCCATAGACGCTGCCTCCCTTGAGTCCCATCTGTCAGATGACGTGGCCCTGGTAAGCCTCATGGCGGCCAACAACGAGACGGGCGTGGTGGCAAACCTCCCAGAGCTCGCCGCGGCCGTCCATGGTGCGGGGGCACTCTTTCACAGCGATGCCATCCAAGCCTTTGGGCGCATTCCTTTGGACCTTTCTGGGGTAGATGCGGTGACTCTGGCAGGTCACAAGATCGGCGCTCCTGTAGGCACTGCGGCTTTTGCCATCAAAAATCGTACTCCCTATAGGCCGCAGTCCTTTGGCGGCGGTCAAGAGGGCGGCCGTCGGCCAGGCACGCAAGACGTAGCAGGGGCCTGTGCCCTGGCTGCCACGGCTGCCTATTGCATGGAGCATCTGAGCCAGGTGCGCCCCCTGGTGGCCTCTCGAGCTCGCCATGTCTACCAGCGTCTTTGTGCTCCTGGCACCCATATTGTGCCCACGGCGGGCACTGCGGTGGGAGATGACAGGCTGCCTGGCGTGGTCTCGGTGATGGTGGAGTCCTATGAGTCGGAGCAGCTCATCTTGGAGCTGGATAACCTGGGTTACGAGGTGTCTGCGGGCTCTGCCTGCAGCTCTGGCTCCCTCGATCCTTCCCACGTGCTCTCTGCCATGGGTATAGGCCGCACCTTGGCATTGGGCTCGCTGCGCATCTCCTTTGACGAGCGTGTGAGCCTCGAAGAGCTGAACGGCTTTTGCGACGCATTGCTGGCCATCGTGGCCAAGGCGCACCCCACCTGTGCAAAGAACGATGTGGCAGGGTTTTGCAGGAGCCAAGGAAGCCGTCCATGAAGGTGGTAGTGGGCCTTTCTGGAGGGGTGGACTCCAGCTGTGCGGTGGCTCGTCTCAAAGAAGCAGGCCATGAGGTGGTGGCAGCCACGCTGCTCATGCAGCAGGGCGATGTCTCGGTGCCCTCCAAAGAGTCTTTGGCCCAAGCTCAGGAGCTTTGCGGCACGTTGGGAGTCCCTTTCATAGCCCGGCCCATGGATGAGGCTTTTTCTCGGCAGGTGTTGGATCCTTTTGTAGACGCCTATCTTTCGGGAAAGACGCCCAGTCCCTGCGTGGCATGCAACCGCTATGTGAAGGTTGCAGGGCTAATGGCCATCGCCGACGAGGTAGGGGCAGACAAAGTGGCCACAGGCCACTACATCTCGCTGATAGAAGGCGAAGACGGGCAGGTGCGGTTGGCACGCGGCGCCGATAGGGCAAAGGATCAAAGCTATTTTTTGTGCCAGCTGCCGCCGGAGTGGGTGCCAAGGCTCATGGCTCCTTTGGCTGTCAGCACCAAAGACCAGGTGAGAGCCTATGCCAAAGAGGCATCCCTCAAGGTGGCAGAGGCGCCGGACTCCCAAGGGGTGTGCTTTGCGCCTCAGGGAGACTACCGGGCCTTCTTGGTCTCGCGACGCCCGGACGCCTTCGAGCCTGGAGACATCGTGAATGAAGAGGGCCAGGTAGTGGGACATCATTCTGGTGTAGCGGGTTTCACGGTAGGGCAGCGTAAGGGGCTTGCCATCACCGATGGCGCTGGGCCCTACTTTGTGACCTCGGTGGATGCCAGTGCGCGCCGGGTGCAGGTGGCTCGGCAAAAACCACCCCGTACCACCAGCTTTTTGGTGGGAGACCTGGTAACCACCATGGATCTTTCAAGCTTGGATCCCTCGCAGCTGAGCGTCCAAACCCACTATCGGGCCTATGCGGTGCCGGCTTGCGTGAGAGCTTTAGGCGACGGGCTATGGCAGGTCCAGGTGGAGGAGCCGGGCATTCTGGGAGTGCCGGGACAGACGGCGGCCTTCTACCAGGGCGACGTGGTAGTGGGCGGCGCTACCATAGAAGATGAGAGACCCATTGATGACTAGAGGGGAAGCCCATGCGCGTTAAAGACATCGAGGCGTTGCTCTACCAGCGTTTTCCAGCCCATCAGGCGGAGGGCTGGGACCACATTGGGCTTTCGGTGGGAGACCCTGGTGCCAAAGTCACAGGCATCGCCTGTGCGCTGGACCCTCTGCCCCAGACCATCAAGGATGCCAAAGACCAAGGGTGTAATGTGCTGGTCACCCATCACCCGGCATATCTGGATGCGCCTCGTCTCATTACCCCTGAGGCTGCCACCTCGTCGCTGGCTGCCCAGAGCATTTGGTGCGCCATCGAGCATCAGGTCTCTCTCATCGCCATGCACACCAACTTGGATCGCTCTTCGGCAGCCCTCACGCTGCCCTCGCAGCTCACCGGTTTCCCCTTCATGGGCAGGCTCCAGGCCCCCGACGGTTATGGATGCATTCTTGACGCCACGGGCTTCACGCTGGCTCAGGTAGCCGAGCGTTTTGGCCATGCTTATGGCGCCATACCCACCATCTACGGGCAGGCAGACCGTCCTATAGCCAAGGTGGGATTCTCCTCAGGCTCTCTGGGAGACATCGGTCTGGACGCCGTGGCTGCCGGCTGCGACGCTGTGGTCTCTGGGGAAGCGTCCTATCATCGCATCCTGGACCTTACGGCCAGAGGATGCGAGGTTATACTGTTGGGGCACGATGTCTCAGAGCTGCCCTATGCGCAACTTTTGGCGCTTACCCTGGCAGACCTGAGCCTGCAGGTGCCGGTGGTAACCTTGAGCGAGTCGGCCCGCTGGAGCTTGCTGCTCGACAGCGACGCGGTAGGTTAGGCAGTGCGGGTTTCTCGGCTAAGGCGTCTCAATCGTGCACTCTACAACGGCATGCACCAGGATCGAAGGGGAGATCGTCCAATGACAGAGTCAGAAGCGCTTTTGAGCCTCCAGGAGATCGACCTTGAGATTAAGCGTTTAACCAAAGAGGCTGCAGCTCTGCCTCAGAAAGCCAAGATCGAGGCTGGCCGTGCAGCTCGTAAAAAGGTGGATTCAGAGCTGCTCAAGATCGTGGGCCAGCGCAAAGACGTAGAGATGGAGATCGACGAGCTGGCGGCCAATCGGCGCGCGTTGGAAGGCCAGGTGAACGCCGCTTCCAAAGATGCCCAGGTAGCAGACCACAGGGCAGCGTTGGATTTGGAGAATCGCTTGGACATGTTGGCCAAGCAGATCGAGAAGATAGACTATCAAACCAACTCCCTGATCGAGCGACTGGAAGTGGTGGAGCGTGCCGAGAAAAACGCCCATGCCGTCCAGCAACGTTTGGACGGCGAGCTGGTGAGTTTGGCCACCTCGCTCAAGGAGACGCTGGAAGACATCAACAACCAGCTGACGTCGCTCAAGCGCAAGCGCCAGGTGACGCTGACGCAAATCAGCCCTGAGCTGCAGCTGCGCTACAACCAGACGGTGGAGCGCCTAGGGCCTTTGGCCGTGGAGACGCTCATGGGCAACGAGCCTTCGGCCTGCCGGGTGAAGCTGCAGCCGGCCACCTACTCCGATCTCAAGCGGCGGGCAGAGCCTATCGACGAGTGCCCCTACTGCCATCGCATCTTGATCACAGAGTTCTAACGGTTTTGGCAAAGGCAGTGCTTCCAGAGGGGCACTGCCTCTTTTTTATGGCAGGGTCTGGGGTACTAAACGCTTAATCATCACGAGCGATTCCAAAGGAAGCGAGGGCATAGGTCCTATGAATATTTTGTTGGGAGTCACCGGGTGTATCGCTGCCTATAAGGCAGCCGAGGTCTGCCGTGGCCTGCAAAAAGCCGGACACCAGGTGCGCGTCACCATGACTCAGAGCGCCACAGAGTTTGTGGGGGAGGCCACCTTTGCAGGACTTACCGGTGAGGCGCCTGCTACCTCGGTCTTCAATTGGGGCGCGTCGCCCATTCCCCATGTGGAGCTCGGACGCTGGGCAGACCTCATGCTAGTGTGTCCCTGCACCGCCAACACGCTGGCAAAGCTTGCCTGGGGTCTGGCGGATGACTGCCTAACCTCCTGTGCTCTGGCGCTTACGGGCACGCTGGCGGTGGCCCCGGCCATGAACGTGCACATGTGGCAAAATCCGGCTACCCAGCACAACCTCCAGGTGCTCGAAGAGCGCGGCGTCTGTATCGTCGGCCCCGATGCTGGCTATCTGGCCTGTGGCGAGGTTGGTCAAGGCAAGCTGGCTCCTGTGGATGACATCGTGCAGGAGACCTTGGCGATTCTGAACGCCCAAGAAGAACAAAAGGCCCAGGAAGGCGCCGCTGATCCTGGTGGCGAGGCGCCGTTGCCGGCAGCTCCAGCCCAGCTTGGCGGTCAGGCGACTCCTCCTTCGCTGACAGGCGCCCATGTGCTCATCACCGCAGGTCCTACCCATGAGCCCATCGATCCGGTGCGCTATATCTCCAACCGCTCCTCGGGCAAGATGGGCTATGCCTTGGCTCGCTCGGCGCAGACGGCAGGGGCCCAGGTAACGCTGGTCTCTGGGCCCGTGAGCCTGCCTGTGCCCGTTGGCGTGGAGTGCATCCAGGTGGAGACGGCTCAGCAAATGTATGAGGCGGCTATGAAGCTGGCCAACTCCGGCGATATCGACGTGGCCATCTGCGCCGCTGCGGTGGCAGATTACACACCGGTGGCCCCGGCAGATCACAAATTGAAAAAGTCGGAGGAGCATCTGGACACCATCTCGCTCAAAGAGACTCATGACATCCTGGCAGAGCTTGCCGCCTGCCAAGAGGTGCCGGTGGTTATTGGCTTTGCCGCAGAGACCAACGACCTGGTGCCGCACGCAACCAAAAAGCTGGAGTCCAAGGGCTGCGACCTTATCGTGGCCAACGACGTCTCCCGCCAAGACTCCACCTTCGGCTCATCCACCGATGCGGTGACCTTGGTGTGGCCCGATCACATCTGCGAGCTTCCCCTCATGACCAAAGACGACGTGGCTGCCTCCATCATCGAGGTGGCTGCAGATCTTCTGGCCGAGAACAACCCCCTCTAACCTGGGGATCTCCCTTCTCTGGCCCTCTACGCCACCTACTTGGAGGTTTTATGCCTTACTACGGCTGCCATCTCTCGATATCCAAGGGCTTTGAAGCCATGGGCAAAGACGCCCTTTTCATTGGCGCCGACACGTTTGCCTTCTTTCCCAGAAACCCCCGTGGCGGCCAGATGCGCCCCCTAGACGAGCTGGATATTCAGCGCTTGAAGCAGCTCTTGCAAGACCATGAGTTTGGTCCTTTGGTAGCCCATGCCCCTTATATCTACAATATGGCCACCGGCGACCCCGAGGCCTCGGCAGTGGTGCGCCAGCGCATGAAAGAAGATCTAGAACGCCTGGATCATCTGCCCAATGTCTACTACAACATCCACCCAGGGGCCCATGTGGGCCAAGGCCAGGAGCAAGGCATCTCCAATGTGGCCAGTGTCATCAAAGACGTCTTAAGCGAAGGATTTTCGACCCCGATTTTGCTAGAGACTATGGCTGGCAAGGGCACTGAGCTGGGCGGTCAGTTTCAAGAGCTTGCCGCCATCATCTCTGAGCTGGATTCAGACCCGCAAGTGGGCGTCTGTCTGGATACTTGCCACGTCTCTGACGGAGGCTATGACGTAGCCCAAGACTTGGATGGCGTGCTCGATGAGCTGGACCAAGTGGTGGGTCTTGAACGGCTTGCCGCAGTCCATGTGAACGACTCCAAAAACCCGGCGGGCTCCCATAAAGACCGCCATGAGCTATTGGGCGATGGCACTTTGGGCCTGGATTTCTTTAGGTCTCTGGTGCAAAGCCCTCGCCTCAAAGACCTTCCTATGATCCTGGAGACCCCCAACAAAAAGCTGGAAGGCTACAAGCGAGAGATCGCCATGCTTCGAGCCTTTGAGCAGGGAGCCACCGTGCAAGAGGCGCAATCTCAAATAGAGAGCGAGCCCACCCAGTAGAACCAATCCTCGATAGGAACGAGTTTCTCGGCAGGGGAGAGCCGGCGAGCATACCCCGCCTTTGTTACACCTAAGGAGCATCCACAGATGGCCATACTTTTAGGCCTTGACTCGGTAAGTCACGAGTGGCCTGGAAAGCGTGTATTAATAGAACAGACTATTGGCATCGAGGCCGGCGACCGCATAGGCATCGTGGGCAAGAACGGCGATGGCAAGTCGTCGCTTTTAGAGATCATCGAAGGTCAGGTAGAACCCGATAAGGGCGGCGTCATCCGCCGCAACTCCATCACCGTGGGGGCGCTCAACCAATCCGACGAGCTAGATCCAGATAAGAGCGTGCAGTTCAATTTGTTTGGGGGTGTGCCGGAGTACGAGTGGGCCTCCGACAGCCGCATTCGCTCCATTCTAGGGGCGCTTTTGGAAGGCGTTGAGCTCACTGACAAGGTGGCAGAGCTTTCAGGCGGTCAGCGGCGCCGGGTGGACTTGGCTCGGGTGCTGTGCGGCTCCTGGGACGTGTTGCTGCTCGACGAGCCCACCAACCACTTGGACATGCGAGCCATCGGCTGGCTGGCAGGTCACCTCAAGCATCGCTGGCCCGAGGGCGAGGGAGCACTGTTGTGCGTGACCCACGACCGCTGGTTCTTGGACGAGGTCTGCACTTCTATGTGGGAGGTGCACGACGGTCTCATCGAGCCTTTCGAAGGCGGTTACTCGGCCTACATCCAACAGCGCGTAGAGCGCGAGCGCCAGGCTGCCGTGGCCGAGGAGAAGCGCCAAAACATGCTGCGCAAAGAGCTTGCCTGGCTGGCTCGTGGAGCCCAGGCGCGCTCCACCAAGCCCAAGTTTCGCGTGAAGGAGGCCCGTGAGCTGGTGGCAAACGACCCTCCAGTAAGAAACTCGCTGGAGCTAAAACAGCTCTCGGTCTCCCGATTGGGAAAGCAGGTCTTTGATCTAGAAGACGTGACTGCAGGTTACGAGGGTCATCCAGTGGTGCGCGACCTTTCCTGGCTTATCGGCCCCGGTGAGCGCATTGGCATTCTGGGCGCCAATGGAGCCGGCAAATCCACGTTGCTCAAGCTCATATTGGGCGACATCGAGCCTATGAGCGGCACCCTCAAGCGCGGCAAGTCGGTGCGCCTGGGCAAGATGAGCCAGCATCTGGACACCTTTGATAAAAAAGGCCATTGGCGTGTAAGCGATTACCTGGCCCAATATAAGAGTACCTATACCATAGGCGGCAAGAGCTACACGGCCTCGAGCCTTTTGGAGTCCTTAGGCTTCGAGCCCAAGGAGCAGCTTACCTATCTCAAAGACCTCTCTGGAGGCCAGCGACGTCGCCTGGCGTTTTTGGGCGTGTTGCTGGAAGAGCCCAACGTGCTTATCTTGGACGAGCCGGGCAACGATCTTGACACCGACATGCTGGCTGTCATGGAGGACCTCTTGGACGGCTGGCCAGGCACCCTGCTTCTTGTGACCCACGACCGCTACCTCATGGAGCGCGTCACCGACGACCAGTTTGCCCTTTTAGGCGGCCACCTCACCCACATGCCTGGGGGAGTAGATCAGTTCTTGCATCTTTTGGAGGCCTCGCCCCAAACAGCCGGTCCCACTATTGGCTCAGGCATTCCTGCCGATAAAAGCCTTCCTACCGCCCAGGAAGGATCTTCTCGGCCGGAAGGCCAGGCAGCTGCCCAGCCTGCCCTCTCCAACAGCGAGCGCCGAGATGCCCGCCGCCGCTTCGACGCCATTGGGCGCAAGCTTGAGAAACTGCGCACTCAACCAGACGAGCTGCGCGCTCAAATGGCCGCGGCCGATGCCACCGACTACCAGGCGCTGGAATCCTTGCAGCAGCAGCTGAATGAGTGCCTGGACACCATCGGCCAGCTGGAAGACCAATGGCTGGATCTGGCCTTCGCCTTGGGCATCGACGTCTAGGAGGGCGGCTTCATGAGACTTCCGGCAAGCGCTCGCTACCTGCGCCCCTTCAAACTTTATCTGGTGGTGGGGCCGCTCATGAAAACCCTGGAGGTGGTCTTCGACCTGCTCACCCCACTGGTGATCGCCTGGATGGTGGACGGAGGCATCCGCGCTGGAGATTCCAGCGTGGTGGCTCGCGGCGGCGGCCTGTTGCTGCTCTTTGCCTTCTTAGGCTTTTGCTCCACGCTGGTCTGCCAAAAGATGGCCTCTCTTACCAGCCAGGGCATGGGCACTCAAGTGCGCCACGACCTCTTCGAAGCCATTGGCCGCCTGTCATTCCAAGACTTGGACGCCTTTGGCGCCCCATCGCTCATCACCCGCATCACCAACGACGTGAACCAGCTCCAGCTGGCGGTGGCCATGCTCATCCGCCAGGTGATCCGATGGCCGGTCTTGGCGGTGGGGTCGCTGGTGTGCGCCCTGGCCATCGACCCGCTTTTGGGTTCGATCTTTTGCATTTGTCTGCCGCTCACCCTGGGCATCTTCTACGCGGTGATGAAAAAGTCCATTCCCTACTTCGCTTCCATGCAGCAAAAGCTCGACGCCATTGGACGCATCGTGCGCGAGGCATTGGACGGCACCCGAGTGATCCGCGCCTTTTCTCGCGAAGATTTCGAGCAAGCCCGCTTTGAAGCCGCCGCCAACGACCAAGCCCAAACTGCCGTGGCGGTAGGCAGGCTCTCCGCACTGCTCAACCCCTCCACCTTCCTGGTGCTGAACGGCGGTATCTGCCTGGTGCTCTTTTTGGGTGCAAGCCAAGTGTGGGAGGGCAGGCTCGAGCAAGGACAGGTGATGGCCCTTATCGGCTACATGAACCAGCTGCTGGTCTCTGTGGCCTTCATCGCCAACTTGGTGGTCATATTCACCCGCGCCACCGCTTCCTTGAAGCGCGTGGATCAGGTGTTGGAGTTTGAGCCCTCGGTGCCAGAGCTTGCCACACAACCTATCCAAGTGCGCTGGGAGGCTCCTGCCCTGCGCTTTTGCGACGCTTCCTTCGCCTATCCCGGTGCCGAGAAGCCCGCCCTTTCCCACCTGTCGTTGAGCCTTGAGCCCGGAGAGGTCCTAGGCGTCATCGGCGGTACCGGCTCTGGCAAGTCTACTCTGGGAAACCTCATCCCGCGCTTCTATGACGTGCAATCGGGGGCCGTGGAGGTCTTTGGCGCCAACGTGCGCGACTATCCCTTTGAGCAGCTGCGCTCTTTGGTGGCGGTGACTCCTCAGGCAAGCTCGCTTCTCAGCGGTACCATACGCGACAATCTTTTATGGCGAAACCCTCGGGCCACCGATGAAGAGCTGTGGGCGGCTTTGCGTGCTGCTCAGGCAGAGTCCTTTGTGGCCCAGAAGCCTTTGGGGCTGGATGAGCCGGTAGAGGCAGGCGGCAAGAACTTCTCGGGAGGGCAGCGCCAGCGCCTCTGCATCGCTCGAGCCCTTGTAGGCCAGCCTTCGTTGCTGGTGTTGGATGACGCTGCCTCTGCTTTAGACTTTGCTACCGACGCCGCCCTTCGCCATTCTCTGCGGCAGCTGGACTCGGCCCCTGCCTGCGTGATCATCTCTCAGCGAGTGGCCTCGGTGCGCCAGGCTGCCAAGATCTGCGTATTGGATCATGGCCAGGTGGCAGGGCTGGGCACCCATGAAGAGCTTTGGGAGAGCTGCCCTGTATACCGCGAGATATGCCTTTCCCAGATGGACGCTCAGGAGGTGCTGGCATGAGTCGTACTACGGACATGGTCTCTCACAACGCCCCCCAGCTTTCCAGCGCCCAGACGCTCAAGCGCGTGCTTCACTACCTGCGCCCCCATAAGAGGCTGGCGCTGTTGGCGTTTTTCTCGGCATTGGTGGCGGTGGTGCTCTCGCTGGCAGTGCCTATCCTTATCGGCCTTGGTATCGACACTATCGTGGGCCCTCACCAGGTGGGCTGGGACGAGCTTGGGCGCACCCTGCGCCTTTTGGCCGCCTGCGTGGCTGCGGTGGCCTGCGCTCAGTGGGTGCAGGGTTATGCCACCAACCGCCTGAGCTACGAAGCGGTGCGCGACCTGCGCGACGACGCTTATTCCAAGCTGCGTGTGCTGCCCATGGGCTACATCGACTCCCATGCCCATGGCGACCTCATGAGCCGCATCGTCAACGATGCCGATGCCGTAGGCGACGGCCTGCTTCAAGGCATCCAACAGCTGTTCGCCGGTATCATCACCATTTTGGGCACCCTCATCGCCATGGTGGCCATCTCGCCGGTGATTGCCCTGGTGGTGGTTGTGGTGTCGCCGGTCTCGGTGGCGGCTGCAGCCTTTATTGCCAAGATCGGCCACAGCAGCTTCGTGGCCCAGCAGGCCATTCAAGGGCAGCTGGGCGGCTACATCGAGGAGCACGTCTCCAACCAGCGCCTGATCGACGCCTTCGCCCATCAAGAGGCGTCTCAATCCGGCTTTGACGCCATCAACCGGCAGCTCTACCAGGTGGGGGAGCATGCCCAGTTTGCAAGCTCGCTCTCCAACCCCGGCACCCGATTTGCCAACAACATCGTTTACGCAGTAGTGGCGGTCATCGGCTGTTGGGCCTGCGCCACAGGCTTTCCCACCGCTCTCACCATTGGCGCGGTGCAAAGCTTCCTCTCCTACACCTCCCAGTACACCAAACCGTTTAACGAGATTTCCGGCGTCATGACCCAGGTGCAGACTGCCTTTGCCTCTGCGAGGCGCCTCTTCGAGCTGTTAGATGCTCCTGCCGAGAAGCCCGACCCAGCCGATGCCCAGGTGTTGCCCATAGAAACCCAGGGAGCTGTGGCCTTCGACGACGTGTGGTTCTCCTACACCCCGGAGGTTCCTCTCATCCAGGGCATCAGTTGGCAGGCCAAGCCCGGCGACCGCATCGCCTTGGTGGGCACCACCGGCTGCGGCAAGACTACCCTCATCAATCTTTTGCTGCGCTTCTACGATATTCAGGCAGGCGCCATTGAAGTGGACGGCTACGATACCTCCAAGCTCACTCGTGCCAGCCTTAGGAGCGCCTTTGGCATGGTGTTGCAGGATACCTGGCTTTTCGAAGGCACCATCCACGACAACATCGCCTACGGTAAGCCTGATGCCACTCGCCAAGAGGTGGAAGAGGCGGCGCGCCAGGCTCGTGCTGATGCCTTCATCCGTCAGTTGCCCCAGGGCTACGATACCATCGTGCGTCAAGGCACAGGAGGCCTATCTCAGGGCCAGCGCCAGCTGCTCTGCATCGCCCGCGTGATGCTTGCCGATCCCTCGATACTTCTGCTGGACGAGGCCACCAGCTCCATCGATACCCGTACTGAGGTGTTGGTGCAAGAGGCTTTTGACGCCATGATCGCCGGCCGCACCTCGCTCATCGTGGCCCATCGCCTCTCCACTATCCGCAACGCCACCTGCATCTTGGTGATGGACCAGGGAAAGATTGTGGAGCGTGGCACCCACGAGGAACTTTTGGCCCGTGGCGGCGCCTACGCAAAGCTCTATCAGTCTCAGTTCGAAGGAGCCTAAAAGGCCCGGTAGCAAAGGCAAAGGTTTCTCGGCAGCTTTTAGGAAAAGGCCCCCGATCCAAGAGGACCGGAGGCCTTTAGCACTCCTGAATGTTCATGTAAGTACCTGATTAGTAGGTAGGATCGGCTATTACTGCTCCTCGATCACCGCGCGAACGTTCTCGCGGTAGAGCTCCGGCACCTCGTCCAGACGAACGATGTTGGCACGAATCTGTTTGACCCAATAGGCAACCATAGAACCTCCTTGGTTGAGATGTTGCATCCAGGCACATGGCTGGACACCTTGCGTGCGACAGGGCGGCAAATAGTTCACATGTGCGCCAAACTTTCCTGTCTTGTGTAGTATAGCCACTTCCAGATCAAAATAATCGGGGGACTATCTGGTATGGCAATGCATACAGTATCTGTTAAAACCAAGAAGCGCTGCATACAATTGTCGAATAGTTCAGTCCTATAAGCATAAAAGAGCTGGGCCTCTAGGAAGTGCGACCCTAGAGGCCCTGCTCCGTAACAAAGGGTTAGCCAGACATAAAGGCTTAGCTCAGCTAAGAGAATTACTCCTGAACATCGCCTTTGAGCCAGGTCTCAAACTCGTCAGAGGAGATGACGTTGGAGTCGTAGCAGCGACGGAAGTATTCCAGGCCGTCTGCCTGGTTGCCAATGAGGAAGGTCATGGTGGCATCTGCCACGACGGTGGAACCATAGCCCAAGAAGTAGGCGTCTGCCAGGGTTTGGAGCACGCAGATATTGGTGTCGCAGCCAATGGCGATGACGTTGGTGACGCCAAGCTCGCGCAGGGTGAGGTCAAGATCGGTCTGGAAGAAGCCAGAGTAGCGGCGCTTGGGGATCACGATGTCGGTGTCTGCGCGGCCCAGGCATTTAGCCGGTTGAGCCTCGGGAGTGCCTGCAATGCCATGGGGTCCCCACAGGTTCAGCTCGCGGTCGAGGCCAGGGATATGGGCGTCATCCAAGAAGATCACAGGAATGCCCGCCTCTCGGCAGAGCTTCACCACACGGGTGCAGGCATTGGCGAAATCGTTCACTGCCTTGTTGTCTGCTGCGTCGGCCAAACCTCCTTCGAGCACGTCGATCACCAAAAGGGCGCAGCTCTGAGGGTTGCAGGAATCCATGGGTCCTCCCAAATCATTCATACGTACAATAGAGGCTGTTGGCCTTGTGTAAGTGTAGCTATGATAAACCAACCTTGCAGTTGGCAAGTTTCAAGCTCCCCTCATATGCAGGCATGCAAGGCTCAAGACTACCGGTTGGGCAGGTTTCTCGGCAAGGCCTGCCTGAGTTGAGAAAGTTGATCCATGATTCAAACGGTTGTGTTTATCGTCATCCCGCTGCTTTTGTGCTGTCTCTCGTTGGCGCTGGGGATACAGTGCGCCTTTTTGGGAGTCTCGGTGCTGGCAGTGGTGTTGCTTTTGGCAGCGGGGGCGCTGGCGGGTTTAAGCTGCTTCCGGGGAATGGGTACGCTTCTTTATGGCTCCTATAAAGGAGACATGGATCGTTCTGGCAAGCAGATGCGAATGCCCATCACCGCTGAGGAGCTCGCAACTCGCAAAAAGCAGTGCGCGGTGCTCACGGTGGCTGCAGCGCTCTGCTTTGCGGTGGCCCTCATTTGGGGCGGTCCGGTGATTGCTGGTTTGCTGCGGCTCATATTGGCCCTCTAGGAGATTTCTATGAACATCGCCGTCTATTGCGGATCTAACTTTGGCAACAACCCCGCCTTTGCTGCGGCAGCCACAGAGCTGGGCACTTGGATGGGCCAGAGCGGTCACAATCTGGTCTATGGCGGCAGCTCGGTGGGGCTTATGGGTCTGGTGTCGCGGGCTACTTTAGATGCCGGGGCAAAGGCTATCGGCGTGGAGCCGGCGTTCTTTTTAGAACAAGGGATTCCCCAGCACAAGGACGTGGAGTTGCGCGTGGTAGAGACCATGAGCGAGCGAAAGGCCATGATGATCGAGCTGGCGGACGCCTTTGTGGCATTGCCAGGTGGCGTGGGCACTCTAGAGGAGATAATCGAGATCATGAGCCGCATTCACTTGGAGTTGGGGCAAACCGACTGCTACCTGCTCAACGTGGAGGGCTATTGGGGCGATTTCAAGGCCATGCTTCAGTCCATGAGCGCCCAAGGCTTTGTGTCTGCGGCAGACCTGGATCATTATCACTTTCCTGCCACGGTAGGGGAGTTGTCCGAGCTTTTGGGGTAAAGGCGCAGCACTGGGTGTGGGGGGCCTTATCGGCAAAAGCGCCTTGTTTTTGCAGGGAAGGCCTTAGATGCGAGGCCTCTGCTATCAGGTGGGCGCCTTCTTCTGCAAGGGTGACTCCTATTGACATCATGCGACAAATGAATATGTAACCAAGCGGGAAAAACAACACAGCGAGGTTTCAGAAAGCTCTATGACAGCTCTAAGTTGATTGAAGGAAGTCCGAGCAATCTTTTGGGAGAGGCTTCGCTTCTGGACTATCTTGGAGCCCGTAGGCGGGTTCAAGGTTTTCATAGCCGAGGCTGCAGGAACGGATTGGAGTTTTATGAATTATCTTGTGCTTCTGGGAATCGTGATCGTGGTGGTGGGCTTTGCCCTGAAGCTCGATTCGATCCTCATAGTCATTGTGGCAGGCCTTGCCACAGCGCTTATCGGCGGTTTGGGCGTCGACGGCTTCTTGGTCACGTTGGGCACCTCCTTTGTGGACAACCGCAACATGGCTATCTTCATCATCATCCTGTTGGTCACAGGCACGCTTGAGCGCAATGGTCTCAAAACCGCCGCAGCCAATCTTATTGGCCGGGTGAAAAATGCCACTCCTGGCGTCATCATTGCTCTCTATGGCGTCATGCGCATGATCTTTGCCGCCTTCAATGTGAGCTTTGGCGGCGTGGCTGGCTTTGTGCGCCCGGTCATCATGCCTATGTGCGTGGGTGCCATCGAAGCCTCTGGCCATACTCCCAACGATGAGTATGTTGAGCAGGTTAAAGCCATGGCATCCGGTATGGAGAATGTGGCTTGGTTCTTTGGTCAGGTGTTGTTCGTGGGCACCTCCGGCGCCCTGTTGGTGCAATCCACCATGGATGCTTTGGGCTATCAGACCGACCTTCTGCAGATGGCGCTCTTCGAGATCCCTGTGGCACTTGTGGCTCTGACGGTAACGTCTGTCTACTACATCATCTTGGACAAGAAGCTGAGAGCCAAGTATTACGATGACACCAAGGCTCCTCTCAATGCGGGAAAGGAGGCCTAAATCATGGAGTTCTTTATGGATCCAGAGGTCACCTTTGGCAACAAGGCCCTTGAGGTCTTCTACATTGTCATGGGTCTCATGTCTATCTATGCAGGCATTCGCAACTATCGAGACAAGACCAATCCTGCCCGAGTAGGCACTGCGGTGTTTTGGTGCTCGCTAGGTGTGGTGCTCGCCCTAGGCCGCTGGCTGCCTTCTTTGGTATCCGGCGTCTTGGTGGTTGTCATGGTGCTGCCTGCGGTATTTGGTAAGGTCAAGAGTGGCCAAGCATCGGCTGATGATGCCCCCACCACGCAAGAAGTGGCCGTCAATTATCAAAAGATCGGCACGAAGATCTTCATTCCTGCCCTCTGCTTGGGAGTCTTTGCCATTTCGGGTGCGCTCATTCCTGGGGTGGGCGCGCTAGCAGGTTGCTGCTTTGGCGTGGTGGCTGCTGCGATCATTCTTTTTGTCTACTCTCGCTCCAACACGCCCCACGTGTTCTTGAACGATTCCGAGCGTCTACTCTCTGCCATGGGCGCTTTGAGCATGCTGCCTATGTTGTTGGCGAGCTTGGGCGCCATCTTTACCGCTGCCGGTGTTGGCGGCGTCATCGCCGAGATGGTGGGAGCGGTGATTCCCTCAGACAACTTGGCCATTGGCATCATTGTCTTTGGTATTGGCATGATGCTGTTCACCATGATCATGGGCAACGCCTTTGCCGCCATCACCGTGATGACTGTGGGAATTGGCGCCCCATTTGTCCTGATTTTTGGCGTCGACCCATCCTTCATTGGCATCCTCGCCCTTACCTGTGGCTACTGCGGCACCCTTCTTACTCCTATGGCGGCCAACTTCAATATTGTGCCTGTGGCGCTGCTTGAGATGAACGATCGCATGGGCGTCATCAAAAAGCAGGTGCTTACCGCTTTGGTGATGATTGTCTTCCAGATCGGCTACATGCTCATAGCCAGCTTTATGATGCTAGGCTAGAAGTAGGCAAAGCGAAGCGTGGCTGTGCCGCGATGTGGCACGACTGCAGCCTCTTTTCGAGAAAGGCGAGGCAATGGCTAAGGTGTTGGTTACGGGCTTTGAGCCCTTTGGCGGCGATAGCGTCAATCCTGCGCTCGAGGCGGTCAAGCAGCTACCCTCCACCATTGCGGGAGCCCAGGTGGTGGTAAAAGAGGTGCCTACGGCCTTTGAGCGCAGTGCTCAGGTGCTGGAAGATCTTATGGATGCTGAGAAGCCCGATCTCGTGCTTTGCGTAGGTCAAGCTGGTGGCCGAGCTGCCATGTCGGTGGAGCGTGTGGCCATCAACCTCATCGATGCCCGCATTCCTGACAACGACGGCGACCAGCCCTTGGATACTCCCGTGCGCGAGGGCGGCCCTGACGCCTACTTCGCCACGCTACCGGTGAAGTCCATGGTCAAAGCCATGCACGAGGCAGGCGTTCCTGCCGCGCTCTCCTATAGCGCAGGCACCTATGTATGCAATAGCCTTATGTATAACGCCCTCTACCTGGCCGCTCGCGCCAATAAGCCCGTTAGGGCTGGTTTTGTGCATGTGCCCTTTGCCACCGAGCAGGCGGTAGACCGCCCCGCCTCCACCCCCACGATGGACATTTCTTGCATCACTCGGGCTCTGGAAGCAGGTATTGCAGCCATGGTGACTACCGATGAGGACATCCATATCTTCATGGGAACCATTAGCTAGCCGTTGTTCGAAATCACTTGTTTGATGCAAGGTAAAATGGAGCCAGGACTAATAAAAGCCCTGGCTCCGTTCTTATAACTAAATGTATTAAGTTATCGTAAGGCGTAAGGGGTGCTAGATCCCTTAGAAGTCTTCATCGTCCCCATTCATGTCATCAAACAGGCTCGGCATGTCCTCTGGAGAAATATGGGGAGTTTTGAGGCTGTCTAATTCCCTTTCGATTTCGTGGACATCCCGGTAGGAGATATCATCATAATTCTGTTCCACCTTGCTGACCAAAGATTCAGCATGCTTGATCACTCGAAGCGATTTGTTGGCACGTTCTGTATCTAATGGGTTATTAGCGCTCATGGTTCGTATTCTGCGAATAACACCGCTCAGCTCTTTGAGACCTTTAAGCAAATGACGGCTATAGAGGATGTGCTATCAAATGCAGTGCTGCCCAAGCTAAAGGCAGCAAAATCGAGCCGTTACATTCTAGAGGCAGGAGGGCTCGATGAAAAAGGCGATCTGTGGGGTCTGCGGGGCCAAGATGCAGAGGAGCGGCAGCGCCCCTTCTGAGCGCAAGGAGTACTTGTAAACAATGAAGGTAGGTTTGGCCTACAGATTAAGGCTGACGCAGGTCAACACCCCCTTATCACAGCACGCTATCTGCCCTGTAAGCCAGAATTTATGGAAACTGCCTTTCTATTCGTGAAGGAGGCTTTGTTGGTCCTCTCAATTACCCTAGGCCAACCCTTGTAGCCTATACGCCTCAAAAGCTTGTAGCCTAAATGCCTAGATAACAAAAAAGGCCAAACCATTTTATAGGTTTGACCTCGAAAAATGCACTGGTCGGGTGGACTGGATTCGAACCAGCGACCCCTTGACCCCCAGTCAAGTGCGCTACCAAACTGCGCCACCACCCGATGTGTTGCTCGCGCAACAGAAGAGAATATAACACCCTGCAAAAGTCGGCGCAAGCACAAATCCAAAATCAGTGGCAGGATTTGTGGGGTGGGGCATATAAGGGACAGGGAGCATGACCTTACCGTACTACCCTTTAAAATAAGAAGGATACTATGAGGTTCCAGCGACTGAGCGCAGGGTCTTATCGGTAAGAAGACTTTTGAAGTGACTTGACTCTAAGTGATTCTGTATGTCCCATTTCTCATGGGAACGTTGTGAGGTGTCAATGTTTGGCAAATTGCCTGGTAAACGGGGCAGTGATTCTGCCCGTAACTCCAAAAAGCAGGGGTTCACGTTTCAAAAGCTCATGATCTTCGCGTTGCTGGTAGCAGTAGCCTGCGGAGTGCTGGCGATCGTGGGACAGGGCAATTTGGGCAGAGGGGCCCAGACAGTCAAAAGCGCGCTCACGGTTTGGACGGACTCGCAATCTTCCCAAGATTATGCAAATCCTTTGAATCCAAGGGACTTACCTGCCTATGGGTCAATGCCTTGGGTGGAGGTGGGGGAAAACCAGCCGGATTTCACCCAGGCGCAAAAAGCGCAGACTGCTTCCTTTGAGGTCTATGGCCCGCTGGACAAGCTTGGGCGCTGCACCGGTGCCTTTGCCTTGCTGGGCGAGGATCTTATGCCTACGCAAAAGCGTGGAGACATCTCCAAGATAAAGCCTACGGGATGGCATCAGAACTTCTATGACTTTGTGGATGGGGAGGCTCTCTATAACCGCTGTCATCTCATTGCTCATAGCCTGGCAGGGGAGGATGCCAATGAGCGAAACCTTATCACTGGCACTCGCTATCTCAATGCTCGGGGAATGCTGGATTTTGAAGAAGGCGTCCATGACTACATTTTGGATACCGGCAATCATGTGCTTTACCGGGTGACACCTATCTTTGAGGGTTCCAATCTTTTGGCTTCTGGCGTGCGTATGGAGGGTTGGAGCGTGGAGGACGAGGGCGAAGGCATCTGCTTCGACGTCTACTGCTATAACGTACAGCCAGGCGTGGTCATCGACTATGCCACCGGTGATAACCATCTGGCCTAGCTGATGGCAATAAAAGAAAGGGTTCTTAGCTTGATGGCTAAGAACCCTTGGAAGTTCGTCTCTAAAAGCCCGCGGAGAGAAGTATTAGTAAGCGGTGCGAGCGAGGTTGCCCTTCTTGAGGCAACGGGTGCAAACGTTCATCTTGCGCTTCTGACCATTCTGCACGATGGTGACACGCTGGATGTTGGGACGGAACTTACGATTGGTAACACGGTGGGAGTGGCTAATAGAACGGCCAGCTACCGGGTGCTTACCGCAGATCTCGCAAACCTTCGACATGTTGATTCCTCCGTTACGCGGGCGCCATTGCGCGCGCTTATAAGCAATAGCTGTCCAACTATACCACGCACCTTGCAGGCTGCAAGGAAAAATGCGCAACACCCTAGAGTTTGTGGTCGTTGGGTGTGGTGTCCACAAGAAGCTCGGGCGATCGCCCATCATGCACTCCCCGTTTGCAGGTCTTATGAATAGGGAGATCTCAGGAGGATCCCTATGGGAAATCAGTAGACTTGTAAAAGATTTCTAGTAGAAACAACTAATAGCGAAAACTACTAGTAGGGAAGTGTCATGAGTAATCGCAAGATGCGCGCACCCTTGGGCCCTCCTGTTCAATGCGAGCCGCCTCAGGTGCCTGAGCGCTTTCAAGAGCTGGGCCGCCAGCTCAATCTGGCGATCATGGGGCTGCGTTCGCTCCACAGCAAGCTTCCGCGACCCCCAGAGCCAGTACCCTTGACATCCGTCGATGATTCGGCTGAGGAAACGGGCACTTCTCCGCAAAAAAAGAGGGGCGGCCATGCGCATAGGCGTTCCTTGGAAGGCTTTGACGCGTCGCTCAGAGGGATGCCGCTCATACTCAGGTATCTGTCGGAGCATGGAGGAAGCGCGTACCCCTCGGAGCTCAAGGCGGCTACTGGGCTTACTCAGGCGCGAATTTCCAATGCATTGGCGGCTCTAGAGGCCAGGGAGCTTGTGAAGCGCACCACCGACGGCAAGGATCGCCGCCATGTAGTGGTGACCCTTACAAAAGCCGGTGGACGCGCGGTGGCTGAGCGTATGGCTGCTATGGATAGCTATGCTGGCAGCCTGCTGGAGCTTTTGGGCGAGTCGGATGCCAAGGAGCTGGTACGCATCATTCAAAAGCTCTCGCGGGCGCTGGAATCTCAAGATGCGGAATGCCGAGAAACCCGTGCCTTCGCAGCTGACGAGTCAACAGGTGCAAAGGAGCCTGCTTCTGCCGGTAAAGATGGGGAGGGTGCATGAAACTCCTGGGCTTTTTGAAAAGGCATCTGGGTGCGGTGGTCATTTGTTTCGCACTTATTTGCGGGCAAGCGTATTTCCAGCTGATGCTGCCTACCGCCATGAGCGACATCGTGGATGTGGGCATTCAGCAAGGAGGAATCGACAGCCCGGTGCCACATACCATACGAGACACGGCTCTCAGAGACCTTGAGATGTTTATGAGTGAAAGCGATGCTGCCAAAGTGGACGGCGTCTATGGCCCTGCCAATGGCAATGGCGTGCGCACATTCATCGGCAATCAGCAGCAGGCTTCTGCTGAAGGTGAGATCGCCCGGCTGATCGCGGTTCCTGAATGCGTGGCGCTTTCGCTGGAGAAAGGCATAGATGCCAGCGCCCTGTCGCTGGATTCCGGCACTTCTATGGAAGCGCCAAGATCCCAGCTGCCTGTCACCATTACCTTGAACGAGGTGCGATAGCTTTTTGAGGCGGGGCTTATCGGCAGGGATGAGCTGGCCCAAGACGCTCAAAAGATGATGGACGCCATGGGTTCTGTGGCGGGATCCATGGTGGATCAGCGAGCGGTGGACTATGTGCGGGCCGAGTACGAGGCCCAAGGCCTGGACCTTAACGAGATCCAGACCAATTACCTGGGCACTATGGCTCTCAGCATGTTCTGGCTATGCGTGGGGATGGTGCTTTGCTCGGTAAGCGTGAGCTTTGTGGCGGCCCACACCTCGGCGAGGGTGGCGCGCGAGCTGCGCAGCGAGCTGTTCTCCAAGGTCATGAGTTTTGGCCCAGGAGAGGTGAACCAGTTCTCTCAGGCCTCCCTCATCACCCGCACCACCAACGACGTGCAACAGGTGCAGATGACTACCTTTGTGCTGTTGCGCATGGTGATGATGGCTCCGGTCTTGGCGGTGCTGGCCCTTATCCAGGTATGGTCCATGGCCAGCGGCCTGGAATGGACCATCGGCGTGGCGGTGCTGGCCATCGCTGCGGTGATGGGGACTTTGCTGGGACTCACCATGCCAAAGTTCAAGCACATGCAGGTTTTGGTGGACCGCGTGAACCTGGTGGCTCGCGACATGTTGGACGGCCTCATGCCCATCCGCGCCTACGGGCGCGAAGACTTCGAGCTGGAGCGATTTGGACAAGCCAACCGCGACCTTATGAAGACCCAGCTCTTCACTAACTCGGCCATGGCCTTTGCTATGCCGGCCATTATGCTGGTGATGAACCTGGTGAGCCTTTTGATCGTCTGGAGCGGCGCGGGCGCTATCGACGCAGGAAACCTGCAGGTAGGCACCATGATCGCCTTCATCTCCTACGCCATGGAGATCGTTATGAGCTTCATGATCTTGGCCATGGTGCTGGTGATGCTGCCTCGCGCTGAGGTCTCGGCAGAGCGCATCGATGAGGTGCTGGATTGTCCTGTAGCGGTGCAAAACCCTGCCCGGCCCAAAGCGCTTCCGGCCCGTGAGCGCGGCGTGCTCACCTTCGACGACGTGAGCTTCACCTATCCTGACGCCACCTATCCGGTGGTGGAGCATGTCTCCTTTAGAACCGAGCCTGGCCATACCACGGCGCTCATTGGATCCACGGGGTCTGGCAAGTCCACCCTGGTAGCCCTTATCCCGCGCCTCTACGACGCCACTTCGGGCAGCATCAGCCTCGACGGGGTGGACGTGCGCTCGCTGGAGCTCGCAGAGCTCAGGGACCGCGTAGGCTATGTGCCTCAGCAGGGGTTGCTCTTCTCGGGAACCATCGCATCCAATGTGAAGTTTGCCGGAGACCAGGTAAGCGACGAGGCCATGAGCTGGGCGCTGGATGTGGCCCAGGCCAAAGACTTCGTGGATCAGACAGAAGACGGTACGGCTACAGCCATCGCCCAGAAGGGCTCCAATGTGTCCGGCGGCCAGCGCCAGCGTCTTTCCATCGCTCGTGCCTTGGCCAAAGATCCCGAGGTGCTGGTGTTTGACGACTCCTTCTCGGCCCTGGATTACGCCACCGATGCCAAGTTGCGCCACGCGCTGGCAGACGAGGTAAAAGAGGCCGCCGTCGTCATCGTGGCCCAGCGCGTGGCCACCATCATGGGCGCCGACGAGATCCTGGTGCTCGACGAGGGCACGGTCTGCGGCCGCGGCACCCATGAGGATCTTTTGCGTTGCTGTCCCACCTACCTGGAGATCGCCACCTCCCAGTTGTCCCTCCAAGAGCTGGGGCTCACCCAGGCCGAGGTGGATGCGGTTCTCGGCACCGACGAGAGCCGTCAAGAGGCTGCCATCGGCCAGGAGGTGCACGACCTTGCCTCAGAGATCGCCAGCTCTGAAACCTATGAGTCTGCGTTAGAAGGAGGTGAGCGCTAATGCCCGGTCCCGTACGCCATACCACCAAGCGCGCTAAAGACTTCAAGGGTACTTTGGCAAGGCTCGCCGCCTATGCCAAGCCCCACTGGGTGCCGCTGCTGTTTGCGGTGGCCTGCGCCATTTTGAGTGTGGTCTTCAATGTCATTGGCCCCGATATCTTGGGTCAGGTCACCACCAAGCTCTACGAGGGGCTGGTGGCCAAAGTCCAAGGCACCGGCGGCATCGACTTTGCAGGCATCGCCCACATCATGCTGTTCCTTATTGGCCTCTACTTGGCGGCTGGAGCTGCGAACTTTTGCCAGGGCATCCTCATGACCCGAGTCACCCAGTCAGTCTGCTTTAGGCTGAGAGGCGATATTGCCGAGAAGATCGCCCATGTCCCCATGAGCTATTTCGAGGGTCACTCCAAAGGCGACGTGCTGAGCCGCGTCACCAACGATGTGGATACGTTGGGCCAGTCGCTCAACCAGGCGGTCACTCAGCTGGTGACCAGCATCGCCCAGGTCATAGGCGTACTAGTGATGATGTTTTCCATCTCACCGGTGCTGGCGGGTCTCACCTTGCTGGTGTTGCCTTTATCGGCGGTGGCCATCCTCATCTCGGTGCGCTTCTCCCAGCGCTTCTTTGTGAAGCAACAGCAACAGTTAGGCCAGGTAAACGGCATCGTGGAGGAAGACTTCGCCGGCCAGTCGGTGATCGCGGTCTTCAACCAGGGAGAACGTGCGACCCAACAGTTCAACCAGGTGAACGACCAGCTCTGCGAGAGTGCCTGGAAGAGTCAGTTCCTATCGGGTCTTATGCAGCCCCTGATGACCTTCATTGGTAACATGGCCTACGCCATGGTGGTGGTTGTAGGCGCCCAACTGGCCATATCCAATGTCATCACCATCGGCGACATTCAGGCATTTATGCAGTATGTGCGCAACTTCACCCAGCCTATCCAGCAACTGGCTTCCATCTCCAACGTCTTTCAGCAGATGGCGGCTGCCGCGGAGCGCGTCTTCGAGTTTTTGGATGCGCCGGTGGAGTCCGAGCCTCAGAACTCGCAGCTGCCTGCGGTGCGCCAGGGCGCGGTGAGCTTTGATAACGTGAGCTTTGGCTACCTGCCGGGCCATACCGTCATCCATGACTTCAGCTGCCAGGTGAAGCCCGGGCAAACGGTGGCCATCGTGGGCCCTACGGGCGCCGGCAAGACCACCATCATGAAGCTCATGATGCGCTTCTACGATGTGGATGAGGGCTCGCTTGCCGTGGATGGGTTAGATGTGCGCTCCTGGAACCGGGAAGAGCTGCGCTCCAACTTCGCCATGGTGCTTCAAGACACCTGGCTTTTCGAGGGCACCATCCGCGAGAACATCCGCTATGGACGCCTGGACGCCACCGATGAAGAGGTGGAGGAGGCCGCCCGCATCGCGCGCTGCGACCACTTCATCCATACGCTGGCAGGAGGCTATGACTTCGAAGTCAACGAAGGGGCAACCAACGTGAGCCAGGGCCAGCGCCAGCTGCTCACCATCGCTCGGGCAGTGCTGGCAGACAGGCCTATGCTCATCTTGGACGAGGCCACCTCAAACGTGGACACCCGCACAGAGGTGCTCATCCAAGAGGCCATGGATCGCCTGATGGCCGGGCGCACCAGCTTTGTGGTGGCCCACAGGCTCTCCACCATCCGCAATGCAGACGTGATCTTGGTCATGGAGCAGGGCGACGTGGTGGAGTCGGGCACCCATGAGGAGCTCTTGGCTCAAGGCGGCGCCTACGCCAAGCTCTGCAACTCTCAGTTTGACGGCTGTGAATAGAAGGCAGCGAGCTCTGAGAAGGATTCTTGAGGAAGGCAGAAGGCGTTGGCGGGCGCTGGAGGGCTCGCCAGCGTCTCTGCCGCCCTTAAGTGATCTATCAGTCAAGGTGCGATAGGCCCGCTATGTCGGTGCTTTATGTGGGAAGGGGAGTAGGTTTCGGCGAATTGAGCGCGTGGGGTAAAATCGCGTCGTAGAATGACTGAACCGCGCCCTTCCTGGCGCATTCGATAGGAGGTACTGGCATGGCAAAGGCTGTCTCCGGAACGCTTCAGATTTCCAACGCTGTGATTGCTGATCTTGCCGGGTATGCTGCCCTGATGTGCTATGGCGTTGTGGGCATGGCATACACCGATGATCAGCAGAATCTCGAAACCCTGCTCACCATGCGCCAAATCCGCAAGGGTATCGATGTGGAGATGGACGGCTCCCACGTAGACGTCACCCTGCATGTGGTGGTAGATGCCGGCGTCAATATGCGCTCGGTCTGCGAGAACCTGGAGAGCAGCGTCAAGTTCATGCTGGATCAGGTGGCACAGATCAAAGATAGCGACGTCCATGTGGTCATTGAGTCCATGAGGGTCCGCTAAACTCACCTTTAGATTTTTTGGACCTTCAGGTCCCCGATTCGAACCGGAGCTTTAATTCATGATTGCGAACGTCGTACGCCACTGTTTCCCCATTGCTGCCGCAGCCGTCGCTCAACGTGCAGAGGAGATCAACAAGCTTAATGTGTTCCCTGTGCCCGATGGCGACACCGGCACCAATATGAGCCTCACTCTCAAAACAGTGGTGGGCGAGGTAGAGGCCCTGCCTGCCAATGCCTCCATGGAGCAGGTGGCCAAGGCCATCACCCACGGTTCCCTCATGGGCGCCCGCGGCAACTCTGGCGTCATCACCAGCCAGATCCTGCGCGGAGTGGCAGAGGGCTTGGTAGAGGCCAAGAACGACCCTATTACCCTGCCTGAGCTGGCTGCCGCCTGGCGCCACGGCAAGAAGGTGGCTTTCCAAGCAGTGCGCAAGCCTGTGGAGGGCACCATCTTAACGGTGGTCTCAGACCTTTCCGAGCGTGCAGACGAGCTTGCCCGCGACCGCAAGATGACTCTGGACGAGGCCTTGAAGACCATGGTGACCTGCGCCTATGAGTCTGTGGCCCGCACCCCTGACCTGCTTCCTGTGCTCAAAGAGAACGGCGTGGTAGACTCCGGCGCCTTTGGCTTTGCCGTCTTCTTCGAAGCCTTTGTCAACGCCTACCTGGGCATCGACTCTTCTGTGGACTTCAACACCTCCGTCTCCCGCGAAGAGTCGGCTAAAAATGCTGTGGCTGCCAACGTGCACATCGAGCTCAACGATGACTGGGAGGGCTCTGAGTACCGCTATTGCACCGAGTTCCTCTTCCATGCAGACTCCGAGTCTTTCGACTCCAAAGAAAACCTGGACTTCCTCTCTACCATGGGAGACTGCGAGCTTTTGGTGGGCTCCTTCCCCGACTTCAAGATCCACGTGCACTCCAACGAGCCCGACAAGGTCTTGCACCATATGCTCGAGCAGGGTCAGATCTTCGAAGTCTTCATTCACAACATGGACCTTGAGGCCAAAGACCGCACTGCTTCTATCGCTGCCGATAAGAGCCAGGCCACAGCTGCTGCTCCTGCCAAAGACCTTGGCGTGGTGGCTGTAGCTGCAGGTTCTGGCGAGGCGGATATCCTCAAGTCCTTGGGCGTGGACGTGGTGGTCTCTGGCGGCCAAACCATGAACCCCTCTACTGCAGACATTCTGGCTGCTGTCGAGCAGGTGCATGCCAAGGCAGTCATCGTGCTTCCCAACAATGGCAACATTCGTATGGCCGCAGAGGCGGCCGCCAGCGCCTGTGAAGACGCTCAGGTAGAGGTAGTGCCTACCAAGACTGTGCCTCAGGCGTTCTCGGCACTCTTCGTTTACGATCCCTCTCTGCCCATCGCAGACAATGTGGCTGCGATGGTAGAGGCTATCTCCCAGGTGCGCGATGGCGAAGTCACCACGGCAGTGCGCGACTCTTCTGCAGCCGACGGCACCCCCATTCACGCCGGTGACGTCATGGGTATCCAAGACGGCGCCATCACCCAGGTGGGCTCTGATGTCTGTGATGTGGCTTTCAAGCTCATTGAGGCTATGCAAACCCAGGAAGAGGGCGACACCCTCACCATCCTGGCCGGCCAAGACATGGATGACGACGTCTTCGAGGCCCTCTGCGATCGCATTGAAGATGCCATGCCCGATCTCGAAGTCGATGCTCACCGTGGCGAGCAGCCTCTCTACCCGGTGATCTTCTCCATCGAGTAAGCGAGGTGCTATGGGCTCTTCTCAGCTCACATTGGCACCTTCTGTCGACCGTCTAGCCCGCACTGCGGCGCTAGACGGCGACGTGTCTCACGTGCGTTTTGTGTCGGGAGAGCGCCTGGATGCCCTCCATCATCTAGGCATCGCCACCTTGCGGGACCTGCTGCTCTGGTTGCCCCGCAGATATCTGGATTTTAGCCATGTCACCACCATCTCTCACGCCGATGTGGGCACCCAATGCACCGTGGTGGGCGTGGTGGACAAAGTGGAGCTCAAGCGCCCCAGGCCCCGTCTCTCCATAGTTGAGATCTATATTCAGGATGAGACCGGGGTTCTACGGGCTTCATTCTTTAAACAGCCTTGGCTCAAGGACGCCTTCAAGCGCGGCGATACCGTGGCACTGTCTGGAAAAGTGACGTTTAACTACGGCTTCAAGCAGATGGCAAGCCCCTTCCATGAGGTGCTAAGCGCGCAGGATGGCAGCACCTTTGGGCGCGTGGTGCCTGTGCATCCCGTAGGGGAGGGCTTGTCGGCAGCCTGGATGCGCCGCATCGTGAGTGCCGCTCTGGGGACCTATACCTCAACTTGTGATTTTATGCCTGCTTCACTCGTGGCGGCCCACAGGCTTCCCGGATGGCTTCAGGCTATCCGTTGGGCGCAGTTTCCTCCCAGTCTTGCCGCGGCAGAGGTAGCTCGCAGGCGCTTGGCCTACGATGAGCTGGTGTGTTTGCAGGTGGCTCTGCGGGCACGCCATGCCCTAGAGGAGACTCAGCGTCAGGGGGTCACCCATACCGTGGACGGTCCTCATCTTGCGGCGCTTATAGAGGCATTGCCTTTTGAGCTCACTTCAGAGCAGCAGGCAGCAGCCCAAGACATCCTGACTGACATGTCCTCGCCTCTGCCCATGAATCGCCTGCTCTTGGGCGATGTGGGTACCGGCAAAACGGCTGTGGCGGCAGTGGCTATGGCGGCTTGCGCAGACTCGGGCACCCAATGTGCAGTGATGGCTCCTACCTCGGTGCTGGCCCGCCAGTACGCTGACAAGCTGGGGCCTGTGTTGGATGCTGCCTCCATTGCCTGGTGCCTTATCACAGGGGCGACGCCCGCCGACGAGCGTCGCAGCTACACCCAGGCTATCTCTGAAGGGCGGATCACCGTGGTCTTTGGCACGACGGCCATTCTCTCAGAGGACGTGCAGTTTGCATCGCTCTCATTGGCTATCGTGGACGAGCAGCATCGCTTTGGCGTGAACCAGCGAAGCGAGCTCAAGGCCAAGGGCGCGGTGGCAGACGTGCTTACTATGACTGCCACGCCCATTCCGCGCACCCTGGCGCTCTCAATTTACGGCGACGTGGAAGTCTCTTCTATCACTCAGCGTCCCCATCCTGGAGTGGGGTCCACCACCAAGGTGATCCCTCCTAGCTCGTTGGATCTGGCCTATGGCGCCATTGGGGAAGAGCTTTCCTGCGGCCATCAGGCCTATGTGGTCTGCCCGTTGGTAGACGACAGAGACGAGGGAGCCGAGCTCGAGGACGTCCCGCAATCCGGAGACGCCCCTCTCAAAAGCGCCACCGCTGCCTATGAGCAGCTCAGCCGCTCCGTCTTTCCTCATGCCCGGATAGCGCTTTTGCATGGGCGTATGTCGGCTGCCGAGAAGGACGACATCATGGGCGCTTTTCGCGACGGCGACATAGACATCTTGGTGTCCACCACCGTGATCGAGGTGGGCATCGACGTGCCCAATGCCAGCGCCATGCTCATCTATGACGCCGATCGCTTTGGCTTGGCCACGCTCCATCAGCTCAGAGGCCGCGTGGGCCGCGGGACGATCCCTGGCCGGGTGTTCTTGGAGACCTCGGCCAAAAAAGACTCCGACGCCCGCAAGCGCCTTATGGCCCTTGAGAAAAGCACCAATGGCCTAGAGCTGGCAGAGCTCGACCTTAAGCTACGCCACGAGGGTGACGTGTTGGGCTACAAGCAGTCGGGTATGGCGACGCTGCGCGTGGTGGACTTGGCAGCAGACGAAGATCTGGTTGAGGCGGCCCACAGCGATGTGGTAGCCCTTTTGGCCAAAGACCCCCAGCTTAAAGCTCCCGACCATAGGCTTTTGGCCCACGAGGTACGAGAGCGCTTTAGGCTGGCATTCGAAGAAGGGGGAGGGGCATGAGGATTGTAGGTGGGCTCTGGCGGGGCCGTCCGCTCAAAGCGCCAGAAGGTACCAGCGTCACCCGGCCTTCCACCGACAGGCTGCGCGAAGCCATTGCCTCCATGGTCCAATCCTATTTTGGCCTAGACCTAAGCGATGTCTCTGTGTTGGACGCCTTTGCAGGTTCTGGCGCGGTGGGCCTCG
This sequence comes from Muricaecibacterium torontonense, assembly GCF_004793925.1. Taxonomy (NCBI): domain Bacteria; kingdom Bacillati; phylum Actinomycetota; class Coriobacteriia; order Coriobacteriales; family Atopobiaceae; genus Muricaecibacterium; species Muricaecibacterium torontonense. The sequence goes on along the minus strand of NZ_SRYE01000004.1, from coordinate 112,689 downwards.
AGCTGTTGAGCAGAGGAGCCGTCCATGCCACTTTTATGGAGTCGGACCGCAAAGCCCTTCGCTGCCTCAAAGCAAACATCGCTGCATTGGGTTGCGATCCCGCTCGAGTCTCGGTGCTCACCGGAGACTCCGGGCGCCTGGCGAGCGTGCCGGCTTTGGAGGGCGCACCCTTCTCGGCAGTCTTTCTAGACCCGCCCTATGCCAAAGACCCTGAGCTCTCAGCCAAAGTGGTGGAATGCCTGCTGGCTGCAGGCCACCTGCAAGACGGGGCATTGCTGATTCACGAACGCGCGGCCGATGCCGCGCCTCTGCAAGTTGCAGGCGCTGCTTTAGTGAAGTCTCGCTCCCATGGGGGCACTGTGGTGGAACTGCTTAGGGTATCAGACTAGTGCTCTTATCTGTTGGCCCCAGACTTTTATGGACATCGCTATGACTAGCCAAAAGACCCCAATGACTTCTGCGCCGCTGCAACGAGTGGTGGTTCCTGGCACCTTCGATCCGGTGACCTTTGGCCATCTAGACGTGATAAGCCGTGCTCGACGCATTGCTCCTCATGTGACAGTGGCGGTGGCTGCTTCTGCCGATAAGGGCGGAACCTCCAGGGCTTTTAGCCTTGAGGAGCGCGTAGAGATGATCCAAGAGAGCATCGCCGAGCTCAACATCGATAATATCGACGTGAAGCCCATGAGAGGCCTTTTGGTGGATTTTTGTGCCAAAGAAGGCGCAGATGCGGTGGTAAAAGGCCTCAGGGCGGCCACGGACTTCGAGTACGAGCTCGCGCAAGCGGACCTCAATGTGCGTATGAGCCCCCACTTGGAATCCATCTTCATCATGAGCAATCCGGAATATGGCTATGTCTCTAGCTCGGTGGTGCGAGAGATCGCTTCTCTAGGCGGCGACGTCTCCTTTTTGGTGCCAGAAGGGGTCGCAGCACGTCTAAAGGAGCATTTTGGCACGGATTCTATGGTCTAACTGCGCGAACGGCCTTCCTGGCATGCAGCTTTGCTAGGATAGACAATGTATGCTTGCATGGATTCTTATAAGTCTTGCGGCCCCGCAAATCTCACTGTCGCCTGAAGGGAGCTCAAATGCAGCCAGGTGAAGAAATTGAAAACCTCGTGGCAGAACTCGAGGACACCATCAACACGGCCAAGCCGGCCTTTGGTGGCGGCGGTCAGCGCAAGATCGTCAACGCTGAGGACGTCTATCAAATCGTGGATGACATTCGCGCCGTCTTCCCAGAAGAATTCGCCACTGCCCGCCGCATCATCAAAGAGCAGCAGGAGATCTTGGCTCATGCCCAGACTCAGGCAGACTCCATCATTGCTGACGCCCAACAGCAGGCCATGATCCTTGCGGGCGATCAAGAGATCGTGCGGTTGGCTCAAAAGAATGCTGAGGATATCCGCGACGCTGCCCAGCAGTATGAGCGCGACACTCGCTATAGCGCAGAGGAGTATGCAGAGGACGTGCTGGCACGCCTGGAAGACAACCTCAAGTCCATCGTGGGCCAGGTGACTCGCTGCCGTCAGTCCATCGCAGAGAATGCCAGCGCTCGTACAGGTCAGCAGCAAAACTGGTAGGGTTTCATGAATTTAGATCCAATTATTATCTCTGTAGATGACCACCTGGCGAATCCGGGCGATTTTTGGCCCGTGGCTGGCCATATAGGCATCACAGGTTATGAGCTGGGCGACCACACCTTCCAGCTGCCTCGAGGCATCGACTATGACATTGTCCTCACCAACACCGGCGACGGGATCCTGGCGTCCGGTCTGGTGAAGGCCGACGTGGTGGGCACCTGCGATCGCTGCTTGGAAGAGGCTCGCTTTTCCATAGCCTCTGAGGTAGACGAGTACTTCCTCTTCGAGCTTCCTGCCAAAGAGGATCAGGCAGACGATGAGGACGACGTGGACTTCTCCTTGGTAAATACCGAGAACAACACCATCGATCTCTCCGACGCCATCAATGCCGGCATCATAATGGAGACTCCCTTTGTGGTGCTGTGCTCCCCGGACTGCAAGGGTCTCTGCCCTCGCTGCGGCGCCAATCTGAACGAGGGAGATTGCGGCTGTGCCGCCAAGAGCCAGGCTGAGCCTGACCCCATGAAGCCCTTCTCGGTATTGGCCCAGCTAAAAGAGGATGTGGCCCAAGAGACCGTTGCAGAGATAGAAGGCCAGGAGGCCGCCGATGAGGCAGCCGCAGAGACCTATGCCCGCACTATGGACGGAGTCCAAGAAGAAGGCGACCGCTGCTAACACCCAGTTCGCGGCGATGAGGCTTTCATTGGTTCCCAGCTGTGCAAATGTAGTGAATGCCTGGGGGTAAAAGCCCAAAATATTGGGCTTTGTGTAGACAGCCCCTCTGTGCGTGGTATAGTTACAGACCGTGTCTGTGCATACATCGCCCACGTGTGTGGATCGATAGATCGGAAGAGGTTCATCATGGCAGTACCTAAGCAAAAGAAGGGCCGCGGTGCCACTCACCGTCGTCGCTCCGCTAACAGCAAGCTTGCTATGCCCGCACGTTCTGTGTGCCCGCAGTGTGGCGCCGTAAAGCTCCCTCACCGCGTATGCCCCAGCTGCGGCTATTACCGCGATCGTCAGGTCATCGCTGTCGACTAGTGATCGCTGCATAAGCTACATGAGGAATGGCCGTCTTTAGGGGCGGCCATTTTTTGTGAGCAGGCATCTGCGGGTACCATTCCTGAAGCTGTGGGAATTTGGACGAGGAGAACGTTATGGATACCGTATGCGTCGATGCGATGGGCGGCGACCTGGGTAGCCAGGTGGTGCTTGACGGCATTGAGCTGGCCTTAAAGGCCGATAAGGACCTTCAGGTGCTCATTGCGGGCAATGGTGAGGTCGTGGAGCCTTTCTGTGAGGCGCATGAACGCGCATTGTCTCTGGTGACCACCGAGGTCATCGCCATGGACGAGCATCCCGTGAAGGCTGTGCGCTCCAAGCGCGACTCCTCCATAACCCGTGGCTGCATGGCGGTGCGCGACGGCGAGGCGCAGGCGTTCTTCTCTGCAGGCTCTACGGGGGCTTGCTTGGCGGCCGCCACCCTGTTCATTGGTCGCGACAAGGGCGTGTTGCGCCCGGCGCTCTCGGCGGTGCTCCCTGGATTGGATGGTCATCAAACCTGTGTGTGCGACTTGGGCGCCAATGCAGACTGCCGCCCGGAGATGCTGGTGCAATTCGCTCAGATGGCCTCGGTGTTGGCTCAGGTAGAAGCCGGATGCGGCCCCAAGCCTTCTGTGGGGCTGCTTTCCAATGGTTCCGAGAAGACTAAAGGTTCTGAGCAGGCATTGGCCTTTCACGAGGCCCTTGAAGCCGCCGGTGAAGAAGGACTCATCAACTTTGCAGGCAATTGCGAGGGCAACGACATCCTTATGGGCTCCTTCGACGTCATTGTGTGCGACGGCTTCACCGGCAACGTGGCTTTGAAAGCCATGGAAGGCACTGCAAAATACATCGCCGCATCGCTTAAGGCTGAGGCCAAAATGTCTCCGGTGGCGGCGCTGGGCGCCCTTATGATCAAGCCGGCATTCTCTTCCATTGCGGCTGGCCTTTCCGGCGACGAGCATGGCGGCGCCTGCCTTTTGGGCGTCAAGGCGCCGGTATTGGTGGGTCACGGTCACACAAGCCCTGAGGCCATCAAGAACGGTGCGCTGGCTGCGGTGCGCGTGATCCGCGAGGATCTAGTGGGAAAGATCGCAGCTCAGCTTTCCAGCCAAGATAAGTAAGGCTACTGCTGGCAGTGGTGGCCTTTATCGGCAGAAATAGATACGTGAAAGATGCGCTGAGAGCCTTTATGCCTTGGCTATGCACTACAATGCAAACCATCGCGAACAGGTGCTTCGGCGCTTGGAACCAAAGGAGCGTAGGGTATGAATAACGATGAGATTTTTGAAAAGGTTGCAGATATCGTAGCCGAGACCATGAGTGTCGACGCAGACGAGCTCACTGTTGAGACCACTTTCGAGTCCCTCTCGGCAGACTCGCTGGACCTCATTCAGCTGGTCAGCGCCATCGAGGAGGACCTGGGCATCACCATCGACGACGATGACCTGACCTCCATCAAGACGCTGGGCGACGCGGTGACTATGATCGCCAACGCACAATAGTGAATCCAAAAGCAACACCGGCCCAGGTCAAGGCCGCAGAGGCCATCCTGGGCCATCACTTTTCCTGTCGCCGCTATATCGAGAGCGCACTCACCCATCCCTCAGCCACCGAAGGTATGCCGGTCTCTGAGTGTTATGAGCGCTTGGAGTTTTTGGGCGATTCCATCTTAGGCGCCATCGTGGCCAAAGAGCTCTTCGAGCGCTACCCTTCCCTGGACGAGGGAGCCCTCTCAAGGCTCAAGACCTCCTTGGTGTCCGGAGAAACCCTTTCTGCCGTGGCAGAGGATCTGGGGGTAGGCCCTTGCATCGCCTTTGGCGCCTCTGAGAAGTCCAAGAGCGCCCGGGGCATGCATTCGGCGCTGGAAAACGTCTACGAGGCTTTGGTGGGCGCCCTCTATTTGGATGCGGGCATCCAAAAGACCCGGGAGTTCGTGCTGGGCACGCTGGAAGATCGCATCGACAACCATGAGGCGCAAGCTCCCTCCAACCCCAAGTCTGCCTTGCAAGAGCTGGTGCAGCGCACGCTCAAATGCGCTCCCGAGTATGTGGTGGTAGGACAAGAAGGACCTGCTCACGACCCTTCCTTCACCGTGGTGGTCAAGGTGCAGGGCATTCGTGTGGGTCGGGGCAGCGGCTCTTCCAAAAAGCATGCCAGCGCCCAGGCGGCGGCAGACGCCTTGGAACGCCTCACCAAAGGGCGTGCCGACGGTGCGCTGTGCGGCTCGGTGCTGGCCCACGACTTTGACGAGGAGGGGACGTGTACCTCAAGTCACTGACCCTCAAAGGCTTCAAGTCCTTTGCTGACCGCTCTTTGCTCTCCTTCGACCCAGGCCTCAATGTGGTGGTGGGTCCCAACGGCTCCGGCAAGTCCAACGTGAGCGACGCCATCCTTTGGGTGCTAGGGGAGCAATCTGCCAAGCAATTGCGTGGCCAAGCTATGGAAGACGTGATCTTCTCGGGGTCTTCTGTGCGTCCTGCAGTGGGTGTGGCTGAGGTCACGTTGGTGCTGGACAACTCGGCCCATGAGCTGCCGGTAGACTTTGACGAGGTGGCGGTGACCCGCCGCATGTATCGCTCAGGCGAAAGCGAATACCTCATCAACTCTTCGCCCAGCCGCCTCATGGACATCCAGGACATCTTGCATGACTCGGGCCTGGGCAAAGACACCCATTCCATCATCAGCCAGGGCAAGCTCGACAGCGTGCTCAACAGTCGGCCAGAGGACCTGCGGCCGCTTGTTGAGGAGGCTGCTGGCATCTCTAAGCACCGACGGCGCAAGGAGCGCTCGACCAGAAAGCTCAAGGCGATGGAGGAATCGGTGCGAAGGGCCCGTGACCTAGATCGCGAGATGCGTCGGCGTTTGCGTCCCTTGGAGCGCCAGGTGGACAAAGCCCAGCGCTACGCAGATCTGGAGAGCGAGCGCCAGCGTTTGGAGACCCTTTTGGCCGTGGACGACCTGCGCCGGCTTCAAGCCGAGTGGCAGGCGCTGGGGTCTCAGCGCGCAGAGGCAGAGGCAGCCGTGGAGCTGGCTCGCTACCGTTCGGAGGAAAAAGCCAAAAACTTGGAGAAGCTCCAGAGCCTGCTGGAGCAAAAAGGCCTCTTTGTGGGCGACTTGGGCGAGCAGCGCCGCCGAGTACAAGACCAGCTGGGGCGCCTTCGCTCTGACATGGGTCTTCTAGAGGAAAAAGGCCGCAACATGGTGGCGCGCCTCTCAGATACCCGCATGAATCTGTCTTCGCTTGATCGCCGCCACGATGCCGCCTTTGCCACCCTGGCCGAGGCCCAGCAAGACCTTCAGGAGGCCAAGGGGCGCCACCAGCTGCTCTCGGGCGAGCTCGAGTCTCTGGCTCCTGCCGCCAAGAAGGCTGCCCAAGACTTGGCTGACCTGGATTCCCAAGCGGCTCAGCTTGTCGCCGATCAGCGCATCGCCCAGCGCGCCAGCGACGAGGCGGTGCTTGCCCGGGCCCGTTTGCAGGAGCAGGTGGCCAACGCCAAGGCAGAAGATGACTTGTTCGCCCAGCGCATGGATGCCATCTCCGAGACTCTAGAGGCCTCAGAAGCCGAGCTTACCAGCCTTAGAGCCTCCCTGATCGAGCACACCCGTGCTATCGAGGAGGCCAGAGACGACGTTTCTGCTGCCGAGAAGCACCAGGCCTCCTCATCCCGAGCCCTCTCGGAGGCTCGGGCCGCCCAAGACAAGACCCAAGGTGCGTTGCGCGAAGCCCAGGCATCTCTCAAGGCTCTGAAGTCTGTAGCCACCCCTGTGGCTGCCACTTCCCGCATGGCTCGAATCCAAGAGGATGCGGCGCTCAAAGCCCTGGCAGCTCATACGGTGGCCTCAGAGTTGCACCTCTGCCCCTCTCTCGAAAAGGCTGCAGAGGGCTATTTAGCCGCAGGCCTCCAAGACATCGTGGCTTCCACGCCCCAAGACGCCCAGGCGCTCATCTCCTGTGCTCTGGCGGCTGCAAAGGCTTCCGGCGATGTGACGGTGCAAGTGGCGCCCACAGACGGTGGCGATGCGCCTAAAGCCCCTGCCTGTATGCCGGCTTCTGGAGCGGCGCCCTTCTTGGAAGAGATGGCGTCCCAGGGACTCAAGGCCGGCAGGTTGGAAGGCAGGCTTTTCTCGGCAGTGGCTGTGGTAGAAGATGCACGCAGGGTGCTGGAGGCCCATCTGGCCGAGCCTCGCTGGTCCTATGTGAGCCGCGACGGCGCGGTGGTTGCGGGGACTGATGGCCGCGTGCGCGTAGGCCTCCCTGCAGGCACGGACCGGGGAGCGTTGGAGCGCAACCGCCGCATCCACGAGTTGGAAGACTCCCTCCCTCAGCTGGAGGAGGCGCAAAAAGAGGCTTCGGCGGCCGTGGCGGCTGCCCGTCAGGCCACAGACGAGGCATGCCGCGCGACAGAGGCGGCCAAGAGCCAGCTTTCCTCCTTTATTGGCGAGGAGTCGAGTCTGCGCCGTGAGGTGGCTCGCCTAGAACAATCTCAACAGCGCTCTCAGGCCGAGCTCAAAGCGGTGTCTGAGCGCCGGGCCAAGGCTGCCGAGAAGACCGCAGACGCCACCCCGCGCATCGCGGAGCTCGACAGTCAGATTAAGGTCGCAGAGGCCCAGTTGGACCAGCTGGCTTCCCAGATAGCCGAGGCAGAGGAGCGTCGCCGCGACTTGGCGGCCGCCGAGGCCGAAGCCCGTGCGAACGCCAACGAGCGCTCGCTGGAACTGGCTACTATGGATGAGCGCATCCGCCATCTCTCGGTGACGGTGGACTCCATGGGCCGCGAGCTCGAATCGCTGGAACGCCAGCGGGTGGCAGCGGTGGAGTCAACCCGCTCACTGGAAGTGTTGCGCCTGCGTATCGACCCGCTGCACGAGCGTTACGAGGCCATTCATGAGCGAGTGCTTCAGTGGGCCGAGCGTCTGCGCGACACCGCCAGCCTTGCAGAGGCTGACTCAGATTCGCTCAAGCGCACCATCAACGATGCCAAGGCAGAGTCTGCTGCAGCCGCCAAAGAGCTCGAGGAAGCCAACAGCGCCTTGAACGCGCTGTTGGTGGAGGCAGGAAAGCTCGAGGTGCAGGTGCAAACGGCAGTGGAGGCCGTGCGTGCGGCAGGATCTATGCCCATAGAAGAGGCCCTGGAGCTGCCTGCGCCAGAAGATCGCGCAGCAGATGAGGCGGCGCTGGCTCGCACCAAGAGCGCCATCGAGCATTTGGGGCCGGTGAACCAGGTGGCCATGGAGGAGTACCGCGAGCTCAAAGAGCGTGCCGACTACATTGCCGCCCAGCTGGCAGACCTGGAGAGCGCCAAGGGCGCTTTGGACAAGATCACCTCAGCCATCGATCGCAAGATGCGTCGGGCCTTCCTGGAGACCTTTGCCACGGTGAATGGCTTTTTTGAAGAGATCTTTTCCATGCTCTTCCCTGGCGGCACGGCTCACCTCGAGCTCACTGATCCCGATCATCCCGACCAAACGGGTATCGAGATCGTCGCTCAGCCCAAAGGCAAACGTATTCCCAAACTGGCCCTCATGAGCGGTGGCGAAAAATCTTTGACCGCGTTGGCTTTGCTCTTTGCGGTCTATCGCACTCGCACGGTGCCCTTCTACGTCTTTGACGAGGTAGAGGCCGCCCTAGACGATTCCAATCTGGGCAAGCTCTTGGGCGCTATCGAAGTGCTTAAAGAATCTACGCAGCTTATCGTGATTTCGCACCAACGGCGTACCATGGAACAAGCAGACGTGCTCTATGGCGTCTCCATGCAAGCCGATGGCGTGAGCCGCGTCGTGTCTCAGCGCTTAGATCAACGAACCGGAAAGGTGGTGGATGTCTAACCATGGGATTCGCCGAACGCCTTAAAAAAGGTCTATCGCGCTCCCGCGAGGCCTTGAACGAGATCTTCTATTTTGGTGGCGAGGTAGACGAGGACTTCTGGGAAGACCTAGAAGACACCCTTGTCATGGGCGACCTGGGCGCCGAGGTGGCCATGAACGTCACCGACGACCTGCGCGAGCAGGCAGCCCGAGAAAACCTCACCACTGACCGCCAGCTGCGCCGGGCCTTGGCCAAGCGCCTGGCAGACGAATTCACCCCCATCGCCCGCGACCCCTTCGATGAGGCCCCTTCCTGCGTGCTCTTCGTAGGCATCAATGGCGCGGGTAAAACCACCACGGTGGGAAAGCTCGCCAACGCCGCTCGAGAGCAGGGTACCCCAGTGATCATCGGCGGCGCCGACACCTTCCGCGCTGCCGCCATCGAGCAGCTGGACGTCTGGGCCGAGCGCGCCCATGTGCCCCTCGTCACCCGCGATCGCGGTGCGGACCCCGCTGCGGTGTGCTACGACGTCCTCGAGGCTGCCGAGAAGGACAGCGCCCAGTTGGTGCTCATCGACACTGCCGGACGACTCCATACCAGCTCGGATCTCATGCGAGAGCTTGCCAAGGTGGTGTCGGTGACGCGAAAACGCGCCCAGATGCCCGTAGCGGTAGTCCTGGTAATCGATGCAACCACTGGTCAAAACGGCCTCAACCAGGCAAAGGAGTTTAACGATGCGCTGGAGCTGGACGGGCTTATCGTCACCAAGCTCGACGGCACTGCCAAAGGTGGCATCGCGGTAGCTATCAGCCACGATCTCAAGCTGCCTATACTGCGCATTGGCGTAGGGGAGTCCATCGACGATTTCCAACGCTTTGATGCAGCTGCCTTCTGCCGTGCGTTGGTTGGCGACGAATAAGGAGCTAAGGAGCTTTCTTCATGTTCAACAGTCTTTCCGATCGCCTCCAGGACACCTTTGACAGGCTGCGTGGCAAAGGCCGCCTTACCGAGGATGACATCAACGTCGCCATGCGCGAGATTCGCCTGGCGCTCCTTGAGGCCGACGTCAATTTCAAAGTAGTGAAGCGCTTTGTGGCCTCCTGCAAGGAGCGCTGCATGACCAGCGAGGTGCTGGAATCCCTCACGCCATCTCAAAACGTCGTGAGAATCGTGCTGGACGAGTTGACTGAGCTTCTCGGCAGCACCGAGTCCAAGCTGGTGCTCGCACAGAATCGCATTCCCAACGTCATTATGCTGGTGGGCCTTCAGGGCTCCGGTAAAACGACTGCTGCAGCCAAACTCGCTTACTTGTTGAAGAAGCAGAAGCGCAGCCCCCTTTTGGCTGCCTGCGACGTCTATCGTCCTGCAGCCGCCGATCAGCTGGCAACCCTGGGCGGCGAGATTGGCGTACCTGTCTATCGAGGCGACGGCAAAGATCCTGTGGCTATCGCCAAGGGCGCTGTGCAAGAAGCCGTGGATACCTTGCGCGACGTGGTCATTGTGGATACTGCTGGCCGCTTGCAGATCGACGAAGCCATGATGCAAGAGGCGGCGGCCATCAAAAACGCGGTTCGTCCCGACCAGGTACTCATGGTGGTCGATGCCATGACCGGCCAGGATATCGTGAATGTGGTCACCGAGTTTGCCGAGCGCACCGATTTTGACGGCGTCATCATGTCCAAGCTCGACGGCGATGCTCGCGGCGGCGGCGCGCTCTCGGTGCGCGAAGTCACCGGCAAGCCCATCAAGTTTGTCTCCATGGGAGAGAAGCCCAGCTCGCTGGAGGTCTTCCATCCCGATCGCATGGCCAAGCGCATCCTGGGGATGGGCGACCTCTACGGCATCATCGACGCTGCTCAACAGGCTGCCGACGAGGAGCAGATGGCCCGCGCCGAAAAGATGCTTCGCGAAGGCTTCACCATGGACGATATGCTTCACCAGCTGCAATCCATTCGCAAAATGGGTGGATTGTCCAAGATCATCTCTATGCTGCCTGGAGGCGAGCGCATGTTGGGGCAAACTCCAGATGCAGCCGACGAGAGCCAGTTGGTACGCATCGAGGCCATGATTCGTTCCATGACCCCCGAAGAGCGACAGCGTCCCAAAATCATCAACGGTATGCGTCGTTCGCGCATTGCCAAAGGATCTGGTCGCACTGTGCAGGAGGTCAATGCCCTCATCAAACAATGGGGCGAAATGAACCGAATGATGGGCAAGATCCGCGCCATGGCTAACGGAGGCGACATGAGTCCCAAGGCCATGAAACGCATGATGAACCAGATGGCCGCTGGCGCCACAGGCGCAGGGAAGAGGCGCGGAGGCGCCAATCCTTACAACCGCCGTTAGGCAAGGGAGCTTTAGGTACCCCACTCCGCGCGCACTGGCCGAGAAGGAATAGGGTTGGGTTCTTGCGGATCCAAGCCGGTTGATTGAGGGTCACGAGGTATCACTTATAGAACATTATGGAGCGCTGTCTTTGAGGGCAGCGCTCAATTTTTGTTGCGCGAGGTCTAAGTTTAGTGAGCAACAAACCCATGTGCCTTGGACGATTTAGATGCAAATAATTCGATGCAATAAAATAAGTATAGAAAGTATAATCATGTATGCTATGTGAAGGAGAACGATCGGGTATCGTTATCCGTTGACCTTCGGGAACTGTCCCTTGATAATGTTTCTCAGCTGGACCGCGCATCCATTGGAGGGGCGGCTTTTCTCGGCAAGGAAGCCGGTGAGGAGTTGAAAGAGTGTCGGCTGAGGCGCCCACCTTTGCGCATTTGATATAGGTGCTAAGTGAGCCAGTGGATAATACCAGGTATCGAAAGAAGATGCGGATATCTGGCTTACGGGAGCTTCCTTATGTCTAGGAGTGCTTCTGTAGCATCTAATACAACCAAAGTAGGACGCACCCTGCATAATGCATTATGTTGTGCCGTCCACTGTATTGGAAACCTTTCTTCTTGGGAGAAAGGGAGGGGAATCGCTATGGATGGAAAGATAAAGTAATTGAATATATAGACATAATAATGTGCGTGAGCATCTGTTAAATAGCTATGAGTAGATAATATGCGTGGATGCCTATGGTATATGGGTGCTTTGGACCTAAAGGCCTTCACTTGTTAATGAACCGCTGGCAGTGGTCTGGTCATGTTGTCCTAGTTGTATTAGTTCTCGCCTGGATTTTAGGCGCTCGTGTGTATGTGGTGAGAAGCGGGTCAATGCTTCCAAGCCTTGCGCCAGGCTCTCTTGTGATGACGCTGCCGGCAGATTATGACAACGTGCAGGTGGGATCCATCATTTGCTTTGATCGTGGGGGCCAATTAGTGGCTCATCGAGTTAAGGCCATCAGGGGATATGGCCTCGTTACTCAGGGAGATAACAATTCTTCCTTAGATCCCGGAACGGTAGGTAGAGAGGATTTAAAAGGCCGGGTGGTGACAGTTATTCCTGGAATAGGTTGGCCCATCTTGCTTATACGTGCGTTCCCCTTGGTTTTTGGGGGACTCGTGGCGCTGGTCTTTGCTGTCAGATTTGCCTGCCATTCGAGGAGTTGCCATAAAACCATTGGTTAGGAAGGGGTGGTTATGAATTGGATGAGTAAACGGGTGAGGATTCGGTCCTCTAGCAAGTTGCACAGGCGACGGGCAGCCATAGTGGCTTTTGCCGCTTTGTTGTTGCTCAGTGTGGGAGGTCTTTGGGCGTACTTTACCGACAGTCAGTCAGTTTCTAATGCCTTCACTGTAGTGAAATATTTGAAGATATCCATTGAGGAGCCAGCGTGGGATACCACTGACACTGACGGTGATGGAATTCCGGATGCCTCCCAAAATGTCACACCTACCAAGGAAGTAGCGAAAGACCCTCAAATCAAAAATGAGAGCGACACCGCAGTTTGGATGATCGCGCAGGTAAAGGTTCCATATGTTACTGTGGCCACTGCCACTGACGAAGGGGCCCGACAAGAAGAAGCGCCTCAGCAACTCTTCGAATGGGTTTTGGAAGAAGGGTGGATAGAGCCTGAGGAGCCACAGCTGGTAGACGATGGAGCGGCTATGCTCCATACCTATCTCGCAACGCAGCCGGTGGGAGTACACAAGTCCACTCCGCCCCTTTTTACCAAAGTGAGGTTGATTAATCTCATAGAAGGATCCTTTAGTGGACCTTGTTCAATCGATATTACTGGCTGTGCGATTCAGGCAGCGGGATTCGAGACACCCGAAGCTGCCTGGTCAGCCTATCAGACACAAAACGCATGAGAGGCGATGATATCTCATGCTTAAAAAACAAATTTGTATGATGAGTAGGCTATGGCATCAATGGTGGGGTCCTTCTTTGAGATCTGATGCAAATAGATCTCATATTGTAGGTGCTTTAATTGTGATCCTAGGAGTGGTGGCGCTTGGTTGCGGTGCGGTTTGGTCTTTTTTAACTACCCAATCTCAAGTGCAGCGCAATGATTTTAAAGTCGCGCTACAAACCATCGAGGTAGACGAAGAATTCGATCCCATTCCTGATGAGGAGGGCTGGGTAACAAAACGCGTGCGTTTTATAAATACCGGAGATTGTTCCTGCTTTGTGCGTGCGCTTATTACCCCCTCGATAGACGATGCTGCAACAAACTATAAATTTGATCTAGATGGATGGACTGCACCGGATGAGGATGGATGGCGTTATTGCTTGTCAGCCATTGAGCCTCAAGCTGCTACACCTTACGTCCTAGACGGTTTTACTGCTCACAGTTCCAGCGCCTTTGACATCTATGTGTTAGGCGAAAGCGTACAAGCCGAGGGGTTTCAAAGTCCCCAGGAGGCGTTTGAGGCTTTGAGAGGAAGTGAGCCTGGTGAGTAAGCAGATTAAGGGCCGAGGATTGAAGCTGAGGAGGCCGCTTTTCTCGGCAAGGGAAGAAGAGGATAAGAGAAAGTTTCTCAAAGGACTTTTCTTTGTCTTGACAGTAGCAGCAGTAACGGGCGTAAGTCTGGGAAAAGTGTCGCTACAGGCCTTGGGCGCCTCTGGAGATAGCTGGTCGTTTATCACCGGAGCATTTATGCACACCGTGGATATTGAGCTGGAAGATAAAGGCTTGACCTCGGAGCAAGTGGTGGGGGAGATAGGCCCTACTCATGAGGTGGATATCCACAATCGTGGTGCGAACTGTTGGATACGCATCTCTACCTCGATAGTTGATAGGAATGGAACAGCCCTCTTAATAAATGAAGTCCCCGAAGGTCAAGGGGAGTCTTATCGCAAGTGTGCGGATGGATATATCTACAGAATTGTGCCATTGGATGAGGGGGAGTGGACTAGCTGGCAAGAGACGGTCTTGGAGCCAGAAAATGATCTGCTTGAGGGCACAGAACGAACTCTAGTGACTCAAGTGGAGGCTATTCAGGCACAGAACTTCACTCCAGAGTTTGAATCGGATGCTCCCTGGGATGAGGTAGCTCCAGAGCCAGCAATATGGCAGGTCCAAGAGACCCTAGATGCCCACGGGGAGGTGAATGACCAGTGAGACGGATTCAAAAGGCTCTTGGATGGAAGAGAAAGACCTTATGGATCTTGTTTGTGATAGCCCTTTCTACAGTGTCGGGGGCTCGCAGTGCGTTGGCCATGAATGCTCATCTTAGCTATGGAGGTCCAGAAGGATTTAGCTGTGAGGCTTCATCTCTGATAGATAAGCTCTCTCGTGCGCTTCCCGGAGATAGTGATCTGGCTACTATTTGGCTTTCGAACGACTCTGATTATGCATTAGAGGCAGTGCTTAGTACTACGAATAATCATGAGATGAACCGGCAAGATTCTAACGCGCTGCTCTCGCAGGTATCGATGAGGCTATTGGATGAAGAAACAGTCCTCTATGAGGGTACTTTGGAGGGCGGTACATTGCTGGAGGGCGTTGTTTTGGCGCAGCTGCCTGCGCATAGCAGCCGAGCGATCACTTGTGAGATAGCTGTTCCATCAAGCCTTACCAATGAGCAAGCATTGGCTGGAGTCACCACAGAGCTGCTAGTTATGGGTCGTGAGCTACCCCCTGCGAGTTCTGAGCTACCTAAGACCGGTGACGATTCATTAGCAACTCCATTATTAGTGGGCTTGCTTTGTTTTGGTGGTTCCTTGGCGGCGCTCACAGGTTTAGTAGTGAGTGGAAGAAGACTACTATGAGAAGTAATTTGAATGAAATAGACATTAAGAGACTCTTGGGCTGCAAATTGCACCATTTGAGTCTGGTTGTATCTGCTGTAGGAATGTTGGTAGCTCTTCTCTGGCCACGACTGGCATTTGCTACATCGTTCAATGCCCAGATAGTAGATAGCTTTGACAATGCTCCTATGACTGAGGGCTATCTGGACCATATGAAAGGCAGGGCTCCTGATAGCGTTCAGTTAGCTCCACAGATCATTACTAAAGTTGATGGGGGAGAAACCGATTACTTGATAAATGATGCCTCCTATGTCTCTCCAACAAGCCCTAAAACAATCAATAATGCTGTAGTCTTGACATATAAAAATGCAGGAACAACCTTGCATGGACGATCACTTGATTTAAAAGTGACCATTGATGTGAGTTGGTGCCACAATTCCCCGGATGATACGGGCTATTATCCTTGTTTTTTATCCACTCCCTATAAAGATTACTACCTGCACCTGAGAGCCTCAGTTGGGTACGCAGATAGACCTGGAGGCCCAGGGGATGTGGCTCATCGCAATGGGATTAAGACTCATATTCGCTACTCCATTACCTATTCCGATACTCATGAGCCCTGCAAAGAAAAGATACTTATGTGGGTACAAGACCTTGATCAATCGACAATAGGCCCTTTTGCAAACGAGTCTCTTACCCTCCATTCGGGGTTTGACGGTGAATTATATGTATTAAGAAATACAAAACTTAGCTTTGAGGATCTCAAGCAGGGATATCTGCACTCTGCTCAAGGACCCGATGACGGACCTTTAACTAGCTTTGTAGGCTATATCACAGGAGGGTCTTGTGAGTTTACCTGGCAGGGAGAGAGCTGCAGCACGGCCATTGGAGCCATCTATCCGGCTACGTATCCACAGCTCAAAGACGATCCAGTCTATGCCCCTACAAAGGCTATTGAAACAATAGATGGCGAATCTCCCTCAGGCAATGCCCCCTATATACTCCAAGGACAATCTGTCACATTTCTAGTGCACCAAAAACTGCCCTACGTGGTGGAGGACAATAAACCAGTAATGACTCAGCTGGTTGATGATTTAGATTCTTGTTTAGATGCGAGTGCTGCCAAAGTCCAAGTGATAAGGCAAGGACGTGATGTGACTAGCAATTGGAAAGTGTCTATAGCGGGGCAAAGAATTACGCTTATGGCGCTCGATACCAGCCTTGCGACCTTGGATCTTGAATTTAGAATCACTGTCCCTGTTAAGCATGATGCGGCTGCTGGACACTACAGCAATCTTTCGCGCACCCTAGTTTCTACAAGAACGAAAAGAAACATCGAGCTAGAGAGCAACTCTGTGCAATGGAATGTGGGAGTGGTACCAAAAACGCTTCGAGTCACGAAGCGTTTGAGTGTCTGTGATCTCAACGACTTCCATGGAATTGCGGCATTTCCAATCGAGCTAAAGGTGTTGGGAAAAGAGGGGGAGGGCTGTCTGTTGAGAAAGATGATTGTGTTTAGTGGAGAAGAACCGGTGTCTGATGACGGGACAGTTTCTCAGCAGTGCACCTTTAACCTTGCGGATGCATCCATCGCTTATCCTTCTGAGCTGCAATTACGAGAAGTGCCCACTTCTAGATTCTGGCTTGAAGACTGTACAAGCGGTGATGACGGATCGTCCAAAAGTGACGGCATTCTGATTTGGGATTTGAGTCCAGGCAATGTGACAAGCGAGCAGCTATCTTGTGAATTGAAGAACTGTAAGACAGAGCACCGTTGGCTCAGCCATAGTGCGATGGCGACTAATACCGTCCAATCGCATCGATAGTGCCTATGGAACCTTGAGTGATAATTAGCACCTTGATAAAAGAATATTAGTGGGCTCCCAAGTAGTGACAATGCTTGGGAGCCCACTAAACATGGATCGAGTGAGATTTGGGCATGGCTAGTTATGCACTACCACAACTGTGCCTACGTTAATTAAGCCTGCAAGTTCAGCCGCCTTGTCGGGAGGTAGATTCACACACCCATGGCTCCCGTTGTATTCATAGATGTTAGAACCAAACTTGCTGCGCCAATCAGCATCATGAAGACCTACAGAGTTGCCTACAAAAGGCATCCAATAGGCCACAGGCGTCTCGTATTCAGGTTTTTTTGTCTCAGGGTCGATTTTCCCACGAAGCACAGAAGCGGGTGCGCTCTTATTAAAGTTGCTATTGATGAAATAGACGCCGGTGGGAGTCTGGTAGTTTTTAGCCGCATCACCAGAGACGCAATCGGTTTCCCAGACAAGGTTGCCGCTGTCGTCGTAATACCGGACATGTTGCTCGGAGAGATCGACGTCGACGTAAGAATTGCCCCAATCTCGTCCGCCGTCACCGGGAAGAATTTGTGCAGTTTGATAGGTGGGAACCTTGATAGTGGTGGTTTCACCTGCAACTACGGCTTCAGTAATAAGCGTGGCCAGAGATTTGGAGTCCACGTTCCAACCGTATGTGCCGCCAACTACCGTGACCTGTTTTCCATCTGGGCGAGTATAAGAACGCTCTGAACCCACAGTATCAAGCTCTTTGGAAAGCACATCGCGGCCCCAAGCAGTCACTGCATCAGCATCGAGAGTGGCCTCAAGGCTATCGTTGAGGGTTACCCAATCGATAATCTTGGAAGAATCGATGGTGCCTGCATTTTTGCCATCGAGATCCAGAGTGATTTTTGCAGAAAGAAAACCATTGGCAGCTTCGGCAGCTTGGGCCAGACTTTCGTCATCTTGAGTGATAGAAGCCTGTACTAAAACGTCATCTCCAAGCTCTACAGAGGTTTCCAGGGTGGAGAGGGCATCGTTAACCTGCTGTAAGACTTTATCGGTATCGACCTTTGTTCCTGCCTGCTCTGCTACTACGGCAAACATTGAAGAGCCTTTGTCAAAGGCGATGGTGGCGTTTACTGGGTCTTTAGCATCTTTGTTATGGGCCTCGCACGCCTCGTTAACCAAGGCAGCAACCTTATCCACGCTATAAGAAGATCCGCGGGCATGATCGATGGCATGAGGAATAAACACTTCAAATGGCCAGCCCCAAGGATGTGTCTCTTGAATGGCACTTTTGACATAGCTGGAGGCATCGAACGACAAGTCAATCTCATTTCCAGGAATGGAAAAATCCAGACCATTGCCAGAGACTTTGAGCACATAGGCGTCAGTTCTGTCGGAAAGACTGCCCGCTACCTCACTTATGCTTTTGAGAGAAACGTTGCGTCCCTGAATAGAAGTATTAGGCATGAAGAAGTGAGAAAAGAAGAAGCCGCCTGCCACATAAATAGCGGCAAGCGCCAAGACAGTAGCAAGTAAAGGTTTGAGGAAGGGAGGGAGCTTGCTAGGCTTTTTATGAGAAGATCCTGCCTTGTTGATCTTATTGGCAGAAAGGGTTCCAAACTTATTTTGGAATACCGATGCCTTGACTGCCAAGGCGCCGGTAGGGAAACCTTGGGCAAGATGAGCAGCATGGCCTTTAGGACTCAAGGGCATGAAAACTCTCTTTCATAGGTATAGCTTGCCGTGCATCGCAAGCGGAGGGTTACCGAATCAATGCCCCATATCGTAACCTATACCGGTAGGTAATAAGTCTGGTTAGTATATGTAATATTTATTAATAGGGATAGGGAAGCGGGCATTCATGGTCATTGAGGCATCACAGGCTGCTCATGCACCAGAACTGGATTATTTTCTCTCTCTTACCGACCACGAGTTGCGCAGGAGAAGAGAGGCAGAAAATGGCATCTTCATTGCAGAGAGTTCAAAAGTAGTGAAGTCTGCTTTAGATGCAGGTATAACGCCTTTGGCATTTCTTGTGGAAGATCGAAGATTAGAATCTATCGCTTCTCTTTTGGCACAAATTGATGATGAAGTGCCAGTTTTTTCTATGCCTCGTGACCAAATAAGTCAACTTGTAGGCTATCCCCATAATCGCGGGGTGCTTTGCGCTATGGAGAGGCCCGCTCCCCAGGATCCACGTATAATCTTAAATGACACCTCCTTGGTGGCGGTTATCGAGGATGTGACTGATACCACCAATGTGGGCGCGATTTTTCGATCAGCTGCTGCTTTGGGTGTAGATGCAGTCTTCATCACGCCACGTTGTGCCGATCCACTTTCCAGGCGCTGTGTGCGAGTTTCAATGGGTGCGGTATTTGATATACCTTGGGCTCGCTTTGAAGACTGGCCTGAACAAGGCATAGAGCTCTTCCATGAAACCGGTTTTGAAGTACTTGCCTGCGCACTTTCAGATGACTCTTGGAGTCTCGACGATCCTCGCGTGCACGAGATTGAACGGGTGGCGTTGCTGTTTGGAACCGAAGGCGATGGGCTGAAAGAGACCACTATTGCCCAGGCGGATCATGTAGTAAGAATACCCATGGCTCATGGGGTGGATTCGCTCAATGTGGCCGCTGCTTCTGCAGTGTTCTTCTGGGAATTGGCTTCGAAGAGGCGACACAAGTGAATGACGGTTTGTGGGCGTTTTCAACAGTCGCTCGACCATTGAACGATGTTCTCTAATAAATGTGGTTATATAGGCAAACGCCTGTTCCACAGAGAGGGAACCACGAGGCGGTTTTTTCTGTAGCCTGCGTCCTTGAAGGAGGCAACATCAGGCATGGATAATAAGAAGAAGCGTCAATCAATGATGCTCTATGTCATTATCGCGCTTATTGTCTTCGCGATATTGCGAGCCTTTGTGTATCCGTCAGTGATACCTAACACGGTCAAAGAGACTGACTATTCCACTTTTATCTCGATGGTGGATGATAACAAAGTAAATAAAGTGCAGCTTAATACAGAGACCGGGTCTATCGTCTTTGTAAGCGGCGAGGGCGATAACGCGCAAACCTACCGCACCAATCGATTCCCCGGTGACGATACGCTGGTCGAGCGCTTGGAAAAGCATAATGTTGAGTTTGCTGCAGAGATTCCGGACGGCAATGACAACTTCTGGCTTGCTTTGCTGCTTTACGGCTTTCCCTTCATTCTTATCCTCTTGGGAGGCTGGGCTCTCAACCGTCAAATGAAAAAAGCCATGGGTGACGATGGCCCCTCTATGTCTTTTGGTGGCGGCGGACTTGGCAATTTTGGCAAGTCCGGCGCAAAGGTGGTTGCCGAGAAAGAGACGGGAGTCACCTTTAAGGATGTTGCAGGTCAAGATGAAGCTAAAGAATCATTGGCTGAGTTGGTGAGCTTTCTCGAGAAGCCTCAGCGCTATGAGGCTATTGGCGCAAAGCTTCCACGCGGCGCTTTGCTCGTAGGCCCTCCGGGCACAGGTAAAACCCTTTTGGCTAAAGCTGTGGCTGGAGAGGCCAAGGTGCCCTTCTTCTCCATCTCCGGTTCTGAATTTGTCGAGATGTTTGTTGGTCGCGGCGCTGCCAAGGTACGTGACCTCTTCAAGCAGGCAAATGAAAAGGCTCCATGCATCGTCTTTATCGACGAGATTGATACGGTTGGCAAACGTCGTGATGCTGGTTTGTCCACCAATGACGAGCGCGAGCAGACGCTCAATCAGCTGCTCACCGAGATGGACGGCTTTGACAATCACAAGGGTATTGTGGTCATTGGTGCTACCAACCGCCCAGACACTCTGGACCCAGCCCTTCTGCGCCCTGGGCGTTTTGACCGCCGTGTGCCGGTGGAGCTTCCTGATCTTGCTGGTCGCAAAGCCATTCTGGCTCTTCATGCCAACGATGTGAAGATGACTGGCGATATCGATCTTGATGTCATTGCGAGGGCTACTCCTGGCGCATCTGGCGCAGATCTTTCGAACATCATCAACGAAGCAGCTCTTCGTGCGGTTCGTATGGGGCGCAACCGTGTGACCCAAGAAGACATTCAAGAGTCTGTTGAAGTTGTCATTGCAGGCGAAAAGCGCAAGTCTACCGTGCTTTCCGAGCGTGAGAAAAAGATCGTGGCGTACCACGAGATTGGCCATGCAATGGTGGCAGCGGCTCAAAAAGGATCGGCTCCTGTTTCGAAGATCACTATCGTTCCGCGCACTTCCGGCGCATTGGGCTACACCATGCAAGTAGAAGACGACGAACATTATTTGGTCACAAAAGAAGAGACAATGGAGCAGATTGCGGTAATGTGCGGTGGCCGTTCTGCAGAAGAGCTGATCTTCAAACAGATTACTACCGGCGCTTCAAATGATATCGAGCGTGCTACTAAGCTGGCACGCAACATGGTTACGCAATATGGCATGAGCGATAAGTTTGGCATGGTAGCGTTGGGGCAGGTGCAAAATCGCTATCTATCTGGGGACGCTTCGCTTACATGCTCAGAGGGCACTGCCCAAGAAATTGACGAGGAGGTCATGCACATTGTTGAGGAGGCTCACCAAAACGCCCTCAAGATTCTGCGCGAGAATCTCTTCAAGCTCCATGAGCTCGCACGCTATCTGCAGGTCAAGGAGACCATCACTGGTGAGGAGTTTATGAATATCTTTACCCGTGATAATGACTATATGCCTAAACCTGACGCTCAATAAGAACGCCGTAATAATCTAAGGCAAGCAAGGCGCCAGTACCATTTCCCTAAAGGAAATGGTACTGGCGCCATTCTGATAATAATTGAGTATTCGATAACTCTAAGTTAGCAATGCTGGCGAGTTAGCGCTTGGCCCGCTCTTTAAGAAGGCCGTGATTGTAAGAGTCTAGGAGTGCGCGCAACTCGAGAATGCGCTGGCGGATGGTTTCTCCCGTATCAGAGTCTTCTACAAGCAGGGGATGTTCTGCGACTTCAAATCGATCGGTGTCGCTCATGATGTCAGCATTGAGATCAAGCACATTACCAATGGAGGTAAAAGCACGATGTGCCTTGATGCGAAGGCCGCTTTTATCGGCAATAAGGGTATAGCCCGCGATGCCCGTAGTCTTGTGGTAAGCCTTACAAAAGCCGCCATCGATTACAATGTGATAACCACCCGAACGAACAGGGTTTTCACCGCTAGAAGCCTTTACTGGAGTATGGCCATTGATAATATGGCCTCGCTTGGGATCGGCACCAAATTCCCGTAGGACTTGTTTGCATACGGTGGGAGAAGAGATGAGATTCCAATATTCATCTCTGGGTTCGTGCCAACAAGATTCATCGGCTACAAGACTGCGCTCAAAGGTTTTGGTTATGCGACCGCAGAGCGGGGAGTGAAAGCCACAGTACAGATAGTACATAAGATCGAGCGACTCTTGGGAGGGATCCATCCAGGCCTGGCGCGCTTCGCGGTCAAGCCAGTCAAATAGGTCTCGGCCGGCGAGGCCATGGCCTCGGAGTACAAATCGAGGGAACAAGTCGTCTTCTGTCATGGGGACGCACCCATGGAAAAGCACGTTATTGTTGCAGACCTTATACATGCCACCATGCTCGTAGAGAAAGCCTATGTGAGCATGGAGCCTGTCGCTGGCTTCAAAGGCACTCGCCAGAGATTCGATCACCGCTTCCTCTTCTAATGTGAGCTGGCAAACATCCTCGCCTTGGAGTGTGGGAAGGTCGCAGGTGACTAATGGCACATCGCCTTCGGGAAGATGGATGCAGTCTTCCTCGATATCCACCAAAGGTAAAAGCAGGCGGTCGCCCATCTCAAAATCGGGATTTCGCCTAATGAGTTGGGCTTCGAGCTTGAACAAAATGATGTCGATGGCCTTTTCCATAGGGGAGAGCACATCGCCGTCTAAGTAGGTACGTTCTGCGAAAAGCGCCAGCTCGCGAAGGGAGATGCCATAGGCACTCTCAAGAATCTCCAGGTTGCCATAGCGAAGATTGTTTCTTACCACGGCAGCCTGGCAGACACGGGAGCCACAGGCAGCCCCCATCCATACGATGTCGTGATTTCCCCATTGAATATCGACACCGGCATAGTCCATGAGGCGATCGAGGATTTTGTCGGCATGGGGGCCGCGATCAAAAAGGTCGCCCACAATATGGAGTCGGTCGACTGCGAGACGTTTGATGAGAGAAGCTAAAGATTCCACGAAGTCAGGGCCACTGCCTGTATCGACAATAGTGTCGATAATGCGCTCATGGTAATGGGTTCGGGCATCGGGTTGGTCGATTTGGTCGCGAAGAAGCTCGTCGATGATATAGGCATAAGATACCGGCATGGCTTTGCGTACTTTGGATTGCGTGTAGGCAGAAGCAAAGTGCTTTGCTACACGCAAAAGACGCATAAGATGGGTACGCCACCAGCTAAGATCGATGATTCCAGCCTCGAACTCTTTCACCATCTTTTTGTCAGGATAATAGATGAGCGTGCAAAGGTCGTCTTGATCTGCTTGGCTTAGCTCACCTGCAAACTCATGGCGAACTCCTTCGCGAATGACGCCGGAACAGTTGTTAAGAATATGCTCAAAAGCGGCGTATTCGCCATGAACATCGCTCATGAAATGCTCGGTGGCTTTGGGAAGACCTAAAATAGCTTCGAGGTTGATAATCTCGGTAAACACTGCTTGGCGTGTGGGGAACTGCTCTGAGAGAAGCTCGAGACATCTGATCTCTGGATCTGTGGGGGTTTCGCGCATAACCATCTCCAAAAGCACCAGCTAAAAGCATTCCTATATATCAATATACTCTAGGAAAGAAGTGCCTGAAAAAGCCCCCTAGGTCTCTCCACATCTTGGATCGTCATGGGATAAAGGCGAAAATCGAGTAGGCCGTAGACTGCCTGAAACACTTGTTTTATAACTGGGTGCTATTATCTTGTGCGCCTATGCATATCTAATAAAGCAAGGGAGCCGCCCGATGGCCAATCAATACAAGAAGACCACCAATCTGCCCAAGACTGGCTTTCCCATGCGTGCGGGTCTCGCTTCCTCGGAGCCTCGCCGTTTGGCGAAGTGGGAAGAGAACGATGTCTACGAGCTTGCACGCTCGCAAAATGAAGGTCATGAGACTTTCGTTTTGCATGATGGCCCTCCCTATGCAAATGGTCCTATTCACCTTGGTCATGCTCTAAATAAAATAATAAAGGACTTCATCAATCGCTACCAAATCATGCAAGGTCGTCAGATTGCCTATGTGCCTGGCTGGGACTGCCATGGTCAGCCTATCGAGCATAAGGTAGAAGAGCACCTGGGCACTAAGAAGTTCAATGAAACCGATCCCTACGATATCCGCCAGCTGTGTCGGCGATTCGCGGTAGAGAATATTGACCTTCAGAAAGCCGGATTCCGCCGCTTGGGTGTGCTTGGTGATTGGGCACATCCCTATCTCACGCTTTCCAATACTCATGATGCAGCTGATATCGAGGTGTTCAAAAAGATCTGGGATAGTGGCGCCATCTATCGCGGACGCAAGCCTGTTCATTGGTGCACCCATTGCCATACTGCCCTTGCCGAGGCGGAGATCGAGTATGCCGATGTAACAGGCCCCTCCATTTATGTGGGCTATGCCATGAAGGAGCGCCCCGAAGGACTCGAGTCCATCGAAGAGCCTCTCTATGTGATGATTTGGACCACCACTCCTTGGACTCTTCCTGCAAACGCTGCCGTGGCCATGAAGCCCGAAGCTATCTATACCGCTATTAAACATGATGGGAAAGCTTATATTGTCCTTGCCGATCTTGCTCAGAAGGTCTGCGAGGTTGCAGGCTGGGATCTCGATTATGTGGAGGTGAACGGCAAGCCTTGGCAGGCGGTCTCTCACGAGCTTGAAGGTCTTACCTATGCTCAGCCCATCTTTGATGACGTCACCTGCAAAGTGATCTTGGCAGATTATGTGGGCACAGAGGACGGTACGGGTATCGTCCATATTGCTCCCGGCCATGGTGCTGATGACTTTTATGTAGGTGTCGAGAACGACGTGCCCATCATCATGCCGGTTGACGATGACGGCCGCTTCTATCAGGGGGATACCTATGGCACAGGTGGCCCTTGGAGCGGCATGGAAGTCACTGAGGCCAATCCCAAAATCATCCAATGGCTTGATGAGCGGGGCGTGCTTGTGCATGCGGGCAAGATCACTCACAGCTATCCACATTGCTGGCGCTGCAAGAACCCCGTGATCTTCCGCGCTACCGAGCAGTGGTTTGTCTCCATGGACGACACCCATCTACGCGACAACGCCTTGGACGCCATTGAGCATGATGTGCGCTGGTACCCTGCTCATTCGGCCAAGCGTATCTATTCGATGATCGAAGGCCGTCCTGATTGGTGCATCTCCCGCCAACGTGTCTGGGGTGTGCCTATCCCTGCTTTCACCTGCGCAGACTGCGGCGCCACTGTAATGAATGACGCGACCTTGGATGCCGTGATAAGGCTCTTTAATGAGAAGGGCTCTGACGCTTGGTTTATGGAAGATCCCTCTGAGTACCTGGGCGATGCGGACGTATGCCCCGAATGTGGAGGCCACCACCTTAAGGCCAACAAGGATATCTTGGATGTCTGGTGGGACTCGGGCGTCTCGCATACTGCTGTGCTTCAAAGTCGTCCAGAGCTGCGCTTCCCCGCAGATCTCTACGTCGAAGGATCTGACCAGCATCGAGGCTGGTTCCAAAGCTCGCTGCTCACCTCTATGGGCGCCTATGGGTGCCCCCCATTCAAAGGCGTGCTCACCAATGGCTTTACTTTGGATGGCCAAGGACGCAAGATGAGCAAGTCGCTGGGCAATACCATCGATCCCGGCGAGGTATGCGACTCTCTGGGCGCAGAGATTGTGCGTCTGTGGGTGGCATCCATCGACGCCACTACCGACATGCCTTGCGACAAGCAGATCCTCGAGCGTGTCTCTGATGCGTATCGTCGCTTCCGCAATACCTTCCGCTTCCTGTTGGGCGAGCTTGAAGGTCAATTCGATCCGGCTGTCGATGGAATTCCGTTCAACGAGCTTACTGCCTACGATCGCATGACATTGGCTCGTTTGGCCCAGGTACACCAAAAGGTGAGCGATGCCTATGCAGACTATCGCTTTAACCTTGTGTATCGCACGCTCTATGACTACGTGATCACCGAGCTCTCCAATGGCTACCTCAACGCCACCAAGGATCGCATGTACTGTGATGCTGCAGATTCTGTCACCCGTCGCAGTTGTCAAACCGTTTGGTACGAGATTCTCTCCATGCTCCTGCGCGACCTACAGCCCATCTTGGCCTATACCACCGACGAAGTACTCGAGTATGTTCCTGTCGCCATGCGTGAGGGCAAGGACTTCGCAGCATTGCTGTCATGGTATGAGGCTCCCACGCTTGACCAAGATGAGACGTTGCTAGCCGCCTATAATGCCCTGCTTGAGGTGCGCTCTGCCTACACCAAAGCCTATGAGGAGGCGTTGGCATCTGAGGTGATTACCGAGAAGACCACCCAAGCCACCAAGGCCCATGTGGTGCTTCCCCAAGACGATCCGGCGATGAAGTCGCTCTACGAGGTCATGGGTGGAGATCTTGCCGAGCCTTTGGTCTGCTCTCAGGTTCAGGTGTCCTTTGGCCCCGAGCTCAGCGTGACCGTTGAGCCTGCGGCTGGCGAAAAATGCCCTCGTTGCTGGAACTGGCGTGAACTTGGTGAGGATGGCCTATGCGATCGTTGCCATGAAGCCCTCGATGCTGAGCAGGGAGAAGAATAGGTGAAACATGCTCGCTCCATGGCCATCTGGTCTATTACTGCACTGCTTTGTGTGGTGGTAGATCAGGTGGTCAAGGCCTGGGCCTTAGCTAATCTTGTCCCCGGAAAACCTGTGACCTTCATCCCTCATGTGATGGATCTCCTGCTGGTGAAAAATACAGGAGCTGCCTTCTCCTTAGGGGAGGGAGCGGGCTGGCTCTTTATTGCCATAGCCCTCGCAGTAGTAGTTGGCATTGGCTATGAGATCTGGAAGCATCCCTCAACTCCCACTTACCTTCTTGTCATCGGTGGCGTTGTAGCCGGTGGTGGTCTTGGCAATCTAATTGATCGTGTGGCCCATGGCTGGGTATGCGACTTTTTTGCTACCACTTTTATGGACTTCGCCATTTTCAATATGGCAGATATCTTTGTATGCTGCGGCATTGGTGCGGGGCTTGTTGCCCTTTGGCATTGGGGCTCTCAGCAAGAGAAGGCAGCCAGAGCCAAAGACGCTGCTGCCGCGCGCTCTGTCAAGCTGGGAGATACATCCGTAGGCGCTGCTGATAGGCTGCGCAACTCCGCTAAGAAAGGCCGCTAGCCATGGCGGTGCTTACAGAGTTGGTCGACGATAAAGCCCATAACATGCGTTTGGATACGTTCCTTGCAAGTCTTGAGGGAGCTCCAAGTCGCTCAGCCTGCGCCAAAATCATCGAAGAGGGACATGTGACCATTAATGGCACCCCTGCTTCCTCCAAGTCTGAGCGCGTGCAAATGGGGGATTATGTACAGGCCGAGTTACCTGACCCTCAAAGCGTAAATCCAATACTTACGCCAAACCCCATTCCTTTGGATATTCGCTTTGAGGATGACCGTTTAATTGTACTTTCCAAACAGGCCGGCCTAGTATGTCATCCTAGCCCGGGCCATATAGACGACACTTTGGCAAACGCGCTTGTGGCGCACTGTGGCCCTGAGCATGTAGGGCTTTTGCAGGGAGAGGATCGTCCTGGCATTGTGCACCGTTTAGACAGAGACACCTCTGGTCTTATGGTGGCTGCAAAAGATGATGAGATCCAAAAGGAATTGCAAGATCTTATCCGCATGCGCACTCTCGATAGGCGCTATGTCACTTTGGTCCAGGGCTATATAGCTCCTGATAGCGGTATCATTGATGCAAATATTACCCGGTCGACGAGGGACCGTACGCGTCAAATGGCTACTGAGGATCCTGCTGCTCGTGGCGCCATCACTACCTTCGCCACTCTTGAGCGCTTTGAAGCCGGCCCAAAAGACGATGGCTATACCTTGGTAGAGTGTCACCTCTATACAGGCCGCACGCATCAGATACGCGTGCATATGGCTCATATACATCATCCAGTAGTGGGCGATCCTCTCTATGGTTTGGGTGATCTTAAAAAGAACCTAGGGCTTACTCAACAATTCCTTCATTCTTGGCATATAGAGTTCGAACATCCAGCGACTCATCAGTTGATTTCTCTGGCAGACACCCTTCCGGAAGATCTCTCACAGGTCCTGGAATCTCTCGAAGATAGGTCAATGGGAAAGACTGAGGCAGGGGAGCGCATCGTTTCCCAATTATTCAGTCAAGCCTCTCATTCGGCTTCTTGAGGCAATGAGGGGTCAGGACTTCATTCTTTGAAGCCAACTGCGCCACATAGGAAAGAGGTAATCGTGGATTTTGCCCGTATAGGATTCACTCCCATAGTGATCTTTAACTTCGTTACCTTGGTATTCTTTAGCGTGGCTTTCTTCTATCAGATCATCTACTTTTTTGTGGGCTTAAAGCAGGGAGAAGTGAAGCTCCCTGATGCAAAAAAGAACCATCGTTTTGCCTTCATGATTGCCGCGCATAACGAGGAAGTAGTCATAGGACAGCTAGTAAAATCCATTCAAGACCAAAATTATCCTTCTGAGCTTATCGATATCTATGTGGTTGCGGATGCCTGCACAGATGAGACGGCGCGGGTGGCCAGAGAGGCCGGCGCTTTTGTCTACGAGAGAAATGATCTGGCGCGTCGTGGCAAAAGTTGGGCGCTAGACTTGGGCTTTAACAACGTGCTCGATGAGAAGGGCGAGGATTACTATGACGCCTTTATTATCTTCGATGCAGACAACCTCCTGTCTCGCGACTACGTGCACATCATGAACAAAGTGGTAGACATGGGTTATTTGGCAGCCACGAGCTACCGCAATTCCAAAAACTTTGATTCTTCTTGGATCAGCTCAGCCTATGGTATTTGGTTCATCCGCGAGGCGCGCTTCTTGAACAATGCTCGCATGATTTGCGGTGTGAGCTGCGCCATCTCTGGATCGGGTTGGATGGTGTCGAACAAGATTATCCGCTCTATGCGTGGCTGGGCATTCCACACCCTTACGGAAGATATCCAGTTTTCTACCTTTTGCGCTGCCAATGGCATCCGCATTGGCTATGCCCCTGCAGAGTTTTATGACGAGCAACCTGTGACCTTCGCTGCATCTTGGACACAGCGTCTTCGATGGTCAAAGGGCTTCTATCAGGTATTTTTCTCATACTGCAAAGAACTGCTTCACGGTATAGGTATAGGGCGGTTCTCAAGCTACGACATGTTCATGACGGTAGCTCCGGCAACGATCCTCACAGTCCTTTCCGTCATGATCAATGGCACTTATCTCATTGCAGGGTCATTAAGCCACGGTTTTTTGGCCACAGACGTTGAGATATCTATGTGCTTAGGCTCAATTGCAATGGCGTTTATCTCGGCCTATTTCACCTTCTTTGTAGCAGTGTTGCTCACAACGATCTTTGAGCGCTCCCACATTCATTCCACCAAGCGCTGGCGCATCATTGCAAATATCTTTACCTTCCCGCTCTTTATGCTCACCTACATCCCTATTAACTTGGTGGCACTCTTCAAAAAAGTGGAGTGGGTGCCCACCAAGCACGAGTTTGCGATGTCGGTGGATCAAATCACTAGCGAGTAGCTGGCTTCATCGCAGGTACCAATCGTTGGCTTTGCGTTATCATTGCGAAGACTTGTGGCTACATTCAGTAGGCATAGCGATTGTCCTCAGCAGACCAAGGAGCATGCATGGCAACTTTCTTCCCTGGCGTATCTCACACCTTTTCCGAGTACTTGTTGGTGCCCGGCTACTCGTCTTCCGAGTGCATTCCGGCCAATGTCGATCTAAAGGCGCCTCTAGTCAAGTTCCGCCGTGGCGAAGAGCCTGCGATTACCCTCAATACTCCCATGGTGTCTGCCATCATGCAGGCAGTGTCTGGCCCCCGCCTGGCTATCGCTCTGGCTCAAGAAGGCGGTATGAGCTTTATCTATGGCTCTCAAACCGCCGAGGATGAAGCCCGCATGATTCGCGAGGTGAAGTCATACAAGGCCGGCGTCGTAGTTTCAGACTCCAACCTCACGCCAGATATGACTTTGGCAGAGGTCATGCGTTTAAAAGAGCAAACCCACCATTCTGCCATGCCTGTGACAGAGAACGGTGCTCCCCACGGCAAGCTGTTGGGTATCGTGACCTCCCGTGATTATCGTCCTAGCCGTGATCCTCAAGATAAGCTCGTTCGTGAGTTCATGACTCCTGTGGAAAAGGTCATCGTGGCTCCTGCCACCGTCAACCTCTCTGAGGCCAACGACATAATCTGGGAAAACAAGCTTAATCAGCTGCCCATTGTTGAGGAAGACGGCTCTTTGGTAGGCCTTGTGTTCCGCAAGGACTATGACTCCCACAAGTCCAATCCCAATGAGCTTTTGGATGCTTCCAAGCGCTATGTGGTAGGCGCGGGTATCAATACCCGCGATTATGCAGAGCGTGTGCCTCTTCTGGTGGAGGCCGGGGCAGATGCTTTGTGCATCGACTCTTCCGAGGGGTATTCGGAGTGGCAGGCTCGCACCTTGGCCTGGATCCGCGAGAATTATGGCGACAGCGTCAAAGTAGGCGCTGGCAATGTGGTGGATGCCGAGGGCTTCCGCTTTTTGGCAGACGCCGGAGCCGACTTTGTCAAGGTGGGCATTGGTGGTGGCTCCATTTGCATCACCCGTGAGCAGAAGGGCATTGGCCGAGGCCAAGCCTCTGCGCTCATCGATGTGTGCGAGGCTCGAGATCAGTACTTCGAAGAGACTGGCGTCTATGTACCTGTATGCTCTGACGGCGGCATCGTCTATGACTACCATATGACCTTGGCGTTGGCTATGGGCGCAGACTTCCTTATGCTTGGCCGCTACTTCGCCCGCTTCGACGAGAGTCCCTCTGAGCGTGTGACGGTGAACGGCTCCTACATGAAGGAGTACTGGGGCGAGGGCTCTGCTCGCGCCCGCAACTGGGCCCGCTATGACTTGGGCGGAGACAAAAAGCTTTCATTTGTAGAGGGCGTAGATTCCTATGTGCCCTACGCTGGTCCTTTGCGCGACGGCGTTCAGAGCTCTCTGCTCAAGATCCGCTCCACCATGTGCAATTGTGGTGCTCTGACTCTCGACGAGCTCAAAGAGAAGGCACGCCTTACGCTGGTGAGTGCCACTTCGTTGGTTGAGGGCGGCGCCCACGACGTGGTACTTAAAGAAACCAACCAACAGGTTCTTTTCAATAATTGACTATAATCGATATGTGCAAGCTTAAAAGCGCTTGAACTGCCACCCATACTCTGGGTGGCAGTTGTTATAGGAGGAATAGTGTCCGATAGCACCAACCGCAACTCTGAGCTCGTGATTCCTGAGTACAACGCCACCCAAATCGAGGAGAAGTGGCAAAAGATCTGGGAAGAAGAGAGCCTCTATAAGACAGAGGAAAATCCCGATAAGCCCAAAAAATACGTGCTTGAGATGTTTCCCTATCCCTCCGGCGATCTTCACATGGGACATGCTCGCAACTACACCATTGGCGACGCTATGGCCCGCCAGGCACGCATGCGCGGTTTTGACGTGCTGCATCCCATAGGATTTGATGCCTTTGGCCTGCCGGCAGAAAATGCCGCCATCAAGCATCACACCCAGCCGGCTACCTGGACTTATGACAACATGGATCGCGCCGTAGCCACCATGAAGCGCATGGGCTTCTCCTATGATTATGATCGCCTGGTGCGCACCTGCGACCCCGACTACTACCGCTGGGGCCAATACATCTTCCTCAAGATGTGGGAGAAAGGCCTGGTGGACAGGCGTAAGTCTCCTGTGAATTGGTGTCCTCAGTGCAATACCGTACTGGCAAACGAGCAGGTGACTGAAGGTCGTTGCTGGCGTTGCGGCACCGTGCCTGAGCGCCGCGAACTCACCCAGTGGTATCTAAAGATCACCGACTATGCAGAAGAGTTGCTAGACGATATCGACAAGCTCGACCATTGGCCTGAGCGCGTCAAGCAAATGCAGCGCAACTGGATTGGCAAGTCTGAAGGCGCAGAGATCGACTTTGCCCTGGCAGACGCCAATGGCGAGCCCACCTCCCAGCTCATGACGGTGTTCACCACCCGTCCTGACACCCTCTTTGGTGCCAGCTTCTTCCTCCTGGCGCCTGAGTACCCGCTTCTTCATGAGCTGGTAGATGGCACTCCCTATGAAGCGGCAGTGCAAGAGGTCATCGATATCGCCGAGGCTACCAGTGCAGTGGATCGTGCTTCCGGAGATACCGAGAAGCACGGAGCCTTCACTGGCCGCTATATGGTCAACCCTGTAAACGGTCGCTTGCTGCCTATCTGGGTAGCCGACTATGTGCTTACTGACTACGGTACCGGCGCTGTCATGGGCGTCCCTTGCGGCGACGAGCGCGACTTCCAGTTTGCTCGTAAATACGATCTGCCCATTCCTCCCATCATCCTCGAGCCAACCGACCCCCTCTATCCTGAGCTGGCTCAAGAAAAAGATCTGATAGTGACCAACGTGCCTTGGGATCATGCCATGGCTGCCGAGGGCATCTTGGTACAATCCGGCCCCTTCACCGGTATGAAGGGCGGCAAGCATTCCGAGGGTACTCAGGCCATCATCGAATTCTTGGAAGAGAAGGGCGTGGGTCGACCCGCGGTCAACTTCCGCCTGCGCGATTGGCTCATTTCTCGGCAGCGCTATTGGGGAAATCCCATCCCTGCCGTTCATTGCCCTCATTGTGGCATCGTGCCCGTGCCGGAGAGCGACCTGCCGGTAATGCTGCCGGATAGCCTGGATCTTTCGGCAGGGGAGACGTTGGCTGAGTGCCCTGAGTTTTACGAGACCACCTGCCCTGTGTGCGGTGGCCCTGCTCGGCGTGAGACTGACACCATGGATACCTTTACGGATTCCAGCTGGTATTACCTGCGCTATTGCGATCCCCACAACGATCGGGAACCCATCAGTCACAAGGCGGCAGACCGCTGGATGCCGGTGGATAACTACATCGGCGGCATCGAGCACGCCATCCTACACTTGCTCTACTCGCGCTTCTGGACCAAAGCCATGCGCGACATGGGCATGATCGACGTGGATGAGCCTTTCCTGGATTTGCTGTGCCAAGGCATGGTCAAAGACGAGAACGGCGACGTCATGTCCAAGTCCAAGGGCAACGTGGTGCCTCCCTCGAGCGTCATCGACCCCTATGGCGCAGACACCATGCGTCTGGCGATCCTCTTTATCGCCCCTCCCGAGAAAGACTTCGACTGGGATCCCAAAGCGGTAGCCGGCTGCAACCGCTTCTTGAAGCGCGCGTGGAAAAGTCTCTGGGAGGCCTCGCTTTCGGCTGCACAAAACGCCGGATCCATCCAACAGGCCAAGGCAGACGCTAAGGCTGGTATCGATCCTCGCGAGCTGGATGAGGCTGGCCAAGAGCTTCTGCGCGAGATCCACAGGCTTGGCATCAAATGCACCGATGACTATGAGCGCAGGCAGTACAACACTGCCATCTCGGCGCTCATGGAGCTCATGAATGCCGGCAACGCCTATCTCGCCAAGACGCAGCCAGCAGACCGTCATGCCGCCTTGCTCTATCGCTATGCCCACGATCTGGCCACTATGCTCTCGCCGGTATGCCCCCATTGGGCCGACGAGCTGGGTCACGAGGCCTTGGCTATGGACAACTCCATGTTCGATGAGCCTTGGCCTACCTTTGATCCTGCACTGGCAGCGGCCGACACCGTGGAGATCGTAGTGCAAATCAAGGGCAAGATCCGTGCCCGTCTCAACGTATCTGCCTCCGCCACCAAAGATGAGTTGGAGGCTGCCGCTCTCGATGCCGTAGCCTCAGAACTGTCTGGCAAGCAAGTGATGAAAGTCATCGTAGTGCCCGGAAAGCTCGTGAATATCGTCGCCAAATAAGGAACGTGTCTATGAAATGCCCTCATTGCGACACCGATCTAGGCGAAGGGCTCCTTCCTGCCCGTTGTCCTGCCTGCGGCGCCAATCTGAGCCCCGGTCGCGGGGGGCATGCGGCGGCTGCTCAACACTCGCGCCTATCTGTGGAAGGGCTCTCAGGCGTGGGCAAAGGTAACAAGAAGGACCGTCCGCGCTATATTGGACGGTCCATCATCGCCTTTCTGTTAGTTGCGCTCTTTTGCGTGGGTCTCTATTTTGTGGTGACTCGCTTTATCGATGTCAATAGCGGTCTGCCTGACGTGGTGGGCTGGCGCGTTGAGCGCGCCCAAGACAAACTCGAAGAAGCTGGTTACTCGGTCAAAGTAGTCGAGGCGGCCGATCCCACCTCCCACTCTGGCCTGGTGACTGCCCAAGATCCCCCTGCGGGCGCGAAAGCCGATAAAGGCGACCTCATTACGCTCACGGTAGCCAAGGCTCGTACCATGCCCGATTTGGTAGGGCAGGCAGAGACCGATGCCATCGCTGCCCTGGATGACCTTGGCATCGCCCATGAGAGCGTCTATGAGCCGAGCGACGAGGCAGATGGCACGGTGCTGTCCACATCTTTGGTGGCAGGAGTTGAAGTTCCCAACGACATGGTCTGCGAGCTTACGGTGGCAAAGACCCCGGTAGTGCCAGATCTTTCCAAGATGTCAAAAGACGAGGCTATGGACGCTCTGCAAAAAGCTGGCTTGGTAGGGCAGTTCGAGCCTGCCAAGCCCAAGGACGGCCAGGCTATGAACACCGTGGTCTCCCAGGAACCTGCAGCGGGCACTCAATTAAAGGTGGGTGGCCTTGTCAAGGTGACCATCACCTCACCCAAGAGCAACTTGGCCAAAGACACTGCTGAGCAGATCATCTCCATCGTCTACAACACCGACCCTTCGGGAGATGCCATTGGGGCCAAGCTAATACCCCTGTTGTCACCCAGCTCTCCTTACTACGGAAAGTCTGCTCATGAGGTGTGGTATGGCCTGGTGAAGGGCGGTGGCAAGCACCAAGACATCGACGAGAAGATCCAAAGCCTCCAGCGATCCATCTCCTCCATGGCGGTGGAGATGGCAGACGACGGGCTCTCGGCTACCGCAGAGGTGCATGTGAACTGGGACTGGTCGCGGTTTGGCACTGATTACGCAGGGGTTACCTCATCGGACACCCATTACGTCACAATGACCTTTGATGACGAGGGGAGGTTGGTGAGCTTCTCGGATCCCCAAACCGATGTGCCTGCCTATGAGGTGCAGGCTACTGTCAGCTAGGCTTGGAAGCCGTGTGGGTCCTGTGCAGCCAGTATCCTAAAGCGTCTGTCCCTTGACGCGTTAAGTTAAGGCTGGCATACTGACTTTGTTCATATGATGTTCAAACGAGGAAGTGGGAGCGATTTTTCGCCCCGCTTCCTTCTTTTTGGAAACGAAAGGGGGAAGGCTATGGCCAAGACCAGCGAGATTAGAGATCGCCTTATCGAGGCTTTAGAAGCTTCTGCCCCATCTCATGGCATCGATATTGTAGATGTGGAGGTCTCAGGTTCTGCAAAGGCATCCATAGTCCGTGTGCGCATTGACCGGCTCGATCCTGCTAAAGATCCCATCACTTTGGAGGACGTGGCAGCCCAAAACGCCTGGATCGACAAGATTATCGAGGCAGACGATCCCTTCCCCGGCTCTTATATTTTGGAAGTGTCCAGTCCGGGTCTCGACAGGCCCCTGCGCAGACCTCAAGACTTCCAGCGCTATGTGGGTGAGACCGTTCAAGTGAAGCTTCGTGGCCATGAGGGGCGCCGTAACTTCACCGGCGAGCTGGCAGGTTTCGAAGACGGGCAGATCCTCTTGGAGTGCGATGATGTCCAAGAGCATTTGCCTCTGGGCGAAGTGCAGTCGGCCCACATCAAGCCCCGCTTCTAACCGGTCAGGCAACCACCAGTCAGTTTCGACCTTCGAGGCGCGGGTTTCTCGGCAACAGAAAGCCCGCGCAGACGATAAACGCAGCTAAGAAAGGATGTTGGCCACATGGCACAGACCAAAGGATCTGAACACAACAACGAAATGATGGAGGCCCTCATGGCCCTCTGCCATGAGCGACACATCGACGAGCTTTATCTTCTGGACCGCCTGGAGCAGTCGCTGGCCAAAAGCTATAGCGAGCTGGATCCGCAGAAGTTCCCCTATGGCGCCAAGGTCACCATCGACCGTACCTCTGGCAAATTCTTCCTCTATCGCCTGGAGCCAGTGGGGGAGGAAAACCCCGAGACCGGCGAGTATGACGAGTTTGAAGAGGTGGCGGTAGACGACCCTGGCATCAGCCGCATTGCCGCCCTTCATGCCAAGAGCGAGATTGCAGCCATCAGCCGCAACGCTGCCCGTCAGCTCATATACGAGGAGTTCTCCCAGCGTATCGGCGATATCATCACCGGCACGGTCATCCAATCGGTGCCTGACTTCACCATCATCAAGATCCGCGAGGGCATCGAGGCTGAGCTGCCTCACTTCCGCGGTGTCGAGGGTCATGACGAGGCGCGCCCCGATGAGCTCAATGAGAGCCCGGCCAACGAGCACTACCAGGTAGGTCAGCGCATCAAGGCCTTGATTATCCAGGTGCGCGATCCTCAGACCCGTATGCAATCGGTCCGTGGCGAGATGTCTCGTCCCTCCATTGTGGTGTCTCGCAACCATCCTGACCTTTTGCGCCGCCTCTTCGAGCTTGAGGTGCCTGAGATCTATGATGGCGTAGTGGAGATCGACTCCATAGCCCGCGAGCCTGGCCGTCGTTCCAAGATTGCAGTGAGCACCCTGGACGATCATCTGGATCCGGTGGGCGCCTGCGTGGGCCCCAAGGGCACTCGCGTGCGCAACGTGGTGGCAGAGCTCCGTGGCGAGCGCGTTGACGTGGTGCGCTGGAGCGACGACCCTGCTCAGCGCGTGGCCAACGCCCTCTCTCCTGCGCGCGTCTCCCGTGTCATCGTAGATCCCGACCCTGAGCGCACCTACGCCACCGTCATTGTGCCCGACGACCAGCTTTCTTTGGCCATTGGCAAGAAGGGTCAAAACGCCCGTCTGGCAGCTCGTCTCACCGGCTACCACATAGACATCAAAAACGAGAGCCTAGCTCAGAGCCTCATTGCCAAATATCAGCAGAAGGCCAACGAAGTTCCCGACTTAGTCGATGCTGAGCCCGAGATGCCTTTGGACATGGAAGACTCTGACGACACCGTTTCTCTTATCTGATCGGCCTTCTTAAGGCCCGTAATTCTCAACACGCCTAAGGAAGGTTGATTGCATGGCAAAAACCCGCGTAAGCGAACTTGCGAAAGAGTTTGGTATCCCAAGTAAAGAGATGCTCGAGCATCTCCGCGACATGAAGATCCCGGCAAAGTCCGCCTCCTCCGCCTTGGAAGACGCCTACGTCTCCATGGTGCGCAAGAAGCTGGCCCCCGTGCTCAAGGCTCGCGAGGAAGAGATCCGCCGCGCCCAAGAAGCCGAAGAGGCCGCCCGCAAAGAGGAGGAAGAGACTCGCCGCGCCGCCGAGGAGGCTGAGCGCCGCGCCGCCGAGGAGCGCCGTGCCAAGGAGCGCGCCGAGGAAGAGGCTCGCCGCGCCGCCGAGGAAGCCGCCCGCAAGGCCGAGGAAGAGCGCCGCGCCGCCGAGGAAGCCGCTCGAAAGGCCGAGGAAGAGAAGAACCGCGTAAAGGACACAGCTCCCACTTCCATGCCTAAATTCACCAGCCTGCTCGAGCAGATCGCTCAGCAAGAAGAGGTGCTCAAGCAGCAGAAAGAGGCTGCCAAAGAGGCTAAGGAAGCCAAAAAAGCCGAGAAAGCCGAGAAGGCCAAGCAGCGCGACAATTCCGGCGAGCGCCGTGGCCGCCCCAATAAAAACGCTGGCCGAGAAGCCCGCGGCGCCGCCACCGCATCTCGTCCTATGCCTGCCGACATGGCTCCTTCGCCCGAGAAGGCTGCCGCTGCTTCCAACCGCCGCAACAACAAGAAGCATCGTCACGACAATCCCGACGAGGACCGTTTTGATCGCAGCACTCGCTCCCAAGAGGAATACAACCGCGAGCGTATCTTGGAAGATGCTCGAGCCTCGGTAGAGGAAGCGAACCGGGAGTCCACCGGTCGTCGCAAGAAGCGCAAGGAGCATCGTCAGAAGCAGGCCGAGGAGGCCGCTAAGAAGCAGGCCATCCAAGAGGCTTTGGCCAACGACCAAGACATCACCAAGCTCGATGTGGTGAAGGTGCCCCAGGGCTCTACCGTGGCCGAGGTGGCAGACCTTCTGGAGATCCCCGCCAACGACATCGTCAAGCGCCTCTTCCTTCTGGGCGTGTCTTTGACCATGACCCAGACCATGTCTGACGACCTCATCGAGCTCATTGCCGACGACCTGGGCCGCAAGGTCAAGGTCATGACCAAGGAGGAGGAGAACTCCTTCACCTTCTATGATGATCCCAAAGACCTGGTAAGCCGTCCTCCAGTGGTTACCGTCATGGGTCATGTCGACCATGGCAAGACTTCCACTTTGGACGCCATCCGTCATACCGGTGTGGCAGCAGGCGAGGCCGGTGGCATCACCCAGCACATCGGTGCTTCTCAGGTAAAGATCAACGGCCGCATCATTACCTTTGTCGATACCCCTGGCCACGAGACCTTCACCGCCATGCGTGCTCGTGGCGCCAAGGTCACCGACATCGTTGTTCTTGTTGTGGCTGCAGACGACGGCGTGATGCCCCAGACCATCGAGTCCATCAACCATGCCAAGGCGGCCGGCGTGCCCATCGTGGTGGCGGTCAACAAGATCGATCGCGACGACGCCAACCCTGACCGCGTGCGTCAAGAACTCACCGAGTATGGCGTCATACCCGAGGAGTGGGGCGGCGAGAACATGTTCGTCAATATCTCTGCCAAGAAGGGCATCGGTATCGACGAGCTGCTCGAGACGATCCTGCTTCAGGCAGATGTGCTCGAGCTTAAGGCCAACCCCAACACCTTCGCCTCTGGCTATGTGCTCGAGGCCAAGCTGGACCGCGGTCGCGGCTCGGTAGCCACCCTGCTGGTAAACCGCGGTACCCTCCACGTGGGCGACTCGCTGGTGGCGGGTATGAGCTATGGCCGCGTGCGCGCCATGCTCGACCAGCACGGCAATCCCGTTGAGGTTGCAGGCCCCTCTGATCCTGTTGAGATCCTGGGCCTTTCCTCGGTACCTGCCGCCGGCGACGAGTTCCGCGTCTTCCAAGACGAGCGTGATGCGCGCGACCTGGCTGAATCCCGCGCCCTCAAAGCCCGCATCGAGGAACAGAACAAGGTCAAGCACATCACCCTGGAGAACCTCTTTGACACCATGCAGGATGCTGAGGTCAAGGAACTCAACCTGGTGGTCAAGGCCGACGTGCAAGGTTCTATCGAGGCCCTCTCCGACGCCTTGGGCAAGATGGATCAATCCGAGGTGCGTATCAACATCATCCACAGCGCAGTGGGCGCCATCTCCGAGACCGACGTCATCCTGGCAGACGCTTCCAACGCCATCATCATCGGCTTCGGCGTGCGCCCAGAGGCTAAGGCCCGCACTGCCGCAGAGCGCGACAACGTGCAGATCAAGTGCTATCAGGTCATCTACAAGGCCATCGAGGACATCGATGCCGCTCGTATCGGTATGCTCCAACCCACTGAGGAAGAGGTGCAGACAGGCGTCGCCGAGGTGCGCGATACCTTCAAGGTTCCCAAGGTGGGCATCGCTGCCGGCTGTATGGTTACCGAGGGCGAGATATCCCGTGATGACTCAGTGCGCCTGACCCGCAACGGCATCGTCATCTACGATGGCAAGATCGCTTCCTTACGCCGCTATAAAGACGACGTCAAGAGCGTGAAGAGTGGGTATGAATGTGGCATTGGCCTGGAAAACTACCAGGACATTCACCCCGGCGACCTCATTGAGGGTTACAAGATCGTTCAGGTGGCCCGCACCGAGTAGCTCGCCTCTTAGGTGGCACCACACAAATCTAGGGGGCGCCCGCCTGTCGGGCGCCCTTCTTTTTCAGAAGAAGGACCTATGAAGCAAAACAAAAACTCTCGACGCATCAATGAGCAGGCTCGTGAAAAGCTGGCCTATATCCTGATGTTTGATGTGAGCGATCCTGCGCTTCAATTCGTGACGCTCACCGGCTGCGAAGTCTCTATCGATAAGAGCTTCCTCAAAGCCTACGTCTCCTGCGATGCGGATCGCTATGAGGAAGTGCTGCAGGCGCTAACCCGGGCAAAGGGCCGCATTCGCAGCCTTTTGGGACGTGCTTTGGGATGGCGCGTGACCCCAGAGATCGCCTTTGCCATCGATGAGTCTACTGACGAGGCAGACCGCA
The DNA here is from genome assembly GCF_004793925.1 of Muricaecibacterium torontonense. Lineage (NCBI taxonomy): Bacteria > Bacillati > Actinomycetota > Coriobacteriia > Coriobacteriales > Atopobiaceae > Muricaecibacterium > Muricaecibacterium torontonense. The sequence continues at coordinate 72,896 of NZ_SRYE01000004.1, read as the reverse complement.
TTAGCCGTGCGTTGGAAAACGTGCCGCCCACGCTGTCTCAAGAAAAAGACGAGAACGGCTATCCTGTTGCCAGCGAGCCTTTGGTACAGGAACCAAAAGAGTCTTAAAAGATGCGTCCACTTGTCCTAGACTCTGTGACTAGCTCGACCACTTACTAAAGGATTTTGTGTCCATGCGTATCACCGGCAACCCTAGCCATGTCAAACAATTAGAAGCTTTTGAGCTGCTCACCCGTATGATCGAGGGAGCTCAAAAGATAGTGCTCTGTGCCCATACTGGTCCCGATGGCGATGCCCTTGGCTCGGTGTTGGCCATGGGCGCCATCATTCGCGAGGCCTTTGATGAGGACAAAGACGTGGCATGCCTTTTGGCAGACGAATCAGCCATTCCTGCGACATACGAGTTTCTACCAGAGGCAAAGAGCTTCGTGCGCCCCAGCCAGTATGAAGAAGATCCAGACCTCTTCATCGCGCTAGACTTGCCGTGCGCTTCTCGTCTGGCGGCGGCCAGGCCCATTATGGAGCGCTCGGCTACCGTGGCAGTGGTAGATCACCATCCTGCTGACGGCTCTTTTGGCGAACCTCATATAGAGCGCACAGATGCGGCAGCCACCGGTGTGGTGGTGGCGGAATACGCCCTGTTCTTAGGAACTCCCATCACCTCGGAGATCGCTACGGATCTCTTCTGTGCCATTCAGACCGACACTGGCCGGTTCATGTACCAAAACGCCAATCCCGAAGCCTTTAAAATCGCTTCGTTACTGGTAGATTCAGGAGCCGATCCCAGTGAGATCTCCCTCCATGTCTACCAAAGCTTCCGTCTGCCGTATTTGCATTTGGAATCCATCGTCATGGGCCGCATTGTGACGCTAGACCATGGTCGCATCGCCTATAGCTATGCCACTCGGCGCGATCTGGAGCGCACGGGCGCCAAGGATGACGAGTGCGACGGCCTCATTGACGTAGTGCGCTCTGTGCGCGGAAGCGAGGTGGCCCTCTTCCTCAAAGAAGGCAGCACCCCCGGCATCGTGCGCGGCAATCTTCGCGCAAAGGGCGATCTGGACGTCTCGGGTATTGCCAGGGCCATGGGAGGCGGCGGGCACAAGGCGGCTGCGGGTTTCTCGGTAGAAGGCACAGTGGACGATGTCTTTGCTCGGGTATTCCCGTTATTGCGCGCTTTGGTGGCCAAGAGCTCCTCAAAGAATGAGGCCGCTTCATGAAGCGCCGTCCAAGCGCTGTAAACGCTCTGTTTGCTGTGGATAAGCCTTGTGGGATGACCAGCCACGACGTGGTGGGCGTGGCCCGCAGGGCACTAAGCGAGCGTGCGGTGGGCCATGCGGGAACGCTGGATCCTGATGCATCGGGAGTATTGGTGTTGGGCGTAGGTCAAGCCACCAAGCTGTTAGGGCTCCTTACTCTGGAGACCAAGGCCTACGAGGCTTCCATCCGCTTTGGGTGCCGTACCACCACCGACGACGCTGAAGGCGCGCCCGTGGCCATAGCTCCAGTGCCCTCTGCTCTGGCAGACCATGAGGCAGCCTCCACCTTGGTCGGATCTCTTCCTGGCGACGTCGATCAAGTGCCTCCAGCCTATAGCGCAATTTCTGTGGCAGGAAAGCGAGCCTATGATCTAGCTCGTCAGGGCGAAGAAGTAATGCTTGCCCCTAGGAAAGTCTCCATCTTAAGGGCGGGGCTTTTATCGGTTGCCTCCTACGACGCCATCGTCACCTGGCGCGTATTTTTGGAGGTATCCAAGGGCTGCTATATTCGCTCCATTGCACGAGATCTGGGAGAAGACATTGGCTGCCATGCTCACATATGCGGGCTTAGAAGGGTGGCTTCGGGATCTATCAACCAGGATCTATGCTTAAGCTTGGAGGAGCTCCAAGCCGGCGGCGTCCAGGCAGTGCGCGATGCCATGATCGATCCAGTGGCGGCATTGGGGTTTCCGGTGCGCGAGCTTTCCGCCCAAGAGCAGGTAGCGGCTGCTCAGGGGAAACATTTGGCGCGAGGTCCTGAGCCGCTTGGCCAAGGAGATCACGTATGTTTAGTGCGCCAAGGGCAGCTCTATGGCGTCTGGGAAGCGCGCGGGCGCCATTTGGTGTGTGCGACCAATTTGGTGCGAGGCGTCGAGGGGGTGCGGAGTGGAGGCGCTCGGAAGTCCTAGGGATGCCTTGGTGCGCAGTTTGGGCCTCGAATGCACGCTTCCTGCTCCCAAACCTTGTCAGTGGGGATGGCGCTATGGCCAGATAGATCCCCATGAACACTGCGTGCTTGTCATCGGTGCGTTCGACGGCGTGCATCGAGGCCATCAAGACCTCATAAGACAGGGGGCTCTCCAGGCCCGGGAGCTGGGCGTGCCCTTGGTCATTTTGACCTTCGATCCTGACCCTTCAGCGGTGCTTGGCACCCCTGAGCCTCAGCTCCTGCTCACCCAGGATCGCTTTCGGCAGCTTTGGGCTTTGGGCCCCCAAGAGCTGAGAGTGTGTGCGTTCACAGAGAAGCTTGCCGCTCTGAGCCCTGAGGAGTTCTTGGACCGCGCTGTGTTTGGTGACGGGCTGTCCCCCTGCCTAGTGTGCGTAGGGGAGGGCTTTGCCCTCGGCGCCCAGGGCAAAGGGACGGTGCCTTATCTTTCCTCTTTGGGGAAGGCTCGGGGGTTCCGCCTGTTAGCACAGCCCTTGCTATCATTGGAGGGTGCGCCTGTGAGCGCTACGCGCATTCGCCAGGAGATTGCCTCAGGAGATACCCTAAAGGCCGCTCGGCTTTTAGGCCGCCGTCCCTTTGTGCGAGGCACCGTCATGCGAGGGCGCGGTCAGGGAACCTCCTTTGGGTTTCCCACGGCAAACCTCATGTGCGCGCCGGGTACGGCACTCCCTGCTTCAGGGGTCTTTGCAGGTTTTGGCGTATTGGACGGCTCTGCCTGGCCGGCCGCCATCAATGTGGGAGAGCCTCCCACCTTTAAAAGCCAGGGCCTCCAGAGCTCTCAAGGGTTTCTAGAAGCCACACTCTTGGGCTTCTCCCAAGACATCTATGGGGACTCAATGGCCATAGTGCTCTATGAGAGGCTGCGTCCTTCTCGGCCTTTCGACTCCTTTGAAGAGCTTGTGGCCACTGTGCGCACTAACATGGACCAGGTGCGCGAACGCTATGGAGAGGGTCCTTTAAAGCTTATCTCGCCTGTGCGCTGAAGCGAGGCGCACAGATCACCACGACCTGGCAGGGAGGCGCCATGATCTCCGATGAAGAGCGCGAGCAGATACGCGACGCCATCGATTTTGTCTCGTTGGTGGGAGAGACCGTGCAGCTGCGCGAGCGGGGGAGTGGCGATTTTTGGGGGTGCTGCCCCTTTCATCATGAGAAATCCCCCTCGTTCCACGTACGGGCTGACACTGGCTTTTGGTACTGCTTTGGCTGCGGAGAGGGCGGTGACGTCTTCGACTACATCAAGAAGAGAGAGAATCTCACATTTTATGAGGCCATGCAGTATTTGGCAGATCGAGCAGGCATCGAGCTCCATGAGACTTCGGCTCCCACAGGCCCCTCCAGGGCGCGCCTGATGGATTGCTTGGCTGCAGCCGAGAAGTTCTACACCCAGCAGCTGCTGCGCACCGCTGGTCCCGGGCCCGATGCCGCTCGTTCCTATCTGTCCCAGCGCGGCTTTTCCTCTTCACTTTGCCGCTCCTGGGGGCTCGGATATGCTCCAGGGCGCAATCAACTGGTGAACACTCTGTTCTCCCAGGGCTTCACCCGCGACGAGATGCTGGCGGCAGACGTGGCGGTGCCTCGGGGTTCTGGCCTGGCTGATCGTCTCTATGAGCGGGTAATCTTTCCCATCCATGACGGCTCCGGGCGCACCATCGGCCTGGGCGGTCGCGTGATGGACAACGCAAAGCCCAAGTACATAAATTCAAAAGATTCGCTGGTGTGGCATAAGTCGCGCAATCTCTTCGCCTTCGACCGCGCCAAGGAGGCTATTCAAGAGACTGGCCAAGCTATCGTGGTAGAGGGCTATACCGACGCCATCTCACTCCATGCCGCCGGCATAACCAATGTGTGCGCCGTGCTTGGCACTGCGCTTACAGGCGAACACATCAAGTTGCTCTCGCGCCTCAAGCCCCACTCCATCGTCATCATGCTCGATGGCGACGAGGCGGGACAACGCGCTGCCGAGAAGACCGTGCGCTTCCTGGACAAAACCTCGGCAGAGCTGCTCTCGGTGGTGCTGCCCAACAATCAGGACCCTGCAGAGTATGTGGCATCCCAAGGCGCAGAAGCGCTGCGGCAGCGACTGACAGAGGCGCGCCCGCTCATTGACTTTGTGATGGAAAAGCATCTGGCAGGCGCCGCTTCGATGTCTCCTGGCGCACGTGTGCGGTCAATGGATGAGCTGGCGTCGCTTTTGGCGCCGCTCAAAGATTCGATCCTTATCGAGGGTTACGCCCGCCGCGTGGCCGATGCGCTGGGCACCTCTTCCGAGGAGACCTTGCGACGCATCAAGGCAGCTCCTATAGAGGATCCAGATCGTCCGACCACACGCTCGACTGAGTCCGCTTATGCAGCTCAGCCAGCTCCGGTATCTGAGCCGACTGCCTATAGGGCGCCTGCGCCCGCGCAAACCCAGACCCTGACGGCTGACGAGCGCATGCAAATCAAGATGGAGCGCGAGCTTCTATGCCTTATGGCCGAGTGTCCCGATGCCTTCAGGGAGTCCGCCGAGCGCATTGCAGGGTTCTCTTGGACCGATCCACGACATGAAGCTATGGCGTGGGCGCTGTTGGCGACTCCTGTGGGAACTACGCCCAAAGAGGCTGCTCGAGCTGCTGAAGCCGTGGAGCCTGCTGCCCGCACCCTTCTGGCTGGAGGCTCGTTGGATGTGCTTTCTTCGGGATCTCGGGAGCAAAAAGCCCAGTTCTTGCTCGATAACCTCGACCTCTTCTCCAGCAAGCGACGCATTCGCGCCATCCGCGCCAAGCTGGACACTGCCGGGCAGGGAGAGAATGCCGCCACATTGCTTCAGGAGGCCACACAGCTCCAAGAGCGTGTCAACCAGCTCCAGGCGTCCCTTGTCTCAAAATACTCTTAGGGAAGTCCTGAGGCCTGCGAGCTTTCTAGGCTCCAATGCCGCATCTTCTAGGCTCCAATGCCGCATTGTAGGTTAATCGCCCAGATTTTTGTCTTTTGTGCACTTAGCGCATATACCCCTATAAATCCCAATGGTCCCATTCAAAGGACCAGCCGAGCAGGGTATGATATTGGGCAGTATGCACATTGAAGGGAGACTTTTTGGCTACTAAGAAATCTAAAAAGACCGTAGCTTTGTCTGACGAGGTCGAAGGTGTACGCTCGTCGCTTGTTAAAGCCTCTAAGAAAAATGGCGGGTCCATCTCTGAGGATGACATCCAAGTGGCGCTCTCGGCCATCGATGTGGATGATGATGAGCTTAGCGACCTCTATGATGCCCTGAGAAACGACGGCATAGATATTGTCAGCGAGGCAGAGGCTCCTGCGGGCGTTGCTGTCACCGTCGAAGAAGAGGACGACTTAGACGACGAGGAGATCAGCTCTGACATCGACAATGTCTCTGAGGACGACGATGACGTGCCTTTAGACGATGACGATGTCAAAGTCACCCTGCGCGAGCCCCGTGCCCCCAAGCGCAAGCGCCGTTCCAAGAAGCGCCGTACAGATTCTTCCACCGTCATGCTTACCGGCGACCCTGTGCGCATGTACCTCAAAGAGATCGGCAAGGTAGACTTGCTCTCCGCTGCCGACGAGGTGCACCTGGCCATGAAGATCGAAGCTGGTACAGAGGCTACCGAGAAGCTCGAGGCCTTCCATGCTGGCGAGATCGACCTTACCCGTGCCGAGCAAAGGCGCCTCTCTCGCATCGAGCAGATGGGCCTTGAAGCCAAGCAGCAGCTCATCAGCGCCAACCTGCGCCTGGTGGTCTCTATCGCCAAGCGCTACGTAGGCCGCGGCATGCTCTTCTTGGACCTCATCCAAGAGGGCAACCTGGGCCTTATCCGCGCCGTCGAGAAGTTCGACTACACCAAGGGCTTCAAGTTCTCCACCTATGCCACCTGGTGGATTCGTCAGGCTATCACCCGCGCCATCGCAGACCAGGCCCGTACCATCCGCATCCCGGTGCACATGGTAGAAACCATCAACAAGCTGGTGCGCATTCAGCGCACCTTGCTGCAAGACCTGGGCCGCGACCCCACACCTGAGGAGATCGGTGCAGAGATGGGCCTTTCTGCCGACCGTGTGCGCGAGATCCAAAAGATCAGCCAGGAGCCCGTCTCCCTTGAAACCCCCATTGGCGAGGAAGAGGATTCACAGCTAGGAGACTTCATCGAAGACTCCGGCGCTGTGGCTCCTCCCGAGGCAGCCAGCGATTCCATGCTGCGCGAGCAGCTGGAACAAGTGCTGGACGGCCTGGCAGACCGCGAGCGCAAAGTCATCAAGCTGCGTTTTGGCTTGGAAGACGGCCATCCTCGGACCCTGGAAGAGGTAGGCCGCGAGTTTGGCGTCACCCGCGAGCGTATCCGCCAGATCGAGTCCAAGACCCTGGCCAAGCTGCGTCATCCAGGTCGTTCTGCCAAGCTAAAGGACTACATGGAAGACTAATGGCCTTCAGGTCAAAAAAAGTTTTCATCGAGGCTTGCAATGAGTGGGCAGGCAAGCTATAGTTTCTTCTCGTGCCCACGAGCACCAAATTCCTCGGTAGCTCAATGGTAGAGCACGCGGCTGTTAACCGCGCTGTTGTAGGTTCGAGCCCTACCCGAGGAGCCAGTATGTTATAAGCCTCCGCTACGGCGGGGGCTTTTTTCGTATGTCGATCCATCTTTGCGATTGCCTGAGAGGCGCTTCCATAGGTCCAGCTCTGGAGTGTGGGATCTTATCGGCAGGAATAGATGGTAGCCAGAGATGCTGGCGCTAGGCTCCCAGTGTGGCTTTTACTGCAAATAGGGTACTCTAGCTGGGCAAACAAGAGCCCTTAGGCCTCTGGGGGTTTCGTGGCCTTGGCTATCCTATGCTAGAGTGATTGGATGCTCGGATGCTGAGGTCAAAGGCGTTGGCTCTGAGCGTCATAGGTGCATAGTGCCAACCGGAGGTCTCGTGGCTTCATCACATAAAGATCCGTCGTCCATCCAAGAGTCTGTTCAGCAGGTGGCGCCTGTTTCTTCAGGAGAGCTGGTTGCTCAGGGATCCGTCAAAACCTGGAACACCGGCGTCAAGCGTGATGCTGCAATCCTGCAAGAGCTGGTGCGCAAAGACTTCAAGCTCAAATACCGCAGGAGCGTGTTGGGCGTGGCGTGGTCGGTGCTCAACCCGCTGCTCATGATGATCGTCATGGCCGTGGTCTTCACCCATTTCATGCGCGGCGCCAACATGCCGGCCAATGAATATCCTCTCTACCTCATATTGGGAAACATCACCTTCGGCCTTATGAGCACGGCCACTAACGATGGCATGATGTCTATCATCAACGCCGCCCCGTTGCTTAAAAAGGTCAAGATCAACCGTATTGTCTTTCCGGTGCAAAAGGTGCTCTTTGCCCTGGTAAACTTCGCGCTTTCACTGGTGGCAGTGGTGTTGGTCATGCTTTGGAGCGGCATCGGCATCACCTGGAACATCATCTTTATCGTGCCGTTCTTGATCTACCTGGTGGTGTTCTGCTGTGGCCTGGCCCTTCTGCTCTCCACTCTGGCGGTGTTCTTCCGCGATGTGGTCCATCTTTGGAGTGTCGTGCTTACCGCCTGGACCTACCTTACGCCCATCTTCTACACCATGGACATCCTGCCGGAGAGCCTGCAGTCTCTCATGAGGTTCAATCCCATGTACCAGCTCATCAATTACTTCCGCACCATCGTGCTCTGGCAATCTACACCCAGCTTTACCTCTAACCTCATCTGCTTGGCTATGGCTCTGGTCATGCTGGGCTTGGGCTACTGGGTGTTCCGCCGTCATGAGCACAAGTTCATTCTCTACATCTAGGAGTTGCGGTGAATCCTGTCACTGAAGCTGCGTTTCAAGAGTCGCTCTTCCCTGAAGGCCATGCCCAAGAAGTGGCAGAGGCTCCAGTGTGCATCGAGGTAGACGACGTTTCCGTCATATTCAACATGGCCTCCGAGCAGCTCAATTCTTTGAAGGAGTACTTCATCTCCCTCATGCATCATCAACTCTTCTTCAAAGAGTTTCGCGCGCTCAACCACATCTCTTTCAAGGTGCACAAGGGCGAGGCCTTCGGCCTGGTGGGCACCAACGGTTCTGGCAAATCCACCATGCTCAAGTGCATCGCGGGCGTGCTGGAAGCCTCTGAAGGCACCGTGCGCGTGGCAGGTTCCATCGCCCCGCTCATCGAGCTGGGCGCAGGCTTTGACATGGAGCTCACCGCTCGCGAGAACATCTACTTGAACGGCGCCCTTTTGGGCTACACCCGCGAGTTCATCGACAGCCATTTTGATGAGATCATCGACTTCGCCGAGCTTCGCGACTTCATGGACATGCCTCTCAAGAACTATTCTAGCGGCATGGTGGCCCGCATCGCCTTCGCCATCGCTACCATCACCGAGCCAGACATCCTCATCGTGGACGAGACTCTCTCGGTAGGAGACTTCCTCTTCCAGCAAAAGTGCGAGCGCCGCATTCAAGAACTGGTGGAGTCCAACAACGTCACCGTGCTTTTGGTGAGCCACTCCATCGATCTGGTGGAGCGCATCTGTGACCGCGTCTGCTGGATCGAGAAGGGCCAGCAGCGCATGATAGGCCCCACCCAGGAGGTGTGCGATGCCTACAAAGCCCTCCAGCAAGGCTGATAGCTCTGTGGACACCCCTCATACCCCGCTTTTCTCACTCGTCATGCCGGTCTATGGTGCCGAGAAACACATCCACGAAGCTGTAAGCGCGCTCTTGTCCCAAAGGTTCCGCGACTTCGAGCTCATTTTGGTAGACGACGCATCACCAGATGCTTCGATTGCCATAGCCCAAGAAGCCGCAGCGGGCGACTCGCGGGTGCGCGTGCTCAAAAACCCCTCCAACCTAGGAGCCTCTGCCGCAAGAAATCGAGGCCTTGAGGAAGCTCGGGGCGCCTATGTGACCTTTCCCGATGCCGATGATGTGACAGATCCTCGCTACCTTGAGCTGGCAGCAGAGGCTATCGATGCTACCTCGGCAGACCTCATTGTTGAGGGTGTGATCGAAGACCATTACACAGCCCGGGGCAAACTGGACTACAGCCTTACCTATGTGCCTCCCAAAGCCTACCTCGCGAGCGCTCAAGAGCTGGCAGGGCAGGTACTGCCCTTAGAGCAGCTCACATTGCTTGGCTATCCCTACAACAAGTTCATCAAGCGCTCGGTCATTGGCCCGACGCGCTTTGATGAGGAGGCCACGCTCTCTGAGGACTTTTTCTTCTTCATGGACGTGCTGCCGCGCATCCATAGCGCAGCGCTCATAGATCAGGCGGCCTACCACTATGCTCGTCGCGAAAGCGGCAACCTCACAGCTCGCTTTCATCGCAATTACTGGGATGCGCTTTCCCGCCGCATGGAACTGTTGCAGGCATTCCAAGAAACCTCCGGTCTGGACACTTCTGAGTCCCGGGGAGTATTAGGCGCCATGTATGCACGCTATCTTCTCTCGGCAATTATGCAAACCCAAGATCCCCGCGCTCACATGAGCCTCAAAGAGCGTTCACGCTGGCTTGAACAGGTATTCTCCTCCGAGCTCGCCTGCAAGCTTTTGCCTCAAGCCCAAAGCAGCTCTGCGGTAACCCAGGTGGCTGCCAAGGTCTTGTCCTGCCGCATTGTGCCGCTCGGTTTGGGACTGGGTAGGGGAGCGTCGCTGGTGCAAAAAGCTGCCCCCTCGCTGTTTTCCAAAGCCCGCTATCGCCGCTAGGAGCTCTCATGGAACCGCTGCTTACCATCTGTGTGCCTGCCTACAACGTCGAGGCCTATCTAGAGCACGGGCTCTCCACCTACAACGAGGATCGCTTTGTGGGGCGCCTGGAAGTGCTGGTGGTAAACGACGGCTCTACTGACTCCACCGCTGCCATCGCGCGCACTTTTGTGGATAGGCGCCCTCAGGTATTCCGGCTCATCTCCAAAGAAAACGGCGGTCATGGCTCGGTGATCAACAAGGGTATTCGAGAGGCGTCTGGCCGCTACTTCCGAGTGGTGGATGGTGATGACTGGGTAGATCCCAACGGCTTGGATGAATTTCTGGATGTGTTGGCGGCCACCTCGGCAGATATCCTCATCGACGAGCGCGTGGACGTCACCTATGGTTCCGGTCAAACCCATCCTCGCCCGCTGCCTCAAGACCTTCCCTTCGGCCAAGATGTACCCTATAGCCAAATGGCTCAGCGGGTGGTGGCCGATGCCCTCATCTCCATCCACACCTTGTGCGCCAGGACTAGCTACCTGCGCCAACAGGGGGTCTCAGTGCTTGAGAAGACCTTCCATGAGGATGCAGAGTTTTGCGTGAAGACCATAAGCACAGCTAGCACCATCCGTTTTGTGCCGACCTTTGTCTACCAGTACCTTGTTGGCAATGCGTCCCAATCCATGGCAGCCGATAACATGGTGCGCCGCTATAAAGATCACGAGCGCGTGGTGTTCTCCATCGCCGCCTATGCAGACTCCCTGCGCACCGCCTCGCTGCTCAAGACTGCAAGCGGGCTTGATGATCCTGAAGCTTGGCGCGCCCAAGCTGCCGAGAAGAGCGCCCAACTCATCGCGAACTCCCACTACAACTTGCTGCTCGTCTTCGATACTCAGCGTGCTCGGGGGCGGTCAAGAGCCAAGGCTTTCAGATCACAGCTGTCCAGAGACTACCCTTGGCTCAAGGCGTCCACTGACAAGCGCTACTGGATGGCACTGGCCGCCGGCGCCGTGGGCGTGGACGCCCTCAAGTTGGACAAGCTCCAAGGCCGCGCCTCTGTGCAGGCAGATTAAGAGTCCTAGGTATGGAGTGTCCCTCCAATTATCATATATTTCCCTAATTGTCCACTGAGAGGTAGCGGTTGCCTTTCAGAGACCGATTGACGCCTTTCAAACAGAATTTGCGTCCGGTGGCCCTTTTTTGTCTTTTCGGATTGCACAAGAGTCAGAGAATATGACTGAAATGTCACTTGGCCGATTTCTGGACTTCTTACCTACTTCTTACCTTATGGAGAGATTTATAGAGAAGCGGGAAGTCCTAGATTTTTTTTGGGTTCAAAGGAGCGCTGCAGGCAGTGGCGTTCGGCCAAATGTGAGCCACAAGGGATTCAGGGAAGGACGCACCATGAACGTTTCTCGCAAGGGCTTCATTGAGGGTAGTGCACTTGCCATGGCTGGCTTGGGTTTGACAGCCTGCTCCGGTGGCGACAAGGGCGCCGAGGCTGAGGCCGAGGCTTCCCAAAACACCGTCAATGCCCCTCAAGAACTCATCGATGCCGCGAAAGAAGAGGGAACACTGGTAGTTTACGGTTCCTGCGAAGAAGAGCATGTGCAGGGTTGCGTGGATCACTTCAAAGAGCTTTTTGGCCTTGAGGTTGAGTCTCAGCGCCTGTCCACTGGCGAGGTCCAAGCCAAAATCGAGGAAGAGAATGGCAATCCTTCCGGCGACGTTTGGTTTGGCGGCACTACCGACCCCTACAATGTGGCCGTGACCGAGGGTCTGCTTGAACCCTATGACGCCCAGAACGCTTCTCATCTGATCTCTGACACCTATCGCGATGCCGATGGCCAGTGGTATGGCATCTATAAGGGTATCCTGGGCTTCATGGTGAACAAGGACGAGTTGGCTCGCCTGAACCTCGATGAGCCTAAGGACTGGCCTGACCTGTTGGACCCCAAGTATCAAGGTCTCATTTGGCTGTCCAACTACAACACCGCCGGCACCGCCAAGCTGGTCATCAACACAGTCATCCAAAAGTACGGTCATGACGAGGGCATTCAGTACCTCAAGGATCTCGACAAGAACATCGCCGTCTACACCAAGTCTGGCTCCGGCCCTTCCAAGAACGTAGGCACCGGCGAGTGCGTCATCGGCATCGGCTTTTTGCACGACGGCATTATGCAGATCGAGGACAACGGCTACAAGAACATCGGCCTCATCATTCCTTCCTCCGGCGCATCCTACGAGGTGGGCGCCACCGCAATCTTCAAGGGTTGCAAGCATCCCAATGCTGCCAAGCTCTGGATCGAGTACGCCCTGTCCCCCGATTGCGTCGAGCGCGCTGCCGAGAACAAGGCCTATCAGTTCCTGGTACTGGACAATGCCAAGCAACCTGAGGTGGCCACCGAGTACGGCCTGGATCCCGACAACGTCATGGAGTACGACTTCGAGGACGCCAAGAACAACACCAAGCAGTACGTGGAAGAGGTCATGAATGCTCTAGGTGGCGGCGACGACCGCTTCCAGACCGAGTAAACCGAGAGACACTCATTCGTTTTATCTGTTCACCTGTCAATCCGCGGTGACTTCTAAGGATTGATCCTGAGACCGGGAGGGCCGCATTGGTGGTCCTCCCGGTGTCGTGAGGTTCAAAAAATTAAGGTAGTCAGCGTGTTTTAATCTTTAGGTAGGGTTCTATGGCAAAGGACCAAGGCTCAGCGCTGGATCGCAAGAAGCTTCATGGCGATCCCATCCTCATGACCACCATCGTGGTGCTTATCGCATTTCTCACCCTGTTTATTCTCTATCCTCTCGCCATCCTTATGGTGGACTCCTTTATCTCAGAAGAAGGGTTCACCTTGGCAGTGTTCGATCGCATCTTCCAGATGCCCTCCTTTACCACGGCCATCACCAATACGCTTTCGGTAGGCTTTTTGGTGGGCATTAGCAGCGCGCTGGTTGGCCTGCTCTTTGCCTATGTCGAGGTCTATGTGCAGCTCAAGACCCGCGTTATGCGAGGGCTCTTTAGTCTCGTCTCCATGCTGCCTGTGGTAAGCCCTCCCTTTGTGCTGTCGCTTTCCATCATCATGCTCTTTGGCAAGTCGGGCATTATCACCCGCTATCTTTTGGGCATCTATGACAACAGCGTCTATGGCTTCTGGGGCATCTTTACCGTGCAGACGCTCACCTTCTTCCCTGTGTGTTACATGATGCTCAAGGGTCTGCTCATGAATATCGACCCCTCCCTAGAAGAGGCGGCTCGCGATATGGGCGCTTCTCGGTGGAAGGTCTTTACTTCGGTCACCATGCCCCTCATCCTGCCAGGCTTGGGAAATGCCTTCTTGGTAACCTTCATCGAGTCTATCGCAGACTTTGCGAACCCCATGATCATCGGCGGTTCCTACGACACGTTGGCTACCACCATCTACCTTCAGATCACCGGCGCCTACGACAAACAAGGAGCAGCGGCCATGGCCGTGGTGCTTCTCTGCATCACCTTGATCATGTTTGCGGTGCAAAAGTACGTGCTTGAGGCTAAGTCCACTGCAACGTTGTCTGGCAAAGCCAGCCGTGCGCGTATGCTTATCACCGATACTTCGGTGACTCGTCCGCTTTCGATCCTTTGCTCCATCTTGGCGATCTTTGTGGTGGCCATGTACCTCTGCGTGCCTTTTGGCGCCCTCTTTAACACCTGGGGTTATGACTTCACCCTCACCACCAAGTGGTTCCAGCAGCTCTTCACGCATTATCACGGCCTTGAAGCCTTTACCGACTCCTTCGTGCTTTCACTCATCGCGGCCCCCATCACCGCAATCTTGTCCATGATCATCTCTTACCTGGTGGTCAAACGTAACTTCAGGAGTCGAGGCTTCATCGAGGCAGTCTCTATGCTCGCTATGGCAGTGCCTGGCACGGTATTGGGCGTAGGTTACATCCGTGGCTTTGCGGGCGGCCTTTTTGGCACTGGCATTCTGCAGGGGCTCTATGGCACGGCGGCCATCTTGGTGATCGTCTTTATCGTGCGTTCGCTGCCCACAGGCACGCGTTCAGGTATTTCTGCGCTCAGGCAAATCGATAAATCCATCGAGGAGTCCGCCTATGACATGGGAGCAGACTCATTCACTGTCTTTCGCACGGTGACCCTGCCGCTTATCCGTGAGTCGTTCCTCTCGGGTTTGGTGACGGCCTTCGTGCGCTCCATCACCGCCATCTCCGCCATCATTTTGCTGGTCACCCCCTCGGTGCTGCTCATCACCGTGCAGATCAACGAGTTTGCCGAGAAGGGCGCCTATGGCATTGCCTGCGCCTATGCCACCATCCTCATCGTGATCACCTACGGCTCGGTGTTGTTGATGAACTTTGCCATCAGGCATTTTGGCACCAGCCGCAAGAATCAGGACTTTGATGATGACCTGCCTGCTCAGATCGAGCATGACTACGTAGAAGACAGCCGCCAAGTCGAGGAGCTTTAATCATGGCTAAAGAGAAGAAAGGCGTTCGCCTAGATCACATTTCCAAGATCTATCAGGATCCTAAGTCCGGCAAGGATTTCTATGCCGTCCACGATGTGAGCCTGGATATCGCTCCTGGGGAGTTCGTGACGCTATTGGGCCCCTCTGGTTGCGGCAAGACCACTATCCTGCGCATGATTGCCGGTTTCGAATCTCCTGATGAGGGCGAGATCTACCTGGGTGACGAGCCCATCAACGAGCTTACGCCCAACAAACGCGACACGGCCATGGTATTCCAAAGCTACGCGTTGCTGCCGCACTACAACATCTTTGATAATGTGGCCTACGGTCTGAAGCTTCGCAAGGTGCCCAAGGAGGAGATTCGTGAGAAGGTCAAGAATATCTTGGGGCTCGTGGGCCTTCAGGGCATGGAAGAGCGCATGACCAACCAGCTTTCAGGCGGCCAGCAGCAGCGCGTGGCTCTGGCTCGAGCTTTAGTGCTGGAACCCGGCGTGCTGCTCTTTGACGAGCCCTTGTCTAACCTGGACGCCAAGCTGCGCGTGGATATGCGCAATGAGATTCGCCGCATCCAGCAAGAGGCGGGCATCACAGCCATCTATGTCACCCATGACCAGTCTGAGGCCATGGCGCTGTCCGACAACATCATCGTCATGAAGCGCGGCGTGGTAGAGCAGGTGGGCGATCCTCAGACTATCTACCATCGTCCAGTCAACGAGTTCGTTGCAGACTTCATCGGCGAGTCCAACTTCCTCCATGGCACTCTTACCACCTCTGATGGCTCACAGGGAATTGCCAACATCGAAGGCTACGATGTCCCTCTGGACAACGTGGAGCACCTGAGCGAGGGAGATGCCTGCACATTGGTGCTTCGTCCCGAGGCTGCCAAACTAGCAGACCAAGGCGTGCTCCCCTGCGAGGTTATCCTTTCGCGCTTTATGGGCAACTACCATAACTACCACGTCAAAGTGGGCGACACTCTGGTCAAGATCACCGATTTCAACCCCAAGACCCACAAGGTCTATGAGGTGGGAGACAAGGCATTCGTCGCATTCACCCCAGCAGACGTCCACGTGCTCTAGGCCACCTGTCTTAAGGAAAGGTTGCAGCGGCCTTTTCTGAGAAGACTTTGTGCACTTCATCCAAGGCGCTCGGATGAAGCCTTGCAAACCCTGACCCGCCTGGAAACAATGAATGTTTTCAGGCGGGTCATCCTTTACCATACTGCCCGCAGGCATGCCTGGAACATGAAGGGGGTTGTTCATGGAACCTGATAAGGTACGCGCATCGCGCGAGGCGTCGCCAGATCCCAAAGAGTTAGGTCAAGAGGCGCCTAAGACGCCTGAGCCTCCCATGTTTTCGTTGATCATGTGCCTCTTTGGCGTAGAGGAATATGTGCGAGATGCCATTGCGGCCATCCGTGCGCAAGACTTTGATAACTGGGAGCTCATCTTGGTAGATGATGCCTCTAAAGACCACACCATGTTAAGGGCCCTGCGAGGCATCAAGGGAGACAGCCGTATCCGCGTCATCCATAACGATGCCAACATTGGCCTTGCCGCCTCTCGCAATCGCGGCCTCGATGCAGCGCACGGCCGCTATATATGCTTCCCAGACGCTGAGGACCTGCCAAAGCCCAACTACCTCTCTCTGGCAGCGGCGGTCATCAAGGAGCAGGACCCCGACATCATTGTGAGCGGTGTCGTGCAAGATTTTTATAACCATAAAGGAGAGGTGGCCTTCTCTGAAGAGCAAAATCTAGAACCGGTCGTCGCCACTGGCAAAGAAGAGGTGGCAAAGATCCTATTGCCTCTAGAAAGTCAAAATGCCTTGAGCTTCATCTATACCAAATACTTCAGGCGGTCCCTTATCGGCGGCTTGCGCTTCGAGACCAGCGGGGTGCACTTCTCGGAAGACTTCTTCTGGGAGCTGGAGCTTTTCGAGCGCGCGCAAAAAGTTGTGGTAGTGGGGCAGAGCGCCTATCGGTTTGAGAAGCATCTGCGCAAAGAGCGCCAAATTTCTTATACCAAAGGTACGTTTTTGCAGCGTCATAGGCGCATTGCGGCCATTCAGGCCCATCAAGAGGACCATGGCTTGGATACCCCCGAGAGCCGCAGCCAGCTAGGACGGCTTTATGCCACACACATCTTGGCAGAGATCGCGCGCATCACAGATCCCGAGTCTCCCGTGCCTCTTGAGGAGCGCATCGGTTGGGTGGAGTTTCTCCATGAAGACCCGCTCTTTCAAAAACTCATCGAGGGCGCCCAGCCTCCCAAGGGCTTCATCAATCAGCGCGTCCATAAGGCGCTGGTGAGCAAGAATCCTAAATCGGCGCTGAGACTGGGCCATTTAGCGGGATATCTGTGGTCCTTTGGGCCCGAGACCTGGTCGCGCACGCAACCCTAAAAACAGTCCTTTGCCGAGAAACCCGCGCCTTCCTGCTAGAAAGCTATCTGAAATACCCTTTATTTGTTGGTTGCACGTAGCCCGGTGAGGTGTATAGTCAAGGTCGACCTTTAAAGCGGTACGGGATACCGTCAAGGCGAAACTCATATTGCTCCTCTTAAAGAGACTTTTCGCAGACGCCTGTGCCGCTCAACGGCAAAGGCGTTTTTTCTTTAGGAAGGGAGTCTGATGGATCACTGTGAACCCAAGGCCACCATCATGGACGAAGCCACGATGAAGCGTGCCATCACGCGTATCGCCCATGAGATCCTCGAACACAACGAGGGGTCAGAGACCATCGCGCTGGTGGGCATCGTGCGCCGCGGCGCAACGTTGGCTCGCATGTTGGCCGACGAGATCGAAGCTATCGAGGGGACTCGTCCACAGGTGGGTCTGCTGGACATCAGCTTTTATCGCGATGACGTGACCCGCTGCATCGCCCCGGTGCTTCATAAGACCGAGATTCCTTTTAACGTTGATGGTAAAGACATCATCTTGGTAGATGATGTGCTCTATACCGGCCGCACGGTGCGCTCGGCCTTGGACGCTCTGATGGACTTTGGCCGCCCGGCTACCATCCAGCTGGCTGTCATGGTAGACCGCGGCCACCGCGAGCTGCCCATTCGTGCCGATTATGTCTGCAAAAACGTTCCTTCTTCTCGCGACGAGGACGTGCGTGTGTGCCTGGAGCCCCTGGATGACCATGTGGCCGTCGAGATCTGGGATACCGAGTGCGAGAAGCACAACGGAGGTGTCGCCTAATGCTTTCGGTTCGCAATCTTATTGATACCACGTCGCTTACCGCCGACGATATCACCCAGATCTTGGATACCGCCCGCTCCTTCGCCGAGGTCAACAGCCGCTCCATCAAAAAGGTGCCCGCTCTGCGCGGCCGCACCATCGTGAACCTCTTCCTCGAGCCCTCTACCCGCACCCGCAGCTCCTTCGAGCTTGCCGAGAAGCGCCTCTCTGCAGACTCCCTCAATATGGGCGGCTCCACTTCTTCTGTAGTCAAGGGTGAGAGTTTGGCAGACACCATCCAAACTATCGACGCCATGAACGTAGATATGTTCATCTGCCGCGCCAAGTTTGCAGGCACCCCTCATCTCATTACCGAGAATACCGACGCCAAGGTGATCAATGCCGGTGACGGTAAGCACCAGCATCCCACCCAGGCCATGCTGGACCTCTATACCATCCGTGAGCATTTTGGGCATCTGGACGGCCTCAAGGTGGCTATCGTGGGCGACCTTCTCCACAGCCGCGTCTGCGGGTCTCTGGTGCCTGCACTAAAGACCATGGGTGCCGAGGTCACCCTGGTGGGACCCCCCACCTTCCAGGTGATTGATCCTTCCTACTATGGCGTCGAGCAGACTGCCTCCTTGGACGAGGTGCTTCCAGAGATGGATGTCATCTACATGCTGCGCGTCCAGCTGGAGCGCATGGGCGGAGCCGCCATCCCCAGCCGTCGTGAGTACAACCGTCTCTACGGTCTCGACGCCGCTCGCCACGCACGCATGAAGCCTGGTGCCATCGTGTGCCATCCTGGCCCCATGAACCGTGGCATGGAGATCATGCCCGAGGTGGCCGATGCTCCTAACTCTGTGATTCTTGACCAGGTCAACGCCGGTGTGTGCACCCGCATGGCCGCCATGTACCTGCTTTTGGGAGGAGAAGACAATGGTATTGCTTAAGGGCGCACGCGTAGTAGATCCCCAGGTGGGCCTGGATGCCGTTAAAGACGTGCTCATCGATGGCACGACTGTCGCGGCGCTCGACGATGTGATCGAGGCTTCTGACGGCGTTGAGGTCATCGACTGTGCCGGCAAGGTGCTTATGCCTGGCTTTGTGGATATGCACGTGCATTTCCGCGATCCTGGCTTCGAGTACAAAGAGGACATTCAGACCGGCGTCACTGCTGCTACCCATGGCGGCTATACCGACGTGGCCACCATGCCCAACACCAACCCCATCACCGATACGGGCACCAGCGTGCGCTATCAGATCGACCGTGGCATTGAGTTCGGTCTTGCCCGCGTCCACCCCATCGGCGCGCTCACCCACGGCGAGGAGGGCGAATCGCTGGCAGAAATCGGCGACATGACCATGGAGGGCGCATGCGGTTTCTCTGACGACGGCCATGGCGTGCAATCGGCCGGCATGATGCGCACCTGCATGGAGTATGTGAGCCAGTTTGACCGTCCTGTCATCGCCCACTGCGAAGACGAGTCCCTGACTGCCAACGGCGTCATCAACGAAGGCCGTGCAAGCACCCGCCTGGGTATGTTCGGTTGGCCGGCGCTGGGCGAGGAGATCGAGGTCATCCGCGATATCGAGCTTTGCCGTCTCACTGGGTGCCCGCTGCATGTGGCTCACATCTCCACGGCGCGCTCCCTGGATCTCGTGCGCCAGGCAAAGGCTGACGGCCTGCCTGTGACCTGCGAGGTCACCCCTCATCATCTCTTCCTCACCGAGGAAAACATCACCGACTCTTACAACACCAACCTCAAGGTGAACCCACCTCTGCGCACCCGCAACGACGTGGAGGCCCTTATCGACGGTCTCATCGATGGCTCCATCGATTGTGTGGTGTCCGATCATGCTCCTCACGCAGCCCATGAGAAGGACTGTGAGTTTGAGATCGCCTACTTTGGCACCATCGGCCTCGAGACCACTGTGCCTCTGCTGGTATCCAATCTTGTGAACCGCGGCCTTCTTCCCTGGAGCCGTCTGGTTGAGGCCTGCGCGGTGAAGCCCCGCGAGATCCTTCGTCTGGATCCAGTGAAAGTCGAAGTAGGCGGCGAGGCCACCTTCACCATCGTCGATCCCTGCGCTGAGGTCGCTGTGACTCAGGATTACTTCGACTCCAAATCCAAGAACTCGGCGTTCTTGGGAATGCGTCTCACCGGCGCCGCTTCCGATGTTTTTGTTGATGGCAAACAGACCTTGGTCAATGGCGTAGTGGCGGAGTAGCTACACTGAAATGGCGTCTCTCGGATGGGGGACGCCATTTTTGCGTGTGTTTCAAAAGAAAGGAGGACCCATGCCGACACCCTCTGCCGCACGGGTTCACACTGCCACTGTTGTGGACAACGTGCAGGTGGCCGAAGGCCTCTGGCGCCTGGTGTTTAGGGCGCCCAAGCTTGCTGCAAACATCTCATCTGGCCAGTTCTTCAGCATCGCGGTTCCAGGAGCCCCCAAGCAGCTGGCTCGAATCCCTCTGTCCTTCTCCATCGCAGATTTTGACGCCGGCACCATCGAGACGGTCTACGCCGTCGTTGGCCCAGGAACCCAGGCGCTCTCCCAGATGGCTCCGGGTGCCACCACTACGGTGCTTGGCCCTGGCGGGCATGGATGGAAGCTGGACACCTTCACCAAACGTTGCCTCCTGGTGGCCGGCGGCATAGGCGTCACCCCTATCATCTCTGCAGCTAACACCTTGGGTCTTGAGGGTTTGGAATACGACGTCATCATGGGCGCGCGCACCGCTTCCATGCTCTGGGGCGCAGACCGCCTGCTTACCTATGGCGCAGGCTCAGTGGTGGTGGTCACAGATGACGGCACTGCTGGAGCCAAAGGCACTACGGTGGATGCCCTTGAGGCGGCCCTTCCTACCGAGAAGTACGATCTCGTGCTCACCTGCGGCCCTGAACCCATGATGAGGTGTGTGGCAGAGCTTTGCCAGAAGGCCGATGTGGCCTGCCAGGTCTCCATGGAGCGTATGATGACCTGCGGCTTTGGCGCCTGCGCTACCTGCGTGGTGGATACCAAAGACGGCAAGGTAGGCGCTTGCATGGGCGGTCCGGTCTTTGATGCAAATGAGGTGGTCTGGTGAGCACTCCAAATATGGCCGTAAATCTTGGCGGCGTAGAACTTAAGAACCCTGTGACGACCGCAGCGGGCACTTATGGTTTTGGTTGGCAGTTCGAGGGCTTCTATGATGTCTCTTGCCTTGGCGCCATCACCACCAAGGGCTGTGCCAACAAGCCCTGGCCTGGCAATGCTGCTCCCCGTATGTGCGATGTCACCTCTGGCGTCATGAATTCTGTAGGCTTGCAAAACCCCGGCGTGCGCGGTCTGGTAAATCAGGCAGGGGAGTACTTGGAGAAGCTCTCTGAGCGCGGTTGCAAGGTTATCTGTCAGGTAGCCGGGCACTCTCCCGAGGAGTACGTGGAGGCTGTCGAGCTCTTCGAGGAGCTGGCTCCTTGGGCGGCTGCCCTAGAGATCAACATCTCCTGCCCCAATATCTCTGCTGGCGGAGCTGCCATTGGATCCACCCCCGAGGGTGCAGCCTCTGTCATCTCTGCAGTGCGCGATCGCACCAAACGTCCGCTTTTGGTCAAGCTGGCTCCTGCCAATGTGGTGGAAGTCTCCCGCGCTCTTGAGGCGGCCGGCGCCGATGCGCTCTCGGTCATCAATTCCATCCCGGCCATGGCCATCGATGTGAACACCCGCCGCTCCAAGCTCTCCCGTCCTACCGGCGGCCTTTCCGGCCCCTGCTTGCACAATATCGCCGTGCGCATGGTCTGGGAAGTGGCTCAGGCGGTCAAGCTTCCCATCAATGGCGTGGGCGGCATCATGACCTGGGAAGACGCAGCGGAGTTCATCTTAGCTGGAGCCACCTCTGTCTCGGTGGGCGTCGCCAACCTCATCAATCCCGATACTGCTCCCAAGGTGCTTGAGGGCCTTGCCCAATGGGTGAGCGACCAGGGCGCAGATGACATCAATGACCTCATTGGAGCCTTCGAATGCTAACAGACGACCAAGCTCGCGACGCCGTAATCGTGGCGCTTGACTGCTCTGCCCAAAAAGCCTTGGAGACCGCCCGCCTATTGAGCGGCCACGCCCGTTGGCTCAAGGTGGGCATGACGCTGTTCTACGCCGCCGGCCCCTCCATCGTCGAGACCTTTAAATCTCAGGGATACCAGGTATTTTTAGACCTCAAGCTCTTTGACATTCCCCATCAAATCGAGGGCGCTGCAGCCTCAGCAGCCGCCTGTGGAGCTGACCTTCTCTCCATCCATGGTTTGGGCGGTGCCGCCATGGCCCAGGCTGCTCGTCGTGGTGTGGAGTCTCAGGCTGCCGAGAAACCCGCCTGCTGCAACTTGGTGGCCATCACGGTGCTCACTTCCATGAGCGAAGAGGACGCTAGCTCTGTGGGCATTGAGACACCCATCGCCAAGGAGGTCTCTCGATTGGCGTCTCTGGCGTGCTCCAATGGCGCTGACGGCATCGTATGCTCGCCTCAGGAAGCTCAGGCCATGCGACAGCTATTGGGATCCCAGGCACGCATTGTGTGCCCAGGAGTGCGCCCTCAGGGCGCCCAGATGGGCGATCAGAGCCGAGTAGCCACGCCTCTGGTCACCCTTAAGGCCGGTGCGAGCCAGATCGTGGTGGGCCGCCCCATCATGAACGCCCCTGATCCCCTTAAAGCCTTCGAGGACATCGTCTTAGAGCTTCAGGGACAATAGGGTTTACTTCTGGTTTTCATTTTTTCTGTCCATTTTCTAGCCAAGGAGCACCGTTTCATGGAGACATCTGTGCGCTTAGACGACCAGGCGATCCTTCAGATCCTCAAAGACACCGGAGCCATTCGCCATGGCCATTTCGTTCTCACCAGCGGACGTCATTCAGACACCTATGTGCAATGCGCCCGCGTTATGGAGAGTCCTCGCACTACGGTGGACCTTGCCAGAGAGGCTGCCCTGCGCTTGCCGGAGGACGTGCGCTCCTCAGTGGATCTGGTCATCTCTCCTGCGGTGGGTGGCATCACCTTTGGTTTCGCCATGGGCTATGTGCTGGGCGTAGATTTTATCTTTGCCGAGCGTCAGGCAGGCGTTATGACCCTTCGCCGCTCCTTTGAGATTCCCCAAGAAGCCAACGTGCTGGTTTGCGAAGACGTAGTCACCACCGGTGGGTCTGTCAAAGAGGTCTGCGACCTCGTCGAGGATGCCGGCGCTACGGTGGCAGGCGTGGTGTCCATTATCGATCGTAAGACCGATCGCAAGTTTGATGCCCCATTTTTCCCGTTATTGGGTCTCGAAGTGGCTTCATGGACCCCTGAAGAATGCGAATTATGTGCCAAAGGCGGTAAAGCGGAGTCTCTTGGGTCCCGAAAACTTGCAAAATAGCCGCTAGATTGCCAAAATGCCTGTAGCGAACGCCGGCTCGATGGTATCATCCTGCCGGTGTTTCTATCTGTGAGTTCGATTCATACTGAATAGGAGTTCTTCTATGGCACTTCCCCAGCTTTCCGAAGAGCAGCGTGCTGAGAACCTTAAAAAGGCTGCTGCTGCCCGTCACGCCCGCGCCGAGCTTCGCGAGAAGATCAAGAACGGTGAGGTTTCCCTCGAGGAGGTTCTGAACTCTGAGGATCCTGCAGCCGCTCGCATGCCTGTCCGCGCTCTTATCGAGTCGCTGCCTGGCTATGGCAAGGCCAAGGCCACCAAGATCATGGAAGAGCTCGATATCTCCCAGAAGCGTCGCGTCCAGGGGCTGGGTGCCCGTCAGCGCGAGCGTCTGCTCGAGATCCTCTCCCGCTAGCATCATGGCACCGCGCCTGTTCGTTGTATCAGGTCCTTCTGGGGCCGGGAAAGGCACGTTGGTCTCTCGTGTGCGAGAAGCCCGTCCCGATCTTGGTCTCTCGGTGTCTGCCACTACACGCGATCCTCGTCCTGGTGAGGAAGATGGCGTCGCCTATCACTTCCTCACCGACGAAGCCTTTGACCAAGCAATTCAAGAGGGTCGCTTTCTTGAGTGGGCACACGTGGCCGGTCACCGCAGCGGCACGCTTTTGAGCGAAGTAGACAAAAACTTGTCTCAAGGCCACTCCCTCATCCTAGAGATCGATGTTCAGGGTGCCTTGCAGGTCAAAGAGATTTATCCAGACGCAGTGCTGGTCTTTATCGAGCCTCCTTCAAAAGAAGAGCTCGAACGTCGCCTTCGCGGTCGCGGCACAGAAGCCGAGAAAGACGTGCAACTGCGTCTGGGAATCGCTGCTCAAGAGATGGAGCTGGCTAGCTCCTACGATGCACGGGTAATAAATGATGATCTAGAAGTCGCCACGCACGAGTTGTTGGACGTTTTGTCGTCCTTTGAATCTGAATAGAGGTTGCATGTCCATCATTAATCCTCCTATCGACGATCTGCTGGCTAAGGCAGAGGAGAATCCCTTCCTTTTATGCTCCATTGCCTCCAAGCGCGCTTGTGATATCAACAATATGCTGCGTGGTCAGCATATGCGCGTGACAGCTGTTCAGGATGTAGATGACATCACCACCGTTGTGAGCGGTAAGGATCCCATCTCCATCGCCATGGATGAGATCGAAGATGGCGTTCTGAGCTATAACCAGGGCGATTTTGATGTAGAGATCGCCGACGGCGATACCAACAACTAGCATGGCTTCACGCTGCTGTCTGATTCACTATCATGAGATTGGCCTCAAAGGTAAGAATCGTTCTACCTTTGAGCGTCAACTTATGACTAATCTCGCTCATGGTTTAAGAGGGTTGCCCGTAGCTTCGATCTCGCGGGTTTCCGGTCACCTTTTGGCCACCTTCTCCAGTCCAGAGGCGCCTGAGCAAGCCATGCCACTCATCGCTCGGATTCCTGGAGTGGCAAGGGTATCTTTGGCGTTTCGCACCGCTCAAGATCCTGCTGAGTATCTTCCGGCTGCCGTTTCTGCTCTTGGAGAGGTGGAGCATTTCTCTACCTTCAAGGTGCAGGCCAAGCGAGCAAATACCAGCTACCATCTGCATACCATTGAGCTCAATCGTGAAGTGGGAGCAGCGCTTTGCGAAGCTTTCCCCACAAAAGATGTGGATGTACACAATCCAGAGGCGACAGTGCACGTGCTCTTTAACGAGGGCGATGTATATATCTATTCGCAGTCTGAGCGTGGTGTAGGAGGCTTGCCTGTAGGCACTGCGGGAAAATGCGTGTCGTTGTTCTCCAGCGGCTTTGATTCTCCTGTAGCTACCTGGATGATGGGTCGCAGAGGTGCCACAATGGTTCCGGTTCATTTCTCGGGCAGACCTCAAACCTCTGATGCCTCAGAATGGCTCTGCCAAGATCTTGTAGAAGCCATGGCATCAGAGGGAGCTATAGGGCGTCTCTATGTAGTGCCCTTCGGTGATTGCCAGCGAGAGATTGCCTTGGCGGTGCCTCAGGCGCTTCGTATCATCATGTATCGACGCTTGATGTATGCGGTGGCAGAGCAAATAGCGCATATAGAGGGTGCCAAAGCTCTTGTGACCGGGGAATCGTTGGGTCAAGTGGCCTCTCAAACTTTAGAGAACATCACCGCTACTTCAGAAGTAGTAACCACTATGCCAATCCTGCGGCCCCTTATCGGCACAGACAAGCAGGAGATCATTGCGAGAGCCAAAGCCATCGGAACTTATGAGGTCAGTGAGCAGACGGCTCCCGATTGTTGTACGCTTTTCATGCCTCGCCGTCCTGAAACCCATGCGAAGCCAAAGGCAGTGTCAGAGGCTTGGGCAAGTTTTGACCATGCGGCTATGGTAGAAACCCTATTGGGGTCTCTAGAGTATGTTGACTATGATTTCTGTCCTTCTTACAAACCAGCTAAGCGTTGGGCAGAACTTCATACTGCGCTTGCTCATGCATCCTTCTAAGAACAGCGCTTCTGCAAGAAGAGATCTAGCGCGCCCTGACGGTATCCAGCATTTTTGGTAGTGCTGGATGCCTTTTTTTGTCAGACTCCTTTAATGTGGGGAAGCTGTGAAACATTCATATTGTGAATAATACAATAGATGAAATAACATCCTAGGTCTTACCTGCGAATTCAGACCCATTTTCTTCTACTTGACTAAAAAGTGTCAGAAATTGGTCAGAAGCCATTATTACTCTGAGCCATCCAAATGGCCTTCTGGCTTGGTCGATCTAGGAAGGGAAGGGCGATGGCTCAAAAAAGGATCAAGGAAAGCTCGATTCATAATTGGGCAAGGGCGGTAAAGCGCCTAGTTCCTCAACCACAAAAGATGCTCATCGTAGCAGTTGTGGCGGTACTGGGGCTTTCTGCCTTGGGCGGGATGGTCTTGTTGCAAGGACAAGGAATCGTAGTAGCAAGACCTCAAAACACTCAAGTAGAATCAACTAACACTCAAGTAGAAGATGAAGGTAATGGTAACTCGGAATCTCAACTAAAGGATGAAGATGGTTTAGAGTCGCGAACATCGAGTGATGAATCTGCGAATTGCGAAAGAGAACAAGTCATCAAACATTACAAAATACATGTGGATGGGGCAGTGGCAAACCCTGGTATCTATACACTTGATGCTTCTGATGCTCGAGTTTCTGATGCAGTGGAATGCGCCGGAGGATTGGTAGAAAGCGCGGATACAAGCGCGATAAATTTAGCCGAGGTGCTCGTTGATGGAGCAAAAGTGCACATTCCTTCAATGGGCGAGGAGCCTAAACCTCAAGGATCGGCTCAGGTTATAGAAGGTTCTAGCTCAACTGCAAGTTCTGGTAGTGGCGGGAAGTCCTTGTCGGCATCAGGGAGCCCAGAGAATGCACTGATCAATCTCAACAGTGCCACCATAGAAGAGCTGCAGACGTTGCCTGGTGTGGGGGAGGCTACTGCGAAGGCCATTGTGGAGGACAGAGAAGCTCACGGACCCTATGCCTCACCGGAGGATCTCATGCGAGTGTCAGGGATTGGCGAGAAGAAGTTTGCCAAGTTGCAAGACAAGGTCTGCGTGTAGCATGCAGTCCTCTCCTTATCCGGAACGTCCGGTATTGCCCCCTATGCTCTGGGCGTTTGTGACAGTGGCTTTCATTTGTGCTTTGATTCTTAGGGCAGATGTTCGTTGGCTTTCCTGGATCTACCTTGGTTGTGGCCTTGGATTTGCAGTGATCCTTTTGTGTGGGCTGCGCATTGAGAAGGCCAAAGGCCTTTGTATGCTATTGATAGCAGTGGGCCTATTGGCGCTTTTCGTCTCCACTCTCAAACGTCAACTGGTGGAAGATTGCAAAACCGAATTCAGCGAAGTGCCTATTTCTGCCATGGCCTTTGAAACCACTTCTGAATCCGTACCCTCGGCGCAAGGCTATAGAACCACTGCTAACGCCTATCTTCCCAGCGGGGCTCAAACAGTCTGCTGGCTCAGTAGCGATGAGCCTCTAAATGCAGGATACCTTCTCAAGGGTGTTGGTAGGTTTAGCGCACCTCAGGATGAGTTTGCGGCGTTTTGCAAGGCCAGAGGGCTGGCAGGCACAGTCAAATTGGTAGCCATTGGTAGTAGTGGGCCAGCCTCAGGGCTTCAAGCCGCACTTTTAAGGTGGCGCGCTCAGCAGTTGCAAGCCTTCGACGATCAAGCAAGCGACGAGCATGCGCTGCTTGCGGCTATGGTGACAGGATCTCGGTCTGCCGCACAGCAGCGAGGCATCATGGATTTATGTTCCCAGGTAGGCATCTCTCATTTGGTGGCAGTATCAGGAGCTCATTTGGCTATCCTGGCAGCTCTTATGGCCGCCGCTATCCAAAAACTGCCGCTTGGCCATAAAACCTCTTTGGCCATTCAGGGGCTGATGGGCCTGGTTTATGTATGCTATTGCGGCTCTCCACCTTCTGCTCTGCGAGCTTGGTCCATGTCTCAGCTTTCTTTGGGAGCCAGGTGGCGAGGAAGAAAAGCATCGTCTTTGAATGCTCTCGGTTGCGTAGGCTGCATCTATTGCTTAATCAATCCTGCCGTCACAGGAGAGCTGGGCTTTGTGCTTTCTGTTTTGAGTGTCGGGGCGATGGTGCTTTTTGGCCCTTGGCTAAGAGCTGCGACAAAACAAGTGCTGCCTCGGCGGCTAAAGGCCCCAGTTCATTCCCGGCATCTACGAGTGCTTGCCCAACAGGTGGGGCAAGCTTCCCAAGCGGGAATTTTATGCTTTTGTGCCACTTCGCTATTGGTGGCAGCTACCTTCTCGAGAATTTCGCTCCTAGGGCCTTTAGTATCGGCGCTTCTGGCACCTTTATTTAGTCCTCTCATGATGATGGGGCTCGCCTCTTTTGCTACATCTTCGATACCGCTAGTTGGTGTTCTTACCAATCAAGCGGCCTCTGGGTTGGCGGGCCTCTTTTTGGGCGGCGCAAGGCTGGCGGCCATGATACCTGGAACAAGCTTTTCTATTGAGCTGGAAGAGTCGGTCGCATTCTTAGGAATGGCGCTAATGACAGCAGTGTTTTTAGTGGCGTGGCCCAAGCCATCATCACGCGCTCTTAAGGCGGCGCTAGGCGGAATATGCTGCATTTTGATAGCAATGGCACTTAGCCCTATGACCATTCCGGCTCAGCTTGGCGTGCTCGATGTGGGACAGGGAGATGCCATCTTGGTGCGAGAGGGTTCCCAGGCCATCCTTGTGGATTGCGGGCCTGATGACTCTGTTGCCCAGGCCTTGCAGCGCCAAAACGTGCGCTCGTTGGATGCGATCATTTTGACCCATCAGCATGATGATCATTATGGGGGTCTTAAGGCGCTTGCATCTTATGTGCGACCAAAAAAGATCTTTGTCGCCAGGGGAGTGGCTTCTTCGCTGAGCCCAGAAGTATCCTCTCTAATAGATCAGATAGGCTGTCCTGTAGAAGAGGTTTCCTTTGGCGATCGGCTCGAAGTGGGCTCTTGGACCTTGGAGGTGCTCTGGCCTCAAGAGCAAGTGGACGGCTCGGAGAATGAGCATTCCCTATGTCTCAAAGCCACCTGTAAGCTGGGACTTGTGGCTCTGCTTACTGGAGATGCAGAGCAAGGAGAACTAGCTCATATCGCACGCGAGGTAGGGCAGATAGACTTACTCAAAGTGGGACATCATGGATCTGCGGTGTCGATTTCACCTGAGGAAGCTCATATTTTGCAGCCTGTGCTTGCAGTGGCTTCTGCGGGAGCCCACAACCGCTATGGGCATCCCTCTGAGGAATGTCAGCAGGTACTGGCTGAGGCTCATAGTGGGTTTTTGTGCACAAAGGATGCGGGAGACATCGTGGTACAAGGCCAGAAGACAGAGGAAGGCAATCTTTCCGTGCACTGTGAGCATGCCGGGATTCTCAAGGGGCCCTCTGGGCGAGAAACATTGGATGCGGTAGCCTAACTAAAGTGAGAAAGCGGGAAATCTAGGCTTGAGAGAGAAGGACCGCGAGGTGAATCCAGTATATGCTGCCATTGGGGGCAACAAACCCAAGCGTGATCGAGCGGTGGCAAAGCTCAAAAGCCACGTGGATCCAGCTTTTGAGAGCTTCAACCTGGCTGAGTTCCCAGAGGGTTCCTCGCTAGAAGCTGCAGATCTTATGTCCTCTTTAGAGCAGCTGCCTTTTGGTGCAGAGCAACGTATCGTGATTGTGCATGAGGCCGACAAGCTTCCCAAAGAGACCTCAGATGCCATTGTGGGCTATCTCAAAGACCCTAATTTGGCGTGCGTGCTGCTTTTAGAGGCAGATAAACTCGCCAAAAACACCAGGCTCTACAAAGCCGTGGCTTCCAGCAGCCCTCAGGCAATCATTGCGTGCGAATCTCTTAAGGCCTACGAGATTCCGGGCTATATCCGTCAAGAAGGCTCTCGCTTGGGTCTTACTGTGCTTCCGGACGCAGCCGATGAAATGGCCTCTCGTCTAGGGGAGACCTTAGAGCTTATCGACACTACTTTGGAGTCCATCGTGAGGGTCCATGGTCCGCGCACGTTGGTGGACAAAGCATTGGTCAAAGCAGAAGTGCCCCGAGTAGTGGAACCTAAACCCTGGGACTTTTGCGATGCGGTCTGCAGGAGAAATCTCAGAGAGGCCCTGGAGATTTATGGCCGGTTCGACGACAACACCGAGGTGCTCCTTCATAAAATGCTGGTGGACAGGCTGCGGGAGCTTCTGGTGATGAAGTCGCTGGTATCTCAGGGAAAGCCAGGGGATTTCAAGCGCCATTTTGCCAATAAGGCGTGGATGGCCAACAAGCTCACTGGATGGAGCAGGAACTTCTCGGCAGCGGAACTCCGGCAGGCTCTTGCAGCCGCCATACCCTGCGAGCAGGCCATCAAAGGATCAAAGGATGCCAAGACTGCCATGATCGCCTGGTGCGCCTCCATTTGTGCAAAAAATCCAAGCTGACGTAATTGTTAGGTTGCAGAAAGGCAGGTTGGGGGGCTATCGCTTAAGGGTTAGGGTACACTTCCTGACAGGAAAACAGGCATCAGGAGGTATCAGTGAAGCTCAAGTTCTTGGAGGACAAAATACATGCTGCGGACCCATCCGCGCCCGTGGGGACCTCCAACAATCCTAGCTTTCAGATCTTAACTGTTGCCAACTGCATCACTGTTGCAAGAATCGTTCTTACGGTCGTCTTCTTGGTGCTCTTCGTCCAGCATTTCAACAGACTTGTCTGCCTGATCATCTATGCCGTCGCAGCTCTTACAGACTTCGTGGATGGCCAGGTGGCTCGACGCACCCAAACGGTGAGTTGGTTTGGCAAGCTACTGGATCCTGCGGTAGATCGCTTCCTTATATTCACCGGCGTCATCGGTCTCTGTGTAGTGGGCGACCTCCCGCTCTGGATCCCTGTGGCCCTCATCGGCCGCGATGTGGTGCTGGCCTGTGGCATGGCGCGCTTGCAGCACTACCGCAAACGTCCTGTAGACGTGCTTTTTATTGGCAAGGTGGCCACTGCGGTTTTGCTTGCAGGATTCAGCTGGTTGCTTTTGGACGTGCCCATTGTGAATGGCTTTCACTTGATCGATGTGAGCTGGCTTCCATTGCTCAATTCTCAGCCTGGTTGTCCTGCGCTTTTGGTCATCTATGCAGGTGTTATCATATCTCTAACTACTGGTATACTTTATATACTTGAAGGCTTTCAGATTCGCGACGAGTTCATCGAAGAGGGCGGTGAGAAGTGACATTCTCTTCTGTCAGCACGTTTGCTCCTAGAACTGCCGAGAAACCCTTGCATCCCATCCTGCAGCCTTCACGCCCTCGAACTCACCTTTTCCCCTTTCGCTTTGTCGCCTGCCTGCTGCTTGCAGCCATTTATTTTGCTCTCCTAGGTCCTACTGCTGCGTGGGCGATCTCTAGCCAGCCCACTATTAGCGAGGCGCAAGCCTGGTGCATTACCGATGAGACTGGCGCCGTCTTGGCCTCATCCTCTGAAGACGAACTGTTTGCGCCGGCATCTATCACCAAAGTCCTTACTGCCTGCGTGGCGCTGGACAAAGGTGTGGCTCCAGACACGGTGATCACCATTCCTCAAATGCCCGAGGAGGGATGGGAGGCGGCCCAAAGAGCCGGTTATGCACCGGGGACCACGGCAACTTTTAAAGATCTTTTGGCGGTGATGCTGGTCTACTCGGCCAACGATGCTGCCTATGCCATCGCCGAGTACGTGGGTGGAAGCCAGTCTGGATTTGCTCAAATGATGAATGAAAAGGCTCAGCAGATCGGCATGACCAACTCCACATTCAAAAACCCCCATGGGCTTGAAGAAGAAGGGCATCTCACCTGCGCTCGCGATCTGTGCCTTTTAGGCCGTTACGCCCTGACGCACTATCCGCTCATTGCAAAATGGGTGCATACGCCTCAGGTGACTGTGCCTGTGAATGGCCAAGATCTGACCTTTTCCAGTACAGATGAGCTCATGGGAACATACAAGCCGCTCATTGGTATAAAGACAGGCAAAGTGGAGGCAGGATGCACGTTTTTGGGGGCGGCGCGCAAGAACAATGTGACCCTGTATACCTGCGTCTTGGGCTGCGCCACCAGTGACGGCCGCTTCAGGGATACCCGCAACCTCATGGAATGGGCTTTTTCCACCTATAAGAACGTAGCGGTGACACGCGCAGGCCAGACAGTGCAAACCAATCCCTTTGCCTTCAGGTATGGTTATGAAGTGCCTGTAAGCTCTCCGGTGACAACCCATGCCATGATTTGGCCCGATGATGTGGCTTGTTCTTATACGCGCACGCTCACTTCTTCAAACCAGTTGCTCTCTAGCCAGGCAACCTGTGGGGTTGAGCAATGGCGCCAGGGAGATCGCATCGTGGCCGCCACCTCTTTTGAGACCGGTTGGCCCCAACCCTCCTTTAGACCCTATAGATGGACTTTCGATTGGGCGGCTCACGCGGTTGCTCGGAAGGTGGCGTAACTCCTATGAGCGATCAGTCTGATTCTCGGGGAAAAAGCGGTGTTCTCTCTCAAGAGCACGCCTTGCTAGGTGCGGCCCTTGAGCCTGCAGCTAACGGCTATCTCGAGGCCTCCTATTATGGCGATGGATCTCAAGAACCTGAGGCATTCGATCAGGGGGCAGCCCTTTGCGATGTGGGCAGCCTGGTTTCTACCTGCATCTCTGGCAAAGAGGCCGCAGCTTTTGTGTCGGCAGTCTTCACAGGTCCCGTGCCCTTTGCAGGTCAGCTGGTCTGCTCGCTAGCACTCACCGGCACGGGCACTGTGGTGTCGCCTGCATTGGTAGCAGGTATCGGCCCTCAAGACTTTTGTATCTGGGCGCCTGCAGAGACTGCAGAGGGCTTGGACTCTTGGCTTCACGGCATTGCCGCCATTGATCAAGATGGGAAAGCCCCCTATGCATCGGTCGCCTTTGAGCCTGGAGCGCCGTTTTCAACCATGCTGGCCATGGTGGGACCACAGGCGCCTCAAGTCTTAGGAGACTACCTGGCGCGGGGCGTAAAGCTTCCTGCTCCTGGTACATTGTCCAACATCTCCCTCGATGCCATCGACACTGTTATGCTGCATCCGCAGATCCCCGGCGCCTCTCAAAAGGATCCGCACAATCATGCCTACCTTATGGTGATACCTAATCAAAAAGTGACGGTACTTTGGCGCAGCTTCTTGTCCTTCAATAGCGTGACTCCGGTGGGCACCTCGGCTTTCTGGGGATGGATTCAAGAGAAGTGTCCAGGTATCGTAGACCTTCTGGATGAGCCCACCAAGCCTCAGACCCCTCAAGACCTGCATTTGAAAGATTGGCTCAGGCCCACAGAGGATTTCATCGGGGCTCGAGCGCTGGCCGATGGGCAAATCCCATAGCCCAGATGTGAGGCTCGTGTAAGAGATAGGGGAGACTTTGCTATGACCTACGATTTCACTACGGTGCAAAACAGGCGCGGACAGGGTTCTTCCAAATGGCAGGCGATGGACGAGGCTGCACCCCATCACGGCCCTGAGGCAGTGCCCTTCTCGGTAGCAGATATGGAATTTGCTACAGCGCCAGAGATTGTGGCGGCTCTGCACGAGCTCTGCGATTCGACAGTTTTGGGCTACACGGTGCCTACCTCCAACTATCTGCATACCGTATGTCAATGGCAACGCCAGCGTCACAGCTGGGACGTCGACTCTTCTTGGATCGTCACTTCACCAGGTGTGGTGCCTGCTTTGGGTTACGGCATCGAGGCCGCTACGGCCCCAGGCGATCAGGTGATCATCCAGCCGCCGGTCTACTATCCCTTTAGCGAGGTCATAGAGCAAACTGGCAGAAAGGTCGCGCGAAATCCCCTGCGTCTCACTCAGGCTGGTTACCAGCTGGATCTGGAAGGATTCGAAGCCCTCTGCAAAGATCCGGCTACTACGGCATTCATCCTCTGCAACCCTCACAATCCTGTAGGTCGCGTATGGAGCCGAGAAGAGCTTACCTCCATAGCAGATATCTGCGCTGCTCATGGGGTGACTGTCATTGCTGATGAGATCCATGGCGACCTTATACTCGATGGCTACGAGCATTTTTGTTTTGGCAGACTGCTGAAGAAGCGACCTGCCCTAAAATCCATCGTGTGTACGGCACCTTCTAAAACCTTCAACCTTGCAGGGCTTCAATGCTCCAACATCTTTATTCCGGATCAAGAGCTTAGAGAGCGCTTTGCTGCAGCCGCTAAGAATGCTGGTGTGTGGAATCTCAACTGCTTTGCCTATCGGGCTTGCGAGGCGGCCTACAGGCAAGGATCTCCTTGGCTCCGCGAGCTTCTTCAGGTGATTCAGCGCAACTATGATCTGGTAAAAGAACATATGACCAATTCCTGGCCGAAAAGCTGGGTGGCGCCTCTGGAAGGCACCTATCTTGCTTGGATAGACCTTAGGTTTACAGGCGCTACCGCTCAAGAGCTCGAGCAAGCCATGCAGGCGCACGATCTCTTCTTTGACGAAGGCGCTATCTTTGGCCTCGAGGGAGAGGGATTCGAGCGCTGGAATCTGGCATGTCCCACTTCGCTTATTCTAGAGGCGCTTCCTCGATTGGATGTAGCCCTTCGTGATCTTTGCGCTTGTGACGCTCTCTCTTAAGCTGTGAGGCACGCTTCAATCCTCGCCGAGCTCTTAAGAGGATCATTATATTTTAAGGAGTTGATCTATGTACTCGTTGAGCAGCCCAAACGCGCCTCAGCCCTCAGGCCCCTTCTCTCAAGGCTCTTCGGCAGCGCGCTATGTCTTTATCTCTGGTCAGCTTCCTATCACCGCAGAAGGCCAAAAGCTCACAGAGGCTTCTATCGGCTCGCAAACGGTGCAGGTAATCAAAAACATCGAGGCTATTCTGGCAGACGTCGACCTCACCATCTCTGACGTGTGCAAAACCACCGTTTACCTGGCAGATCTCTCAGATTTGGCCGCCGTGGACGAGGTCTATTCCGAGCGCTTTGAAAAGCCTTATCCAGCCCGTTCGGTGCTTGAGGTGTCACGATTGCCCCATGGGGCGCGAATTCAGATGGAAGCTGTGGCCTGTAGATAAACTATATATGCCTACATAGGACCCAATGTCTGATGAGAGATGCCAGGCATGGGGCTCTTGGTGCGTTACAATGGAGATTCACAAGGTTACAGCTAGGAGGCTTCGATGTCAGACACCCCCCAATCCAACGACGCCACCAGCATCTTTCGTATGCCCTCTACAGATGCCACGGTTCCTGATCTCATGGGCTCCCAGCGTCTGTCTAACCCTACGCTCTCCATCGTAAAGGGACCTCATACCGGCACTACGTTTGTGCTTGATACGCCAGAGATCACCATTGGTCGCGATCCTTCCAACAGCGTCTTTTTGAATGACATGACGGTGTCTCGCCATCATGCCAAGATGCATCTTGTTCCGGGAGCTAACTCCATCGAGGATCTGGGCTCTCTTAACGGCACTTGGGTCGATGGCGCCATCATCAATCGTGCCATGTTGGAAGATGGCTCTACTATTCAGGTGGGCACATTCCGCATGATCTTCCATACCACCCAAAACACCAGCCGTATCCCTGTGGAAGCCTAAGCCTATGGCAGATGCCGGATACCTCACTATAGGTAAGGTGGTCAAGCGCCTGCAGGCAGAATACCCGGATCTCTCGGTTTCCAAGGTGCGCTACCTGGAGGACGAGGGCTTGCTCACGCCCTCGCGCACCCCTGGTGGCTATAGGCTCTACAGCTCAAAAGACATTAAGCGTCTAGAGACCATCCTCTACCTGCAAAAGCACAGGTTTCTACCCCTTTCCGTAATTCGCGAAGAGCTGGATGGCCATGGCGAGGAGTCTGTGGTGGCCCTAGCCAATGACTACCCTGAAGCCATAGTTGACGATGAGGAAGTGCGCAATTCCCTGCACCCTCTCGAGAATATGCCGGAGCTTCTGGGAGTTTCCATCGCGTTCGTGCGCGACTTGGCAAACATTGGCATCGTGGATCTCAAACGCAGCCCTCGTGGCCGCGAGTTGGTGAACGGGCACGATTTCCCTCTCATTCGCACCGCGGACTCCCTTAAACGTTTTGGTATAGAGCCTCGCAACCTGCGCCAGTATGTCAATGCTGCAAACCGCGAGACTACCATGTTCGAGCAGGCCCTCTCTGTCATGGGACCGCGCCAAGGCGAGTTCACGCCTGAGCAACGTGCCTCCTACAAACAGGCCTTTGAGCAATTGCTTTCCCTTACCAATGCCATAAGGGATGATCTTATCCGCAGGAATTTTCGCCAGGTGCTCGCAGCCATCTCGGACACCCAGGAGTCCTAGTGCTTCTTGGTTGTCCGATGGAAGGTATGCCGCCCTATAATCCCAAGGACAAAGCCCGGTTCTAAGGCGTACTATTTTATGGGCACTCACTCATAGGTGCCTTTTGAGAGCGCGCCCCAGTGCTCGTTTTGTCCTCTGCAACAGTCCCATGCCGGCCTGCTGCCCTTTACAAGGAGAAGCCACTGCCATGAGCAATTTTGCCTACACCGACCTTGTGGTCGACATCCCTGATTATCCGGAGCCTGGCGTCATCTTCAAAGACATCACCCCTCTTATCGCAGATCCCCAGGGCTTCTCTGCTGTCATCGATGGTCTGGCTGAGCATTTCATGGGTCTAGGTATCACCAAAGTGGTGGGCGCTGAGGCCCGTGGCTTTTTGGTTGGCGCTCCTGTGGCCTATCGTCTGGCCGCAGGTTTTGTCCCTGCCCGCAAGCCTGGCAAGCTCCCCCGTGATGTTATCTCCCAGGCTTACGCATTGGAGTACGGCACCGATGAGATCCAGATCCACGCAGACGCCCTCTCCCCGGAGGACCGCGTCCTCATCATCGACGACCTGGTAGCTACTGGTGGCACTGCCGTTGCCTGCGCTCAGCTGGTGGAGAAGGCCGGCGCCAAGGTCATTGGCTTTGGTTTTGCCCTCGAGCTGGCCTATCTCAATCCTCGCGAAGTCATCTCCCAGCACTTTGACCAGGAAGTCTACTCCCTCATCACCGTGGAGTAACTCGACTGGCTGCAGACTTCCTCATCACGCACGACCCCCTCCATGCAACGGCTCTCGAGCCGAAGGTGTGCAGGGGGTCTCTTTGTTACCCGTGAAACAAAGGGAGTGAGAGAGGAGGAGTTTCTCGGCATTGGATGCCGAGAAACTCCGCCGCCCAAGGTTTGAACCTGTGGCTCAATGAATTTAATGGGATGAGGCGGTAGGGCGGGGTGGACGTCGAAGCTCTTGGCGTATGAGCCGGTACACCACGGCGGTAAGCGGCACGGCAAAGATCATGCCTAGGATACCGCCAACTCCGCCGCCCAAGATCACAGTGGCCAGAACCCAAATGCCAGGCAGATCGATGGAAGTGCCCACTACACGGGGGTAGATGAGGTTACCTTCCACTTGCTGCAAAATCACCAGGTATGCCAAGAAGAAGAGAGCCTGGAGAGGGCTTTGGGTCAGGATGAGCAAGAATCCCACCAAACCGCCAATGAAAGCGCCAAAGATCGGGATGAGTGCAGTAAAGCCCACCACCACGCCGGTCATGCCCGCATAGGGGAGGCCAAGAATGGCCATGCCAAGAGCGCAGAGGGCTCCTAAGATGACGGCCTCGGTACACTGGCCTACCACAAAGCCACGAAAGCAGGAGTTGGCCACAGAGCAGATCTCTAGGAAACGGGCGTCTGCTCTGGCGGGGAGCCAATGGGCCAAGAGGCGCTTGGATTGCTCCAGGAGTTGCTCTTTGGAAATCAGCAGGTAGATGGCAAAAAAGAGGCCGATGATCCAATTGAGTGTGGTGTTCACTACTGTGCTTAGGAAAGTTGCAGTAAAGCCTAGAAGGGTATCGGCGCTTTGGGGAGCGAAGGAGCTGAAGAGGCGATCCATCTGATTGGAGAGGTCGCTTAGAGAGCCAAGATGGATGAAGCCGGTGTTGTTGATTTGGGCGACGAGCGATTCTAGAGTGGAAGGCAGTTGGGTCACAAGCATCTGGATGCACCTGATAAGCTCGGGAAACACCAACTGGCCTAGGAACACAAAGAGGGCGACGACGGTGAGGATAGAGGCCGTAAGACAGAGGCCGCGCTTGCCGCGGGAATGCCCTTTAGGCCAAAGCCCCTCATAAAAAGCCATAAGGATATTGAGCACATAGGCGATGGCGCAGCCCAAAAAGAGAGGGATGGCTGCAGCAAGCATCATTCCCAGCCAGTTCACCAAAAGATCCAAATAGTGAATAGCAAGGTAGAGCAGGAAGCAGGCGAGGCCCACTCTGCTTAAGGTCTTCCAGCTCAGATCCACAGAAGTCCTCTTTCAACGAGCGCTGCCCGCAAGGCGGCAGCCAAAGGTCTAAATGCACGTGGTGTAGAGCACACAAGCATAAAGACTACCCGACCCCTTTGCTCTTCATGAGAAATCCCCCAGCGGGGCCGGGGGATTTCGGGTAGAGGAAAGCGATGTGAACGTGCAACAGAGCTTTCTTAGGAGCCGGCCTTGAGGTGATTAGTCCTCGAGAAAGGCGTGGCCGAGGGCGTCGGCTTGGAACATGGCTGCAGTCAGCTGCTCGGGGGTCACGTCGCCTGCAAAATTGTGGATGGACTCGCCAGGGACGCAGGCCTTCTGGGCAGCGATGGCTACATGGCTGGGATCGGTGATGTTGATGGCCTCAAGGGTAAGGGGCAGATCCACAGCGTCCATGAACTCCATGACCTCGGCCAGCTCTTCGTCGGGAGCGTCCTCCAGCACCAGCTGCACCAGCGTGCCAAAGGCCACGATGTTGCCGTGGGGGATAGACTCGCACTCCTCCAGAGCAGTGGTGCCGTTGTAGACGGAGTGAGCGACGCAGAGGCCGGCGTTGTCGGCGCCTACGCCAGAAAGGTAGATGTTGGCCTCGATGCAGGATTCCAGAGCGGGCACCATCACGCCCTTCTCGGCAGCCACCTTTGCGCGGAACCCGTCCTTGATAAGGGTGTCGCGGCATAGGGTGCAAAGGGCCATGGCAGAGAGGGTAACCTCGGTGTTTTCCAGAGAGAGGCTCTTGGTGCGCTGGCAGGCGCGAGCCTCGTAGTAGGTGCCCAGGGCATCGCCCATGCCGGCCACCAGGAACTTCACGGGGGCATCCATGATGATGGTGCTGTCAACAATCACCACGTCGGGGTTTTTGGGATAGAAGAGGTATTCGGCAAAGGAGCCGTCGTCGTGATAGATGACGGAGAGACCGGTGCAAGGGGCATCGGTGGCTGCCACAGTGGGGATGATCACTACGGGTTTGCCCTGATAGAAAGCAGTGGCCTTAGCGGTGTCGATGGCAGAGCCGCCGCCTATGCCGCACACGACATCGATGTCATCATCTACTACGATCTGGCCCATCTTGGTGATCTCGCCCTCAGAGGAGATGCCGCCAAACTGCTCGAAGCGCAGATAGCTATCAGTGCCATCGCAGCTCTTGGTGATCTTGGGCTCTGCTGCAGCGAGGCCGCTGTGGCTGCAGATGAACAGGAAACGCTTGCCATACCCCTTGCAAATGTCATAGAAGTCGTTCAGGCAGTCCGGGGACTGGGCGTACATCGAAGGGGCGCGCATTGCTTTGTACATGGGAAATCCTTTCCACAACAGACATCCGAATGCCCACTTTTGAGCTGTCGGATGTCTCATTTATATGCCCTTTACCTGGGCAACGATCGGTTATTTACCACCCTCTACCTTGGCAGTGGCCTCGGCCAGGTCCTCGGTGAGGTCGAGGTCTGCAAACTCGGGATTGTCAGGCATGATGAGCGCGAGTTCTCGATAGCTCTCGAGGGTGCCGGAGACGTCGCCAATGGACATCTCGAGAATGTGGCCGCCGCGCTTCTTGTCCTCAGAGAGGAAGTGCAGGTGCCAGCCGGGCATATTGATGCCGTCTACAAAGCTGGGGCACCAGACGCCAATGACCCAGCCCTCCTCGTCACGGCTTACGAACTCACGCTGGTCGGTGGCTGCCTCAGAGAGCGTGGTGTAGGGCTTCTGCTGCTTGAAGCAGCTGCGCCACTTCATGGTGGGGAAGGTGCCCTTCATGGCTACCAGCCACCAGTAGTTGTCGTTTCCGTCGGTGCCGGCGCGCACCTCATCCAATGCAGCTTTGACAGCGGCCATATCGGAGGCGTCGGCAATGCCAAACTCCGTTGCCTTCTCGTTGAAGTTGGCCACAGTGGAGAAGGCCACCTTCTCGTCGTTGCCATAGGGCATGACCTCGCCGTCGGCATGCCCGTCATAGGCGACGCCGTCGCAGATGATGGCCTCTCCGTCGAGACCCTCATAGGTGCCAATGCCCCAAGAGCCATGGGAGAGAAGCTCGCCAACGGTCACTACGCCGTCGAAGTTGCCCAGCATCAGGGCGTTTAGGGTGCTCACTTGGTAAAAGACAGAGGACATGATGACTCCTTTGGTATCAAGTACACGGGTAGTTAACTTACGCGGTGGCGCGTGTTTCTCGGCAAGGGATTAGACGGCTTCCTCGGAGAGCTCGTCTACTGAGAGCGGGGTGACCTTGTCGCCCTGAGAGGCGGCCTCGGCAGCGATCTCGGCATTGGTCTTCACATGGTTCTTTTGGATGAAGAACTTGGTGATGTAGGGGGTGGCGAAGGTGGTGACAAACATGATCATGGCGAGCTGGGAGACGGCGTCGGCGACGAAGGGCTCATAAATGCCTGCAGCAGAGGCGGCCATCATGGGGATGGAGAGGGCTACGCCGGCGACCGAGCAGCTGGCTACAGAGGCATAGCCGCCGCCATGGAGCACTTTGCGGTCAAAGAAGTAGAGGGGCACGATGGAGATGACATAGAAGAGCACGGTGAGCAGGATGCCCTGGGGGATCTGCTTGGCGGCCTCGGCCAGGTTAATGACAGCGCCAAACTGGAAGCCGATAAAGGGGAGCACGCAGTTGTTGCCGCTCTTGAACAGGTCGCGGATTGCGGGGTCGATGTTGCCAAGCACGATGCCAAAGATAAAGGGAACTAGGAGGCTCACGATGGACATCCAGTTGATGTCGCCGCCGTTAGCGCTATTGAGCAGCACCATGGGAAGCACGGGCATGGAGAACATCATGAGGATGCCAAAGAGGGCATAGTCAACGGAGTTGCCGTAGGGCTCGATGATGCCCATGTAGAGGGCGCCGTTGCAGCTGGTGATAGCGATGGCGAAAGCCAGGAAGCTCACGCCCAGCAGGCCGGCTTGGCCAAAGAGGGACAAGAACAAGAGGGCTGCGCCGTAGGCGACGCCGTACTTAACCAGCAGGAAGGGGAGGCCTTTCTTGGCCACCAGGCCCAGCTGCGAGAGGGAAAGCTGGGTGCCGGTGAAGAAGAGGAGCAAGCCGATGCAGAGCTGCATGCCTGCGGCGGTGAACATGGATTGGGTGGGATCGCCAATCTCCAAAATCTGAGGGCAGAAGGTGTGGATAAGTGCGCCGATGATGGTAGGAACCAACAGAATGCCGGCAGGTACTTTTTGGATGGTGCGC
The DNA here is from genome assembly GCF_004793925.1 of Muricaecibacterium torontonense. NCBI lineage: Bacteria > Bacillati > Actinomycetota > Coriobacteriia > Coriobacteriales > Atopobiaceae > Muricaecibacterium > Muricaecibacterium torontonense. Next base: position 31,942 of record NZ_SRYE01000004.1, on the reverse strand, counting down.
AACAACTTCATGGGGGAGTCCTTTCTCCGCCGCTACAAAGCAAACCCGATTTGCGATGGGGGACCGGCTCCATCAAATACACCGGTGATTCCAACAGGCGTTGGTTTTGGTCAGTGGATATTCTGCCTGGGTATGCAACCAAATGCTCTGTTAAATGTGACAAAATGAAACTGTCCCTTGTGCACAATTGACAAATAATAGGGACATATGAGATGCAATATGTTCAGCAAACCTGCAGCATTACGGGATGAGGAGATTCGATGCTGGATTTTGGCAATGTGGTAGCGCATTTAGTGAGCGCCGGCGCCCGCGTGCCCTTTGCCTACGATCCCGACATTCACGTTACTTCTGTAGGCTACCTGGATTCCTCTGACACAGCCTCTGAATCTAGCCACATCCAAGTAGGATATGCTTCTACATTTTATAGATTGGGAGCCAATGCGCATCCGGGCCTCTATGTGCTTGCCACAGATATAGCTGCCGAGGAGATCCAACCTCCACGTCCTGGCTGCCATCTGATCCTGGTAGAAAACACCGACGATCTCGCTCGTCTGGTAGAAGACTTGCAGCTGTTGGTGCGCCAGAGCGGTTCTGCAGGCTCGCTGGATCGCCTTATGCGCATTTTGCTGGATCGCGACGATCTCCCTGCTTTGGCAGAGTGCGCCTCAGAGGTGCTTAGAAACCCAGTGATTGTGTGCGATGCATCCTATAACATCGTGGCTCACTCTGAATATCACGGCACGGCAGACGCGGTGTGGCGCACCGGCCTTACGCGTGGCTATCTCACCTTCGAGTTCATCGCCAAACTCCGAGGGCAAGACACCAACTACTTTGAGACCGACGCATCCCGTGTCTCAACGATCGTGGAGCGCATCTCTCCTCACCGTCGACTTATGCATAAGCTCATCTATGGAGGCTCCTTTGTAGGCTATCTTCTGGTGTTGGAGCTAGAAAGCGCACTGGAGGAGACGTCTACAACCCTCTATCGTCAGGTGGCAGAGATCTTGGCAAAGCAGATGGCCTCAGAGAAAGCCATTGCCGGTCAGTTTCACACCCATCGCAGTCGTGAGGTCAATCTCTTGTTGGACCTCATGAGCAACCGCGTGGTAAGTCGCCGTATGTTTGACGAGCTGGTGGGTCAAACCAGTTTCGCAGCCGAGCAATCCTATGTGGTGCTCGCTCTAGATTTGCGCCTCGAGCTCATGGACAACGTGGTGCAAGACTCTCTGCGTCAGCGCATCAATGAGATGGTACCCGACTGCTATGCGGTGTTCAGAGATTCCTGGGTGTTGGTATTGGTGTGCATGCCCAAAGATGCAGCGTTATCCCGAGCAAGCATTGCGCCAGGAGGCGCACAAGTGCGTATTGGCGCAACTATAAGCAAATATATGCATCCTGTACGCGCATTTTTGGAAGAAAGCGATCTTCGAGGCGGATTATCAGAGCCTTTTTCAGATCTCTATGACTTGCCCTGGCATGTCGAGCAAGCAGAGCAATCAGTGCGCGTTGCAGAAAGCTTGTCACGAGTACAAAGTGAAAGATTTGAATATTTGGGTGATGGGGGAGAGCTGTCAAAGACACGCTTTGGGGGAGCCGCCATCTTGAATCCTGTGCCATATGATCGAGTGCGCTTCGATCATCTTCTGGCATATGTGCCTGAACATCGCCGGCTTTGGTTTGTGTCTCCAGAGGTGCGCCATTTGATTGCCGAGGAAGGTGTCGATAGCGAGCTCTTCGAAACTTTGGATACCTATATGTCCCACGCCTCATCGTTGGCCCGCACCGCCGAGGCGTGCTTTGTGCATCGCAACACAGTGAAGTATCGCCTAGAGACCCTGAGACAAAAGTACGGCATTGATGTAGATGATGACGCTGGCTTCTATGACCTGGCGATGTCAGTAGCTATCGCACGGCGCAGTTCCGGTTATTAGGTAAACCATGCTTCTGAGTCGGGGAAGGGCCATGACGTCCAAGAATGCCCGTATAAGCAGATGCTCATAACCTCTACTTTACATAACATATATTATCCGAGAAATGCTGCAACCAGCGCAGGGGAGTCTCATCTAGAAGTTTTGGCTACGTAAGTCGAAAGCTCTACTGACGCTCTGTCATACTGAGCATTCAAGATCAATAGCCATCGATCGCTATAACTCAGAAGGGCTCTCATGAAACTCTTGCGCTGCGATGTCTGTGTAGTGGGATCTGGCATTGCTGGAATCTCTGCCGCTTTGGCCGCTCGCGAAGCGGGCGCCTGTGTGGTCCTGGTGAGCTTGGGCACGTTGGGATCAGGCGCGAGCTTTTCTGGCACTACCTGGGGTCTTGGTATGGTGGGCCCCCTTAGCGACAGCACTGAAGATAAAGAGGCTTTTGTTCAGGGCATCCTGGCCCCCGCAGGCGACGTGGCCACTTCAGGGATGGCAGAGGTGCTCGCAAATAGATTTTATGAGTCTCTGACCACCTTTGAACGTTGGGGTGCAGTATTAGAACCTGCCGAGAAAGGCCAAGAAACCCACCGGAGCTATGTGCCGTGCTTTGACACAGAGACGCGTGGATGGTTTGGTTTTCATGCCGGGCCCTCGCATGACCCATTGGTGAGTACGGTACTCCGATCAGGGGTGGAGTGTTTCTCGGCAGCCCAAGCCCTCTCTTTGTTAAAAGACCCAGACACCGGAGCCCTTAGTGGGCTTGTAGCTTCCTGTGAGGGAGAGCTCATGGCTGTGGTATGTCCCTGTGTGGTGCTGGCCACAGGAGGCATGGCGGCGCTCAGAAAGCCCACACTCTCTTCGGGGCAATGCCGAGGCGTCGGAGCTTCTATGGCGGCGGACGCAGGAGCTCAGGTGGCTAATCTGGAGTTCGAGCAGCTCATGGTGGGCATCAAGACTTCAGGGGCGCCTGCGGTATTCAATGAGAAGCTCTGGCGTTACACACGGCTGGAGAAAGACGGTAAAGACGTGTTCCGGCTTGCGGGCATTGACGAGCAGGAGGCCAAGGCAGCGCTGGAAGCTCATTCTTGGCATGGCCCCTATACCTCCCAGCGGCCTTCTCGCAAAGTGGAAGAGGCCATTTGGGCGGTAGGCGGGTCGTGTGACGCGATCATTAAGCGCCCCGAGGGCGAGCTGCCTTCCTTCATCGCCACATACATGGATTGGCTCCAAGAGGCCCATGGGCTGGGATTTGGCGACAAGCTGCCTGTCGCGGTCTATCACCAAGCTTCCAATGGCGGCATCGTGATAGATCCGAAGACCTGTCAAACCCAGGTAGAGGGCCTTTATGCCGCAGGAGAGTGCGCTCCCCTCTTCGCCATTGACCGGCTAGGCGGCATCGCCAGCTCTCAAGCCATGGTATTTGGCCAGTTGGCAGGGATTGAAGGGGCGGCCTACGCCAAGAGACGCCCGTTGGCGCCGGAAGTGCTGACGGATCAGTTGCAGTTGGTTTCTTGCCCGGATGAACAGGCAGCCACGCCGAAAGACCTGAAGAGCTTGGATGCCCCCCAATTAAAATGCAAATTTGAGCAATGGAGAGCCTATCATCAGGCGCACGGAGAAGCGCTTCTTAAGGCATGCATCCAGCGAAGGATCGTTTCTGGCAAGGAGCCGGGACCAACACTGTGTCCCTGACCGCTAGGCTCTGCGCACATCAGGCTTGACGCACCTGTGCCACCAGCACTTTAATCGGCTCATCGTCTATGGCCGGCCGCAAACGATAACTTTGCACCTGGGCTGGCACGATGACGGTCTCCGCATAGTGGATCTCTCTGGGCTCGAAGGCGCCCTGAGGGCTTTCGAGCCACGCGGCGGTCCCTTCTACCAGATTAAATACCTGTACTTCGCCTTGAGTGGACAAATCGATGGCGCGAGAGGAGCTATAGCGGCGCGTCTCTATGAACTCCAACTCGTGCAGGCCTGTCTTCTCTACCTTGAGGTCTTCGTCGTCGTAAAGCGTCTCAACCTGATTGATCAGATGTCCTTTCACCCAGGAGGCGTCTCTGTCCCACTGGATGTTTCGAGCGCCGTCTTCTATGTGAATGGGCCGGGGGTTTCCGTCAAGATCGGTGCGGTCCCAGTCCCAGAGCTTGTAGGTGAAGATGTAAGGGGTGGCGCTGACTTCCAACACCATGCAGTCTGCTGAGGAGCAATGGACGGTGCCGGCGGGAATAAGAAAGTGGTCATGTTTGGCTGCGGGCCAGAAGTTGACGTATTTAGCGGCATCAAAAGAGCCTGTGACCTGTGCTTCCTTGAGATCGCCAATCATTTGATCGCTATCGATGCCCTCTTTTACCCCAAGGTAAACCCCGCCATTTTGTCCTGCATCCAAAATGTAATAACTCTCATCCTGGGTGTAGGTCATGCCATAATGGTTTATTATATAATCTGTCGTGGGGTGCACTTGCAAGCTGAGGTTCTGGCCGCCCATGGTGTCCAGCAAATCGAACCGTATTGGGAATTCTGCGCCAAAACGTGCATAGTTACGGGTGCCAAGCAGCTCTTTTGGATGAGCCAAGACAATATCTTGAGCCGGCACCTCCACATTGGTGGTGCCATAGCGCAAAAGCACGCTGTTCTCTTCTGGCACTCCGTCAAAACTCCAGGCATAATTCGGCGCCTCAGAGCTTAGGCCAAAGTGCTCTCGCATCCATTGGCCGCCCCACACTCCCGGGTCAAAATATGGCACCATGCGAAACGGCGAACGCACCGCCTGGGCAAGCCCTGCGCGATAGGCGTCCCCGCTTATCATGAGCGGTTTTTGCCTATGGGTAAGCGCAAGCAGGTAATCGAGGCTGGGCTGGAGCTGGCGCTTGATTTTGTCAGCCAGCCGCCATTCAATGAAATAGCCGCGTTTGAATTTGCGCGTGTTGGACTCTTGAGGGTTGTCCCAAAAATGATTGGGCATCCCTTGGCGGTACCTTTGTTGGATTTCCCAACGAGAGATGTCTCCATAGACGGTAAGCACCTGCTCTTCAGGAAGCTCACGGGCACAAGGTTCTGCAATCAAAGAAGCCCCAAAACCCCAGACAATTACCGGCCTGTGAGCTTTTAGGCAACGGCGGATATCTTCCTGGATGCGAGCCTGTGCGCTTGTATCCATAAGGTCTTGCAGAGCGCCCCTGTACATGACGCCGCGAACGCTGTCAGAAGTGACGTGAGGGGCAAGGATCGCCTGAATAGCCTCCTGATCTAGATAAGCGTCCCTGGCATCTATCACTGTTGCGTCGGGAAATGCGGAGGCCACCAAATCCAGAGCTTCAGAAGATATCCCTGGGTATGCCTCCACCACTATGAGGCGTGCCTGCGTGCGGGAAGACAGCTCCTCCAAGATCGCCTGGGGAGTCTCCCATAGGGCATGGTCATAGCCATCAACTTTGATAGTGGGTGAAAGATCGTAGCGGCAATCGCTCATAAGGCCCCTCCAACTCGATGGCTTTTTGGCTCATTGGCACGACAGGGCTTCGGGATGAAATCCGGGAAATCCATCTGATACATCCTAATGTTATGACAATATGGACAATAGCATAGTAGAGGTCTAAAAAGAAGAGCTTGCGATGATGGATAAAAGCATGAAAGGTAAACAGTTCTCCCTCATACGTGCCGAGAAAAGCTTCCGCCTACTCCCCTAGCCGGATAGTAAGCTCGTAATCTTGGCCTCGATAGGTGGAGTTGGTGTATTCCACAGGCATCTGTCCAAAGGAACCTTGTCGGCAGCGCTTCAAGAGAGCTCCCTCCCCTAGCCCCTCGAATCTCTCACGATCTTTCCCTGTGGGATTAGCAGCACGCACGGTTTCTACAATAGAGGTCACGGGAAAGCCAAGCTCTCCCAAATACTCGTAGAGCGAGCCGGTGTCATCCAAGCGATCAAAAGGCACCTCTGGCGATAGATAGGTCTCGAAGTAGGCAGCCCTATGATCATTGATAACAGTGGCGCGGCAAAGCCGAACTACTTTCTGAGCACGAGGGATTCCAAAAAACTCTGCAACCTCCTCAGGAGGGGTTTCTCGGCTAAGAGACAGCAGCTTTCTCTCGGTATGGTTCCTCACTTCTGCAAAGTCAGAAAAACTCGAGTGCAAATGGGTTTCAATGAGGTCCTGAGGTTCGAGCACCAAGGTCCCCTTGCCCCGACGGCGTTCTATCAGGCCTCGGGACACCAGTTTGTCCAAGGCTTGACGCACAGTGATGCGTGAGACGCCAAACTCTTCCATTAAGGCCATCTCGCCGGGCATCGTGCTTCCCACAGGATAGGTGCCGTTGGCTATGCGCTCGCTGAGGATTTGGGCGATCTGGCTCCAAAGCGGCTTATCTCCGGGGAGACTGACGAGCTGCATGAGAGGGTCCTTCCTGAGGGGGCGAAGATGAGGGGGTTTCATTGGCCTGGTGGGGATATCCAGGCCTAAAGAGAGCTTCGATGCGAGCTTCTGCAATAGGAGCCAAGGCGGAGTCTATTACAAAAAGCACCCCGTCAGCGGCTTCCAGCACGAGATCCTGGCTTGGCACGAGCGAACGTCCGCAGCGGGTCACCAGGCACACCGAGCTGCCCTGCGGGCAATGCAACTCTGAGAGCCTTTTGCCTTCTGCCTCACAGCCAAAGTTCACATACCAGGTATGGGTAACCACTGAGCGCCTGGGCGCCTTTACGATCTCATCGCTGTCATGGGCCAGTAGATTTCCAAGCAGATGTTCGTAGTAGCCAGGCGTTTTAGTAAGGTTTGCCACCACATAGGCTACCAGGCTCACCAACCCCAAGGAAAGCAGCGCCGAGAAGCTTCCAGTGAGCTCGAACACCAAAAGGCATCCGGTCACTGGCGCTTGGACTGCGCCCGCGAAGAGGCCTGCAATACCCAGGAGCATAAAATTGTTGATATAGGCGCCATCGAGGCCGAGAAATGCCACCGCTGCACGCCCAAACAACGCTCCAGCAAGCGCACCCATGACTACAAGCGGGTAAAGGGTCCCTCCTGGAGCCCCGGAGCTGGCCGAGATATTGGTAAATAAGTATTTGCCCAACAGCAAGAGCAGCAGAAGGATCGTGGGGTGGTTTGAAACCCGGACGAGGATCTCTAAGATGGCGTCGCCGCCGTCCATGAGGGAGGGAGCTGCAAAGGCGCAGAGGCCTGCAAGCCCAAAGGGGATGGCCAGCCGCGACAGGGGAAGGTGAGAGCGGATCTTGCCATAGAGCGCTTGACCTAAGAACATGCCGCGATTATGCAAAGCCCCAAGCAGCCCCAAAAAGACCCCCAGAAGCGCTACCAGCCCATAGGCGATATGGGGCAAATCAAAGGCGAATCTGATGGGGATCAGGGGGTCTTCTCCTAAAAGGGCCCCTGTGCACAGCACCGCAGCTACCGCAGAGGCCATGGTGCCAATGACAAGCGGCGCAGAAAACGATTTGTGGATCTCTTCTACCGCAAACATGACCCCGGTGAGCGGAGCAGAGAAGGCTGCCGCCATTCCGGCTCCTGCCCCACAGGTCACCAGCAGGCGCCTCTCTTCTTCTGTGGCACGAGTAAGCTCTGAGACCGCCTTGCCGCACATGCCTCCGAGCTGGACCGACGGCCCTTCTCGGCCAAGAGAGAGCCCAGCAAAGGCAGTGATGCCGCCTTCAAGCACCTTGATGGGGACCACGCGACGCCAAGGAAGATCCAGCCGACCAAGGGCGTCTGCTTCAACCTGAGGAATGCCGGAGCCTACTGTGCCTGGGGCAAAGCGCATGAGCGCGCTCAGAAGCAAAAGCAGCAGCACCAGAACGGCGATCCAGAGAGGAATGATCAGTGGGCTGGTTGCTGCCTGCGAGGTAATGGCGCGCAGCATGTCTTCGCATTGCGAGAGCAAAAAGCGGTAACCGGCGACGAGCACTCCTACGATGCAGCCCACAAGCGCACCGCGCACCACCATAAAGATCTGAAATGTGCGAGAGAGAGGAGCCAGTGCAACCTGAGACTTCATAAGCCTCTACTCCCCTCTCTCGCACGCTGCCATCCAGAGCTAGTGTACTCCTTAGAGCTTAGATCACGAGATTGCCCAGATAGAGTGCAGCGCTGTTGGCTGCAATGGCGCCATCGGAGGCAGCCGTGATCACTTGGCGCAACGGCTTTTGACGCAGATCGCCTGCCACAAAAAAGCCGGGGGTGGCAGTGGACATATCCTCGTTGGCCACTACTTCGCCAGCGCCGTTGATCTGGGTGAAGGGGGCTGCCAGCTCAGAAGCCGGAATCATGCCGATAAACACGAACACGCCAAAAGAGCCCGCCTCGTGCGTGTAGGTTTGGGTCTCGCCGGTGGCCGTGTCTTTGAGCACGATGGTCTGGGGTAGCATGCCTTCGCCAGAGAGGCTCTTGATCGCGCACTGGTAGCGGATCTCGATCTTGGGATTGAGCGTCACCTTCTCCTGCAGCGCGGCTTGGGCGCGCAGATGGTCCTTGCGCACAATGAGCACGACTTTCTTGCAGATGCGTGAGAGAAAGTCGGCCTCCTCGCATGCAGTGTTGCCGCCACCCACGACATAGACCAGCTTGTCGCGATAGAACATGCCGTCGCAGGTGGCGCAATAGCTCACGCCATGGCCCTTGAAGGCATCCTCGCCCTCAAATCCAGCAGAGCGGGGCGAGCCGCCCGTGGAAAGGATCACTGCGCGCGCTTGATAGGTCTCGCTCCATCCGGTGAGCAAAAAGAGGCCTGTGGCAGGATCATGCTCGATCGAAGTGACGCTGTCCGATGTGAAGGCGGCGCCTAAAGACTCTGCATGGGCATGCATGCGCTCGGAGAGTTCGGCACCGCTGATAGACTCAATGCCAGGGTAGTTGTCTACCATATCCGATTGAGCGATCTGCCCGCCAAACATACCTGCTTCTAGAGTGATGGCATCCAGACCGGCACGGTCTGCATAGATGGCTGCCGTCAGGCCTGCAGGGCCCGCACCTACAATGGCAAGATCATGAGAGATCATAGTAATACCCTTTCTCAAAGGTCCCAAAAGACCTATGGCCTTGGGATCGCTACAGATCTAACAGCCCTGATACGAGGGCGTCGCTTGGTAAAGACACCTAGATCTATTCCCATAATCATGGCAGCAAGAGGTCGGCAGCGTTACCCCATAAGGGATTCAAAAGTTATCCAGTTAGACGGTAAGTTCGCCGCGCATGGACACTGGCACGTACGCAGCGGCTTGCTGTGGGGTGAGTCCCCGGCCAAAAAGGTGCATGAGTTTGGTCAAGGCTGCCTCGCAGGTCATATCGCACCCGGAGATGACGCCGGCTTTGGCCAGGGCATCTCCTGTGGCATAGCGCTGCTCTTCGACGCCGCCTGCGGGACATTGGGTAACGTTAACCACCAGTAAGCCGGATTTCACTGCATGGGCTATCGCATCCACGAACCATGGTTCTGTAGGGGCGTTGCCTGCGCCAAAGGTGCGAAGGACCACGGCTTTGAGTCCCGGGGCACTCAGTTGGCTTTCCAGGATTTGCTGGGTAATGCCAGGATAGAGATAGATGACGCTCACCGCAGGGTCCATGGTGAAGAAAGGCGTGAGCGGTGTGTCGCCTGCGGGGCGCCAGAGCTGCTTTTTTCTAAAGTCGATATGAAGGTCCATGGCGCAGAGCGCGGGATAGTTGTAAGAGGTAAAGGCGCCAAAATCTGTGGAGCTCACCTTAGTGGAGCGGTTGCCTCGCCACAGATAGCGGCCAAAGGAGATGGCCACCTCTCGCACCATGGCTCCCCCGTCTGTCGGGTCTTTGGCGGCAGCCACTTGAAGAGCGGTGAGGAGGTTCTCTGTGCCATCCTCGCGTATCTCGCCAATGGGCAACTGGGACCCCGTAAGAATCACTGGTTTGGTGAGCCCCTCAAGCATGAAAGAGAGCGCCGAGGCGGTATAGGCCATAGTGTCAGTCCCATGGAGCACCACAAATCCGTCGTAGTCCTCATAGGCATCGGCAATGGTGTGGGCGATTTGGCTCCAAGCGGCCGGATTCATGTTGGAGGAATCGATAGGCGGGTCAAACTCCTTGTGATTCAAGTCGTAGCCTAAAAGCTTTAGCTTTGGCACCCCATCCATGAGATGGGCAAAGTCAAAAGGCACAAGCGCCCCTGTGGCGGGGTCTTCCACCATGCCAATGGTCCCACCGGTATAGATAAGCAAAAGCCGAGGGCGTTTTGTCGCAGTAGGAGCAGCCATGGGCACGCCTCCAAATTAATGATGTCAACAGAAATTATGGCAACCAACAGAAGGATACCCTTCCAGAAAGAGTTCTAAGATAGCGTGAATACCGAGAAACACCTCCGACTTAGAAGGGACATGTTATGAAGATCGGCATCATTGGCGCCATGGAGAACGAGGTTCGCGATCTGGTGGCCCATCTTTCCCAAGAGAGCATCATCTGCCGCAGCCATCTGGAGTTTCATGAGGGAACTCTCGAAGGTGTCCCAGTAGTGGTGGTGAAGTCGGGCATCGGCAAGGTATCCATGGCCGCCTGTGCCCAGCAGCTGGTGGATCTCTTTGGCGTGGACTGCCTGATAAACACCGGCGTGGCGGGAGCCTTAGGCGATCAGATCGAGGTGGGCGACGTAGTTGTTTCCACCCGCGTGGTTCACCATGACGCAGATGTCACCGCACTCGGCTATCCCATCGGCACCATGCCGGGCTATCCCACCTACTTCGAGGCAGATCCCCAACTGGTGGAGGCTTTCTTATCGGCAGTGGCAGAGGTCGCCCCCTCTGTCCACGTCTATTCGGGAACCGTGGCCTCCGGCGAGCGCTTTGTGGCCTCGGTGGAAGATCGCAAGAGGATCCACGAGCTTTTTGACGGCCTTTGTGCGGAGATGGAGGGTGCAGCCCTCGCCCAGGTGGCGTGGCTCAACGACATTCCCTTCGTGGTGCTTCGTGCCATGAGCGACAAGGCGGATGGCTCGGGAGCCGAGTCCTACCAGGCCTTCGAGGATGGGGCTGCCTCCACTATGGCCCATGCCCTCATGGCCGCCCTGCCCACCATCGCAGCCCAAAGATAGGGCGTTGGCTGGTCAGGCATCTGAGCTAGGCGCTAACTGGACAAGAAAAGAGCCGGCGTTCTTGCGAAAACGTCGGCTTTCTGGGTCAAATAAGTGGGACGTAGGGCACAACCACCGGGCCTACTCGCTATAGACGAGATGCGCCTTGTCGATATCGCGCAAAGTGCGATCCAAATAGCGACGGGCTTCCCACTGGGCCATGGGAAGATTGAGGTCTAGATAGTTGCCGCACTCTTTAGGATCTGCGCCGGGGACAGCTCCCTCATAGCCGGCAACCCACTCGAAGAGCTCTGTGACAAGAGGCACGACGTCGCGGGAGTCCATATCGCCCGCCATCACCAGATAAAAGCCGGTACGACAGCCCATGGGGCCAAAGTAGATCACCCGTTCAGCCCAGGTGGAATGGTTGCGCAAAAACGTGGCGCCCAAGTGCTCGAGGCAATGGATGGCTGCCGTGTCTATGACCGGCTCCTTGTTGGGAGTGGTCATGCGCACATCGAAAGTAGTAATGACCTCGTCGCCTGCCTTATCCTTGCGAGACACATAGACGCCGGGTTCTAAGGTGAGGTGGTTTACGGTAAAGCTTGCGATTTTGTCCACGAACAGCTCCTTTGCATGGTTGCCTTAGCGGATTCGGCAGCGTGAAACCGGTGGCCAGCTGCGCTTCTTCGTGCCTAGTGTGACACACAGGCGAAGGTGGCGTGTAGGGAGCGTGATGAGGCATGAGGAGCTCTCCACAGCGGGTAGGTTCTCTTTAGAATGCAGCTTCGGCCTTAGGGGGCACGGGTTTCTCGGCAGCTCCTGGAATGTTCGTGTTTCTATACCTCGCTATGAAGGGTGATGACTCCATGCATCAGCCAGCCGATAAGGACAACCTTGATGAGCGCAACCTTGAGGTGACTCGGGCTTATGAGCAGGGATTGAAAGATGCACAGGTAAAGGGCAACGAGCCAACTGGAAGCTCTGATGACAAAAAAAGCGGGCTGTTGAGCGATCTCTCGGTGCCTCAGGTGGCCGCCGGCGCACTGGCTGCGGTGACCTCGATGCTTCTCACCAACCAGATTGGCATCGCAGGGTCGGTCATCGGCGTGGCGGTAGGCTCGGTGGTATCTACGGTGGCCAGCTCGGTCTATAAGCGCATGGTGGCTACCGGTGCTTCAACCCTTAAAGAGAAGATAAGCACCTCAGATGATGAGCCAGGGGTCACTCGCCCCCTGGATGTTCACGAAGGCACCGTCGACGCCTCTGGGGCGCGCATCGCTCCTGAAGAGCTACGGCAGAGAGTCCATGCGCAGCAGGCTGCCCGCACCCATAAAAAGGTGGCAGTGGGCGTCATAGTGGTGGCCGTGGTAGCTGCGCTGATAGGCGTGGCGCTCTCGGCCGGCTTTGTGTCTCTTGCTACCGCAGGCCAGGGTTTGGGCACGAAGACCTCCCTGGTGGCTCCTAAGGAGCCACAGAAGAGCGATCAGGCCGCTGCCGCTGACAACGACGCACAAAAAAGCGCCGCTGCGAATCCGGATAATTCTACTGAGAACTCTTCCAATAAACCTCAAGATAGCAGCGCTGCCACTAATGGCAACTCTGATGCCGGCGACCAAAACGCCGCTGCTGCGGGGGGCGACGGGACTAACAGTGCTGCGGACAACACTTCCAACGGCGGGTCTTCCACAAATCCACAAAAGCCGGAGGATGGCACCGCTACTCCCCCTTCAGATCCCTCTACCAATGGCGAACAGGCTTCTGGCAATGCTTCTGGCACTCCTGGTGCGCAGCAAGGAGGCCAGAGTGCTCAAGGCACACAGGGAACTCAGGGCCAAGCCTCTGCCCAATCTACCAATAATTAGCGGAATGTAGGGCAATTAAATACCGGACAGTCTCTTAAAATATCCTTTATTTCACGAGCTGAAGAACGCAGTAAGAAACCTGTAAGTTATCAAAAGTCCCCATTTATTGAATCGATGGTAATTGGTATTCTAAAGACAGTCTGAAACCCCAAGACCCATCGAGGCTTCATGAGCACCACGGAGTTTTCTATCATTCTTCCTGCGTTGCCCAATCGCCCTTGGGCCGCAGCACTCAGCAGCTGTTTAGCCCAAGAGGGCGTTCGTGCCACTGTGACGGTACTGGCCACTTATGACACGGCAGACGGCGCCCCCGCTTTGGATCCCGCAGAAAGCGCCCTTTTGGAAGGCCTCTCTGTGCCTGATTCCATCGAAGTGCGCTGGGTTTCCGCGCATTCTGCCGAGGATCTGCACTCCTACCTGGCAGTGTTGCTCTCTACGCCGGCTCAATGGGTGATGCTTTTGCACCCAGATTGCGTGCTGGCTCCCACTGCCTGCGCCCAAGCCCGGGATCTCGCAGTGGCTCACGAGGCTTCTCTGGTGATCCCTGGAACTCAAGAGATTACCTTGGATACCGCTCAGGGTGAGGCCACCCAAGCGATCTTTGGCAGCCATCTGGCATCCTTGGATCCCGCCTGTCTTTTGGCAGACCACACCAGCGCCATCCTTGCCTGTGCCGCGATGCTTTCTGCCACCGTCCAGACCCCTGTGCGCCATAGCTTCCTCTTTAGCCTTTGCTCTTTGGCAAAGCGGGCGCATATCACCCAGATGCCGCTGGCAGAAGAGCTTTTCGAAGGCGCCCCCAAGACGCTCTGCGATTGCCGGGAGGTCTCCGAAACCGCCGCCATCGCTTCTCAAGTGGGTCGCATGATCTCCCAAAACCAGCGCTGGGATCAGCTGCGTGCCAGCTACGAGGTGCTCTGCCAAGAGCTGATCGAGCCCTTTGCCAGAGCCTGCTTCCCTGCAGCTTGTCATGCCGAAGCCTCTAAAATGGTGGCCAAAGAAGGCCCGGTGTCGCTTTTTGACACTTTGGCAGAGTGCTGGCCTCTCCCCGAGCTTGTCTCGAGCATTGCCTACTGGGCTACCTCTCATCCTGAGACCATCGCTTCGGTGGTGCTTCGCGCCGGCTGCCTGGAGGCCCACCTCAGCGCCCTTGATCGCGTGATGGTGGTCACCTGCCCTCAAAGTCCTCTGTCGCTGGACGACAGCAATGAGATCCAGGATGCCTTGGATCGCTTCGCCATTCAAACTTCGAAGTTTTACACAATGGCCCCCCTTGCTGCCGAGATACCCCTCGATGCTTGCAGCATCACTGCCCTTAAAGCCACGTCCTCTAGAGCAGCGTCATCGGAGGGCGCCTGTGGCTTCCCTCTGGCTTTGGCCCAGCGCTGGCACCGGACCCTCAGGGAGGAGGCGCCGGATCTGGTAGTCCTTCCGCTTTGCAACTCCCCCGAGCTCTTCTGGGGCGCCCTCATGGCGCGCCTGGCGCACATTCCGGTGGTGGCCGTTGCTCAGTCTGACACCCAGGATGGCTCCAAGGCGCCCTGGGCCAAGGCTGCCGCCAGTTTGGCCTCGGTGGTAGCGGTGGATGCCGAGACTGCAGACCCTTTGGTAGGCTCCAATACCACGGATCTCAATGGCTCCCAGTCTGCCAAGGAGCGTTTCTCGGCATCGCTGACCTCGGCGTTATTGGCAGCTCATGGCAAAGCCCCAACCATCATTCGCGGCGCTTCTGAGCCATTGGCCCTTTGGGCCAGCCGAGTGCTGGATGCCCTAGAAGAGCGGCTCTCCCAGCCTCCCGCGCCTTCCATGCCTGCTGACGCCCTGTTGCCTCTGTTCGACGCACGGCTTAACAGCGGGCAGCGGTCGTTCTTATCGGCAGAGCAGATGGCAGCTCAGCTCGAGGATCGTGTAGAAATTCTTGAGGCACGCCTGGCAGCTTCTCGAAGCGAGGCAGCCATGTTGCGCAGGCGTTTGGCAGAAGCCCAGGGCTTCACCCCAGAACCGCGCACCCCCAATTGTCCCCTCTCCCCCCCGAGATGATTGCTAATGCAACTTTTTTGGAAGGCCCATTAAGGGTAGAGTGTGAACTATCCGCGCACTCACACCCTTAATCACACCCTGCGAGGAGGCCTTCTTATGGCATGCGACGTCTCGGTCATCATTCGCTCTTCCAACGGCGGGGCTTATCTCCCCGCGGCAATTCAGGCGGCAATGGCCCAAGAAGGATTGAATTTCGAGATTGTGGTGGTTGATGACGCCAGCACAGATTCCACCGCCCAGGTAGCGGCAGAGGCATCGCTGGCTCATCCTTCGCTGCGCGTGATCTCTATGGCAGAGCACTCTGGCCGCATGGAAAGCTATCGCGCCGGCCTCAGGGCTTCTTCGGGCACCTATGTGCTCTTCTCGGATGCTCCAGACATGCTTTTGCCTCAAAGCCTAGGCCGTCTTTTCCAAGTGGCCAGCCAAACCCGCGCAGACATCCTGGTGACCTCCTCCGAGTTCAAGCCGCTGCTAGATTCCCTGGATGCCAATGATGTGCAGAGACCCGCAGCTTCGTCTCAAGCCTCCGTATCGCCCGAGGATACAGGCAATATCTCTGAGGCCCGCCTCTTGGCTGCCGACATCTTTAGCGACCAAGATACCGGTGCCGCCTTGCGCGTGGTGTCGCCCCTGATGCAGACGGTGGACGGCGAGGCCATCATCGACGCCTTCTTCCGCACTCGCAGCGTGCCGGTGCAACTGCGCGGGCGCCTCTTCAAAACCGAGCTGGCCCGCCACGCATTTGCAGAGATAGAAATCAACTCTGTAGCTTCTCACGACGAGGCGGTAGCAGGGTTCATGTGCGCCATCCTGGCTCAACGCCTGGTGGTGCGCCCGGATCTCCACGGCCTCGTCATTGCCGAGAACCCCGCTCCATCCCTTCTGGAAGCCTCTGATTTCGCCGCCATCTGCGCCAACCGGTCTACCGCCGAGGTGGCGGTAGGCTACCTCAACCGCTCCGAGCAGTGGGAGCGCTACTACGATGCCTGGGAGGGTTTGGCGGTGGGTTTGGTGCGCCAAGCCACCGATATCTTCCCTGCTCGGGTGCAGCCTGTGGCCTGGGCCGATGCCGCCACAGAGCTTCTCAATTCCTGGGGCGCCCCCTATATCGCCGCAGCCCTGGAAGACAACGAGGACTCCGATCTTTGCTCGGTCTCCATCGCGCTTGCAAGCTCGGCCGCCTTGGCGCAGACAGGAGCCAGGCCTCACAGCCTTGCTATTTTGGTGCGCGAGGGCGACGACTTGGTGCAGCTGCGAAAGCTCCAAGACTCACTGGCTTCTCGCCGCACCAGCTGCTCCATCATTGCCGAGGAAGGCGCTGCCACAGGCTCCCTTGCGGTGGCTCAAACCATTCCTGCTTACAGCTCACCGCTGGAGCGTGCCCGAGAACTCTCGCGCATTTTGAGCGACCTGGAGATCGACGGGTTGGTGCTCTCTGCCGGTGATGTGCGCGGGGTTTACGACGAGCTGGTAGCCCGAGCCCAGATGGTTCCTGTCGCCCTCATCGCCACTGAGCCTATCGAGTCGGTGGCCGCCTATCGCGCCATAGCCGCCCAGGTGGCTTTGGCCAGCTGCGTGGTGCCGGCCACTGGAGTCGATTCAGAGCTATGGAGCTTGCTGGGAGTGCGCATCGCCAGCCTAGGTGGGCTTGTGGCTTCGCTTTCCTTGGGCACCACCAGGGCAGACCTCAATGCCCGCCGTCTGGCGCTGCAGCTCAACACGCTGGTTCGCTCCTATCAGACGTCTATCGACAACCTCAAGGAATCCTGCGCCCACGCCATCGACCGCAACGGCCGCATGGAGACCCAGATCGCCGGTCTCAAAGATCGCTGCGCCAATTTGGAAGGACGTTTGGAAGAAGCCGTAGCTGAGCGCGACGAGCTGGAACGAGAACTGGAATCCCTGCGCTCCTCAGGAATCTTTTCTCGGCTGCGCCATAAAGGCAAGTAAATCGACAGCTCGCCAACCATACGTACAAGCTGTCGGCATTTCAAAGCGACCGCCCTTCTCCATACGTGGTGGAGAAGGACGGTCGGTTCGTGCATAATCGGCAACGCTTAGTGCTCTAGCAGCTCCAGTACCCGGCGTTTAATTGCCAGTGCGTCGGAAGTGAGCATGAATTGGTCGCGATCTTTGCGCGGGCACCCGATAGCCACCTCTCCCACCAGGCGGCTCACCTGACCCTGAGCAGGGTTTCCTGCCAGTACCAAAATGCGATCGGCCATGGCGATGGCCTCGTCCACATCGTGGGTCACCAGCATGCAGGTGAGGTCTAAGCGGCTCATGAGTTCCAAGAACCAGGAGCGCATGTCGGCTCGCGTGAGGGCGTCTAAGGCCGAGAAGGGTTCATCCATCAGCAGCACTGGATCATCCATCAAGTAAGTGCGCAGCAGGGCCGCCCGCTGACGCATGCCGCCTGAGAGTTGATCGGGATAGAGCTCCTGCGTCCCTTCAAGCCCAAAAGGATCCAGCTGTGAGGCTACCTGTGTCCGCGCCTCTTTGAGACTCATGCCTTTGAGCAGCAGGGGTAAAGCGGCATTGTCCTGCACCGTGCGCTCGGGGATGAGCAGGTCTTTTTGAAGCATGTAGGCAACAGACCCCGGCGCACCGGTAACGTCTTTGTCTCCTACAAACACTTGGCCGCGCTCAGGGGCAGTAAGGCCAGCCAAGGCATGGAAGAGCGTGGTCTTTCCCGAGCCCGATCGGCCTACCAGACAGACCAGCTCTCCAGCTGCCACCGAGAAGGACGCATCCTCCACGATGGGCTCTCCTTCCCAGGAGAGCCAGAGGTGGGAGGCCGCAAGCCCTGCTACTTGAGGATCGATGTCGCCCATAGCAGTCTTTACGCCTCCGGCAGGTATTCGTTGGTAAAGCCGCCGCTGGCCTCAATGGGCACCGGCGTGAGCTGTTGGTCATTCATCCATTGATAGAACTTCTCCCAACGACCCTTGTCGATGTAGCCCCACTGAGGCGCGTCAGCCACGTACTTGTCTGACAGGTATTCCTGGGAAGCCTTCGCCAACGCCGGATCGATCTCAGGATTGGCCGCCACAAGAATCTCTGCGGCATCATCGGGATTTTGCACCGCATACTCATAGCCTTTTTGAGTGGCTGCCAAGAAGCGCTTCACGGTGTCTGGCTGTTCTGCCAAGAAGCTGTCATTGGCGATGATCACAGGCGTGTAGTAGTCAAAGGTGTCGTCGATGTCGATAAAGGCCACGTAGTCTACCGGGTAGTCTTGGATTTTGGCATTTTGACCTGCCCAAGCCTCATAGCACCAGATGGCGTCGAATTGATCTGCCTTGAGACCGGTGACCTCGTCGGTGGAATTGGCAGGTACCAGCTCAACTTTGGACCAGTCCCCTCCGTCAGACTCCACTACCGAGCGCACGATGGCTTTTTCCACATCTTGATCCCAGGTGCCGTAGCGCTTGCCCTCAAGCCCTTTAGGCCTGTCAATGCCATCGCCCTCACGAGAGATAAGACCTGAGGTATTGTGCTGGACGATGGCGGCGACGGCGGTCACCGGGAAGGGGTTGTCGCTACCTAGGTAGTTGGCCATCACATCTTGATAGGACATGCCCAGCTGAGCCTTGCCAGTGCCCACCAGCGCATCGGCGCCATCCTCAGGGGGCTGCACAATCTCAAGATCGATGCCCTTGTTAGCATAGAAGCCCTTTTCCTGAGCCACGTAGATGCCTGTGTGGTTGGTGTTGGGGGTGTAATCCAGCACAAAGGTAAGTTTCTCCAAGCCATCGGAAGATGCCTGGGGTGTGCTTGCAGCATCATTGGAGTTGCAGGCAGCAAGCGAGAGGCCTGCCAAGCCGGCGCCTGCCAGCTTAAGAAAGCCGCTGCGGCTATAGGAGCGAATCATCGAGGACCTCCAAAAAATGAATGCGTTATTTGCTTTGGGAGAGATAGGAGATCTCTCCAGACTTTTTTGTGGCTGCACGCCAGGGCATGGCAATGCGCGCTATCAAGTCGATCAAACCCATGAGAGCTAAAGAGAGTGCAGAAATGATAAGGATCACGGCAAACATCTGGTCATAGGAGTAGGATTTGCGCACGCGAGTCATATAGACTCCCAATCCATCGAAACCTCCGAGCCATTCAGCTACTACTGCGCCTACCACGGCGTAGGTAGCGCTGATGCGCAATCCCGAGAAGAACGAACCCGCCGCAGCCGGGATCTTCACATAGCGAAAGATCTGCCAGCGATTGGCCCCCATGGTGCGCATGAGGTCTATGGCATCGGGGTCCACCGAGGCAAAGCCTTCTGCCAACGCTACCGTGATGGGAAAGAAGGTGGTGAGCGCCACCAGAAGCACCTTGGGCAGCATGCCATAGCCCAGCCACAACACCAAGAGCGGTGCGATGGCCACTGTAGGGATGGTCTGGCTTAGGGTTACCAAAGGATTGAGGGCGGCTTTTACCAGGGCGAAGCGATCCATAAGTACCGCAAGGCCAAAACCCGCTGCAACGCCACAGGCAAGGCCTACTAGGGCCTCTGTGAGGGTCACCAGGCCGTGGGAGGCCAGTAGAGGCGCATCGGCAATGAGCGCTTCTACCACATCCAAAGGGCTTGGCAAGAGAAAGGCGGGGACGAGGCCAAAGCTTACTGTGCACTGCCACACCGCAAGCACCACAACTACGGTAACGGTAGGGGCCACCCAAGAGCGACGAGCAGATCTCACTAGTTCTCCTCGGAATGAGAAGCATCGAATGCCGCATTGACCTGGGCATACTTGCCCACTTTGCGCTCAGTGGTGAGCAGGGGCTCTTGCGCCCTCACATCGATCTTCGCGTAGGTCATGACTTTGCCTGCGCCGGCCGCGATGGCGATGCGTTGACACTCGGCCAGAATGCTCATGCACAGATCATAGTCGCCTTCGATGGCAGATTCAAAGGGACCCACAAACAGGCTTACCGGTTGGGATTTGAGGTAATCGATGACCTCGTCCACAATGCGTACCACCTCATCGTCGCTGGCGGCGTCCATAGGCAGCACTTGAATGGCAACAGCGCACTCCATTGCACGTCCTTTCTGGCGGTATAAAAAATCCCGCCACATTGCGGGACCCGGAGGCGAAGTCGCATGGTCCCTACGC
This sequence comes from Muricaecibacterium torontonense, assembly GCF_004793925.1. Classification (NCBI taxonomy): domain Bacteria; kingdom Bacillati; phylum Actinomycetota; class Coriobacteriia; order Coriobacteriales; family Atopobiaceae; genus Muricaecibacterium; species Muricaecibacterium torontonense. Next base: position 11,962 of record NZ_SRYE01000004.1, on the reverse strand, counting down.
TGGCATTATCCAGATCAGGTTCTTGGGTCGAGCCGCTTGGGTGCTCCTCTCAGCCGGGCCATAAGCTCCCAGCTCCCCTTTGTCCATGGATTATAGCGCGCGCTAGGTGTGACGCAAAGGACGAGCTTATATCTGACAAACTCTTGGATTTATATTTACAGGTGAGACAGGCTCACACACTACAAGTCGACTACTCTAAAAGGAGGCCAAGAACTCCACTGCGGGGAGGATGCATCAATGACAGCGCCCGAATCCACTGCCACTTCCAATACCTCTTACCAAAGCCTTGACTACAAGCGTTTGGGCGAGGCAGTGACAGAGGCGCTCTCAGGAGTAGATGCGGCTGTAGTGGACTCCCAAGAGGTCCCTCAGCTCATCAAGAAGCTCAGTCAGGCAGTAGAGCCTGCGATGATAGAGATCCGCCGCTTCCTTCACGCCCATCCTGAGCCGTCTCTCAAAGAAGTTGAAACCGCTCGCACCATTACGCACCAGCTGGAGGCCTTGGGTATCCCCTACTACATGCCTTATGAGAACAGCGTGGTAGCCACCATCAAGGGCACCGCTCCCGGCGCCTACGATTCCCAGAGCCATCCCCGCAAGCGCCTGCTCATGCGTGCCGATATCGACGCCCTTCCGGTTCAAGAAGAGACTGGCGCACCCTATGCTTCTCAAACTCCTGGAATCATGCATGCCTGTGGCCATGATTGCCATGCTGCCATGCTTTTGGGAGCAGCCGCCATCCTTTCCCGCATTGCTCCCGTGCTTTGCGGCGAGGTGCGCTTGGTATTCCAACCAGCCGAGGAAAACTCCACCGGCGCCTCCATGATGGTGAAGGCAGGCGTGTGCGACGGCGTCGACGGAGCCTATGGCTGTCACATTTGGAGCGAGGTGCCGGCAGGCAAAGTCTCTCTCGAGGCCGGCCCGCGCATGGCTAACGCCGACTGGTGGCGCATCGACATCAAAGGCAAGTCTGCTCACGGTGCGCTTCCTCACCGCGGCGCCGACGCCATCCTCGCTGGCGCCGCCATCATCGAGGAACTCCAAACCATCGTGAGTCGCTCGGTCTCCCCTTTCGAGCCCGCCGTGGTGACTGTGGGCCAGTTTCACGGAGGCACCGCCCGCAATGTGGTGGCAGGCTCTGCCTGGCTTGAAGGCACGGTGCGCACCTTCGATCCCGAGATCCACGCGCGCATGCCGCTTCTTATGAAGCGCGTTGCCGAGGAGACCGCAGCCGCCTTGGGTTGCGAGGCCACGGTGAGCCAGTACGATTTGGGCAGTTGGGCTGTGGTAAACGACGCCCATGCCTCACAGATCGCCGCGCGTGCGGCGGAAGCGGTTCTCGGCAAGGATGCCATCGCTCGCTACCGAGGCTCCATGCCCGGCGAAGACTTCTCTGAGTATCTTTTCGAAGTGCCGGGCGTCTTCGTGTTTTTGGGTTGTGCCAACCCGGCGAAAGGTCCGGTACATCCTCAGCATTCCTGCTTCTACAACCCCGACGAGACCGTGCTCAAAAACGGCGTCGCCCTAGAGGCTGCCTATGCCTGGGAATTCCTGGGCGAGGGGCTTGCGCACTAGGGTGTCGCGTGAATCAGTAGTGCGACTATTCTTTCTCTTCGCCAGAAAGCAGGCGATCCGCCATCACCTGGTTGGCAGCCAGCTCCACCGAGTCATCCAAAGGCTCCAGTGTGCCGTCGCCGTAGCGACGCTCTAGCGCTGCCGACAAAAGCGCGTCTGCCACACCCGGGTTCTTGGGCAGCAGGGGCCCATGGATATAGGTGCCAACTACGTTGTCTTGCCAGCAGCCCTCATAGCCTGTGGTGCCGTCGTTGCCATGGCCAAAGAGCACTCTGCCCAAGGGACGGACGCCTGCGCCCAAGTGGGTGCGGCCCCCATGGTTCTCATAGCCCACGATGGGTTGAGGGGAAAGATCGCTCTCGATGGCAATGTTGCCGATGAGGCGAGGGTCGCCGCGATCGGTATAGAAGTCTACCAATCCCAAGCCTTCTACCTTCTCGTCGCCCATGAGGTAGGAGTGGCCTAAGAGCTGATAGCCGCCGCATACGGCAAGCAGCACTCCCCCATCGGCTACGTAGGCCGCAAGCTCGGCTTTTTGGGCCAGCAGCTTTTCGCACACGATGCGCTGCTCGCGATCGGAGCCGCCGCCGATAAAGACCAGGTCCACCTCTTTGAAGCTGGGGGTATCGTCGATGGAGACCTCGGCGATCTCTGGGATGAGACCGCGCCACTCCAAGCGTTTGGCCAGCGTGATGATATTGCCGCTGTCGCCATAGAGGTTCAAGAGCTCGGGGTAGAGATGGGCGATGCGCACCGACTTACCGCTCATGACTCTCCCCAATCTTTTCAAGCTCTGCCTTGGCAGGCCACAGGGCAGAATAGTTGGTAAGCACGTACAGAGGACGGTCTTTGGGCAGGGATGCTATGTGATCCAAGGCACCCTTGACGTCTGTGCAGAGCGGTGCGTCCATGCCGGCATATTTCATGCGCACCTGCAGTTCGTTGGCACGATGGCCGCCCACTGCCAGTGCGAGGTCGTCTTCCTGAGAGAGGCGCTCGAAGTCCACATCCCAGATCCAGGAGATGTCCTTGCCGTCGTTGTAGTCGTCATTCACCACAAAGAAGGCGGCTTTGGGGCGATCGTCGGCAAGCATCAAAGAAATGTTCTGGTTGAAGCCAGTGGGGTTTTTGGCTAAGTTGAGCACCACTTCTCGACCGTCCACATCAAAGCGCTGCAAGCGCCCGTTCTCCGGATGGTAGTGGTCTAGAGTGTCTTGGAACTGTTCTGGGGTCACCCCGGCCAGTGTGGCCCCAATGAAGGCGGCGAGCAGGTTGTAGACCATGTAGACTCCGCCAAAGGACGCCTTAAGGTGCACAGGCCACTGGGGTGTTTCAAGCGGGGAGGCTGCGGGTTTCTCGGCAGCAAGGGTGTGAGGACCTGCGACATCGAAGGAGACGCCTGTGCGCTCCACCTTGACATGCGTGGCGCGCCAGTCCAGCTGAGGCCGGGCGAAGTCTCCATTGGGGCATGCGAAGTTTCCCAGCTGGGCGTAGTGGCGGAAGACATAGTCGAGCTCTGCTCCGCAGACTTGGCAAAAGCGAGCCTCGGGCACGCGGTCGGGGGGAAGGCCCAATGCCTCGTCGATGCCAAAGGAGATGATGGGATTGTTGCCGGCAAGACGCAGGGCCACGCCCATGGAGAGAGGATCATCGCCGCAGACCACCAAGGTAGTGTCAGGGGATGCATCTAGGGCTTGGGCGATGGTGTCTTGCACGCGGTCGATCTCTCCTGCGCGGTCCAGCTGGTCGCGAAAGAGATTGAGCAAGATGAGATAGCGGGGTTTTAGGGCCGGCAAGATCTTGACGGTGGAGAGCTCGTCTGCCTCGATGACAGCCCATTGGGCGGCAGGCTTGGTCATAAGGGCGGCTGTGACGCCAGGGGCCATGTTGGCGCCGGCGCGGTTGCACATCACCGTCTGCCCAGAGGCTTCTATGGCCGAGGCCAGCACGTTGTTGGTAGTGGTTTTGCCGTTGGTGCCGCAGACCACGATGGAGCCCTCTACGTGGGAGGCCAGCTCGCTCAAGAGCTCAGGATCAAGGGCAAGAGCGATGCGTCCTGGCAGTTGAGAGGCGTTTCGATGAAGCACAGAGACAAGGCCCCAGCGCGCCAGTTTTCCGGCGCCTAAGGCAAAAGAAGCGCGCAACGTCATGCTAGTTGGCCTCACGCATGTCGTCATCCAGCTCGTCGGCCGCGATAACGTCTTCGATGCGCAGGTTCACGCCGGAGACCTCAAGGCCGGTCATGGACGAAAGCTCGCGCACCACAGCCTTTTTCACGTCTTCGAAGACCTGGGGCGCGTAGGCGCCGTAGGCCATAAGGATGGAGATGTTCACGCGCACGGAGTTGTCTTGCATGACCTCTACTGTGACGCCCTTGGTGAGATCTGCGCCGGTGAGCGTCTCTTGAACGCGCTTGAAAAAGCCGCCCTTCATGCCTACCACACCGGGGACGTCGCGGCAGGCGATGGCCACGATCTTCTCGATGACGCCGTTGGAGAAAGTGAGGGAGTCCTCGGAGTCTGCATCCTCGACGTCTTCGATGACGTCATCGTCTGTGGTTTGGGCCATGGCGCTCACAGGCAGCTGCACCAATGAAGATTCTTGAGCCTCAGAGGTTGAGGTGGTAGAAGCGTCGTTCATGATGTCTCCTTAAAGCTCGCGCTTTAGCGGTAATCGTTAGAAGGGGCAAGTAGATGCTTGACGGCATTGATGATGCGCGGGTCGCCGTCCAGCCATTGACCAAAGGCTACCCCGGCGGTGGCCATAAGCGCCACAAAAAGCGCCTGGAAGAAACCGACCCAAAAGATAAGCAGAGCCACCACCACTCCAAGCACGCCAAAGATCACCGCATTGGAATGGCCGGGCGCCAACCCCTCTAACCAACTGGCAGCAGTGGATCGCGTTTTGGCGGCCAGTCTGCGTGCATGGGCTCCTTGCGCCTTGAAGTTTGTGGCTGCGTCGGCAGGCTGGGAGCCTTTTTCCTGCCGAGAAGCTCCTGCCTCAGTAGTTGAGGCTTTTTGAGTGGACTCGCCATCGGCAGACTCCACATCGACTTCGACGGTTACAGGAGGCTTTTTGGCCATGCTAGTGCACCTCCTTAGAGCCTGCAGGCTTTATAGCCTGAGGATGCACGATGGTAACCTCAGAAGAGCTGCTGGTAGAAGCTTCGGATTCTGGAGAGACTGCTTCTTCCGGTGACAAGCCTGTAGAGCTTTGAGCATCCTTCGAGGCTTCGATTCCGTAAGGTACGGGTTTCTCGGCAACTTGGCCGGTATCATGACGCAGGGCACGATCGGCCTTGTGGGCGGCGGTGGGCTTGAAGCTGCCATTCTTTTGAGGGGACACGGCGTTGCCGGGAGTGATGTCGGCAGTTTGGCGAGGCTCCAAAAAGCGCAGAGTCAACGATCCCAAACGGTCACCAATGAGAATGGTGAGTCCCCGGCGCAATGATTCTTGGAGGGCCTGAGCCTCGGCCTGGACATCGAGAGAGTGGTAGGGCTGGATCCAAAGGGCTACATCCACCTGATCGCGATGGCGAGTATCTACCACCACCTTGGTAACCAGGCATAGGCCGTCAGCCTCGGCCAGATAGGTGGCTTGGGACGCCACCGCAGAGCGCGCGATGGAAACGCGGTCGCCATCTTCATTGATGACTTCGATGTCTTTGGGTTTTTTGGCGCGCACCCCAGACACAAAGAGACAAATGAATCCTACGAGCCCTATGACGATGAAGGCTTCTGTGAGGAAGACGAACCAGTCAAGGGCGAACAAGGCAGAGATCTGGGCTGTCCAAGGGCCGAGCCACCAGACAAGGCCAAGACCAACCACTAGCAATCCCAGCAGCGAAAAGACTATGAGGCAGAAGCGCTTGAACCCATTCATGGACTTCATCCCTTCGACATTCATCTATGGGTGTGCCCAACGGCACGTGCAATAGATGCCTCTTCACTGTAAACGCTCCCGACCACTCAGGCGCTGATCCTGTGCAAAAAGAAACCCGGTTTCCAAAAACGTCACCAGACGTCTTGGAAAACCGGGCAAAAATGCAACTTTTGAGAAGCTAAGGACTACTCCTCATCCAGAGCAGCGGCGATCTCGTCTGTCATCTCCATGGTGTTGTAGACGTTTTGCACGTCTTCCAGCTCCTCCAAACGGTCTACCAAGCGCTGGACCTTCTTGGCATCTGCCACGGAGACCTGGCTGGGGGTGGTGGGAACCATGGTGAGCTCCGAGCCCTTGACCTCGATGCCCTGAGCCTCAAGGCCAGCCTGGACGTTTTGCATGTTGTCGTAAGCGGTGTAGACGATCCACTGATCGCCGGCATCCTCGTAGTCCTCGCCGCCGGCCTCTGCCACGGCCATCATGAACTCGTCCTCATCGGTAGCGTTGGGGCGGTCCTCGACCTTCTTGTCATCAGACTTGATGATCTTGTCTACGGCGATGGAACCCTTGCGCTCGAACTGGAAGGCCACCGAGCCAGAAGTGCCCAGGTTGCCGCCAGAGTGAGAGAAGGCAGAGCGCACGTCTGCGGCGGTGCGATTGCGGTTGTCGGTGAGGCATTCCACATAGACGGCGACACCAGCAGGGCCGTAGCCCTCATAGGTGACGTTCTCGTAGACGGCAGCATCTGCGCCGGCGCCAAAGGCCTTGTCAATAGCGGCCTTGATCTTGGCGTTGGGCATGGAAACCATGCGGGCGCGAGCAACGGCTGCAGCCAAAGAAGCGTTGTTGTCCGGGTTTGGATCGCCGCCCAGTTTTGCCGCAACGGTGATGTTGCGGGAGAGCTTAGAGAATAAAGTGGAACGCTTGGCGTCGATGGCCGCTTTCTTGTGCTTGGTAGTGGCCCACTTAGAGTGTCCGGACATGCATGCTCCTTCGATTTGGTACTGGCGCTCACCTGAGCGCTGCGGTTGGTGTCTTGGCGCTGATGCTGCCGGCTAAAGGCGCGCTCAGAGTAAACTCTGGACTCTACCTACCCAAAAGCAAAAGCCTTGAGGCCAGCCAACAGATCCTAAAGACGCACAGATCCATAACCCCGCAATGATACCACGGTGTCCCCATCGCACTACCCCCTATCTCACAGAAGAACGGCTCTCCATGAAGGGAAGGACGCTTGTGCATGATTGCATGGCCTGACGCCCTCTTTGAGATCTCCTATTCCAAGAGGCCGTAGCGTTGCTTGAAACGCTTGAGCACACGCCCCCAGCTATCCCAGAGCAACCACAGAAATGCCGCAGTGGCAACGCCATGTACCAGATCAAATGCGAGAGAGGCTGCACAGGTGGCCATGATACTGGCCCAACTCAAGGGCCTGACAAAGCCTACCAATGTATACCCGTTCATAATAAGGCCAAAGCCTAGAGCCGCTACAAAACCAAATGCTGCGGCTTGATATTGCGTTCTAAGCCATCCATGCTTAGCCCATATCCCTGCCATGTAGCCCATGAGTCCCCAGGCATACATCTGCCAAGGCGTCCAGGATCCCTGTCCAAAAAAGAGATTGGATACCAAAGCCGCCAGAGCTCCGCATAAAAAGCCGCTGCGCGAGCCTAGAGAGGCGCCTGTCAAAATAACGATAGCCGATAAAGGCTTCACATCGGGGACGGCAGCAAACAGCATTCTGCCCACCGCCCCGAGGGCAGCGAGGCTCACCGCAGGAAGAAACTGACGCAACGCGGGAGTGGAGGTCTCCCATCCTGCAAGCATTATCCCTAAGGCTGCAGACACCACCACTGCCGACAAGAGCGCCCAGGGGCCTTGAAACCAAAGCCCTAGCACCAATACGCAAGGCACTGCAGCCAGTGCGCAGGGTTCCAACTTTTGCATAGCAGGTCCTTCTGGGTAGATAGCTAAAAACTCCAAAGGGCATCTGATAAGAAGATGCCCTGACTCTCACATTGGGGGCAACCTGTGGCAGCCGCTCTATTCTCATTAGCCATTGTATGTGTGGCCACCTTCGTGGGGCCGTTTTTATCATCCCTTATTCCCGGCAATTGGATACAAGCGGGAGCGTTCATCCTTATTCTGGGATCTCTCTTAGGTCCCCACGGCGCAGGTCTCATTGATCCGGCTGCCCCAGGTTTGCCTTTGCTGCGTCAGCTAGGGTTGGCTTTCATCTTTCTTATGGGCGGCTACAATCTCGAGCCTTCTCGCGTGGTGGGCTCCACCGGGCGCCATGCCATGCTGGCCTGGCTGTCTTCCTTTGGATTGGGTCTTCTAGTGGCTTGGCTGTTGCCCTTGGAGTTTTCTGCCAAAGCCCTCATAGCCTTTGCCATTTCCCTTACCTCCACCGCATTCTCCAAGGTCGAGAGCATATTGTCTGCCCGTCATGAACTTGATACTCCTATGGGCAAAGTCACAGAATCCTATGGCGCCACAGGAGAGCTTCTGCCAGTGGTTGCCGTTGCGCTGCTTTTGGAAGAGAGATCTCCTTTGGTGGAGCTTGGAATCATGGCCTTCTTCGTGGTGGTGGCATTGGTGGGCAAGCGCCTGGTGCTCCATGAGGAACATGCCCATAGCAAGCTGGATGTCTTTGTGCATAAGGGCGCAGATTCCAACCAGATGATGCTTCGACTGGTGATCGCTATTCTTGTAGGTCTGGTGGCCCTAGGCGTCATTTTAGGTGCCGATATGATTGTGGCAGGCTTTGCTGCCGGCTTCATCCTGCGTCAGCTCACACCTGACGACTCTCCAGTCATAGGCCAGGTAAAGATTGTGGCCTACGGCTTCTTTGTGCCAGTGGCCTTTGTGCTATCCGGTTGCAATATCGATGTCTTCGAAGGCGGATCTGAGCCTCTCGTCGTAGCCGGGTTCATTCTCTTGCTTTTGTTGGTGCGCGGGTTGCCCGTCTTTGTGACCTTAAGCCTCGCCCCCGAGACCCGCTCCATGAATCCCTGGCGCCGCTTCAATATTGCCATCTATAGCTGCACTGCCATGTCCACCGTGGTGGCCATGACCTCAGTGGCCCAGGAAGCCGGCGACATGACTGCCCACATTGCTTCTGTGTTGGTATTCGCTGCTGCCCTTACCACTATCGTGGTGCCTATCATCACGCGTCTGGTAGAGAAGACCCATAGCCAGGCCCAGCTCAAAAGCCACGCCTGAGCGAGTGGCAACCTTTCGATCGCCTTCATATCCAATGATCTCGCACAAGACCTGCTTCGCTCTATGACGCTACCCCAAAAGCGAGTCCTGGAAATATGCGCCTGTCTCTTGCGTAGTGCAAATGCCTCCATCAAACATGAGAGAGGTAGCATGGCTGGCTACCCGCGCAAAGTCCAAGTCATGGGTGGCATAAAGGATAGCGCTCCCCTCCTGCGCCGCCTCGCACAAAAGATTTGCCACCAGGGATTTGAGCGAGCTGTCCAGCCCTTTGACCGGTTCATCCAACAAAAGAAGCAAGGGCTTAAGTAAGAGCAGCTTGCCTAGAGCGAGCAGTTGAAGCTGGCCTCCAGAAAGCGAAGGGGGGTCTTGTTCCCATGCCTTTAAAAGCCCAAGCCTTTTAGCCATGGCGCGCGCATCATGCTCTCCATAACCTACAGAGGTCGCCCACTCCATCAGCTCTTCTCCCACAGTCTCTGAGATCAAAAGCTCCATAGGATCCTGCGGCAGGTAGGCAACGCTTTGTGCTACCTGGTTGTGAAGAGTGCCCCGACTGGCTCTGGTGATGCCCGCCAGTGTTTTTAGCAGGCTGGATTTGCCAGACCCATTGCCTCCCACCAATGCGCGCATCTCTTTGGCGGCCAAGGTGAGGTCGCACTGCCTTAACACCCAGGGGTCGCGCTTGGTGTAGCGCATCCAAAGATCATGAGCCTCCACCACCGTTACTCCCAGCTGAGGCAACGGCGTTTCTCGGCAAAGAGGAGCGGGAGAGGCCAAGGAAGATAGCTCTTGAGCCTCCAGGCGCCCGTGAGAGAGACGCACGGCCATGGACGCATAAGGGGCGATGGCAGAAGCTCGGTGAGAAGCCACCACTATCGTGATGCCTAGCTGCTGGTTGAGCCGGTATAAACTGCCGAGAAAAGCCCCCTCAGCCACAGGGTCTAGTTGCGAGGTGGGCTCGTCAAGCAGGAGCACCGATGGCCTGAGGGCGCAGACTGCGGCGAGGGCTACCAGTTGGCGCTGGCCACCGGATAGTTCTGCACAGGGGCGATGCAACCAGGGGTCGAGACCCAAAAAGGCGCAGGTCTCAGCGATAGAGCGCTTCATTGCATCCTGGGGCACATCGAGGTTTTCAAGGCCAAACGCGAGTTCGCCAATGACGGTGTCGGCCACGATTTGAGCCGAAGGATCCTGGCCCACAAATCCTAGCGATCTGGCTGATACCTCTTTTGAGAGCCGGGATACCGGAGTGCCTTGGAAGGACACCGTTCCACTGAGATTGCCTTTGGGTGCCAACTGGGGTTTTGCTAAGCGCAAGAGAGTGGATTTGCCCGAGCCTGTAGCCCCAGTGAGAAGGCAGAAGGCTCCTTGAGGCACTTGGAGTCTCACGTCATGAAGAACATCGATGACAGGAGAGGCTGCATCCAGGGCTGGATAGCTAAAGCTCACCGAATCCCAGGATAGAATTATGGGACTGAGGCTCATGGCATCCTCCTCTCTTGAAAGGTCAGATAGCCAAAGACAGCCAGGGGCATTCCCAAAAGCACCAGCGACAAAAGGTTGACGGGGCCAGGAAGGATTCCCCCTAAAAGTGCCTGGGGTGCGAGAGCGCTTGCCCAACCTGCCTGGTAGTAGAAGGAGGAGCTGAGCATGAACCCGTCTGCCATGAGAAGCATCGCGAACTGCACCTTTTGGGATAGGGTCCAACGCCATTGGCGATAATGGCTTCTAGGGCCCACTCCCCACCCACGAGCTTCCATGGAAGAAGCGCGAGAGAGCGAGTCTGCTAGAGTCCAGCCCAACAGTGCGGTAGAGATGCAGGCAGCCCAACTCAGTTTTGCGCTGATTAATCTGGGGCGCACAACCTTTGGGGGCACGGGTTTCTCGACAAGGGTGGAGCCGGGAGCATTTTGAGCGTTTGGGGGTCGCGAGGCCGTGCAGGCTTCTCTAACAGCCTTGGCGCCTTGAGCCTGCACAAAGAGATCGGGCACCAGGCGCATTGCCATAGAGACCATCAGCGCCAGTGTGGGGGTCGTCGAACCCAAAAGATCGCAAAGACCATCGGCGGGAAGGATGAGTCCAAAGACCTCCAGCCAAGCCAGTGAGGCTGCAAACATGAGACCCATGAGGATTCCCCACATAAGGCTTTCACCATAGATGGCGAAGGGCCCTAGAGTGAGGAGCGCATGGGTGCCCGAAGGAGAAATAAGCGGATTGAGCACCATAATGACGATCAGGAGCGGCGCAGCTTGCCTGAGCGTGCGCAGGCAAGCGGCAGGCCCGCGGACAAAACCGATAAAGCCCAGGGCAAGCAGCAAGGACATGGCAAGCATCACCACAGAGAAGCATCCCAAAGTGATCAAGAGCGGCGTGAGGGCCAAGAGTGCTCTCAAGGCTGGGTGCAGCTGGCCAAAGAGCGGCTGCTGCGAATGGCATTTGTAGATGTCGAAGAAACCACTGGTCACAAACGAACTCCTTGGATGGCGAGGATTACCCAGCAGTCTAGCGAAAGAGGCCTCCTGTTACGAAGGCCTCTTTGAGGGGAATCAAAACCCCGTATTTCACCTAGAGTCTAAAGCCTTAGACGTAAAGGCGGCCCACTCCCAGATAATTGGCGCCTGAGGCTCGAATGGAAGCTTGGCGCACGCGTCCAGGAACGGCTTCGATCACCTGGTCGTTTCCAATATAGATAGCTACATGGCCGGGCCAGAAGATAAGGTCGCCCGGGGCTCGGCACTCGAAGGCGATCTTTTGGATCTTGCCGTAAGACCAGAAGTTATTGGCGTCGTGGCTATGCCACCCATGAGGTCCAGTGATCCAATGGTTATAAGGATTGAATTCTCCCAGATCCATGCCAGTTGCATAGGCGCACTGGTAAACCAAGCCAATGCAGTCCACCCCTACTCCAGGAGCGTCAGAGTAATTCCACCTGTAGGGGGTGCCTAGGTAGTTGCGAGCCCGCGCCAAGAACGCGCTGATGCATTGCTCTCGAGTGGCATCTGCCCTAATGGTAGGCACGGTGACATAATAGCCATGGCCTGCCCCCGGGAACCGCACCCCATAGGAAGACACCTGATAGTAGTTGGAAGGGTTTTGCCAACCTGTCTTTCCCGATGCAGGAAGGCTGGGATCCCAGGCGCCCGACCCATTGACCCACCAGGAGCCAATCCATTCGTTGTGTGCCATGGCTCCCGAGCCATCGCAGTAATACCAATAGTCGCCGTCTTGAAACCACCCTGTCTTCATGGCGCCGTCGTCGGGGCCGCCCAGATAGTACCAGGCCCCT
>NZ_SRYE01000003.1:0-289276 GCF_004793925.1 Muricaecibacterium torontonense | reverse complement strand
CCACCCTGTCTTCATGGCGCCGTCGTCGGGGCCGCCCAGATAGTACCAGGCCCCTCCCACCCATTGCCAACCTGAGGCCATGGCCCCCGAGGCATAGAGGTAATACCAGGTATTCCCCAGCCTCATCCAACCGTTGGCACGCATGGCTCCCGAGCCGTCCAAGTAGTACCAGGCATTATCGATCTTTTGCCAGCCTGTGCGCATGGCGGCAGAAGCAGGGTCCAAGTAGTACCAGGAGCCGTTTAAAAGCCAGCCGGTAGCCGCAGCTCCAGAGCCATGAAGGTAATACCAGGATCCTCCCAGCCACTTCCAGCCGCTGGAAAGCATATGGCCAGAGCCGTCCATAAAGTAATGGGCGCCATCGACAGTGTGCCACCCGGTAGCCATGGCGCCGTTGTCGTCAAGCCAATACCAGGCGCCGTCCCAGAGCCAGCTATGCTTGCGCATAGCCCCATCGTGAGCCGTACCCTGGCCTCCATAGTAGCGCCACACAGCACCATCCAAAAACCACCCGGTAACCATGGTGCCTTGAGCATTAAACCGATAGGCCCTGCCATCGATGACATGCGTGGCATTTGCTACCCGCGTGCCATCGTAGGTGGTGTAATGCCATCCCTGACTATCTAAAGACCAGGTGCCAGCAGGCTCGTTCCACTCACAGTCAATCCTCACAGCACTCACAGGCGAACCGTCGCAGCTGAGCGAGACTACTCGAAGGGCGCCATCCTCGTCTTTCGCCGTCACATCCAAGGTGAGGCTGGGTTTTGCCAGTGAGAATCCTGGCCGGTCTTTAGCCGTGAGCTCCAACTTGTAGCTATAAGTCCCCGGGGCATCAAAGGTGAGCGCAGGAAGCGCGATGGTCCCCTCTGTGGAATTGGCCGCCTCTCCTACACAGATGCCCTGATCTATGAGCTTGGCTGTGACATCTGCTTCTTGTAGCGTTCCTCCATTGTTGACAGTAACCGAGACAGGCACCTCGTAGGAGATGGGGTCGTAGGCGGGAGGCTGGGGCTCTTCAGGATCCTCCTGCTCTTCATCAGGGTTTGTAGGCTCGCTGGGTTTGACCGGAGCATCGGGGTCTTGACCCTCAGCACTGGAGTCTGGGGAGGGCTCCTGCGACACGGTGGAACTCTGCTGAGCATCCTGCGCTGAGGAAGTGGAATCTATTAACGGTTTATCAGGGCCTGCAGCCAATGCTATTGGCTCCGGCGCCATCACAAGACTTGCCACAATCATGCAGATCGCAAGTGTGCTGATGGGAGTTGGGTGACTTCTACGTGTCATCCTGAGCGGCCTCCAACAATAACATATCGTTCTTATAAGCAATCATTACAATAGTAACGTAAAACAGGACCGCCCTTTATGAGACAGCCCTGTTTTTTGGGGACGTGTATTGTATATAGCTGCAGGCAGTGTCCTGTATATCCAACCTAAGATTTAATGCTCTGACTCCTAATAGACAACTACCTTGCTGCCGCGAGGGAGCGTTTGCTGCACCCAATAGGCATCGTCGATGGAGAGGCGTACACAGCCATGGCTTAAGTTTTGACCCAGGCGCCCATCTTGCACTACGCGGGTACAGGGATTGTAGAGAATCGAGTGGAAGAGGTACCCATCGTAGAACTGGGTCCAGTAATAACAGCTATAACCCTTATTCTCACCAAAGGAATAACCTTTATTGCCCACGGTAAACTGTCCTTTGACAGTGGGAGTGTAACGAGAGCCGGCGCTGCAGGTCATAAAGCGCACTTGGTTCCAGTGTCCCTGAGAGCCCTGATAGATGCCCACGCGGTTAGCGGAAGTGTCGACCATGGCAAGCCAGGGAGTTGCGCTGCTATAGCCTTGGGCCCAAAGGCTCATAGTCCCTTGCACCGTGGTAGGCATCGCTCCGGGCACCCAACGACCGGCGCCATCCACATAGTAGCGGCCTCCATCAACCCAGCTGTTGGCAGACATAGCTCCAGATGGCCCTACCCAGTAGGTATTGTCTATCCAGCAGTTGGCGCGCATAGCTCCATCGTTGGCGCCTCCAAGGTAGTACCAGGCGCCCCCTATCCACTGCCAGCCAGAGAGCATGGAGCCGGAGCCGTTCAAGTAATACCAAGCATTGCCTATCCAGCGCCAGCCCGTAGCCATCGCTCCTGAACCCGTAAGGTAATACCAGGTCCCACGTACCTTGTTCCACCCTGTCTTCATGGCGCCGTCGTCGGGGCCGCCCAGATAGTACCAGGCCCCTCCCACCCATTGCCAACCTGAGGCCATGGCCCCCGAGGCATAGAGGTAATACCAGGTATTCCCCAGCCTCATCCAACCGTTGGCACGCATGGCTCCCGAGCCGTCCAAGTAGTACCAGGCATTATCGATCTTTTGCCAGCCTGTGCGCATGGCGGCAGAAGCAGGGTCCAAGTAGTACCAGGAGCCGTTTAAAAGCCAGCCGGTAGCCGCAGCTCCAGAGCCATGAAGGTAATACCAGGATCCTCCCAGCCACTTCCAGCCGCTGGAAAGCATATGGCCTGACATGTCCAGGTAGTAATGGGCGCCGTCTACCACTTTCCACCCGGTAGCCATGGCGCAATTCTCGGCAGGGTCAAGGTAGTACCAGGAGCCATCCAAGAACCAGCCGGAGGTAAGCTCTCCTTGAGCGGTGGCATGGTAGCGACGGTTTTGGAATGTCTTCCATCCATTGGCCTCAAGCTTGCCAGAGCCATCGAAGAGGTAATGGTTGTCACCAATCTTCGCCACGCAGCTTTTTATAAGGGAGCCATCGTCTTGCACGAAAGTGCGCGAGGAGCCGCTCCCCTGCCAGCCACGATTGGGAGCGAGATAGCTATTGGCAAAGGTCATGGGCGTAGAGGGAGAAGTGACCTTGGCAACCAGGGAGGCCTTGTCTTCTGAGAGGGAGACGGTGAGCACTACGGTGAACTTTTGAGTATCAAGGGTATAGCCAGAAGCAGCCTTGCCGGTTTGGGAAAGCTCATAGGTATAGGTGCCTGCTTGAGCAATCTCAAAGCTGCTGAGCACTACCTTGCCCGAGGCATCGTTTGTGCCCGAAGCCACAGTTTGACCTTTGTCATCTTTGAGCACAAAGCTGAATTGCCCTTGGGTGAGCCCATGGTTCTTGAGGGTTACCTGGGCTGTGAGATGTTCAACCGTCGCAGGGATGGGATCCTTTTTATCGTCGGGATCTTGAGGGTCTACGGGGTCTTTAGGATCTTGCGATCCCGGGTTTTCTGGATTTGGATCAGGAGCAGCAGGATTGGCGGTGGAGGGCTCGCCTGGGCCTGCCTGCACCAAAGCATTGAGCGCTATAGCTGGCGTAGTCAGGTCGCTAAAAGCAAACAGCATCACTAAAGCCCAGGTCAACAGCGTTTTCCAACAAGTCATCCTCGATCTTTTGACCATCAAAACCCCTCTCCTCTGGTTTGCACCAACTCAAGAATATGGGGACTCATGCCCAGATTCAAGGGAGTAAAAATCATTATGCAATTGATTGGCAAAGTCTAATGATTCGCGGTTAGTTTTCCCGACGTCCTCGGGCCGAGAAACACTCCCCTTTCTTTGAGGGAGTTATTCTCGGCAAGGCTAAAAAAGGATCGAGACCGCCCAAGATCTCTAGATGACAAACTGCTCTTTGTAAAGGTCTTTGGGGACCATATGGGAGAGCCAGAGGCTCGAGATGGCATGGAAGATGTTGCGCTCTTCCTGATCTTGAAGGCCGTTTTCTGCCAGCTGCACCAAGCGCATCACCAGTGTGGTGCAAGGGAGGCCGTAGAGCTTGGCATCCCAGCCATGCTCCTCGAGCTCTGTCTGGGCATCCATGACATTTTGCGCGGTAACGTCACGGAAGAGCTCGCTGGCCTTGGCGAATGCGTTGTCGTTGTAGAAGATGCCTTTGATGAAGGCGGCAAGGGCTGCCGCGAGCTGAGGAGGCATGGAGTCTGGCGTGCGAATCTCAAGGAAGCCCTTGAGGCGTACCGTGGGAAAGACCATGGAAAGCAGATGGAAGAGCTCGCCTTGAGAAAGCTCGCGCATGGCCATGATGTCGGCTTCGGTAGCAGAACAAGTGGGGATGGTGAGACCGGAGTCGTCAGTGAAAAGGATAGGGCAGACACTCATAAGCCATTGCACGTAGGCTTCTGCCCCAAAGCCCTCGTCAAAAGTGCCGGGAACGATGCCACAGCGCGCAGGATCCATGTGGTCCCAAATGCGGGCGCGCACCATGCGAGGAGTGTCGCCCACACTGAGGCCTCGCCAAGAAATCACGTTGTCGCACAGGAAGGCTAACAGCGGGCCCAGGGCTACGGCAAGCCTGTATTCGGCAACCATATTCTGCTCGTCAGAGCAGTCTAAAGAGATCTGAGTAGAGGCCGAGCAACGCATCATATCCCGCGCATAACGCCCGGTATGAGAAAGGGTTTTATCCATGAGGCGATAGCGCTCTTTAGGGATCAGAGCCACTTCGCGAGGATCGATGGTAAAGGGATCGGTCCCCAGGGCCACCAGCTGCCATTCGACCCCCAGATCTTGGCAGAGCTGGGCATACTGCTCGTCAAAGGCCAGAATGGCACCCAAAAGATCGCTCACCGAATTGGAGGGGCCCACGGCCACCTCGAGTTGGGCGCCTGGTTCCAAAGTGATGGAGATGCCCACCTCTTTGTTCTCAACCGTGACGATTCCTTCGTAGCCAAAGAGGGTGTCGTCGATAATGAGGGCGCATTCCGGCGCGAAAAAGCGCTCCCAGCGCGCCAGGAGCGTGCTGATGCTCAAGGGCCCTTCAAAAGGAACGCGCTGTCCTGAGACAGGATCCAAGATGAGGCGCTCAAGCTCGATGCCTAAAGTGCGCTCATTGCCCAAGCGCTGGGGTCTGCCATCGCCTCGCACCAAAGAGATCATGGCTTCGCGATTGCGATCAAGACGTTGTTGCTCTTGAAGCGTATAGGCATGATGACCCATTGGCAAATCCTCGCTCTGATTTAATGCGTGACGAATATGCGCCAAACTAGTCCTGCGTGGCCCATTCTACTCCTCAAATACAAATCGGTGGAGTGCAGAAAATAATTGGCGAACGGTTATATACCCTCGTGAAAGATATGTTATCAAGAGTGCATCTTAATTATGGCAACCATTAAGGGAGTAGAGCCGAGCCAACAGGGCGCTTTTCTCGGCAGGCAAAAAACCCGACTGCACCTCCTTAAGAAGCCGTTGCAAAAGCAATCCCACCGAAGGCCCTGGAGTAAGCGCCAGCTCGCGGATGATGTCATTTCCAGAGATAGGCAAATCAGAAATACGATAGGGCGCACCTGCAGCAATGAGCGTTCCAGCCAGTGACTCAAGCTCATCAACTTCGATAGCATAAGATCTATAAGCAGGAGCTTTTGCCATGGCGTCGGCGCGTTTTATGATCATCAACTCATGAACAAGCCACGGAGCCTGTCCTGGGGCATAGCGATCCAAATCTGAAAGGATCGAGAGCACAGAAGCCCTCTGCAGCTTTACAGGCCTATCATGCAGGCGGATAAGCGCCAGTGCAGGGATCGTCACGTCTTTGGGAATGGCCAATCGGCGCAGCACCGTTTGTGCAATATCGCGGCCATGGGCGGGATGGCCATAGAAATGAGCTTGGCCTCGGGTATCAAAGGTAAGACATTCTGGCTTGGCGATGTCGTGCAAAAGCGATGCCCATCCCAAGCGCTCGCTTAGGATGCCGCCGCAAAACACAGAGGTGAAATCGCAGACACGCGCCACATGGTCGAGCACGTCATAAGAGTGGTAGGGCGTCTGCTGAGGAAATCCAGCCATGGGTCCGAGCTCGGGGATTGCCGAGAAAAGCGCGTCCTTCTGCTCCCGAAGTGCCCAGCCAGCCCTGCCAGAGGCAACAATGCCGCGCATCTCTTGTCCTACGCGCTCGCGACTCACCAGGTAGAGCCGCTGGGCTCCTCGATTCACCGCCGCCTGGGTAGCAGGATCGATGGCAAACCCATAGCGAGCAGCAAACCGTACGGCTCGAAGGACTCGCAACGCATCTTCTTCCATGCGCTTTTGAGGATCTCCCACGGCACGAATTCGCCGCAGCGCGAGGTCGTCGAGACCCCCAAAGAGATCCAGCAAGCCGCGATTGGGATGGTAGGCCATGGCATTGATGGTGAAATCCCGTCTCGCGAGATCCTGCTCGATAGATGAGACATAGGATACTTGGGAGGGGTGGCGGCCATCTAGATAGGCTCCCTCCCTTCGATAGGTAGTCACCTCGACTGGCATGCCGTCTACCAGGACAGTAATGGTGCCATGAGCCGATCCTGTGGGAATTACAACGAGGCCGCGATCCCGCAAGAGGGATGCCGCCTCTTGCCAAGGGGCTGAGCTTGCCACATCCACATCATGACCAGGCCTGCCCAAAAGCCCGTCTCGCACCCATCCGCCAACGATCCATGCGCTGTAACCTGCTTCTTCCAGCGCCTGGATTACCTTGAGCCCTGCGACAGGCTGAGGCAGCGCTGCGAGCGTGCGCTCAGCTTCCTGATAGGCCTCTTGGACCTGCGGCAAATATTTATGATGGAGGGTAAAGAGATGGGCGGGTTTCTCGGCAGCGCTATCACCAGCGGCCCCTTGAGCCACAAGCTCCAGATGAGCCGGCGGCTCGACAAGGCTAAGAGGAGGACCTGGGACCATGGCTTCCCTTCCTGTGGCTGGACAGACAGCTGGGAGCGAGAGTGTTCGATGAGGGTGTCTGCAGCATTACCAACGCATTGGCAGACAACTAGAAACTCTATCCTACACGCTTCTGAGAAGCGTGCTTTGAAGGTTTCGTTCGACTCTGTGGGATGCACGTGACCCGCCGCGCTGTCCCTCAAAACGCAAAGACGGTCCAGGTGGTGATGGTACTCTAGAGACAGTCGCTACACCTAAACAGTCGCAGGAGGAGCAATGGATACATCGGTTACTGGCGAGCTTTGCGAGCGCGCTCAGGAGCGCTTTTCTAAGGAACGAGCCAATATCGTGGCGAAAAATGCCGTGAGCTCGGTGGGAGTGAGGGCTGCTGCGCGTGTGCCCGAGGGCGTTGGTGCCAACGCTATGGCTTTCGATATCGATCTGGTTCAGGGTGACCGCTGCGACCAGCAACGTTCTGGCCGTTGCTGGATGTTTGCCAGCCTCAATACCATGCGCCAGCGCATTATTGAACGCTTGGACCTCAAGACCTTCGAGCTTTCCCAAGCCTATCCCCTTTTCTTTGACAAGCTGGAAAAATCCAACTGGTTTTTAAATAACATCATCGATACGGCTTCAGAGCCTCTAGACGGGCGTCTGGTGGCTTTTCTACTCACCGATCCCATCGGCGACGGCGGCCAATGGGATATGTTCCGTTCCTTGGTCAAGAAGTACGGCGTTGTACCCAAGGAAGCCATGCCCGAGACCGCCTGCTCGCGCAACACCTCTGAGATGGACTCCTATCTTACCCGCTACGTACGCGGATGCGCCATGCGCCTTCGTAGGGCTGCCTCTGAAGGCGCCACGCCCAATGAGCTCAACGAGCTTCGCCAAACCATGATGTGCGACGTTTGGAGCCTCTTGGAAACCTGCCTTGGCGAGCCTCCCAAAGAGTTCGACGTACGCCTGCGCTCCAAAGACAACGAGCTCGTGCTTTCAGGCACCTACACCCCTCAAAGCTTCTTTGCCCAGGTAGTGCAGATGGACGTGGACACTCTCGTCTCTTGCATCAATGCAGAAACTGCCGATAAGCCCCTCATGCACACCTTCACGGTTTCCAGGCTCGGCAACGTCATCGAAGACGGAGGTGTGCGCTATCTCAACCTGCCTATGAAACGCCTGAAGGAGCTGGCAGTGTCTCAGCTCAAAGACGGCCGCCCTGTATGGTTTGGCTGTGACGTCGCCCAGAGCTACCTGCGTGACGAAGGCATGATGAGTTGCGAGGCCCTGCAGGTAGACGAGCTCTTTGGCTTTGCGGTGGAGGGCTGCCTCAACCGAGAAGAGCGCCTTGACTATGGAGAGAGCGTCATGACTCACGCCATGGTATTGGAAGGCGTGCGTCTTGATGCTCATGGCGATCCGGAGATTTGGAAGGTGGAGAATTCCTGGGGCAAGGATCATGGCCGCAACGGCTTCGACACGATCACCGACGATTGGTTTGACCAATACGTCTATCAGATAGTCATAGACAAGGCCTATCTCACTGACGAAGAGCGTGCCGTCTACGACACCTGCGAGCCCATTGTATTGGCTCCTTGGGATCCAATGGGTTCCCTGGCTAAATAATTCAATCCAATACTCTCGAGGTCGCTTGTCAGCTGGATTGCACAAAACACTAATGGGGGAAAGGGTTTCTATGAGCGTGCATAATATCGTATTTGATATGGGTGGTGTGCTTTTGGATTGGAATCCCTTCTCCTATGCATCTCAGGTGAGCGACTCGCAAGAGGATGCGGACCTGATCTTTGAAGCCCTCTTTATGAATCATGCCTGGTCCTTGGGGGACTCGGGCACCCTCTCTGATCAATGGGTGCTCGAGTCTGCCCTCTCTAAGCTGCCAGAGCGCCTTCATAGGGCCTGTGAGGTTGCTTGGCGCACCTATCCTGAGATGCAAGCAGTCATCTCCGAGACCAATGAGCTTGGTCGCCAACTGCATGAGGCAGGCTTTGGCGTCTACATCCTCTCAAACGTGAGCAATCGCTTTAGAGAAGAGCTTGAACCAAGGATTCCCTTAAGTTCTTGCACCGATGGGATTTTGATCTCTGCTGAGGAGCTTCTTATGAAGCCGGATCCTCGTATATTCACCCGTTTTTGCCAACGATTTGACGTGGATGCTGATGACTGTCTGTTTGTAGACGACCTGGAACTCAATTGCCAAGGCGCTCGAGCAGCAGGTTGGCACGCATTTCAATTCAATGGCGCAATAGAGCCTCTTAAATGCGAGGTCTCCAAGCTTATGGGGTTTAACTGCTAGAAAGCAAATCGCCAAAGATGCGAAGCGGGCCTATAAGCCGGGTTCTGTCGAGGATGATCATTTATCTCGAGGCCGTGTTGCCACGATCCTTCTCTCGCGAGCAACCCGTGCGCGAGCCGGGCCAGCCCATAGCGCACCTATTTGCTCTTGCTCCAGATGGGGTTTACCCAGCCACCCCGTTGCCGGGATGCTGGTGGTCTCTTACACCACCGTTTCAGCTTTTCTCTCACCTCAAAAGAGGCAGCGGGAGTCTTCTTTTCTGCGGCACTTTCCGTCGGATTGCTCCGCCCGGCCGTTAGCCGGCATCCTGCCCTAGGGAGCCCGGACTTTCCTCAGGGAATAACCCCGCGATCATCTGGCCCACTTCGCGCAATGAAGTATAGCATTGACCCTGGATATGCCTCAGGACTTCCATGGAATTCATTCTCACGAAGAGGACCTTTATGGATAAAGAGGACCTTTATGGATAGTTACACCACAATAGCCCCCGCCAGCTGTGCTACCGCCGAGTTGGTAGATAGGAAGAGCCGCTTTATCGCCCAACTTAAAGCCATCTCTTCCGAGCAAGATGCCTCATCATTTTTAGAGGAAGTAAGAAAAGAGCACTATGATGCCCGTCATCATGTATGCGCATGGATTCTAGCGTCTGGAGAAAAGCGCGCCAGCGATGACGGGGAGCCCCAGCGAACCGCAGGGATGCCTGTATTAGAAGTGCTGGAAGGCGCCGGATTGCGCGATGTGTGCTGCATTGTCACCCGCTATTTTGGCGGTACACTGCTGGGGCCAGGAGGACTTATCAGAGCTTATTCCGGAGCAGCAAAACTTGCTGTAGAAGCAGCTCAAACAGACGGCGATCTTGTGGACATGCGATCTATTACCAAGGTAGTGACATGCATCCCTTACAGCGCCTATGACAAAGTGCGCAGGATGGCCGAGGACGCCCATGGCAAGATAGAAGGATCCCTCTTTACTGATGAAGTGCAGCTCACTTTGGTATTTCGCACTGGTGATGAGCTGGCGTTTTGCTCAGTCCTGAAAGATTTTGCCAATGGCGAGGATCTCTGCCTGGTCCATGAGCCCATTTTTGGGCCTTTCTAACTTAGGGCACTCGAGAGCAAGTCCTTCAAATTGTAAGCGAACACCCGTTCTTCATCTGGTATAGTAGAACGGACGTTCGCATTCAATGGGAAGAGACCTATGGATACCCTGTCTAAGCTCTCAATACTGGCAGATGCCGCCAAGTATGATGCAGCCTGCACCTCTTCAGGTGTGGATAGGGCCCCTCGAAAAGGCATGCTAGGCATGGCGAGCAGCAGCGGATGTTGCCACAGTTTCACCCCTGATGGTCGCTGCATTACACTGCTAAAAGTCCTCATGTCTAATGCATGCACCTATGACTGCGCCTATTGCGTCAATAGGCGCAGTGCAGGAGGTCTGCGAGCCACTTTCGAGCCAAAAGAATTAGCGGCGCTCACCATAGATTTTTACAAACGCAACTATATAGAGGGTCTTTTTTTAAGCTCAGGAGTGCTTGGTGAGCCAAATGCCACCTGTGAGCGCATGATAGAAACGCTCCGTCTACTAAGAGAAGATTACCGATTTAACGGATACATACACGCAAAGGCAATCCCCGGGGTGGCTCCGGAGCTCATTGACCGCTTGGGAAGATTGGCAGACAGGATCTCTGTCAACATCGAGCTTCCCAGCTCCGCCTCTCTTCATACGCTCTGCCCTCAAAAGCAGGGGGCGGATATCCTCAAACCCATGCGCCAGATCCATGACACTCTTCAGCAAGAAAAACTATTGGGCGCGGGAGGGAAAGGCAACAGCGGTGCAGGATCTTACCTGTCTACCGTAAAGCCTCCTCTTCCAGCCGAGAACAGCCACCATCAGCTCCCTGAAAGAACTGGGCAAAGACCGCAGTTGTTTAGAAGTACGAGTGCTTCGTCTGCCTTTGCTCCCGCAGGGCAGGCGACGCAATTAATCGTGGGGGCCTCTCCGGAAGACGACAATCACATATTGAAGCTCTCAAGCTCCCTCTATAAAACATACGGGTTGAAAAGAGTGTTTTTCTCGGCCTATATGCCGGTAATCGAGGATTCGCGCCTCCCCCATCCAGAAACTCCGGTTCCCCTTCGTAGAGAGCACCGGCTATACCAAGCAGATTGGCTCATGCGTTTTTATGGCTTTGATGCTGACGAGCTGGTGAGCCCAGAAGCACCTTTTTTGGATTTGGAAGTCGATCCAAAGTTGGCTTGGGCACTGACCCACATGGAGCAGTTCCCCATAGAGGTGAATACTGCCTCAAAAGGCGACCTTCTGAGAGTTCCGGGCATAGGGCCTGTCGGCGTTAGGAAGATATTGCGCGCTCGTAAAAGCCATCAGCTTACCTTTGATGATTTGAATAGGCTCAAACTCACCTTGCGCAGGGCGTGCCATTTTCTCACCTGTGGCGGGCAACGCGATCCACAAAGCCCTGCTCATCCAGAACAAATAAGAGAGTTGGTGATTCAAGATGCCGCTGCCTCTTCCTATAACCGCACTCAACGAAACCTCCAAGGCCAGCTCTCGCTCTTCTGAGATCCTGAATACCCTCGAGTCGGAAACCTGCAAATTTGTGGGCTCACTTCAAAAGCTCGCTATTCAAGGGCAGCGTCTTTGTCTAGGCTGCATCCCTTCTGCAGAAGGGATGCTTACAGCAGTGGGAGCGCTCTATCTAGCCCGTGTTCCTGAGGAATGCGCTCGCCTTATCGTCCCTACAACCGGACAAGCTAGACTGGATGAGGTCTATCTCTCTGCGCCTTGTGATGCGACTTTGGCGACGTACGTGTTTGAAGGATTCATCAGGGCCACTTTTGGAGCCAAAGGGATGCCACAATATGTGCGCGATCCAAAGACCATGGTGACCTATATAGCAGCCCAGGTACAAAATCCTTCTATGCCAGAAATCTTGCATCGTTATGTGCGATGTGGCTTTACTTTTGGAAAAAAGATTGGAACCCATGGGGCAGACCCTCTGATCGCCGAGGCAGAGGCGTTGGCCACAAGCACCTCTTCAGAGGCAGAACATCTTCGTCAGTTTGTGAGGTTCTCACGGCTAGCAGATGGTTCGTTTTTTGCCCAATTCCGGCCAAAGGCAGACGTGGTGCCTCTGGCCGCAGGCTATTTCAAGCGAAGGATGGGTGAAGAGAGATTCTGCCTATTGGATCCAGTTCATGGATCTGCTGCTCTCTATGGAGACCATCATTTGGGAATCATGAAGCTTGATCCCCTTGAGGCAGAGCTACTAGCCTCTCAAACCGCATTATTGGCTCAAGACGAACCCTATGTCCGTGCACTCTGGAAAGGCTTTTATGATGCGGTGACATTGCCTCATAGGACAAAAATGCAGCGAGGCTATGATCTTCGACAGCAGTTTATGCCACAGAGGCTATGGGCTTATCTTCCCGAGCTGGACCCTCGAACAGATACGGCCTGGACTTGGATTCCACCAATCTATCGTGGAAATGCTCCTTTGGCCTCGAAGATGCTGAATGCACCTGTTGGCAAGAGAGAATCGCTGCCTGCCTCTCCTGAAGAGACAGAGGAAAGTTGATTTGAAACCCTCATACTCATTTGGAGGGTCATAATTTGATTTATGAATTTTTATTTAGAGAGGATTTAAGTTTAAGATTCTTCTCAGCCAAGAACATATCGATGATTATCATAGAGATGGGATGCGGTTTATCACTTATCTTCTAGACTTGCCTGGAGGATGGAGCCATCTATGGGAGCTGTAACTTATTCTATCTCCAGCTTTAGCAAAATATGCTTTATGCCTCCCCTCTTGCGATCGCTTTTTGAGAATTGGGCGCGAGATAGCTACTTTAAGCTCTACGGCTATGAACCTTCAGACGAAGAGATCGATGTCTATACCACTCTTTGCGACTTGCATGGAGCAAGTCGCAGGCTTCGCAGGGATTGGGCAGAGGCTCTTCTCGATCGTTTTATACCGACCTCTTATATCAAAGATCTCCCTATAGGAGAAGAGGGCCTTCATGTAGAAGGTCTTCAGGTGCGCTATTTCTCAGAGGAGGACGGGGCTATTCCTTTTTGTGGAACCACTTCAGCACCTAAAGATTCCAAGCGTAAGCTTCTGGGGGTCAAGTTCTCCAAAATGTGAATCTTTAAGGTGTGTCTGGTAATGAAAATGGCCTCATTCGTCTATGGGATGAGGCCATTCACTGGATGGATGAAAATCGTATTATTCAAGCAGGTCTTATCAATAGGCTTAACTGGCACCGCAACTATCGCACTGCGTCACAGAACCAGCTGGTAAGAGAGGTAGGGTGCGTGATAGCGGTGCCAACGACTACTGCCCAGGCACCTGCGTCGATGGCGTCTTTGGCATCTTGGGGGCAATGAACGCTGCCCTCGCAAATCACTGGTTTGCCAGGGAATTCTTCAGAGGCTTGGCGAAGAAGCCCAAGGTTGGGACCCTGAGTGGCCGCCTGGTCAATGGCTGCACCGGCATGAGAGAGCGTCGTGGAGCAGATATCGCATCCAGCAGCGAAGCCCCGACGAATGTCTTCAATGGAAGAGCAGTCGGCCATGAGCAGCACGCCGTCTTTTTTGAGAGCGGTTACAGTCTCTTCGAATGTGAGGCCATCAGGTCGAGGCCTGTCCGTTGCGTCAAGAGCAACTATGTCAGCACCTGCCATAGAGCATGCCCGCGCATGGCGCAACGTAGGGGTGATGTAGACGCCTTCGTGGCCTTCCTTCCAAAGACCGATGACGGGAATCTCTACGCGGCCCTTGATGGCAGAGATGTCTGAGAGGCCTTGGCAGCGAATAGCGGAGGCGCCTCCTAGCTCACATGCACGAGAAATTTGGGCCATAGTCTCAGGATGACGGAGAGGCTCACCGGGATAGGCCTGGACGGAAACGATAAGGGTGCCTTTTAGCGATTGCACCAGTGGATGAACTGACATGGGGAGCTCCATCCCCTCGCGTTACACGCGAGTTGCAGTAGGGGCGAAAGATAGCAAGAGACATCTGCTGCTCTCATACCAGAGCTTGTGAATATGAGGCTGAGAGCGAAATGTCAACCAAAGAGACCGAGGACTCCGATAAGACAGGAGGATTAACGAAGTCCTCGGCAGGCAAAAGAGAAGCGAGATGTCACAAAGGACTTACTTCTCGTAGCCGTCATCAATGAAGTGTTCTGCGGCTCCTAAGAGGGGCGCATCATTACCAAGAGCTCCGCGCTCGATAGGAAGATCGCGCACAGGCTCCATCACACGCGATGCGTAGCCACGGGCAAGTGCGTTATGCCATACAGGACCGCATTCGACCACAGAGCCAGAGAGAATAATGGCTTCCGGGTCGATCAAATTTGCCGCGGAAGCAAGTACGCCGCCCAAGCCAAGGCCGCTTCTTTCCTCGGCAGCAATAGCAGCCTGATCTCCAGACTCAGCCATCTGAGATATGGTAGCGCCGCCAATAGGGTTGCCCTGGGCGTCTTTGTCATTGCCGGAGAGACGTATATATTCTTCGACAATAGCCGGACCTGCGGCAATGGACTCTAGATGGCCAGTGGCTCCACAGGTACAAGGGATGCCTGCGGCTTCCTCACAGGCCATATGGCCAATATTGCCGGCCATATCGTGAACGCCAAGGCGCAGTTTCCCGTTGTCGACAATGGCGCCGGAGATTCCAGTGCCAATGGCCACCACTAATACAGAAGACATGCCTTTGCCGCCGCCCCACCGAGCTTCGCCCAGCGCATGGGCATGCACGTCGTTGAGCACACGACAAGAAAGGCCCGTGGCAGAAGCGACTTCAGACCCTAATTTGGTGCCAGACCAACCTGGCATCATCTCGTTGGCATAGGTGATATCGCCGGTTTTGGGATTCACCACACCACCGGTAGAGATGCCAACGCCTGCAACAGGTCCTTCGGCACGTTCAATGGCTGCTTTGATAGAGCGGATCACATCATGGAGCACACTCGTACCGCCGCGTAAGGGATCGGTGGGAATCTTTTCTACAGAGGAAACTTCAGGGAAGGAATCACCATCAAAGGTGACGATGCCCGTAGCGATTTTAGTGCCGCCAATGTCTACCGCAACTACACGGGTAGGGTCCATGGGACCTCCCTCTTCCTATACGTACGACAAAGGGAGAGGGGCGGAGTTTTGCCACCTCTCCCCTTGCCATTGATTGCTAGATCAAACCGGCATCTACCAGCACAGAGTGAATTGCCTCGACATTCTCGCCCTCGAGAGCATCCACAGGGGAAGGCATGCGGTTGGTGTTAAAGATGCCCATTTCTTTAAGAGCGGTCTTAAAGGCGCCAACACCTGCGCCATAGCCACCAACGCCAACAGTGACCTGGGTGATGAGCATAAGGTCTGCCAGGTAGTCCTGAATGGCCTTGACCTGTGCCCAGTCACCAGCCTGATAGGCCTTCCACATCTTGACATAGGAGACAGGATCGATATTGGCGAGGCCGGGCACAGAACCATCGGCACCAGCCAGATATGCGCCGTCAACCACTACCTCATGGCCAGTAAGCAGGCTCATGGGGTGGCCGTTGCGGTCGTTTTCGCGGACCAAGAAACGGAATGACACGTCATCACCCGAAGAATCCTTAACACCGGCCAGCGTACCCTCGGCGCCAAGCATAGCCAGCTCTTGCCAACCCAGCTTGGTATTGACGCATACAGGGATGTCGTAGGCAAAGAGCGGGAGGTCTACCGCCTCATGAATGGCGCGAAAGTGATTGGCAATCACGCCGGGGCCGGGAATGGCATAGAAAGGCGCGGTGGCGACGATGGCGTCAACACCCAGCTGCTCCATAGCACGTGCGTGTTCGATTACACGGTTGGTCTGCATATCGATGCAGCCAGCGAGAACCGGCAGGCGCCCCTGGTTGATCTCCATGCCGATCTCGATGATCTCACGGCGACGCTCGTCGGTAGAGAAGGCTACCTCGCCAGAGGAGCCCAGGAAGAAAAGGCCGTCAATACCGGCATCGATCATGCGGTTGAGGTGCTTCTCATAGGCCTCGCGGTCAATGGAGCCGTCCTCTGCCATGGGGACGACTACGGGAGGAACAACACCGGAGATCTTGAAATCCGAGCTCATATAACGAGCTCCCTTCATGTCTGGCGCGCCACTTATGGGCGCAAATGCGAATAACAAGGCCTGGAGCCTGGTGAGGCCCCAGGCCTTAGGAAACCGAGATCTTAGCCTAACTCCTAGATCTTGGGGTGGAGCAGCGAAGGAGCTGCTCCCAATAGAAGCTTGGTATAGGGATCCTTGGGATCCTCGAAGATCTGCTTGGCATTGCCATGCTCTACCACGGTGCCGCCATTCATGACGCAGATCTCATCAGAGATGTAGCGCACAGTTTGGATGTCATGGCTAATGAAGACCATAGCCAAACCCAGCTCGTGCTTGAGGTCGGTAAGCAGATTCAAGATCTGGGCACGCACCGACACGTCGAGGGCCGAGGTGGGCTCGTCGGCGATGATGCAGTCAGGGCCGATGGACAGCGCGCGGGCAATGGCCACACGCTGGCGTTGACCGCCGGAGAGCTGTCCGGGCAGGGCATCCAAAGCAGAAGAAGGAAGGCCGACAAGACCAATGAGCTCGCGGATTCGATCCTCGCGGGAGTCGGGGTCGCCCACCTTGTGCACCAACATGGGATCCAGAAGCTGGTCGTGCACAGACATGCGGGCGTTGAGCGCGGTGGCTGGGTCTTGAAAGACCACGGACAGCACCGAACCGATGTGCTTGCGATCGGCAGCCGTACGCTTGGTGACGTCTTTGCCCTTGAAGAAGACCTTGCCGGAAGTGGGGGGCTGAAGGCCGCACATCACGTTGGCGGTGGTGGACTTGCCGCAGCCGGACTCGCCTACGATGCCTAAAGTTTTACCAGGCATGACGCGCATGGTAACACCCTTCACCGCATGCACCAGGTTGGGGTGGAGCAGGGAGCCGGTACGAGTCTTGAAAGTCACCTTCACGTCGTCAAGGAAGATGATGGGCTGGACGCCGTCGATAGTCCCGTCGTTTACCGCGGTGGGAGTTTGAGTCGTGGTGTCGCTCATGGGTTAGGCATCTCCCTTCTTGGCAGGCTCAGCAGTGGTTACTACAGTCTCGGTCTCGCTATAGGCGACGACACGAGTAGTGAGTCCGTTCTTGGCGAGCTCCTCATCAGGCAGCTCGGCGACATAGTGCTCGGTGCCGGGGATCTTCTTGAGGACAGGGTGCACGTTGAGGCCCACTGTGGGATGACTCGAACGAGGAGCGAAGCGATCGCCGTCGTTGAAGTCTTTGGGGCTGGGAACTGTGCCGGGTACCTGGTGCAGGCGGCCGGCGCCACCTTCGATGGAGAGCACGGCGCCCAGAAGGCCGCGGGTGTACTCGTGAGTGGGGTGCATGAGCAGCTCGATGGTGGGAGCCTGCTCTACCACCTGACCGGCATACATGACGGTGATGTAGTTGGCCACTTCAGCCACCAGCGCGAGGTCGTGAGAGACGAAAATCATGGCGAAGCCGAGCTTGGCTTGAAGGTCGTTCAGAAGCTTGATGACTTGCTTTTGTACCGTCACGTCAAGAGCGGTGGTGGGCTCGTCGGCAATGATCACCTTGGGATCGCGGGTGAGCGCCATTGCGATGAGGACACGCTGGCGCTGGCCACCGGAGAGCTCGTGCGGATAGCTCTCAAGGGTACGGGCAGGATCCAGGCCTACAAGTTCCAGGAGTTCCTCGGCAGAACGGGTGCCGCCGCGATCAGTGAGCTGCTTCATCTGATTCTTGATGAGCATGGAGGGGTTCAGGGCTGAGAGGGCGTCCTGATAGATCATGGCAATTTCATGGCCACGAAGGTCATTGCGTTGCTGATCGGACATTTCAAGCAGGTTCTTGCCCTGGTAAAGAATCTCACCGGAGATCTGGGCGCGCGAGTCAATAAGGCCCATGATGGTGAGGGCGGTGATGGACTTGCCGCAGCCGGACTCGCCTACCAGGCCCATGGTTTGGCCAGGGCGTACGGCGTAGTTCACGTGGTCAACCACGTTCACGTCACCGTGGCGAGGGAACTTGATGCAGAGGTTCTTTACCTCAAGGATGGGCGCCACAGAGTTATCGGGCTCATGGCGGTCGTGACGCTTGGCCTCTACCTTAGCCAGTGCGCTGAGCGAGGCGTCCAAGGAAGCCTTCTGCTCCTCATAAGCACGGACAGGGTCAAACAGCAAGCGGTCCTGCTTGCGGGCATGCTTGCCATCGTCCTCGATGGGGGCATTGGGGGCGGCCACCATGGCATCGGTGATGCCTTCGGAGAAGATGTTCAGGCAAAGGACCGTGATCATGATTGCCAAGCCGGGGAAGAGCGCCTGCCACCAACGGCCGGCCAACACGCCAGAGCGAGCGTCAGAGAGGATGTTGCCCCAAGTGGGGGTGGGCTCTTGAATGCCGGCGGAGATGAAGGACAGCGAAGCCTCCAGGATGATGGCGTCGGCTACCAGCACGATGACGTAGACCAAGATGGGGGCGATGCAATTACGCATGACGTGCTTGAGCAGGATCCAAGGGGCTTTGGCGCCGGAGACCACTACCGCACGCACATAGTCCTCGCCATACTCGGCAACCACGTTTGCACGCACAATACGCGTTACCTGGGGGATGTAGATGAAGCCGATGGCCAAAACGATGGAGGGAACGGAATTACCGAAGACGGACACGAACACGGCAGCCAAAGCGATGCCAGGGAAAGCCATGATGATGTCCATGATTCGCATGATGACCTCAGAGATCCACTTGCGACTCACGGCGGCCACAGAACCAATGATGCAACCAGCCACAAAAGCCAATGTGGTAGCACCAAAGCCGATGGCCAACGAGTAACGGGCACCAAACATCATACGAGAGAGGATGTCACGACCCTTCTCGTCAGTACCAAAAAGGAACTCGCCGTTAGGAGCCTGGCGAGCCTTAAAGATCTCAAAGGGATCGTGAGGTGCCAGGAAGTTTGCGAACAAGGCGATGAAAGCAACCAGGATGAGCACGACAATGGAGATCCTGGAGCCAATGCTCATAGCAGCCCAGCGACGAGCTATGCCAGAGCGGCGCTGTACGGTCTCTGCCATGCTACACGCTCCTGATTCGAGGGTTGATAAGGATGTAGAGCATGTCTACCACGATGTTGATCACTATGAAGGCCAATGCAACCACCAGGGTGACGCCTTGTACCAGTGTGGGGAAGTTCGAGGAAACACCGTCGAGAATAGCCATACCCATGCCGGGGAGGTTGAAGATGACCTCAATTACCACAGCGCCGCCCATGAGGTAGCCAATGCGCAGGCCCAGGACAGTAACCGGGGTGATCATGGCATTGCGCAGCACGTTCTTCACAATAACGGTGCCGCGGGGAACGCCTGCGCCAATAGCGGTGCGCACATAGTCGCGATCCAGTTCCTCAGCCATAGAAGTACGGATCACACGGGTGAGCTGACCCGCCAGAGGCACTGAAAGTGCCAGAGCGGGCAGAAGCATGCGAGCCCACCAGCCACCGGTAAACAGCGGGGGAAGAGCGCCAGATGCAGGCAGCAGCTTGAGATTGATAGAGAACACCAGGATCAAAAGTACTGCGAGCCAGAAGGAGGGCGTGGCAATGCATGCGATGGAGAAGATACGAATGACCTGGTCTGGCCATTTGTCTCTATAGACTGCTGCTACCACACCAAGGATGAACGCGATGACGACACCAATAATGAGGCCAAAGAACGTGAGCTGCATGGTGACAGGGAACGCTTTAGAAACACGCTCAGCTACTGAAGCGGCATTCACACCGTACTCGCCCAGATTGCCCTGAAACATACCGCCGAGAAAATCGCCGTACTGTACGATCCACGGTTGATCAAGACCATGCTTTTCTCGGTAAAGTTGGACGGCTTCCTGGGTGGCGCCTTCGCCAAGCGCACCATAGGCCGGGTCAACGGGAGAGAAGGACATCACGAAGAACACCAGGAAGGTTACACCTAAAACCATGATCGGCAGAGCGATAAGGCGGCGTCCAATAAGCCTGATTAGGTTATTCACGCTGTTCTCTCCTTTCTGTTAATTCGGTAATTGATGGATACTATCGACAAGGAAGGAGCGCGGGGAGGCATGGAAGAGACGCCTCCCCGCGCCCACGGGGTCACGCTTCTTTCCACGGCCAGCTTCAAAAGCGGCAAGCTGGGTTCACGGGAAAAGAGTTACTTGGCCTTGCAGCCCACGAGGTCGACACCGGTGCAGCCAATGGCCTGGAAGCCGTCGATCTTGTCTGCCCAGACGCCAGTGGGGGTCACACGGTGGAGTAAAGGATACAGGGGCACCTGCTCGGCGATGAGGTCGAAGCACTGGTTCCAGGTATCCTGCTGCTCGGAGCCAGACTGGGTAACGGCCTTGGCCATGAGGGCCTGAAGCTCCTGGCACTTGGGATCCTCTTGCCAGCCGTAACGAGACTGGGTCCAGATGCCGTCGCCGTAGAACCAGCTCATGAGCAGGTCGGGGTCGTTGCCAAAGACGGAGGGGTCGCCGGAGGCGAGCACTACGTCGTAGGGGCATACGCCGGAGGCATCGGGGGTTGCCTGGTTGGCGTAGAGGTCGGAGCTCTTCTGAGAGTTGAGCTCGACATTCAGGCCAGCGGCTTGGAGATCCTGCTGGATCTGGGCGGCGATGTCCTTGATCCAAGCGGTGTCGGTGGTCTGGAGGGTCAGGGAGGTGCCTGCGGCGCCAGCCTCGTCCAGCAGGCTCTTGGCCTTGTCTACGTCGTAGGTGTAGACAGTGGAAGCCTTGTGGTAGCCGGGGAAATTCTCAGGCAGATAGCAGGTGGCAGGCTTGGCAAGGCCGGAGAGGGCGTTCTCAATGAGCTTCTCGGTGTCAACGGCATAGAAGAAGGCCTGGCGCACGCGGTAGTCATCGAAGGGCTTCTTCTTGGTGTTGAACATGAAGAAGGGAAGGTTGAAGCCCTGGACCTCGTCGACGGTGATGCCCTGGTTCTTGAAATTGTCGATCTGATCGGCGGGGACGGCCTCGCAAATCATGGTGGTGCCCTCGGTCATGGCAGTCACACGAGGATCGTTGTCCACAAGGACGGAGAACTCGACAGGGTTGGAGGCGGGACGATCGCCGTTGTAGTTCTCGTTCACAGAGAGCTTGATGGACTGAGGATCAGAGGAATCATACTTCCAAGGACCGGTGCCAATGGGGAGCTTGGTAAGATCGTCCTTGGACATAGAGGCGGGGCACACCTTGATGATGCAGAGGCGCTTCTTCATGATCTCGGGGTCGAAGGCGACGTTAAGGGTGAACTTCACGCCATCCTCGCCGTCGGCCTCGACGTTCTCGATGAAGGAGAGCATGGGCACGTAGATGTTGCCGGCGTACTCCTCGTCCTTGCCAGCGGCACGCTGCCAGGACTTGATGACGTCGTCGGGGGTAACCGCGGTGCCGTCGGAGAACTTGGCGTCCTTGCGCAGCTTTACGGTGTACTCGGTGTCAGAAACCTTGGTGAGCTCGTCCTCTGCCGCCAAAGCCTTGTACGCCTCCATCTTGGCGTAGTCGAACTCGAAGAAGCCCTCGGCCACGCACCAGTTGGCGGCCATGCCAGTGGCGCTGGAGGTGGACAGAGGATCCAGGTTGCCCTGGTTCTGGTACGCAAGACCAGCAGTGAGGGTAGCGTTGGGATCGCTGCCGCCCTCAGTAGAGGTGGAGCTGTCGTCAGTGCCGCCGCAGCCTACAAGACCCAGGCCCGCCACAGCAGCGGCGGCGCCGGAGAGGCCGACGAAAGTACGACGAGTCATGCCCTTCTTAAACATTGCATTCTCCTGTCTGCCCGTTGCGAGGTTCTCCTCGCGCTTACAACTGCGTTTAATCCTAAGGGTTAACTGAAAGATCCACTTCGCAGCTGATATGATTCTCCGCAAACGGCAGCGAGTTGTACACCAGCTCTAGGAGATGCTCGACAGACGGAAAAAGGTATATCTATAGGGGCTAAATAGGCGTCTTACCTGTGGATTTAGACATGTTTGGTTTTGATAAAGGGGGCATCAAAATATTCTTCATATCCGATGCAAGTGGGCTTTGTAACTATTCCGTGAACGGTTGTCTATTCCCAATCCTTACATTGGTGCATTTTAGGGATTTTTAGACACTATTCCGTAAGTTCTACTGTATCGAAGTATCTCTATGCGTAACTAGTTTTATGGATATCATAATATTATCTTATCCCTATAACATTGCGTAGATATTAGGCAACCCTGATTTCATTTCATTTCGCTGAATGGTAGCTGTAGTGCACCAGCGGTGCCCGTTATTCCGCCAACGGCAGCTTGACCCCTTCTTAGTGTACAAGTAAAAGTAGCCTAAAAGATTATTTGCCACCGAGCATTGCTAAACTCTCATTGAGCGTTCGTAGTTCAAAGGCAGTGTGCAAGCTTTTAAAAGGATTCACTATGTTGGTAGACACCCATTCGCACACCTACTTTTCCGATGGCGCCGATAGCCCCCAAGCCATGGTGGAAGTCGCTGAACAAGCGGGCCTCGATCTTCTATGCATCACCGATCACCTTACTCTGCCTGTGTGGCTAGATCCTCGAGCTGAGTGCTCCGTTGCCGAGAAAGACCTCCCCCTCTGGCGGCAGGAAATTACGGAGGCTGCTGCCCGTGTTTCTATTCCTGTGCTCTGGGGTGCCGAATGCGATTGGTACGAAGGCTGCGAACCGCTTATAGAGCGTTGGAGCAAGGAAGTGCAGATACGCTTAGGCTCGGTTCACTGGGTGGATGGTCGCCCCATAGATGATCCTGAGGACCTCTCGTTTTGGGAAGATGAGGGCCCCGACACTGTGTGGCAGCGCTACGTAGAAGCTTGGTGTGCCGCTTGCGAAAGCACTGCTGATTTTGACACCATGGCGCACCCAGACTTGCCTGCCCGCTTCTGGCATGAAGGTTATGCACCTTCCATAGACTTGGAGCCACTTTATAAGACTATGGCCGAATGCGCCCATGACACTCATCGCCGCGTCGAGGTTTCCACAGCGCTCTTGCGTAAAGGTGGGAAACGCCTTTATCCAGACACTCCCCTGCTCAAGCATTTCTCTGATGCCCAAGTGCCCGTCACGTTTGGCAGCGATGCCCATAGAGCACGAGACGTGGGCGCCGATCTCACCGAGGCACACGGGGTTGCCTGGGATCTAGGCTATCGATTCCAAGAAGTGCCTTCCACAGAAGGCTGGCGCTCTGTAGCTCTGTAGCTCTATAGCTCTATAGCTCTGTAGCTCTGCAGGGCTCACGACTGAAACGGGTAACCCGGAGGTTCCGGTTAGCCCATACGGGCGTTTAGCTCTCCTGCAAGCTCGTTCAAATTCACGCCCTCTGCCTCGAGCACCACCATCAAGTGATAAATGAGATCGGCTGCCTCATAGCGCACATGGTCATGGTCGTGATCCTTGGCTGCCATGACTACCTCGACAGCCTCTTCTGCTACCTTTTTGAGCCGCTTGTCTTCAGGACTTGTAAGCAGCAGCGCAGTGTAGCTCTCATGTGGGTCATGGCCCCATCGACCGTGGATAGTGGCTGCGAGCGATTCCAGCGTCGCGCCCAAATCGCCAGCTTCCACATGCAATGTGCGCTCTCCCATGGAGCTCCTCCAAACACTTCGATGTCCTCTTGCCATATGCGATGCTGCGCTGCTTCTGCTGCCGAGAAGGCCATGCCTCAGGGCCTCTGGACGTCTCCTTGCTGTGGGGCCTCTTCTGCAGCTATAGCGGCATCGGGAGCCAGCTCCCTGAAGAAACAAGATCGATGCCCAGTGTGGCATGCGGGACCCGGAGAATCCACTTCCACCAGCAAGGTGTCGTTGTCGCAATCTATGAGCAAAGATCTTACGGTTTGAATGTTTCCGCTGGTGGCGCCCTTGTTCCAAAGCTCATGGCGCGACCTGGACCAAAACCAGGTTGTGCCCGTCTCTAAGGTGAGCTTCAGCGACTCCTCACTCATCCAAGCCACCATAAGCACTTCATGGGTATCCGATTGCTGCACTACTGCAGGTATGAGTCCATGCTCATCCAGTTTGAGCGTGACGGCCTCAAGAGGTGTGGGTTCACAGGTTTCGCCTGCATAACTAGTCACAGGAAGACTCCTTGCGGTGGGGGTGTAGGTTTCTCGGCAAGCATTAAAAATCGAGGCGCACGGGGATGCCTTGGGAAGCCATGTACTCTTTGACTTGGCGGATAGAGAAGGTGCCAAAGTGGAAGACGGAGGCGGCAAGGACGGCGTCGGCTTCGCCGTCGAGGATGCCCTCAGCGAAGTGTTCCAGCGTTCCCACGCCGCCCGAAGCGATGACCGGTATAGGTACTGCCCGAGCTACGGCGCGGGTGAGGGGGATATCGAAGCCGCTTTTGGTGCCGTCTCGGTCCATGGAGGTAAGAAGGATCTCGCCAGCGCCTCGGCGAGCGGCCTCCTGGGCCCAAGCGACTGCATCTATGCCAGTGGGAGTACGGCCGCCAGCCGTATAGACTTCCCAGTTATTGGGACCCGTTTGCTTGGCATCGATGGCCACAACCACCGCTTGGCTGCCAAACGCCCGGGCGGCCACAGAGATAAGCTCAGGGTTCTTCACTGCTGCCGAGTTCACAGAAACCTTGTCGGCGCCTACGGCCACCATGGTACGCATGGACTCCAGGTCGCGAAAGCCGCCGCCTACCGTATAGGGGATGCGCAGCTGCTCGCTTGCGCGAGAAGCCATGTCGATAGTGGTGGCGCGTTCGTCGCTGGTGGCAGTGATGTCCAAAAAGATTACCTCGTCGGCGCCTTCTAGGTCATAGGCGCCAGCTAGCTCTACCGGATCGCCGGCGTCCACCAGTGAGACAAAGTTCACCCCTTTGACCACGCGTCCTGCCTTGACGTCAAGGCAAGGAATCACACGTTTAGCTAACATCCGGCCTCCAACGTTTGAGTAGCAGGCTGTACCAGCTCGAGAGCTTCCTTAAGGTCTACCTGACCCTCATAGAGCGCACGGCCCACGATAATGCCTTCAATGACCTCGTCGCCCATGGCACAGAGCGCTTGGATGTCTTCCAGAGAGGCAATGCCTCCCGAAGCCACCACCGGAAAGCCGCATCTTGACGCGAGCATCTCGTAGGCCCTTGCGTCAATGCCGCAACTGCAGCCGTCACGAGCGATATCGGTGTAGACCAAATGCTTGTAACCCCAGCTGCAAAGCTCGTCTACCAATTGGTTTAGCGACAGGTCCACATCTTCGCGCCAGCCGTTCACATGGACCTGGCCGTCCTTTGCGGCCACATCGGCCACTAAAAGATCGCCAAATTCTCGAGCGGCTGCCTTTGCAAAGGCAGGATCCTTGACCAGTGGAGTGCCAAGGGCTATCCGAGAAACCCCCGCCCCCGCGAGCCGCTGGACATCTGCCATGGTGCGCACGCCGCCACCGGCATCCACGTGAAGCAACCCAGACTGGCAGATAGCTGTGATGGCGGCCTGGTTGGCAGCCAGCGACTCTTCGTCTTCTCCAAAGGCACGGGAGAGATCCACCACATGGACCCAGGCGGCCCCTGCCTGAGCGAAGGCCTGTGCCTGAGCGAGGGGATCATCCCCATAGATATCCATAGCAGAGCGCTTCCCTTGCTTGAGGCGCACCACCTTGCCGCCAATGAGGTCGATGGCAGGAAAGAGAATCATGAGCACCCCTCCCCTGCCTGAGCTACAAAGTTTTGAAGCACCTTAAGCCCTGCGCCGGAGCTTTTCTCAGGATGGAACTGGCAGCCAAAGACAGAGCCGCCATCCCACACCACCGAGGCAAAACTGCGCCCGTAGTGAGTGTAGGCGCCCACAAGTTGGGCAGGGAAGTCTGAGGCAAGCGCATAAGAATGGGTGAAATACATATGTGTGCCCTCAGAGATGCCCGAAAGCAGCGGACAATGGCGGCCCAGCGGCGTGATGTCTAACGTGTCCCAACCCACATGGGGCACTTTGAGCCTTGAGGATTCCAGGCGCGTGCAGCTTCCTGGAAGCACGCCTAACCCTTCGACCCATTGATCGTGCTGGGCGTTCTCGTTGCCTTTTGCCACCAAGAGCTGAAGTCCTAGGCAAATACCGAGAAACGCAGCTCCCGCCTCCAGTGCTTCGACGATGGCTGCGGCCTGTCCTGAGCTCGTCATATAGTCCATGGCATCAGCAAAGGCGCCCACGCCGGGCACGACCAATGCAGAGGCTTTGGCGATGGCAGCCGGGTCGTCGGTGGCATGGGCGAAGGCTCCGGCGCGCTCAAGGCCACGCACGACAGAGGAGATATTACCTTTGTGATAGTCGACCACAAGAATCGTCATCAGAGACTGCCTTTAGTTGAGGGGATGCCGCTTACTCGCGAATCGAGTTCGCAGGCAAAACGCAATGCCCGGCCTGCAGCCTTGAAACAGGCTTCGAGGATATGATGGGCGTTTTCGCCCGCAATCTCACGCATGTGCAAGGTAATGCCGCCATTGCGGGCAAGGCCTGCGAAAAACTCATGGCCCAGCTGGGTGTCGAAGTTCCCTACCTGAGGAACTTGGATGGGCACTTCCCAGAAAAGCTCGCCACGACCAGAGATGTCCACCACAGAGAGCACCAATGCCTCGTCCATGGGGACCATGGCTTGCGCAAAGCGGGTGACAGATTCCTTGGATCCCAGGGCAGCCGCAAAGCAATCCCCCAGCACGATGCCCACGTCTTCTACCGTATGATGGGCGTCTACCTCAAGGTCTCCTTCGCATTGGACCTTAAGGTCGAAGAGGCCATGACGTCCAAAGGCAGAGAGCATGTGGTCAAAGAACCCCACTCCGGTATGCACATCCACCTGGCCGGCGCCGTCAAGGTTCAAGCTGATGGTAATGGCGGTCTCTTGGGTGGCACGGGAAAGCGTGGCGCATCTCATGGACAACCTCCTTTGTCTTTAGGCATAGTAGATGGTTTTAGCTGGACGTACCTTGGGATAAAAGCTCGCGAAACGCCTTGATCACAGACCGGTTTTCCTCTGGGGTGCCCACGGTGATGCGCAGGCAGTCCCTCAGTCCGGGGCTGTGGGAGAAATCGCGCACCAAAATGGAATACCTGTCGATGAGCGCCTGTCGGATTTGGTGCGCATGACGCAGGCGCACCATCAAGAAATTGGCCTCGGAGTCCCAGACTTCGCAGCCTAAGGCTCGCAATTGCTGGGCGAGAGAAGCCCGCTCTTGGCAGATAGAGGCCACCGTTTTCAACAATTCGCCTTTATGGCTCAAAGCTACTTGTGCTGCCGCCTGGGAGAAGCTGTTGACCGAATAGGGCTGGCGGACGGCTGCAAAGACGTCGATGATCTCAGGAGAAGCCGCTACATATCCCAGACGCGCGCCTGCAAGACCAAAGGCTTTGGAGAGGGTTTTGAGCACCATGAGTCGAGGGTGGCGTCCAAGCAGCGGCATCGCCGAGCTATCTGGAGAAGCAAATTCGCCGTAAGCCTCGTCTACCATCACCACACCGGGACAGCATTCGCATAGCTCCCGAATCCTATCCAATGGAGCGAGGTCTCCGGTAGGATTATTGGGCGAGGTCACCACTACAATATCTGCAGAGGCAGCATCCTTTAGAGTCTGATCCCAAAGTGGTGCAAAGGTTTCTGGATCACGCCAGACGTTTACTACCCGAGTTCCCAAAAGCTGGCTGTAAAGCTCATAGACAGAGAAGGTGGGCGGCAGGTTGACCAGCGTTTTGCCGGGCCCTCCAAAGGCGAGGAAGAGATTGAAGAGCAGCTCGTCGCCGCCGTTTCCCACAATGACGGCTTCTGGAGCCACTCCCAGCCACTGAGCAAGTGAGTTTTTGAGATTATGGGCTAAAGGGTCTGGATAACGATGGACCTGAACCTGAGACAAAGCCAAGTCCAAATCCTGCCTAAAGACCTCTGAGTGCGGCCAGGTATTCTCATTGGCAGACAGATTGACATCACAGGGAGTGAAGGCAGGATCGTAGGGTTCCAGCGAAGCCACTTCTTTTCTTACCAATGACTGCACCCAGGGCGATAGAGCCATAGCCTCTCCTTTGAAAGTGATGTACGGTTAAAGGGTGGCATCCAGATCGAAATCCAGGGCGGGACGCCCCGGCTCCTGAAGCGGCTCTGGCCAAGCTACCGTAAAGACGTTGGCGCAGATGGAATCCAGGGATAGGGAGGGCGCGTCCTTCTCGGCACCTTCTAGCTCACGGCGCCGCATGCCTACCGAGAGAGCATGGGCCCACAACCCCTCGCCTTGAGCCAAGGTTTGGGTGGCTTGGGCATCGGCCAGCATGCCTTCAGGGCTGTAGCAGATGACCGAAGAACGCGTGACAAAATCATCCACAGAAAGCGGGTTGGAGAAGGCGGCGGTGCCT
This sequence comes from Muricaecibacterium torontonense, assembly GCF_004793925.1. Lineage (NCBI taxonomy): Bacteria > Bacillati > Actinomycetota > Coriobacteriia > Coriobacteriales > Atopobiaceae > Muricaecibacterium > Muricaecibacterium torontonense. Next base: position 260,892 of record NZ_SRYE01000003.1, on the reverse strand, counting down.
CCGGTGGGAAGTGTGTGGTTGGGACCGGCCACATAGTCGCCCAAAGGCTCAGAGCTCCAGGGACCCACGAAGATGGCGCCCGCATTGCGGATGGATCCCACGAGGTGGAGGGCATCGGCGCAGTGGAGCTCCAGGTGCTCGGGTGCCACCGCATTGGTGGCAGCCACTGCATCTTCTTTGTTGGCGGTAAGTACGATGAGGCCTTGATCTGCCAAAGAGGCAGCAGTCACTTCAGCGCGGGGAGATTGAGACACCAAGAGGTCCAGCGCCTGTTGCACTTGCTGCGCCAAGGAGGCAGACCAGGTCACCAAGTAGCAGGCAGCCAAAGGATCATGCTCGGCCTGGGCCATGAGGTCTGCAGCCACGATGGCTGGATTGGCGCTCTCATCTGCCAGCACGCACACCTCAGAGGGACCGGCGATCATATCAATGCCTACATCGCCGGACACGCAGCGTTTAGCTGCAGCTACATAGGCGTTGCCGGGGCCGGTGATCTTGGAGACCGCTGGGATCTCTTGGGTGCCGTAGGCCAAAGCAGCGATGGCCTGGGCGCCTCCTACGGCATAGACCTCGTCGACTCCGGCTACCGCTGCGGCAGCCAGCGTATAGGCCGAAAGCGAGCCATCACGCTGAGGCGGGGTTACCATGACCACGCGGTCGACACCGGCGACCTTGGCGGGCACTACGTTCATGAGCACGGTGGAAGGATACTGGGCGCGGCCTCCGGGCACATAGACGCCCACCGAAGCCAAAGGAGAGATCTTCACTCCCAGCAAGGTGCCGTCAGGACGGGTGGAAAACCAAGACTGCACCACTTCGCGCTGGTGGAACTCGGTGAGCTGGCGGTGAGCCTTGTGAAGCGCCTCTAAAAAGGCAGGGTCTACCAGGTCCAGGCTCTCTTGGATGACGCTCTGGGGAACCCTAAACTGCTTGGGGCAGGCGCCGTCAAATTTGAGACAGAATTGGCGCACCGCAGCGTCGCCGTCTTCGCGCACTTGGGCCACAATCTTCTCGGCAGCCTCTACGACCGATGCCGGCAGCGCCCCAGACCTGTGGAGTTGGGCTTTGGTGAGTTGCTGGCCCGCTTGCAGGGTGACCTGACGCATGGTGGGCGGCTTCATGGTGGATTTCCTTCCCTTCGAGGTAGCGGACGAGAGTTTTTAAGAGATGCGAGAGAGGGCCTCTGCCAGCGTGCGGACCTGGGGATTTCTGCGATAGGCCGCGGGGCTCGCGAAGAAACGGGCAGAGCAGTTCATCACATCGTCGTCTACCACCACTAAGTCGTTCTCTTTGAGGGTGGTGCCTGTAGCAGTGATGTCCACAATGCGGTCGGCCATGCCCACGATGGAGCCAAGCTCGATGTTTCCGTGGAGCGCCACGATATCTACCGGGCAGCCTATGGAGTCATAGTAGGCCTGGGTGATGCGAGGGTACTTGGTGGCCACCCGATAAGAGCCTCGGCGGGCAAAGGCTTTCTCTGCGAAACCCTTGCGAGACGCTGGCTCTGCCACCACAAAATGGCAGGCGCCCACCTTGAGATCCACCAGTTGTATAAGGTCCAGATTCGCCTCGAAAAGCGAGTCGTTGCCGCAGATTCCGCAGTCAGCGCCGCCATAGGCCACAAACGCAGGCGCATCGGTGGCACGCACGATGAGGTACTCCACCTCCCCTGCGTTGACGATAAGCTTGCGTCCCAGATCATCGAGCTCTTCGGTGGGAAGCCCTGCACGTTTTAACAGTTCGACCGTAGGAGCGAAAAGGGAGCCTTTAGGCACTGCGATACGCAGGGGGCGCTTGCGGATGTTCTTCTCGGCATCCAAGGAGGCCTGCACCCGCTCTAGCGAGAGCGCGAACCCACAGGCAGCAGCCCTGGCGTCCAGATTGGAGAGAATGGCGTCATAGCGACCGCCAGAAGCCACCGAAGCCGAGCAGCCAGGCGCATAGGCCTTGAAGATCAACCCGGTGTAATAATCAAACGAGTTGATTATTGAGAAATCGAAGGAAGGCGTCCAGGGCGATCCGTTGACATCCAGGCTACCCACCAGCCAGGAAAGCTCCTGGGTGCCCCTTTGGTCGGGTTCTACCTGGGCTTTTTCCAACAGGGCGTCGATAGCGCCTATGACTTCTGAACCACCGGAGAGCCTTGGGATTTCGCGAATAGCCTGAGCAGCTGGCCCACAAAGCCCACAGGCATCCAAATAGGCATCTAGGCCCACCAGGTCGCTCTCATGAACCAGGGAGAGCACCTCTTGGATTTGCTCTTCCGATAAGCCCGAAACATCCAGGGCTGCACGCAACGGCTGCACCGAGCCGCATACGATAGTCCAACCTTTAATTCCTGCAGCATCCAGTGCCTGGGCTAGAAGCTGGAGCACCTCTTGCTCGGCCTCGCCATCTGGAGCACCTACAAGCTCGATGCCCAGCTGAGTGAATTGGCGGGCTTCCCCTCTCAGCGACTGCTGCTCTCGCACCACCGGCGCCTGATAGCGCAGACGCAGCGGAAATCCCGCGGGATCACTCAAGCGGCTCGCCACCATGCGTGCAATGGGAAGTGTGAGGTCCGGCCTGAGCATGAGCAGGCGGTCATCGTCGTCGATCAGCTGGAAGGGCACGCCTTTTATGCGCCCCGCTCGCTCCAACACTTCCCGAGACTCCAAAAGCGGCGTCTCAACAGGCAGATATCCGGCAGCAGAGAAGACCTCGCGTACGCGGCCGGCGATCTTTTCGCGAGTCAATGCCTCCTGAGGAAGTATGTCGCGGAACCCTCGGGGGGTGCTGTGAATCATAGAGACTCCTTTACCCAAACATCCAAAAACTCGTGGATAGAGTCGACACTTTACTATAGTAAAGTGTCTGCAAGCACTTTATCACAGTAAAGTCTTGGGTTGCAGCCCGTGACCTATTGTTTACTAAAGCGCCTAGCCCGCAGAGAATCTGCCAGCTAGGCGCAGTGTGCAAGAATTGAGGCCGCGTTTCTTGGCAAGAAATGCGCTAGGTGCAAAGCCAGGCACCACAAGAAACAGAATCTTAGAGCTCAGCCGCCCAGGTAAGCCTTGCGCACGCGGTCATCCTGAGCGAGCTCGTCTGCGTTGCCACTCATGGTGACTCGGCCCGTCTCGAGGACATAGGCGCGATCGGCGATGGAGAGCGCCTTGGCGGCGTTTTGCTCTACCAGCAGGATGGTGGTGCCGGACTGGTGAAGGCTGCGGATGATGTCGAAGATCTCATCCACCAGAATTGGGGCAAGGCCCATGGAGGGCTCGTCGAGCATGAGGAGTTTAGGACGACTCATAAGAGCGCGGCCCATGGCAAGCATCTGCTGCTCGCCGCCGGAAAGGGTGCCGGCAGACTGGCCTTCGCGCTCTTTCAAGCGAGGGAAGCGCTCATAGACCATCTCGAGGGTATCCCCCACTTGATTGTCTTTGCGCACAAATGCGCCCATCTCCAAGTTCTCGCGCACGCTCATGTTGAGGAAGACGCGGCGGCCTTCAGGGCAGAGGGCCATGCCTTTGGCTACCGTATGGTGAGCAGGCACATGCGCCAGATTCTCGCCATTGAAGGTAATGGCGCCGCTGCGGGGCTTAAGCAGGCCCGAGACCGTGTTGAGCGTGGTGGTCTTGCCAGCGCCGTTGGCGCCGATGAGAGTGACGACCTCGCCTTCGTTTACCTCAAAGGAAACATCTTTGATGGCATGGATGTTGCCGTAGAAGACGTTGACTTTATCGGCTTCCAAAAGTGCCATAGCCTTATGCCTCCTTTGCAGACGTGCCTAGGTATGCCTCGATGACCTGGGGGTTACCCTGGATCTCTTGAGGCGTCCCCTTGGCGATGATGCGGCCGAAATTGAGCACTGCGATGCCTTCGCAGATGCCCATGACGAGGTTCATGTCATGCTCGATCAAGAGCACGGCGATCTTGAACTCGTCGCGGATCTTGCGGATGTTCTCCATGAGCTCGGCGGTCTCGCTGGGGTTCATGCCGGCTGCAGGCTCGTCCAACAGCAAAAGCTTGGGGCCGGTGGCGAGGGCGCGCACGATTTCCAGGCGGCGCTGGGCGCCATAGGGCAGGTTTCCTGCCTGGACATGAGCGAGATCGGCCATGCCAAAGACGTCCAGAAGCTCCAAAGAGCGGTCGTGGAACTCCTTCTCGGAGAGCCAATAGCGAGGCAGGCGGAAGATGCCGCTCCACATGCCGCATTTCACTGAGTTATGCAGGCCGATAGTGACGTTCTCTTCCACTGTGAGGCTCGAGAAGAGACGGATGTTTTGGAAAGTGCGGGCGATGCCCATCTGGTTTACCTTGGCGACACCCATCCCTGCGGTGTCTTGGCCGTCCAAAAGAATGGTGCCTCGAGTGGGCTGGTAGACCTTGGTAAGCAGGTTGAACACCGTGGTCTTGCCAGCCCCGTTGGGTCCAATGAGCCCAGCGATCTCGGTCTTTCCCACAATGAGGTTGAAGTCTTCTACGGCATGGAGGCCGCCAAAGTCTATGCCTAAGTGGCGGCATTCAAGCACAGGAGTGGAAAAGACGTCGCGCTCAGGCACGATGCCATCTGATGGCAGGGGCACCATGCGGGTATGTTGCTTTGCCGTGGCAGGTGCTGGAGCAGTGGACTCCACTTTGTCTCCGCGGGACCTGGCAGCCTGTGCCTTATAGGACCCTTGGGCAGCCCGGGAGGAGAGCTTCTTGTTGTCTTGAGAGTTCTTAGCCACGGTTGCCCCCCTCCTCTGCTAGATCGGGCTCTTCTAAGGCGTCCTTGTCGCTTAGCCAAGGCACTTTGGCCTTGAAGGCTTCCATGAAGCGCTGGACTACAGGAACATTGGGGAGCACCATGACGCAGATGAGCACGACAGCGTAGATAAGCATGCGGTAGTCGGCCATGAAGCGCAAGAACTCAGGCAGGATGGTGAGGATGGTGGCCGAGATGATGGATCCGCGAATGTTGCCGATGCCGCCCAACACCACGTAGACCAGGATGAGGATGGAGGTGTTGTAGTCAAAGCGGCTGGCAACCACGCTGGAGAAGTTCATGGCATAGAGGGTGCCTGCCATGCCCGCCAAGGCTGCGGAGACCACAAAGGCCATGAGGCGGTATTTGGTGACATTGATGCCCACTGACTCTGCCGCGATACGGTTGTCGCGCACGGCCATGATGGCGCGGCCGGAACGGCTGCGCACCAGGTTGGAGACAACAAAAAGGGTGAACATGATAAGCAGGAAGCCCATCACGAAGGTGGAAAGCTTGGATATGCCCACTGCACCCTGAGGCCCGTTGATGATGACGGTGCCGTTGGTCATGCCCAGATCCTGCACAGAGCTCATGGACACATGAAGGCCAGAAGCGTCAGAGCCCACATAGAGGTTGTTCAAGATGTTCTTGATGATCTCGCCAAAGGCAAGGGTAACGATGGCCAGATAGTCGCCAGAGAGCCTCATAACAGGCACGCCTACGATAAACCCTGCCACGGCGCCAAAGCAGCCGCCAGTAAGAATGGAGATCAAAAGCCTCAAAAAATCGTTGGGAATAATCGGCGCGAGCATCGAGGCCATGATGCAGCCGGTAAAAGCACCCACCGACATAAAGCCCGCATGTCCTAAAGAAAGCTCTCCCGAAATACCCACCACTAGGTTCAGAGACACCGCCGCGCACACATAGACGCAAATGGGCACCAGCTGGCCTTGAAGAGCGCTGGACATAGATCCGGTGACAATGAAGCCTTGCACGATGAGGAAGGCCACAATTACCAAAAAGTAAGTGCCAAAGGTCCCCTTGAGAGCCTCCAACAAACGGTCCTTGAAGGAGGGAGCGCTTTTTGTCGCAGTCGTTGCTTGCATAGCCACCTCCTACACCTTCTCGGGAACATACTTGCCCAAAAGGCCCGAAGGCTTGATGAGCAGCACAATGATGAGTACGGCAAATACCACAGCGTCAGCCAGCTGCGTGCCAATGTAGGCCTTGGCGAAGATCTCAATTATGCCGAGAAGCACGCCGCCTAACACGGCACCGGGAATCGAGCCGATACCGCCAAACACGGCAGCGGTAAAAGCCTTGATGCCGGGCATGGCACCAGTGGTGGGCATGAGGGTGGGATAGGAACTGCACAGGAGCACGCCTGCCACTGCCGCAAGGCCAGAGCCAATGGCGAAAGTGGTAGAGATGGTGGTATCCACGTTGATGCCCATGAGTCGAGCGGCACCGGGATCCTCAGAGCAAGCGCGCATGGCCTTGCCCATCTTGGTTTTGGCGGTGAACAGGCCCAGCACGACCATGATGATCACACTTGCGCCGATGGTAATGAGAGTCTCAGCAGAGATATTGAGCTGTCCATCGAAGAGCTGAAGGCTCGGCAAACCTGCGGCAATGGAGGGGAACACCTTGGGATTGGAACCCCAGATGAGCAGCGCCAGGTTTTGCAGCAGATAGGAAACGCCAATGGCGGTGATGAGCACCGTAAGGCTTGGGGACTGGCGCAGCGGCTTGTAGGCTACGCGCTCGATAAGAATGCCCAACAGAGTGCAGCCGCAAATGGCGATGAGGACGCAGATAAGGGGGTTCATCCCCAGGTAGAACAGGGTCATGAACGCGATGTAGCCACCAACCATGATGACGTCGCCGTGGGCAAAGTTGAGCATCTTCGCAATGCCGTAGACCATGGTGTAGCCCAAAGCGATAATGGCGTACACGCTGCCTAAGCTTATGCCGTTGATGAGGTTGGTCAAAAACTCCATGCATCCTCCCTTCATGCCGAACTATGGATAGTGAGATGCCGCTCAGAAGAGGAAGGCTCGCCGGTGGAGGCGAAAGGGTTTCTCGGCAAGTAATACTTAAATTTATCTTAAAAGTATGCCTTTTAAAGTACCAAGAAACCGTCCTCTAATGAACGGAGGTCACCTGAATATAGGTGACCTCCGCCACAGAGGGGGCACTATGTTACGTAGGCCTTACAAAGTAAGAGTTACTCCATGCCCACGTAGGCGCCGTTTTGGATGACCATGCCCTTGGGCTCCTTGGTGGCCTCGCCCGTGTCAGACCAAGCGATGGACTCGCCGGTGAGACCGTCGAAGACGAAGTCGGAGGAGGTGAAGACCTCTACGAGCTTGTCGCAGATATCGGAAGCGCTCATGTCAGGGGTGCACTCGGCCTTCTCCAGGGCAGCCTGGAGGACATAGACGCAGTCATAGGCGTCGGCGGCAAATTGGTTGGGGGTCTCGTTGAACTTCTCCTTGTAGGCCTTGACGAATGCCTGGGTCTTTTCGTCAGAGGCATCGGCGTTGAAGGGGGTCAGAAGCATGACGCCCTCCGCCAAAGAGGTATCGAATCCTTCGAGGGAGAGGATGCCGTCCATGCCGTCTACGCCGAAGAACTTGGGGGTATAGCCCATGTCCTTGGCCTGCTTGAGGATGATGGAAGCAGGAGTGTAGTAGATGGGGAGGAACAGGATGTCTGCACCAGCGGACTTGCAGCTGTTGAGCTGGGCAGAGAAGTCGGTGGCGCTGTCGGCGGTGAAGGCCTCGTTGGCAACAACCTCAAGGCTGACATTCTTAGCCTCAGACAGGAATTTCTGGTCGATGCCGGTGGAGTAGGCGTCGGAGCTGTCGTAGATGATGCCCACCTTGGTGCCAAGCTTTTGCTCGGAAATGTACTTAGCAGAGGCGACGCCCTGGTTGGGGTCGGTGAAGCACATCTGGAAGACGTTGGGCTTGCGCTGCTCAGCCACATTGCCGTCGGCATCGGGCTGGCCGCCAATGACGTCGGTGGAGGAGGCAGAAGGCGTGAGCTCGAAGATGTTGTCGGCGGAAGCCTCCTTGGAGACAGCGATGCAGGGAGCCGTGGTGGTGGTGCCCATGAGCATCTGCATGCCCCAGTCCTTCAGGGTGTTAAAGGCGTTGACGGATTTCTCAGCGTTGTTCTCGTCATCCTCGAAGCGATAGTCAAACTTGAACGTGGAGTCGGAGGCGTTGATCTCGTCCACAGCGATCTGCGCCGCATTCTTGCAGGCGTTGCCATAGATGGCAGCAGGGCCGGTGATGGGGCCGATGCCGCCCAGCTTGAACTTGGCCTCGCCGCCCTCGGAAGAGCTGCCGCCGTTGTCAGAGCCACCAGTGGAATTGCCGCAACCGGTGAGGACCACAGCGCCGGCTGCGCCGGCTACGCCCATTGCCTGTACGAAGCCGCGGCGAGAGATGTTGCTAAAGCTCATAATTCCCCCTCTTTCCGCGCTCACCCTTCCTTTGAAAAACCTCTATGCATCGGTGAGCGTATTGATATGTGGGGCAAATGGTAAAGAAAGAGTCCTCAATGGAAAAGTAAGAATCGAGATTTAAAAGCACCTGAAACATTCTGTTCATGGAACGGAGCCGATGAGGTCACATATTCACTCTTGTAAATACATCTGGAGCCTGAGGAAGTACTAGCGACCGAATCGTGATGTGAGAGCTCTCAGGAATTGAGCTTCTGGCCATCGAAGCATCAGTGCAAGGCCATAGGTCACCAGGAGAGCTGGCATTCCCCCTGCTATGCAGAGAAGTACCGACCGCATGAAGCTGGTGGGGCCAAAGCCGACAAGCCCCAGGGCCCAGACAATGCCATACCCCACAAGAGCCCCTGTGGCTCCTGCCAGAAGACTATGCAGGCTGGCTTTGACCACAGCGCGAAGGCCCAATTGCCCTAAGCCTGCACGCAACTGGATAAAGGCAACAAGGTCAACAGCGATATAGAAGGCCAGAGAAGAGAGCGCTACCACGTCGATGCCATAAAGCGGGGTGAAAACCACGCAGATGAGCACTTGAATAACGCCTGCCACGATAGAGGCCCAGGCAAAGATAGTAAGCTTGCGGTAACTGGAGCACACCTTTTGCAGGTAAGTGCATACGCCATAGAGAGGCAATGACAAAGAGAGGCTTATCAGGTAGGAACCCATGAGCTCAAGGCCCTCCTGGCTAAACTTGCCCGCTCCCAAGATCACCATGAGCTCCGGAGAGAACACAATGAGGTAGAGCATAAAAGGTACCAAGAAGAACAGGATGCGGTTGGTGCCTGCAGCAATGCCAGCTTTGAAACCCTCCATGTCCTGGGAAGAGTAGGCCTCAGACAGCTCTGTGAACATGGCGGTGGTGATGGGAATGGCCAGAATGGCATAGGGCAGCGTATACCAAAGCCTGGCGTAGTACATGACGGCCGAACCCTCTGGAGTGACCTGCAGCGCACAGCTGGACTGCACCGACACGGTCACAAAACTCACGATGGTAACCACAATAGAGGGAACGCCGATGGAGAGCGTCTCTTTGATCGCCGGATCGTGGAAGTCTACATAGGGACGAATGCGAACGCCTAGCTTATACAGGCTTGGCACCTGCATGGCCACTTGGATCAATACTCCTAGCGGGTTGCCCAGCGCCAACACCATTACCGCTGCCGAAGGGTTTGCTGGCAGCAGCCACGCATAGCCAAAGAACGATGCCATACAAATGAAATTGTTAAAGATAGGAGCAGCGGTAGACCAGAAATAATGACGCTCGGCATTAAGGATGCCAGAGATAATAGATGAAAGGGCATAGAGGACGATCTCGATAGCAAAGAACCTAAAGAACATGGTAGCTTCGCCATGATCGAAGCCCTCGGCCGCACCCATGGACTGGGTGAGCACCACTTGATAGGCAAAGATCCAGCCCAATACTGTGATCACACCCATAAGAATGCACACCAGGCTGGTGAGGTTGGATACGTAGCGATTGGCGCCCTCACGACCGAGTTTTCGCTTGACAGATAGGTAGACTGGCAAAAATGCCGTGATGAGCATTCCACCCATCACCAGCTCATAGAGCTGATTGGGAAGATTGTTCGCAACGGTATAGGTGGATGCCACCGCAGTAAGCCCCAGCGCATAGGCCTGAGCCCAGGTACGCATAAAACCGGTGATGCGGCTCACAATAACGAGTACCGACATCATGGCTGCACTTCGTCCCACAGATTGATCTATCTCAACATGTTCTTCTTGGTTTAGTGCAGCCGCGCCTCTTGCATCATTCATAACAGAGGGAGCCTCGGGCGTCGGCACCATTTCGCTTCCCTCCAAGGAAAGCGAAAGCGCCTCTCCATCAGATTCTGCCCATTGGTCATTCGCTGGCACTTTCAAGTGAGCGCCAGAGACAGTTTGAGTTGGCTCGGGTTTCTCGGCTACCTCTTGTGCGAGAAGCTCATCCCACTGCTGTGAGGCGTGGGCTGGTCGATCGCGAAGGTCTTCTACAAACTTTTCTGCCTTCTCCGAGAAGTGCTGGGCACCGGGCTTTTTGGGCTTCCATGAGCGCGAGTTGTCATAGGCTGCCATGAACACGCCTGTAGAACTCGGCGAGATGAAACGACGCTCCTGAATTTGATCGCTTGAGGGATCAGGAATTTTAGGAATATAGGGAGAAGGCGCAGGTGCAGAGGGCGTATAGGGAAGCGCTACTCCCGGATCGAAGGGGTCGGGCACCGCTTCATTGATCTGCTGGCTCTGTTGAGCACGCAGGACATCGGCGCTAGGGGTGGCCGCGGTTTTTTGTGAGGCGCGGGATTGCTCAAAAGCCGCCAAAATAGCCATGGTGGAGCCAGGGTCTCCCCCACCCACCTCTGGAGCCAAACTCTGAGGCACCATCGCTGTTGCCTGTTGGGGACGAGGGTCCTTCTCGGCTACCGAGAAGGACCTACCCTCGCTGTCCACGGGTGCATCGAGAGGCCGGAAAGGCTCAAGAGGAACTTGCATATCGGAGGGGCTTGAGGAAGCCTCTGATAATTCAAGGTCTTCCACCTTCCATTGAGCGGTCTCTTGGAGCTTCTCTTCTGGAGCTTCTTGGGACTCAGAGTTTTTTGAATGCGCGGACAGTCGATGCCAGAAGGCCATGGATCTTACTCCGTTATAGAAATAGCTGGCACATAGGTCAGACGAGAGGCTAGGTAATATCTGCCACTGTGGCACCTAAAAAGTCTACGAGCTGCTGGGGATCGAGGAGCACTTGAAGCCCTCGACGTCCTGCGGAGACTTCGATGGTGTCATAGAGCAGAGCGGTCTCATCAATGATAGTTGGGAAAGGCTTCTTCATCCCTATAGGAGAGCACCCTCCACGAACATAGCCAGTGACCTCCTCCAAGTCTGCAAGTGGCAGTAGCTCCAAACGCTTCTCGCCCGCTGCCGAGGCCGCTTTTTTGAGATCAACAGAACAGGAGCAAGGGACGCAGCACACCACTACATCGCCATTGGAGCTTTTGCAGGTAATGGTCTTAAAGGCAGAATCTGGGTCTTCTCCCAAGGCTTCAGCGACCGAGAGACCGTAGTCCCTATTGGCCATCTGAGTATCGTCGTAGCTTTTGAGTTCGTAGGCTATCTTGGCCCTATCTAGCTCGCGGCAGGCATTTGTCTTATCAATCTTTTGCGATCGCTTAGACATAGCGTTGATCCTCTTGTTTGAATGGAAAGGCTCTGGGCATGCGCCTAGAGCCTATACCCTCCTACCGAGCCGCCTCTTCAAACGCAGTGGTACGCTCAAGAACAGGAGCCAAGAACTTTCCTGTCACAGAAGCTGGGTTCGCTGCCACCTCTTCTGGGGTACCTTGCGCGATGATCTTGCCGCCGCCGTCGCCTCCATCTGGGCCTAAGTCGATAATGTGATCCGCTACTTTGATGACGTCCAAGTTATGCTCGATCACCAACACCGTATTGCCCGCATCCACCAATCGTTGGAGTACATCCAAAAGCTGGCGCACATCATCGAAGGAGAGTCCGGTGGTGGGCTCATCCAGGATGTAGAAAGTCTTGCCGGTTTGGCGCCTGTGAAGCTCTTTGGCCAGCTTGACACGCTGAGCCTCGCCACCAGAGAGAGTGGTGGCTGGCTGGCCCAGGCGAATATAGCCCAAGCCTACGTCATAAAGGGTTTGAAGCTTATTCTTAATGGCAGGGATGGCGCCAAAAAACGCCAAGGCTTCTGTGACAGACATATCCAAGACGTCGCTGATAGTCTTGTCGTGATAGGTGATCTGTAAGGTCTCGCGGTTATAGCGTTTGCCGTGACACACCTCGCAAGGCACATAGACATCGGGTAAGAAATTCATCTCGATCTTGATTTGTCCATCGCCCTTGCAGGCTTCGCAACGGCCACCAGGCACGTTGAAGGAGAACCGTCCTGGAGAATAGCCCCTAAGGCGGCTCTCAGGAGTCGAGGCAAAAAGGGCGCGCAAATCATCCCAAAGTCCAATGTAGGTGGCAGGATTCGAGCGCGGAGTTCGTCCAATAGGCGCTTGATCGATATCAATGACCTTATCGATCTGATCAATGCCGGTGAGAGATTTATAGGGACCCACAGGGCGCTGCGAACGATGCACGGCATTGGTGAGAGCCGGTGCGAGAGTATCGGTAACCAGCGAGGATTTGCCCGATCCCGAAACACCGGTGACTACCGTGAGAGTTCCTAGGTCAATGGAGCAGTCTATATCCTTGAGATTGTGATGAGTAGCTCCCTTGAGCACCAGCTGTCCCTTATGGGGACTGCGACGCTCTTGGGGCAATGGAATGATCTTTCGCCCTGAAAGGTAGGCGCCCGTGAGAGACTCCGGACAGGCCATGATCTTTTGAGGAGTGCCAGCACATACCACATGGCCGCCAAGCTCGCCTGCACCCGGGCCCATATCGACCACGTAATCTGCAGCACGAATAGTGTCCTCGTCATGTTCCACCACAATAACGGTATTGCCAAGATCTCTCAGACGCTCAAGGGTACCGATAAGTCGATCATTATCCCTTTGATGAAGGCCAATGGACGGCTCATCCAAAATATAGAGCACACCCATAAGGCCTGCACCGATTTGAGTGGCTAGACGAATACGCTGAGCTTCACCGCCAGAGAGGGTGGCGCTGGCACGTGAAAGCGTGAGATAGTCGAGTCCCACATCCACCAAGAATCGCAGGCGCTCGACGATCTCGCGAACAATGCGCTCGCCAATAAAGGCTTGGCGCTCGGTGAGCTTGAGGCTTTGGAAGAACTCCAAAGAGTTTTTGCAGCTCATCTGGCATACGTCCCAGATGGATTTATCCCCTACTGTGACCGCAAGCATCTCTGGCTTAAGGCGTGCGCCCCCGCAGGTGGAGCAGGGCTCTTCTCGGATGTATTTCTCTAAACGTGCCTTGACGTTGTCGTTGCTTGTCTCATGGTAGCGCTCGAAAAGAATGGAGCGCACGCCGGAGAAGGTAGTGGTCCAATGAGTGTCACGTCCGTCTTTGGTGCGGTAGTCCACGCGGATCTTTCGAGTGCCTAGACCTTCCAACAAGGCGCGCTTGACTTTGGCAGGCAAGTCCTTCCAGGGAGTGGCAGGGTCCTCTCCAAAATGGGCGACCACTGCGTTGAAGATCTGCGGATAGTAGTTGGAGCGGCTGAAGAAGGAGCCAAATACGCCGTCAGCTACAGATTTGGCCGGATCCTCGATAAGCGCCTCTGCGTCCACCACACGACGCATGCCCAAACCGTCGCAGTCTGGACAAGCGCCATAAGGGGCGTTAAATGAGAAGTCGCGAGGCTGCAGATCATCTATGGAGTGACCATGGATGGGACAGGCCAACGCTAGTGAGTAGTTGAGCAATTGCTCAGGCATGGTCTCTGGATCCTGGCGATCAGGTAATACATAGACGGCTACTTTGCCGGCTGCAAGCTTGGTGGCCTGCTCTACCGCCTCAGCCACTCGGCTACGAGCGCTCTCGCGCACCACTACGCGATCAACGACCACATCGATGTCATGCTTGTACTTTTTATCAAGACGTATCTCTTCTTCAAGCTCATAGACCCGGCCATCTACGCGCACACGGGAGAAGCCCTCTCGTTTGAGGTCGGAAAAGAGCTTGGTGTATTCACCTTTGCGGCCCATGACCACCGGGGCAAGCACAAAGGCGCGTCGTCCATCAGCTGCTTCAAGAATCTTGTCTACCACTTGGTCTGTGGTTTGACGCTCGATCACCCGTCCGCATTCTGGGCAGTGAGGAATACCGATGCGAGCAAAAAGCAAGCGCAGATAATCATAGATCTCTGTAACCGTGCCCACAGTGGAACGCGGGTTTTTGGAGGTGGTTTTCTGGTCGATAGACACCGCCGGAGACAGTCCCTCGATGGAATCTACGTCGGGCTTGTCCATTTGCCCTAAGAACTGCCTGGCGTAACTCGAAAGACTTTCTACATAGCGCCGTTGCCCCTCTGCATAGATGGTGTCGAAGGCCAAAGAGCTCTTACCTGAACCAGATAGTCCGGTGATCACAGCGAATTGGTTGCGCGGAATAGAGATATCTATGTTTTGAAGGTTGTGCTCACGTGCACCATGGATAACGATGGCTTCGGATGCCAAGAAGCTGCCTCCTCAAAAGTACGGGCGGCTCAAAGCCCCGTTATAGCTTTGAGCACTATAGGGAACAGGTCCAAAGATAGAAAATTCCCTGGGGAAACAGGTTGGCTTCGCAAAACCCCCGCAACCTAATAGGAATTGTCTCCCTGACCGTTAGGCCCGAACAATTGTACTACTCGGAGTCGAGCATAGTGCCGCCGACAGCTTCTTTGGCGTCTTTCCACATTGCTTGCGCATCGCTTTCGCTTAATGAGGCGAGTCCACTGTTGATGCCGTCCAAAAGGGCCGTATCGTCTCGGCGCACTGCCATGCGCACCCATTGGGTAGCCCCCTTGTCCAGTGATCCAACGGGCAGAGGGACCAAGGTAAGATCAGGGAACAGTTCTGCAGCGTTTTCGAATCCATGACGATCTACCACTGTTGCATCGATCTCTTTATCTCGCACTTTCACGCAGGCATTGGTGCGCTTTGAATAAGGCATCAAATGTACTGCGCCAGGAATCGCTCCAATTGCTGCATCATAATCCGTATTTGCGCGAGCAGCCATAAGAGCGCCACTAAGCTGCTCTACCTGAGATGCCTGAGCATATGGCGAGTCAACGCGCGTCACCACAGCCAGCTCTATCGGTGCATAAGCATCGCTGAAAGACAAGCTAGTGTCATTGGAATCATTGTAGACAGCAGAAACCGCTACATCGATATAGCCGCGTTTGAGGTATTCAGCCAAATCAGCATGGTCGACATCCAAGATACATGCCCGGCATCCAAGTTTATGAGCCAGATAGGTGACAACAGCCACATCGAAACCAGCAGCATAATGCTTGCTGTTCTCCAGAGGCACCGCCCCATGGGCGTCCTTGTGCACCAGCATCTCATAGGCAGGGTTAAAGCAATCTACGCCTACGCGCAAGGAAGCCTGTGAAGGCGTGAGGGCTTCCACAGGAGACATACAACCTGAAAGAGGAATCATTGCTGCTGTACCCACCAGTGCAGCACCCAATTTAGTGCATACTGAGAGGAATTGCCTGCGGTCTATAGAGCGCAGGCAGGAATCGAGCTGCGCCTGTTGCGGTTTTGGAAAACCCATGACGCACCCCCTAAATTCAAGTTTCTCTACGTTTCCTGAATTACGTCTTAAAGATATAGTAGGTACTTGAGAGTCCCCTGTCAAACAACTAATGTTGCACATTTTGCCCATTACCTGGGCATTTGGGCCATTGGTTTCATTTATGTCCTAATTCTTACATCGTTCAGGATTCTGTATTTCCAGCATTTCTTTACTTTATTTACAGGTTTGGAAGGGTTCATTATCCTTATGCACCAGCGACCCAGTTTAAGCTCAAAAAGGAGTGATTGTTATGTTGCTCGAAGGAAAAGTAGCCATTGTTACCGGAGGCACCCGAGGAATCGGTCTCTCCATTGTGAAATCCTTCTTGGCAGAAGGTGCAAAAGTGGCCCTTTGCGGCTCTCGCGAAGAGACGGTCACCAAGGCTCTGGACGCTATTAAAGCCGAGAATCCCATGGCTCCCGTCCTGGGCTATTGGCCAGACCTCACCAGCAACGAAGCGGTATCTGCCATGGTAAATAGCGTGGTAGAAACCTGGGGCACATTGGACGTCATGGTGAACAATGCAGGTATCTCTCAGTCCACTCCCCTTCTAGACTATACGCCTGAGGAATTCCAAAGAGCGATGGACCTCAATGTGACTGCAGTGTTCAATGGCTGCCAGGCTGCCGCTCGCATCATGGCGCCCAAGGGCACAGGCGTCATTCTTAACACCAGCTCCATGGTCTCTATTTATGGCCAAAAGTCCGGTGTGGGCTATCCCACTTCAAAGTTTGCAGTCAACGGCCTCACCAAGTCGTTGGCACGTGAGCTTGCCCCTCAAGGCGTACGCGTTAATGCAGTGGCCCCTGGCGTCACTTCCACTGATATGGTGGCAGCATTGCCCGAGGCGGTCGTTCAGCGCATCTCTATGGGCATCGCCATGGGCCGGCCTGGCGAGCCTCAAGAGGTAGCCGATGCTTTCGTCTATCTCGCAAGCGACAAGGCCAGTTATGTCACCGGTGTAGTGCTCTCGGTGGATGGCGGAGCGCTGTTCTAGTCTTTTGCCCCTTGCTTTCCTATGGCCCCAAGCAGGTTACCCAACCTGCTTGGGGCCTTTTTCGAGGGGTAGAATGAGACCCATAAAACTGTTCTTTTACTTTTCGCAGTCCATAGCTAAAAAGGCGTCAGATTGCGAGTACGAAAGGAGTCCCATGGCTTGCAAAACCCGGGATGCGGGTTCAAAGGATGCTCCCAAATCGCCTCAGGTATTCGATTCCAACGACCTCTCCGAGGTGGGTCATGTCATAGGTGTAGTCTCTGGCAAAGGCGGCGTAGGAAAATCGCTGGTGAGCTGCTCTTTGGCCATCGGGCTTGCGCGTGCCGGCTACAAAGTAGGCATCTTGGATGCCGACATCACTGGCCCCTCTGTGCCGCACATGATGGGGCTCGATGATGAGCGCCTCATGTCTTTGGGAAATCTTTTTTTGCCCTCCATCGCATCTGTGCCTGGAACTGAGGGCGTCAAGGTCATGAGTGCCAACCTGCTTTTGGCTCGCAAAGACGACCCCGTCCTTTGGCGTGGGCCAGTCCTTGCAGGGGCGCTCAAGCAGTTTTGGAGCGACACTTCCTGGGGTCCCATTGACTACCTCATTGTAGACATGCCTCCAGGAACCGGCGACGTGGCTCTCACGGTCTATCAGTCGCTGCCTATCGATGGCGTGGTCATTGTGACCAGCCCCCAAGACCTGGTTTCCATGATCGTGGGCAAAGCGGTCAAGATGGCTGCCAAGATGGGCGTAGGCGTGTTGGGCATCACCGAGAACCTCTCCTACGTGGTCTGTCCCACCGATGGCACCCGCATCGACATCTTTGGTCCTTCCCACCTGAAGCGCGACGCAGAGCTGGCCGGTGTGCCCGCCCTCGATCGCTTGCCCATAGAGCCGGCGTTGGCTGCCGCGTGCGACGCTGGCCAGCTCGCAGAATCCCTGCCTGAGGGATATCTGGCTGCCACGATCCAACGCGTAATCGATCTAGACACCAACCCTGCTCAGGTGCCTTCTATCGAGGCTATGAACGCACGTGCCGATGCCCTAGGCATGCCCCACACCCCCGCAGATCCCACGGATTCCTACGACGCCACCCCCGAGGAGATTTAAATGGCCAAGGGCTCTGCCAAGAAGCAACGCAAGTTTGCCCAAGTTCAGGCGCGAAAACTCGCCGCTTCCCAAGCGGTACCCAGCTCCTGTGACGTGCTTCTCGTAGGAGCGGGTGCCTCAGGGCTTCTCTGCGCCCTTGAAGCATCTTCTTTGGCTGCCGAGAAAAGCATCCTTCTCATGGAGGCCAAGCCCATCTTAGGCGCGCCCATTCTGGCCACAGGCAATGGTCGTTGCAACTTTTGTCATGAGCCCTTGGAATCCTCTGCCTACAACCATCCTTCCTGGATGGAAGAGTTTTTCTCGGCAGCAGCGAGGCTGTGGCCCAAGTCCACGCCCAGTGAGCTGGTACAGGATTACTTTGGCAAGCTAGGGCTTTTGTCCACCAGCCATGAGGGGAGGCTCTATCCCCGCAGCTTGGTAGCCGCATCGGTACGAGATCTGCTGTTAGCGCAGCTAGAGGCTTCCACGGTAAAGGTTGCCACCCTGCGAGATGTGGTGGCCGTCGAGCCTTGCGAGCAGGGTTTTTGCGTGCGCTATCAGGAGCGGTTCCGGGAAGACCCTTTGGCTCCAGAGGGGTGGGCACGGCGCAGCCTTCATGCTCGCCGTGTCGTATTGGCCACTGGTGGAGATACCTTGAGCGCCATAGAGGGCCTCGATCTGCCTTTGGTACCCTGTGAGCCTGTGCTTTGTCCTGTAGAGATCGAGACAGAGCTGTGCCAACGGTTGGACGGCCATAGGGCCAAGGCTCGTGTGAGAGCCTACAGCCCTTGTTCAGAACCGCTTTTTGACGAATACGGCGAGGTTCTTTTTAGGTCCTCGGACTCCTCTCAAAAGGGGGTGCTTTCGGGCATCGTGGCGTACAACCTTTCGCGTCTGGTAACTCCGGGTGACTCGGTGGTGCTCGACCTTTTGCCAGAATGCACCCACGAGCAGGTGGCAGCCCTGCTTATGCGCGGGGGCTCCTACAACCCCCGTCATCTGGACGGCGCCTTAGACCCTGCTGTCGCCCACGCACTGCTTCCACAGGCAATCGATGACGATGGCGCTGCGACGTTGTTTTCCGCAGTAGAAGCGGTTAAATCTGCCACCTTTTGCGTGAGCGGCAAAGCCTTTGTCCAATCTGCCCAGGTGAGTCGAGGGGGATTGAGCCTAGATGCGCTCACCCTCCCATCTTTAGAAGTAAGCGCCTATCCAGGCCTCTATGTGCTTGGCGAGGCGCTGGACATCGACGGGGCCTGTGGAGGCTACAATCTGGGTTTTGCCTGGTTCTCTGGACTCGTCTGTGGCCACGCATTGGCGCAGAAGGACTAAGCGCGAACAGGTAGCGAGGTGCGGGTTTCTCTGCCAAAGGGCAAAGGGCTTCTCAGAAGTCACGGACTCATGGCTTTGCAGACACAAAAGGAGCGTTCATGTTAGAGATTGCCAATGTCATCGTGCCCGTGAGCTCGATTCCTGAGGCAAGCCAGGAGGCCCGTGTGGTGCAGGAAGCAGTGCGGCGCAGGCTTCATCTGGCGCCTGATGCGATGGCAGGCATCGAGATCCGTCGGCGCTCCATCGATGCGCGCAAGGGCCATTCGGTGAAGTTTGTCTACACGGTGCGCTTTGCGTTGCGGGCAGCAGAATCCGGAGAGCAGGCGTTGTTGCGCAAGCTTGCTCGTCAAAGGAAGGCTCCTCAGGTGCAGGTCGCCTTGGATAGTCCAGAAGAGCTCCCATCCTATAAAGGGGCTGCCCCAGATGATCGCCCCCTGGTCGTGGGCGCCGGCTGTGCGGGGCTTTTTTGCGCGTGGACGCTGGCTCGTCAGGGCTTGGCCCCCATCCTTATCGAACAGGGAGACGACGTGGTGCGCCGCCGCGAAGCCATCGACTGTTTCAATGAGACCGGTCAGCTGAACACGCGCTCGAACATCCAGTTTGGGCTGGGTGGGGCGGGCACCTTCTCTGATGGCAAGCTCACTACCCGCACCCATGGGGCCCATCACGACCTCATTATGGAAACACTCGTTGAGGCAGGCGCAAGCCCTGAGATCTTGGTTGACGCTATGCCTCACATAGGGTCCGACGTGCTGCCGCAGGTGGTATCCACCCTTATTGAGCAGATCAAAGCCTGGGGTGGGCAGGTTCGTTACCGCTGCAAGCTGGAGGAACTGGTCTTGGAAGGGGCTGGCGACCATCGTCGGATTGCTGGTGCGCGAGTAATGCAGTCGCAGACTCCCAAGGCCCAGGATGTCGAGCTTCTGCCTCGCCCAGAAGAGATCAAAACCAGTCGAGTGATCATAGCTTGCGGGCACTCAGCCAGGGATGTCTTTGAAATGGCCCAAGCGCTTCAGGTGCCCCTGGAGCCCAAGACCTTCTCCATGGGCGTGCGCATCGAGCATCTCCAGCGCGAAGTGGACCTTTGCCAGTACGGGAAAGAAGCCCAAAGCCCGCTTTTAGGGCCTGCCAGCTACAAGATGGTGGCCAAAACCTCCACCGGACGGCGTGCCTACAGCTTTTGCATGTGCCCTGGCGGCTATGTGGTAGCCGCTGCCAGCGAGGCCTTTGGCGTAGTCACCAATGGCATGAGCCTGGCTGCCAGAGATGGCATCAATGCCAACGCAGGCCTTCTGGTCAATGTCTATCCCAAAGACTTGGACCCTCAAGATCCATTGGCAGGAGTGGCCCTGCAGCGTCGTTGCGAGCAGGCGGCCTACGAGGCAGGCGGCGGCGCGTTTAAGGCCCCCGCGCAACTGGTGGGCGACTTTTTAGAGAAGCGCCCCTCCTCGGGCCCAGGCACTGTCGCACCTACATATCCTCGAGGAGTCACCTGGGGATCAATCGACGGACTTTTGCCTGACTACATCACCTGTACCCTCAGAGAGGCCCTGCCGATTATGGGCAGAAAGCTTCGCTGCTTTAAAGACCCAGAGGCGGTGCTCACCGGCGTGGAGTCACGCTCCTCATCGCCTATACGCCTCTGCCGAGGCCAAGACTTCCAAAGCCTTGGGATTCGCGGCCTCTACCCCATTGGAGAAGGTGCGGGCTATGCTGGCGGCATCATGAGTGCGGCGGTGGACGGCGTCAACTGCGCAGTCGCCATCCTGAAAGAGGGTTAGCCGACTGTTACCAGCGATTATTCAAACGACGCTCCACAAAAGCACGCAGCTGGGAGAACTCCTCTGCCTGCCCAATGCCTGTCAGAAATGCCACGCCATTGAACACCGGCATGGTACGCGAGGGGGTCTCAGTGCTCACTACAGAGATATAGGCGTCGGCTCCGCGCAGGGCGCTTCGAAGCTCTGTGATGGGCACTGCCTCTACCTGCACGTCTTCTGGGCTATAGCCACACTCTGCCAACAGGTAACGCACCTTGCTTGCCACTGTTTGGGAAGTAGCGGCGCCCGAGCCGCAGGCAACCACAATCCTTACTGTCATGAGCCCTCCATCCTGCTATGGACGCAAAGCCCACAAGCCAATGAGAAACCAACCTATGATAGCAGGCTTCCACTCCCCTAACCTCGGCGCTGGCCGTCGAGGCGGCCGGGTTTTAGAGAGCTCGCACTGGTGTGGCGCCCCTTCTAGCCTTGCCGAGAAACCCGCACATCGCTATTTAGGATTTCTACGGCCTCCCAAGCGCTTGCGAGAAGCGTGGGACGACCCTTTGCGGGCTCCAGAGCGCAGACGGGCGATGACCGCCTCTTCGTCAGTGCCGTCCAGGGCTCCTCGGATCTCGACGATCTGGTCTCTCAGGGCTGCAGCGCGCTCAAAGTCGTAGGCTTCGCTGGCCGCTTTCATCTCCTCTTCCAGAGAGGCAAGCACGGCGTCGGCCTCTGCACGTGGCAGCTCGGAGAGCTCATGGGCCACCTGCTGTGCGGTAGTGGGGCCTTGGTTATGAGGAGAGCTTGCTGGAGTGTAAAACTCCCCATGGCCCAGCTCGTCGCCGTCGTAGCCATGATGGCGGCTGCGTTTGTCCAGGTTCTCTGTAGCCTCTTCGATAAAGCCTGAGATGTCATTGATAGTCTTTCGCACCGTCTGGGGCACTATGCCATGCTCCTGGTTATAGGCTTGCTGGATCCGGCGGCGGCGCTCGGTCTCTGTGATGGCTTCCCGCATGGAATCGGTAATGGTATCGGCATACATGATCACCTGGCCATCGGCGTTGCGTGCAGCCCTGCCCATAGTTTGGATAAGGGAGCGGCGATTGCGCAGGAAGCCTTCCTTATCGGCATCGAGAATGGCCACCAGGGACACCTCGGGGATATCCAAACCCTCGCGCAAAAGATTGATGCCCACCAGCACGTCGATCTTGCCCTGGCGCAGGTTGCGCACTATCTCCACGCGATCTAAAGTGGCGGTGTCTGAGTGCATGTAATTCACGCGAATGCCTTGGTCAAGCAGGTGGTCAGTGAGGTCTTCTGCCATGCGCTTGGTGAGCGTGGTTACCAGCACGCGCTCTTTGCGGGCCACTCGATCGCGGATCTCAGAGGTCAGGTCATCGATCTGCCCGCGGATGGGGCGCACGTCCACCTTTGGGTCCAAAAGCCCGGTGGGCCTGATGATCATCTCTACGTCTTGTTGGGAGACAGATTCCTCATAGTCGCCCGGAGTGGCAGACACATAGACGAACTGGCCAATGCGCTCCTCAAACTCGTCAAAGCGTAAGGGGCGGTTGTCCAAGGCAGACGGCAGGCGGAACCCATGCTCCACCAAGGTGACCTTGCGAGAGCGGTCGCCTTCGTGCATGCCGCGGATCTGAGGGACCGTCACATGGCTCTCGTCGATGATGCACACCATGTCTTTGGGAAAGTAATCGATAAGGGTGTAAGGAGGCTGTCCCGGAGCGCGGCCGTCCAGATGGCGCGAGTAGTTCTCGATGCCATTGCAAAAGCCCATGGTCTCAAGCATCTCAAGATCGTAGTCGGTGCGCTGAGCCAAGCGCTGGGCCTCCAGCAGCTTGTCGGCGCTCTTGAGCTCTGCCACACGGGCTTCCAGCTCATCGGAGATGGTCTTCAAGGCATTGTTGATCTTGGGGCGCTCAGTGACATAGTGGGAGGCAGGCCAAATGGGCACGGCATCTAGCTCGCGGATGACCTCGCCGGTAAGCTCGTCGATCTCTGCGATGAGCTCCACTTCATCGCCAAAGAACTCGATGCGAAGGGGATGCTCGGCATAGGGCGGAAAGACATCCACCGTGTCGCCGCGCACGCGAAACATGCCGCGGGCCAGATCCAAGTCATTGCGGTCGTACTGCACGTTGAGCAGCTCGCGAATAAAATCGTCGCGCTCCAATGGCTCGTCTTTGGTGACGTTGGGGGCCAGGCCTGCGTAATCTTCTGGGGAGCCGATGCCGTAGATGCAGCTCACCGAGGCCACCACAATGGTATCCCGGCGAGACAGCAGGTTGGCAGTGGCCTGATGGCGAAGCTTCTCCACCTCCTCGTTGATGGAGGCGTCTTTCTCGATATAGGTGTCGCTCTGGGGAACATAGGCCTCAGGCTGATAATAGTCGTAGTAAGACACAAAGTAGACCACTGCGTTGTCTGGGAACATCTCCCGCATCTCTGCGGCCACCTGGGCGGCCAGCGTCTTATTAGGCTCCAAAATGAGCGCCGGCCTGTTCACCGCTTCGATGGTCTTTGCCATGGTATAGGTCTTGCCAGAACCCGTCACGCCCATCAAGGTTTGATAGCGCAGGCCCTCGTCAAGGCCCGCTTTAAGCTTGGCGATGGCTTGCGGTTGGTCGCCGGCCGGCTCATAGGGCATCACTACTTTGAATTGGGAATCGTCCTGCTCGCGCCCAAAGCGGCGCAGCTGGGCGCCTACCTGATGAGCGGGATCAAACGATGAGGCTGCGCCTTGGGCAGAGGTCTCTTGTGCCACAGGATCGCTCCTTAAAAAACTGGCTTCCTATATCTGTAATGCCTTAACTTCCCTCGCGTGGCAGGGCTTTTAAGGCTGGCTGCCGTCATCTTGAAGCCCTTGAGGATAGAGCTCCCTATAATGGTCTAAAGCAGACTGCACCTTTTCCAGATAGAGGCGCGTCTCTGGATACTGGATGGCATCCGAGAAGCTGTCGCCCTCCCCTTCCCAACCTGAGACGGCGTTGGGGCCCGCATTGTAAGAGGCAATGGCGCGCTCCTCAGAGCCGGTGGCCTTCATGAGCGATGCCAGATAGGCGGTGCCATAGGCGATATTGGTCTCGGGATCCATGAGGTCTGTGGGATCGTAACGAGAGCTATCCACATAGCCTCTACGTGCCAGATCGCGTGCAGTCTCGGGCATCACCTGCATAAGTCCTTGAGCCCCCACCGAACTCTCAGCATTGGGCACCCAATTGGACTCCGCCTTGATCACCGAGGCCACCAGCGTAGGATCGATGCCGTAGCGCTCGGCCTGGGCCGTGATTTGCTGGGCATAATGCACAGGATAGAGCCAGTGGCGAAGTGTGGCACCCGAGAGATGGCTTAGCGCCACAGAGGCCACCGCCATCACCACAAGACAGAGGATGGGCAGAGTGCGGAACCAGCGCCAAAAGCGGAGCCTCTTGGCAGCCAAAGGCTCTCGTTGCCGAGAAACGCTTCCCCTCACGATCCCATAGCCCTCATAGGCGCTGGCACTCTTAGGCGGCCTGCCAAAAGGGCCGTGCGCGCTGGTTTGGGATGCGTGTTGGCCAAAGGCGTCGCGGTTGTCCAGAGCATTGCGCGCCACCTCTGCCCGAGCAACATCCACCGCTGGGGACGCCTGATGAGAGACTGACGTTGACGGATCTACGTGAGGGCGGCCATGAGATGAAGCCCCATAGCCCATGAGGGAAGTGTCCACTACCGTGGCATCGGTTGGAGCGGGAGGGCTTCCCGCGTTGATCATAGAAGTGGCATCCAAGGCTTCCGGCGCGCGTACCAGCTGGGTGGCATCGGCATCGGCAAGAACAGTTGGCTGCTCTGACATCATTCGAGTGGTGTCAGCGTTCTCTTGCGGGTGAGATGGCGGCGCCTCTCGGCGAGGAAGGTCCTCCCAGCCGTCCACCTCTTTTGAAAGATAGGGGTTTTCGCCTTGAGGAGTCCAAGGGTGGGTAGTATGTGGCTGGTCGCTCATCCCTGAGATTCCTCCTTTGCTGCATCTTTTCTTACGCTAAAAATTGTAACCTCTCCCCCACTGGACGCCTCCTCAAGGCAGGTGTCGCAGGATGATTCTTGAGGCTTTGTAAGCTTTGCTGTGTGCGCAACCTCCTGAAGCCAGTGCTCGTACCACTGGGTTACTCGAGATTCCAGTTGAGACGCGGTACCATCGTTTTCGATGATGTCTGTGGCCGCAGAGGCGCACCACTCGTCTGTGGGTTGATGGGCAATTCGCTCATCGAAGTCCTTGGGATCCATGCCGCGGGCCTGAGCCAGATGGCGACGGCGTTCAAGAGGCGTCCGCACATAGACGATGGCGTCGGCCAGTGGCATGAGGTCCTGAAGCCTGTCTGGCAGCGGCACCTCCACCACCATGACGTCAGGTCCTGGGACCGAGCAGCTCACTGGCGTCAAAAGATCGGCCAAATGGGCTTTGATATAGGGCATTTCGATGGATTCCAGGCGCTGGGTGTCCTCTGAGCTGCCAAAGGCACAGCGAGCCAGTGCCGCCCGGTTGATGGAGGGCGCGTAGTCTTGTGAGCCCTCTCCTCTCCAGGAGGCAGGATCATCCAAAATCTGCGAGCCAAAAGCCTCTACCAGCTCTGCCACACAATCGGGCTCTCTGGAGAGCACCGCGCGAGAGACCTGGTCCAAGTCAATGCGCTCTGCCCCCAAAGCAGCCAATGTGGCGCCTGCCAGTGATTTTCCAGAGGCCGTTCCGCCTATTAAGAATAGAACTCTCATCTAAGCCTTGCCTTCGAAGGTGGTATGACAGCGGCGGCAACGCACCCGCACCTTGCCTTTGCCGCGAGGCACGCGGGCTTTCTGGCCGCAGGAAGGGCAGGTGAGATAGGCATAGGCCCTGTGGTCCTTGAAGGTAGCCACCGGAGCCGACACCCAGGGGCGCAAAGGCCCCAGCTTGCTCATGAAGGCCTCGTTTTCCCGCGCCCGCGCCGCCACATCTTTAGAGGCAATACGGTACCAGGCGTAGCCAATAAGCACGAGGGCAATCAACGAGATCCACCAATGCGGCCAAATCACGTAGATCACGATGAGGATCAGCGCCGTGTTGGAGCAAAGCCGCGCAATGTCGTCTGTGCCGTTGCGCCCCGCCATCCACTGAGTAAGCCTGTCTTGCCAAGAACCGTTCGCCATGAGCCCTCCTTGCATCATCTGTTGTTCTCAAGGGTTCATGCCCAACTCACCAGAAAGACTAGCAGCGCTCGCGGCTCCCTCATAAAAAGACGAGCCTTTGGCTTTTAAGCCTCTAGCTCGTCCTTTGCACTTGCTCGTCTTTCCTGCCGAGAAACCCCTGCCTTCCAGGCCTCACCATCCAAGCGAGCCTTGAAAACTCTTAGAGGCTAGCAGGACATGATAAAGGCCTCGGTGACCTTCTGGAGCTTCTCCATGGCATCGATATGGGTGATCTCGCGGCCGTGACTGTTGCGCGTCAAGGGACCCATGGCCGCCGCAGCCACATTGTTGGATGCGATGGTCGATCCCATGGCGTCAGTGGAATACCTCAGGCATGCCTGGACCTCAGGACGCTCGCCCAAGGCCGTCACGCCTGCGTGGATGAGCGCATTGGTGAGATCCCAGTCATAGGGACCATGATAGTCATCTGCGATAACCGCCACGTCATGCTCGGTACCCGGGTAGTCCGGGCCCATAAGGGCGATGTCCAGGGATATGTAGCTCTCGACGTCATCAGGCAGGTAGGTGCCCCCAAAGCCCACCTCCTCGTAATAGGGGAACGCGAAGAGGATGTCGCAGGCAGGAACGACGGGTTTCTCGGCAAGCCATTTGAGAACCCCCAAGAGCACTGCGACACATGCTTTGTCGTCTATGAAGCGGCTTAGGATGAAGCCGTTGTCGTGAATCTCCAGATGGGGGTCGAAGGCCACCACGGCGCCGGGTGTGATGTCTAGGGCACGCGCCTCGTCGGCGTTGGTGACGTCTTCCAACAGGTGGACACGGATGGTCTCATCATCGCGCTTGCGCTCCTTGGCGTCTGCCCAGGCGTGGACCGAATGGTGGTCAAGCTCGATGACGCCTTGCACCATGGTATCGAAGCGCGTGTAGACGCGGCAGCTCACGCCCTCCAAAGCGGCGTAGTTGAGCCCGCCCAGCTGACGCACGCGCAGGGTGCCGTCATCCTCGATGCCGGAGATGGCCATGCCGATGGTATCCAGATGCGCTCCCAAGCATACGGTGCGGGAGCGGTCCTTGCCTGCCACTCGCACATAGAAGGTATGTTTGCGGTCATGGAAGCCATGATATCCCATGGCTTCCACCAGCTCCTCCATCACCGGCTGCATGAGCTTGTAGTAGCCCACCGGCGAGTCGCAGGCGATGAGCTTGGCCATAGTCTCAAGCAGATAGTCTTTGTCGGCTTCAAAAATCACAGCGGATCCCCCATCTCTCACTAGCCGGGTCTTCATCTAACCCAAAGCCTTTTTACAAAGCCTGTTGTGCAAAACGCCTGCCCAGTGCCTCCAGCACGTCCACCATGGCGCAAAGATCGTGCACCGGCACAAACTCCAGCGGGCCATGGGCATTGTAATAACCGCTGGATATATTGGGGCAAGGAAGGCCCCTGAAGGTGAGCTGCGAGCCATCGGTACCGCCGCGCATGGCGATGACATGAGGTGTCACCCCGCAGTCCTCATAGGCTTGAAGCATCACGTCTACAAGCTCAGGGGTCTTCTCGATCTCTTCTCCCATATTGCGGTAGACATCCTCGAAGGCAAGCTTGAGGGTGCCTTCTCCAAAGAGCTCGTCGATATAGGCGGCTGCTGCCTCCATCTGATGCTTTCTCTTCTCAAACTTGGCCGGGTCATGGTCGCGCACCCCATAGGTCGCCTGGGCTTGCTCGACATTCCCCTGGCAAGAGACCAGCAAGAAGAAGCCCTCGCGCCCCTCGGTATACTCTGGGCGCTCAGGAGCGGGCAAAAGCCTATGAAACGCCATGAGCACCTCCAGGGCGTTCACCAGGCGGCCCTTGGCCGTTCCCGGATGCACCGAGCACCCGGTCGCAGTCACTGTAGCCGTAGCCGCATTGAATGTCTCGTATGCGCATTCTCCAAGCGGACCTGCGTCCAGAGTATAGCCATAGGCAGCCCCGAAGGAATCCAAGTCAAGAAGGGCTGCGCCATGGCCGATCTCCTCATCGGGCACAAACGCCACCGCCAACGGCGGATGCGGAATGTCTGGATGCTCCTTGAGCCTCTCCAGATACCCAAAGATCTCAGCGACGCCTGCTTTGTCGTCGCCTCCTAGAAGGGAGGTGCCGTCGCTGGTGACGATCTCCTGGCCGACAAACGCCTCCAACTCCGGGTTGAACTCAGATGTGAGCTGGATTTTCTTGCCTTCCTGCTTGCAGAGCACCAAGGGCTTTCCCTCATAGAGGCGCAACTGAGGATGGACCGGATCGCCTTTAGCTTGCCAGGCGGTGTCCAGATGGGCGATCAGGCCCAGGCAAGGGGCCTGCTCAAGGCCAAGGCTCGAGGGCCAGTGGGCGATGACGTAGGCGTGGTCGTCCCGACACACATCAGTCGCGCCTAGTGCCAAAAGGTCTTCTTCGAGCACCTGGGCCATGATGTGCTGGGAGGAAGTCGAGGGCACCTTGTCTGAGGAAGCGGGGTTTGATTGCGATGGAATAGCGCAATACCGCATAAAACGCTCTGTTATGTCCTCAGCCATAAAGGCGCGCCCCTTTCGAAGAAAGTCACAGCTCCAAATATCATTATGGTCGCCTTGAGCTGAACGGTCGCTGACTCCCCCACTTTGTCACCTCGATGAAATGAGCGTTTCTTATGAGTTGCATCATTGACTTGTAATTGGAAGCTCCCTAAAAAGAATAAAAATCCTTCAATGAGGTAGGTTTATAGGGATCCCTGTTGACTGTTAACGGCACGAAAGAGCGGCAGATCGGATCGTGCCTCAGATCAATGGACCACTGTGGCTTTGAAAGGAGCCTTATGTCTCTTACTACTACTCGTCGGGGCTTCATCAAGGGCGGCGCCGGCCTCTCGTTGGCTGCGGCAGCCAGTCTTTATATGGCTGGATGCTCTGGTTCTACAGGCGAAGGCAAGGTGCTTCGCTATGGCTGCGCCAACCCCAAGGTGTCGCTGGACTTGCAAACCAACACTTCCAATGAGATTGGCGTGGCAGAGTCCATCTGCGAGCCGCTTATCCGCTTCAACGAGAAGCTCGAGATGGAGCCGGTGTTGCTCACCAAGATGCCGGAAATCTCTGCGGATGGCCTCACCTATACCTTTGAGCTCAAAGACAAGCTTCCGGTCCATGATGGCTCCAACCTCACCGCCAATGACGTGAAGTTCACCTTCACCCGCATGTTCTTGCCTTCTACCAAAAACCCCTCCACCAACGTCTATGACACCATCGTGGGCGCCAAAGACGTCATGGATGGCAAGACGGAGGAGCTTGCGGGCCTTACCGTCCAAGACGACACCCACTTCACCATAGTGCTGGAGAGCGTCCAGGCGATCTTCCTGCCCATGCTCACCGAGTTTTACGCCCTCATCTACCCCGAGGCCGCCTGCAAAGCCGTCGGCGACTCCTGGGGGACCGGCACCAATTTTGTGGGCACCGGCCCCTTCAAGCTCACTGCCGAGAGCCCTACAGGCCTCACCTTGGAGACCTTCGCCGACTACCACGGCGGCCCTGCCAAGATCGACGGTATCGAAGTGAGCTATGTAGACGATCCCAACACTTTGGTAATGAACTACAAAGCCGGACAGATCGATCTGTGCAACCTCGCCCCTTCCCTCTACGACCAGTATGTAGACGACGAGGAAGTGGCTGGCTCCATCGTGGCCTACACCCCTGCCAGCACTCGCTTTGTGAACCTCAACCTTCATGAGGACATGTTTAAGGATCCTCGCGTGCGCCAGGCCCTCTCCTTGGCCATCAATCGCGACGAATTGGTAAACACCGTGCTCCAAGGCGCCTCCACTGCCTGCTCGCAGTTTTGCGCGCCTGGCGAGGAGGGCCATGACGACTCGCTTGAGACCCTTGCCTTCGATCCCGATAAGGCCAAAGCGCTGCTGGCTGATGCCGGTGTGTCAGGCCTGGCCTTTGACTTCCCTGTACGCTCTCGCGATGAAGCGGTAGCCACTGCCCTGCAGGAGTACTGGCGAAACATCGGGGTCACTGCCAACATCTCCATCATGGATGACGGCATGTGGGTTGACCAGCGCGCTGCCGGCGCCCTCCCCTGCACCCTCATCACTTGGACCACCCTCTGCTGGATTGGCGCCGAGCACATGCGCTCGTTCTTCTACTCATCCAAGGCCTCCCAGCGAAGCTCGTTCTACGATTCTCCCACCTTTGATTCGCTGGTGGATGAGGCCGAGGCCACCATGGACGCCGCCAAGCGCACCGATCTTACGCTGCAGGCAGACAACCAGTTGGTAAACGTCGACTTTGGCACCATCCCTGTGGACTGGCCACAGACCCCTTATCTCAAAGATGAGGACTTCTCTGGCATCTACCGCGTCTACGACTTCAAGTTCACCAATCAGCTGGCCTAGAAGTCCAGCTCCACTGCCCAGATACAGCTACAGGGGCCTTTCCATGGAGGGAAAGGCCCCTGTCTTTTGTGGATGGGTTTCTCGGCAAGCCTCATGGGTGCTTCTGAAGAAGCTTGAGGACAATGTCTTAGAGCTGGGCGGCCTCTGCAGAGTTGATGGCCACGGGTTCCTTTTGGTCGGGGGCAAGGCCCTTGTCGAAGAGGTGGCAGGCGACGATATGGCCGGGCTCGGCCTCGAGCTCTTGGGGCTCTTGGGTGAGGCATACCTTCATGCACTGAGGGCAGCGGGTATGGAAGCAGCAGCCCTTAGGAGGATTGGCAGGGCTTGGCACATCGCCCTGAAGGATGCGCTTATCTTGGATGCGACCAGGTCCGATCTTGGGAACCACGTCGAGGAGCGCCTGGGTATAGGGATGGAGCGGTTTTGCAAAAAGCTGGTCTTTGGAGGCCTTTTCCATCATATGGCCCAGATACATGACCATGACGTTGTCGGAGATATGCTTTACCACCGAGAGATCATGGGAGATGAAGATGTAAGCCAAGCCCAGGCGGTCTTGGAGCTCCTCAAGCAAGTTGATAACTTTGGCTTGGACGGAGACGTCCAAGGCTGAGACGGGCTCGTCGCAGATGACGATCTCGGGCTCTAGGACAATGGCGCGGGCAATGCCGATGCGCTGGCGCTGGCCGCCAGAAAACTCGTGGGGATAGCGGGAGCGATAGGAAAGGTCGAGGCCCACCGCCTCCATGATCTCGTCCACGCGGCGGTTCCGCTCCTCTTTGGTCTTGTAGGTCTTGGCGATGTCGATGGGCTCGGCAATGATGTCTGCCACCGTCATGCGAGGATTCAAAGAGCTATAGGGGTCCTGGAAGATGAGCTTGAGCTTTTTGCGAGCTTCTGTGAGCTCATTGCCTTTAAGCTGGGTGAACTCCTGGCCATCAAGCAACACAGAGCCAGAGGTGGGCTCGGTGAGACGCAAGACGCACTTGCCGCAGGTGGATTTGCCGCAGCCGGATTCGCCCACGATGGCGAAGGTCTCGCCGCGATGGACGTCGAAGGAAACGTTTTCCAATGCGTGGACTACAGACTCAGAAGTGCCAAAGACGCCCTTCTTGATGGGATAGTGCTTGGTCAAGCCGCGCACTTTTAGAACTATGTCTTTCTCGTCAAAGGAAGCCATGGCTTTTTACGCCTCCTTCCAGGCATCGGTGTACATCCAACAAGCTACCTGGTGGTTCTCGTCGCCCTCAACCGGAGTGAAGCGGGGGCACTGCTTGGTGCAGATGCCTTTGGCATGAGGGCAGCGAGGATGGAAGAGACATCCCGAGGGAAGGTCTGAGAGCATAGGCACATTGCCAGGTATGGCATAGAGCTCGCCACCAGAGGACTCCATAGAGGGAATGGAGTCGATGAGGCCTTGGGTATAGGGATGCGCCGGATGCTTGAAGAGCACTGGGGAACGGGTGTATTCCACTTGGCGGCCTGCATACATGACCAAAACCCAATCAGCCATCTCGGAGACTACACCCATGTCATGGGTGATAAGCATGACGGCAGTGTTTGTCTCCTCGCGCATCTTGTCGATGAGCTGGAGCACCTGGGCCTGAATGGTGACGTCCAAAGCGGTGGTGGGCTCGTCGCAGATAAGCATGGCAGGGCTGCAAGCGAGAGCCATAGCGATCATGATACGCTGGCGCATGCCGCCGGAAAGCTCAAAGGGATAGCTGTGGGCAACCTTCTCGGGAGCAGGAATGCCCACGAATTTGATCATCTCAAGAGCGCGCTCATCAGCCTCTTGCTTGGACATCTCCTTGTTGTGCACCAGGAGTCCCTCGGCGATCTGCTTGCCACAGAGCATCACGGGGTTAAGCGAGGTCATAGGCTCTTGGAAGATCATGGAGATGGCGTTGCCGCGATAGCTGCGCATCTGCTCTTCGCTGAGCTGCACCAAGTCAGTGCCCTCAAAGCGTATGGCGCCGCCCACTATCTTTGCAGGAGGCTTGGGAATGAGATTCATGATGGAGAGGGCGGTCATGGATTTGCCGCAACCAGACTCCCCCACCACGGCCAACGTCTCTCCACGGCGCATCACAAAGGAGAGGTTCTGGATGCAGGGAAGCTCGCCTGCATCGGTGAAAAGAGTGACGCAGAGGTCATCCACCTCTAAGAGGTTCTCGCCCTGCGCGCCTCGCAAAGTGCTTTCTGCCACAGATCCTCCCTCCTTAGGAACGCAGCTTGGGGTCAAGGGCGTCACGCATGGCGTCGCCCAACAGATTGAAAGCCATTACCGTGATGATGATGGCAATACCAGGAATCACAGAGAAGTAGGTAGAACTTTGAATATAAGGCTGAGAAGCGCTAATCATCTGACCCCAGCTGGACATGGGAGGCTGCACGCCCAAACCCAGGAAGGAAAGGGATGCCTCGCTCATAATGGCACCAGGAATGCCCAAGGTAGCCATAACGATGATGGTTGAAACGCAGTTGGGCAGCAGATGGCGCATGATAATACGCAGAGGCTTTCCTCCAGAGATGATGCACGCCTGGATATACTCTGACCCCTTGAGGCGCTTAACGTCGCCACGCACCAATCGTGCCATAGAAGTCCAGCCCAAAAGACCCAGTGCTACATAGAGGTTGGCAAGGCCCGGGCCCATAACGAACATGACAATAATGGCGAAGAGCAGGAAGGGGAAGCTGGAAAAGACTTGGATGATAAAGGAGATCACCGAGTCGACTTTGCCACCAAAGTAACCTGCAGCCACACCGGCGAAGAAGCCGATGGCCAATGCCAGAAGCTGAGAGACCACGCCTACAGAAAGAGATACGCGGCATCCGTAGATCACACGGGAGAACAGATCGCGCCCGTAATTGTCGGTGCCAAACCAGTGCTCCGCCGAGGGCGGCTGCAACATGGCTTGGAGGTTTTGGGTGTCTGGATCATAGGGTGCCAGAAGCGGGGCGCAGAGGGCAATGAGCACCAGCAGGCATACCACCACGAGGCACACCATGCCCAGCTTGTCCTTACGGAAGATATTCCAGGAGACGGCCCAGTAGTTTTGAGCGACTTTCTTCTTTTTGCCGTGGGCCTCCGCCTTGAGAGAGGCGTCTAGGTTCTGGCGCGAGATTTCTGCGGAGAGCTTCTCGGCTTTTTGACGCTTGGTCTCAGGCACCCGATCGATATCGGGGTTAGCGTCATCAAGCATCTCAGGATAGCTTTCGCTATTGATGGGATTGGTCTCAGAGTTATAGCCATCGAACGAGCTGGGGGGCACGGCGACACC
Source organism: Muricaecibacterium torontonense (assembly GCF_004793925.1). Lineage (NCBI taxonomy): Bacteria > Bacillati > Actinomycetota > Coriobacteriia > Coriobacteriales > Atopobiaceae > Muricaecibacterium > Muricaecibacterium torontonense. The sequence continues at coordinate 227,399 of NZ_SRYE01000003.1, read as the reverse complement.
GTTATCCTCTAGCACTTCTTTATCTATGGCCTCTTCGAACTTCTTTGGATCATTGACGCTCATCAGTTTGCTCCCTCCTCTCCCAGACGAATGCGGGGATCGACCACGGCATAGAGCACGTCTACTACGAAATAGACCACCACGCAGATAAGGGCGATGTACATCACGCCGCCCTGAATGAGAGGAAGGTCGCGAGCATTGATGGCATCCAGCATCATCTTGCCCATGCCCGGCATCGAGAAGATAGACTCGATGAGTATGGAGCCAGTGAAGATATCGCCGAGCTGGGTGCCGGCAATGGTAATGATGGGGATCAATGCGTTGCGCATGGCATGGCGGATCACGATGACCCAGTAGGCCAGACCTTTGGCCTCCGCCGTCCTCATGAAGTCTTGGGAGAGCACTTCCAGCATGGAGGTGCGGGTCACGCGAGCGATGGATGCCGCATAGCGCACTCCCAATGCCACTGTGGGTAGCACAAAGTAGACAGGCGTTTTGATGCCTGAGAGCGGGAACAGGTGTAGATGCAGGGCAAAGATGATCTGTAAAATGATGGCCACCCAAAAAACCGGCGCCGAGATGCCAAAGATGGAAAGGCTCATGAGGGTTTTATCCACCCAGGTACCGCGTTTGGCAGCAGACACCACGCCTATGATAAGGCCCAACACAAGGGCGAACACATAGGCAGCAAGTGCCAAGGCTGCCGTCACTTGGAAAGCCTGGCCCATGAGCATGCCCACAGGTTTGCGCTGGGTATAGGAGCTTCCAAAATCTCCGGTGAGCATTCCTCCAAGCCAGGAGAAGTACTGCTCCACTACGGGACGATCAAGACCCATATTATGACGTACAGTCTCGATGGTAGCCTCGTCCGCCATATCGCCCATCATGATGCGCACTGGGTCGCCAGGCACAATGTTGAGCATAAAGAAGGTAATGGCGGAGATGCACAGGATAATGCCAATGGCCTGTAGCAGGCGCTTGACCAAGTAATCCCGCATGGTTCTCCTTCCCCCATGGAAAACAAGCCGGGCGCCGAAACCTGTGGGATCGGCACCCGGCCTGCAACGTTGGAGCTCAGACCTCAGCCCTTATCACTTTGGCCTTACTGCTCAGCATCCATATCGATATCACGGAAGTGATAGATCAGATTACCAAGCTTAGCATTCTTTACATTAGGTTTGGTCACAAACATGAGCTGCGGGTAGAACAGCGGCAAGCAAGCGTAATCGGTACGAGACATGATGTTGTCAGCCTCGCGATAGAGCTCTGCGCGGTGCTCCTCGTCAGCAGAGCGACGAGCCTCATCCATGAGTGCGTCAAACTCTGGATTGTTGTAGAAGCTGCCCTTGCCAGAAGCATTGGAGCTGTGGAAGTAGGTGTACATCTGGTTGTCGGCATCGGCATAGAGGGGATACCACGCCAGAGCGGTGACCTCATACTCGCCGGCCACCCAGTCGCTGGCCCACACGCCGTTGTCCACCGTCTGAACGTCCATGTCGATGCCTACCTCTTTGAGATAGTTCTGGACAGCCACCATGATGGACTCGTACTGGCCGGTGCGCACAACGCAAGAGAGCTTGACGTTGGAGGCACCGGCCTCAGCCAGCAATGCCTTGGCCTTATCGGGGTCATAGGGGAACGCCTCGGCAGAGGAATCAAAGCCGGGCACGCCCTGGTTAAGGAAGCCAGAGGCAGGTACGCCGGCACCGGAGAGCATGTTGTCGATGATGGCCTGACGGTCGATGGCCAAGCTCATGGCCTGACGCACGCGCACATCCTGGAGAGCAGGGGTATTGAGGTTGAGGTTTACAAACCAAGTGCCTAATCCGGTGGAGTAATTGATGCAATCCTTCACATCGGGGTCCTGCTGATAAGTAGGCAGAAGGTCGATGGTGAGATCGCACATGTCGATGTCACCGTTCTTGAACTTCATGAGCTTGGTGTTGTTGTCATCCTCGAAGGTGACGTCGATTCCGTCCAGATGGATCTCGTCGGCCAGGTGATACTCAGGGAAACGCTCGAAGACCATGTGGGTGGAATCGTCGTTCTCAACCAGCTTGAAGGGGCCGGAACCTACATAGTTGAGCTCATAGCCCCACTTGTCGCCCGCCTCCTCGCAGGCCTTCTGAGGGAAGACATTGGCATAGTTGATGCCAAGGTTCTTCACGAAGGTTGCCATGGGATATTGCAGGGTGATGGTGAAGTGGGTGTCATCCTCAACCGTCACACCAGCGAGATCGGTAGTGGTGCCGTCCATGACCTCCTGTGCACCCACGATCATGTCATACATATAAGTGGAAAGGCCGGCAGTCTGAGGCAGGAACATACGGGTGAAGGAATACTTCACGTCATTGGCAGTGAGGATGGAGCCATCGTGGCACTTGATGCCCTCTTTAAGGGTGCAGTGATAGGTCACCCCGTCATCTTCGACGGTAGGAATCTCGGTAAGCAGGCAAGGCACAAGCTCGTTGTCCTCGGTGAAGCGCAGAGGGGCTTCGACCACAGGGTCGGACACCGCGCTCATGCCGGAGTTGGTGCTCTTTTGCATGTCCAAGCCCTGCTTGGCGTTGGACTGAGCCCAACGAAGGACCTTTTTGGCCTCGTCTGCCTCTGCAGCAGGTGCTCCCCCGCAACCAGACAAAACCGCAGAAGCAGCAGCACCGCAGGATAGCAGCCCGGCGCCCTTTACAAAGGAACGACGGGAAAGGTTGGTGAATGCCATGAGTTTCTCCTTGTCTCTCCCCTTCGGGTGATGCAAAAACTATGCTTGAAGCCACCTGAATATGGGGCCTTTCACTCCACTGCGTTACAGAGGATTAACAGCTTATAAGTACCTGAGAAATCTCTGTCCTAAGAAATGCTATTTTGCCTTCTACCTGCGTTGCATTGCTGAAATTTACGGTCATTCCCATTGATAGATGCAAATGAATTCGCATTCATTACAGCAAAAGGCTCCAGAGATACGGATCTCTGGAGCCTTTCAAAGCTCGCTTAGCTATGCAGATGTCGACAAGAGCTACTCGGCGTCCTCAGAGGTTTCAGGACCATCCTCGACCTCTACAACCTCAGCCTCTTTGGCCTCAGGAGTGTCGAGAGGAGTGACCTCTACGTCGAAGCCCAGCGTCTCTGCAGCAGCCTTCATGGAGAGGGAGATGCGACGGCGGTCCAGATCGATCTCCATAACCTTGACCTGCACCTCATTGCCCACAGAAGTGACCTGTGCGGGAGCGTCGACGTGTTGGCGCGCCATCTCGGAGATGTGCACCAGGCCCTCGATGCCGTCGCCCAGATCCACGAATGCGCCAAAGGGAACCAGCTTGGTTACGCGACCCTCGACGATAGCGCCCACAGGGTACTTCTTGACCAGGGTGCGCCAAGGATCCTCGGTGGTCTGCTTGAGGCCCAGGGAGATGCGCTCGCGGTTGAGATCGACATCGAGCACCAGCACCTCGACCTCCTGACCCACCTTGACCACCTCAGAGGGATGATTGACGTGGTTCCAAGAGAGCTCGGAGATGTGGATGAGGCCGTCGATGCCGCCCAGGTCCACGAAGGCGCCAAAGTCCACGATGGAGGAGACGGTGCCCTTGAGGCGCATGCCAGGCTGCAGCTTGGAGAGGATCTCAGAGCGCTCGGCCTTGCGGGCCTCCTCGAGCACTACGCGGCGGGAGAGCACCACGTTGTTGCGATTGCGATCCATCTCGATGACGCGGGCCTCGATGCGGGTGCCCAGGTAGGCATTGAGATCCTTGACGCGACGGAGGTCGACCAAGGATGCGGGCAAAAAGCCGCGCAGGCCGATGTCCAGGATCAGGCCGCCCTTAACGACCTCGATGACCTCGCCCTCGACGTTCTGGCCATTGTTGAAGTCTTCCTCAACACGGTTCCAGGCACGCTCGTACTCGGCACGCTTCTTGGAGAGGATGAGACGGCCGTCCTTGTCCTCCTTCTGGAGCACCAAAGCCTCGATGGTCTCGCCCATCACCACGATATCGGAAGGATTGGCATCCTTGCGGATGGACAGCTCGCGCACAGGGATGACGCCCTCGGACTTGAATCCGATGTCGAGCAGCACCTCATCGCGCTCGATCTTAACGACGGTACCAGTGACCAGGTCGCCCTCGTCGAAGTCGGTGATGGTGCCGTCGATGAGGCTGTTCATTTCCTCATCAGAGACATCATCGAAGGAAAAGACGGACGAGTTTTGAATCTCACTCAAGAGTGGACCCCTTTCAGAACACGGGGCCCCGATGGTCATGGTCATCGAATTGCAAAGCTCACGGGGTGGGATGCGCCCATAGCTCGACGTCTGAATTGCATGCTCGGGGGCCGACAGATACTATGCATGAGCATCCGGCTCATGCACCCACTAGATTATCGTTACTCCCCACAGATTTTCAAGCCCAGATCAACAATCATGTATTGAATTCACGGTCTTGTCGGCACTATTGGCGTTGCCAGCGGGTTTCTTGACCTTCAAGGCCAAAAGCTCGCCTAAAAAACAGGGGAATTGAACCGATTCTACCGAGAAGAGACCCCATGGCCACCATTCAGCAGGCTGCCGCCCTGGCAGGCGTGTCGACAGGCACAGTGTCGCGCTATCTCAACGGAGCGAAAATCAAAGAGAGCAACCGCCAGCGCATCGATGCCGCCGTAGCCGAGCTGGGTTATCACCGCAATCTTTTGGCCGGAAGCCTGAGGAGTCGAAAGAGCCGCTCGGTAGGCTTGCTGGTCAACAACATGCTCAACCACTTCGCCACCAGCGCCATCGCTGCCATCGAGCGCGAGATGGAGCTGGACAACTACATCATCTTGCTGGCTGGTTTTCGAAACGACCCTGAGGTCTTCGAGCAAAAGTTAGAGTTGCTCTTGGATCGCCAGGTGGATGGGCTGGTGCTTTTTGAAGGCGATGCTTCCTGGTCGCCCTCTAAAATCCTCGAGCGCTCAGGGGTGCCGGTGGTCTCGATCTCTGCGCTCTACGACTCCCCTTGCGTCGACTCTGTGCTGGCCGACAGCCGCACCAGCGCCAAACGCGTAGCCACCGAGATGCTTCGCGCAGGCCATTGGCACCTATGTGGCCTCGCATCTGCTTGAGCTGATCGAGGCCGGAACTCCTGCTTCGGGACAGGTGGCCGCCTTCCCCGATCTCATCACTTGGCAGCCCTCTTTTACAGGCCTCGATCCAAGGCTGTTGGGAGAAAGTGAAAAAGCCTAGCGCTTGGCGCAGGCTTGTCGTGCCATGTTGATGAAGCGCTCGGTCAAAATCTTGAATTCCTCGGCGCTCATGAGCTGATCCTCTGCATGCACTAACAGGATGTCTACTGGCACCGGCTCGCCTTGAGCTGCCTGGGTGATCAGTTGGGCATGAACCGTATGGCCTGCCGAGAAGAACCCGTCCCCTTCTGCAGCTTTTGTTCGAACCTGCTCGATATCTCCTGCAGAGGCCAAGTCCATGGCCTCTATGTAGCAACTTCTGGCCATTCCCACTTGAGAGATGATCTCGAAACAGGACAGATGCAGCTGTTCGTTTACTTCCATGGAGAGCTTTTCAATCTTTTGTGTCAGGGTTTCTCGGTACCTAGGCGATGAGGCAGAAGGCACGGGATGCAGCTCTCTTAGGGGCGCTGGGACGATTTGAGCTGAGCTTCGAGCGCACCCAGCTGAGCGCACATGCGTCTCTTGGAGCTTCGGGACAGAAGGCTTTGCATGAGCTTCTGGTTGAAGGCGCCTGGGGTGGAGGGAGTGCTAAACGTCTCTTCGTAGGCCACGAGCGATCCTTGGGGGCAAGGGGTGATCTCATAGCGAATTGTGTTGGCGCCCTTGGTGCTTTCGAACAAGGCTTGGTAGAGCTGGGGCTCCTCGTAGGCATCGATGCACACCGTCACCATACGGGTTGCGCCCAGCTTGGTACACAGGGTTTTGGCGTCGCTAAGAGTTAAACCCCGCGTCTTCTTCGAGATGGCCTCCTAGGGCTGCCTCTACTGCCAGCTCATCGCAGCGCTCGTTGAGCTCTTCTCCCGCATGGCCCTTGACCCATACATAGTGCACGTCGTGTGGGGCTTCGGCAGCTATGAGCCGCTGCCAGAGATCGGTGTTTTTCACAGGCTGCTTGGAAGCAGTCTTCCAGCCATTCCTTTGCCAGCCCTTGATCCAACCCTTTTCATGAGCGTTGACTAGATATTGCGAATCGCTGTGAAGCTCTACCTTGCAAGGGCGCTTGAGTGCTTCGAGCGCTGCGGCGGCAGCCATCATCTCCATGCGATTGTTGGTGGTGCAGCGAAATCCCTGGAACAGCTCCAAGCGATGTTCACGGCCTGTCGCATCCACAAAGAGCAGCACGGCGCCATAGCCGCCTGGGCCAGGGTTTCCACGGCTGGAGCCGTCTGTGTATATGGTCACCTGGTCCACTAGTCTTCGCCTTTCTCGTCCAGGAATGCACCGGTTTGCCGATCCCACAGTTTCTCATAGGGGCCGCCTGCTGTCACCAGCTGACTATGGGTGCCATCTTCAACAATAGCGCCGTCTTGGAGCACCACAATGCGATCCAGGCTCGCTACCGTAGAGAGCCTGTGGGCGATCACGATGGCCGTGCGCCCCTCCATAAGCGAGGCCAACGCCTCCTGAATCAGCCGCTCGCTCTCAGAATCCAGCGCACTGGTGGCCTCGTCCAATACCAGAATAGGAGCGTTGGTGAGGATGGCGCGAGCAATGGCCACACGTTGGCGCTGACCTCCCGAGAGCTTGACCCCTCGCTCCCCCACCATGGTGTCAAACCCCTGCGGCAGCTGCTGGATAAACTCCAGCGCGTTGGCCTTTTTGGCTGCCTCGATGATCTCTTCCTCTGTGGCCTCGGGCCTGCCGTAGGCGATATTGTCCCTGATAGACCTATGGAACAGCAGCGGCTCTTGAGGCACATAGGCGATGGAGCGCCGCAGGCTCTTTTGAGTGGCGTCGGCGATGTTTTGCCCATCCACCAAGATCTCGCCGGCTTGCAGGTCAGCCAAACGCAAAAGCAACGTGGTAAGGGTGGTTTTACCCGATCCGCTCCTGCCCACCAGACCCACTCGCTGCCCTGCAGGAACCGAGAAGTTCAAACCCTCAAACACCCTGTCGTTGTCCTGGGCGTCAGGATAGTGGAAGGACACGTCCTTGAACTCCAGGGCACCACCGTCCACGTGCAAGTCAGGGGCGTTGGGTTTATCGGCAACCAACAACGGCTCTCCTAAGGCAACCGTGAGGTCGTAGGCATCGCCAAATGATCGGTTGAGGGTGGAGAAAGTCGAGGAGAGTCGGTTGAACTGCATGGTGAGGCTATAGGTGTAGTTAAACATCATCACCAGCACGCCGGGCGTGACCCCAAACCAGGCGTTCCCGCCAGCCACAAAGATGGTGCAGGCACTCATGATGAGCACGATGATGGAGCTGGTGGCCGCTCCACAGCGGATGTTGGCCCGCATGCGCTCGGAGTCGGCGGAGCGCACCTCTTGGCTCGCTTTATCAAACCGAGCACGCTCAAAATCCTCGCGGCCTGTGGTTTTGACCGCCAAAATGTTGGTGATGGAGTCTGCCAGCTGACCTGAGAGCCTATTGCCCGCCGCCGCAGCCTTGGCGTTGGCCGGAAGTATTTTGCTGTAGAGCTTATAGACCACCACCACGTAGATCACCAAAAAGATGGAGAGCACCGCCACATAGACAGGCACTTGAGCAGCCAAAAGGGCGATGGTGAAGATCACCGAGGAGCAAATGGGGATCACGGCATACTGCACGCAATCCATCAAGGTGGAGTAGGCGCCGCAAAAGCGCTGCACCTGGGAGACCAGCGATCCACCGAACCTATTGGCATAGAAGGTCATAGATTGGCAGGACAGCGTGTCGAATGCCTGGGTGGTGAGGTCATAAGTAGTAAGGATCTCGATCTTTGCGGTGAAGTAGTCCTGGAGCTTTGAGCAGACCTGCCCTAGCGCATTGACCGCCACCAGAGCCACAATAATGGGCCCAAAGACGTTCATGACCTGATTGGCCGCAGTGCTCCCCTCGCTTACCCGGTCGATGACCAAACCCATGAGATAGGGGTTCATATAGGACAAGAAGAATACGAAGCCTAAACTAGAAAGTACGGCCCCTAGAAACCATGGCCAATGTCTCTTGGTGGCCGCCCAATAATAGCGAAGCGTCTGAGCAGTCACCTTTGCCGAACCCTTTTGATTTGAAGACACACCGCGCACTGGCGCCTCCTCCTTCTCGCCGTTGCGTGACCCAATGTTGAGAGCTCTTCCTATACCCTTGCATACCGAGAAAAGACCCCATCGGCCAGGGCAGCCGATGAGGTCTTGCCAAATTCTTATAACTGTAAAGTCTCTAGGCCTCAGGAGAGCTCAAGAAGGCTTTGTAGCCCTTGAACGCCTCGAAGACATCGGCCTTATTCACCACTTCCCAGAGGGAGTGCATGGAGAGCACCGCCACGCCAGAATCGATGACCTTCATGCCGTAGCGAGCGAGGATGAAGGCGATGGTGCCACCACCACCCGCATTTACACGGCCCAGCTCACAGGTTTGGAAGGCTACCTGGGCGTTGTCCATGATGGCACGAATTTGAGCAACGTACTCGGCATCAGCATCGTTTGACCCGGTCTTACCGCGTGAGCCGGTGAACTTGTTAAAGCAAAGGCCGCGGCCCAAGAAAGCCGAGTTCTTCTCCTCAAAGCGATCGGCATAGGCAGGGTCGAAGCCCGCAGAGACGTCGCTGGAGAGCATACGGGAATTAGCCAGGGCACGGTGCAGCTTGAGAGAGCCGCCCTCCCCTGCCAGCTCCATGAGCTCCGCCAGGGCATTCTCAAAATAAAGTGCCTGCATGCCGGTGGCGCCTACAGAACCGATCTCCTCTTTGTCTACCAGCAGGCAGGCACTGGTGCGAGAAGGAGCCTCCACTGCCAGCATTGCTTCCAGCGAGGTATAGGCACATACGCGGTCATCCTGGCCATAGCCTAGGATCATCGAGCGGTCAAAGCCCATTTCGCGTGCCGGGCCAGCAGGAACCACTTCGAGTTCTGCAGAAAGCAGATCCTCTTCTGCGATGTCGTAGCGCTCCCCAAGAATGGAAAGCAGCAAATTTTTGACAGCTTCGCCCTTCTCGGCATCTTTGTCGCCCTCTTCCACCAGAGGACGACCGCCTACGATGATGTCAAGGTTCTCGTGATCCACAGCTTCGGCATGGGTCTTTTTCATTTGATCTTGGGCTAGATGGATGAGGATGTCGGAGATGCAAAAGACCGGGTCCTGAGGATCCTCTCCCACGCATACATTCACTACCGAGCCATCTTTTTTGGCCACCACGCCATGGATGGCCAGAGGGGTTGCCACCCAAAGGCTGCTCTTGAGGCCACCATAGTAATGGGTGTCCATAAAGGCCAGATCTGCCTTCTCATAGACGGGGTTTTGCTTGATGTCCAAGCGAGGAGAATCCACATGGGCGCCCAGGATATTGAGGCCAGACTCTAAAGGCTCTGTGCCGAGACAAAAGAGCGTGAGGGCCTTGCCGCGAGTGTTCACATAGAACTTGTCTCCGGCCGCTACTGGCTGGCCTGCTGCTACCGCCTCAGCCAAATCTTTATAACCGGCATCCTTGGCCATTTTCACTGCAGCAGCAACACACTCACGCTCAGTCTTGTTTTCAGAGATAAACCTGCGATAGCGCTCGTTAAGAGCCTCGAGACACGCAAGACTATCTGTGTCGTAGGAATTCCACGCGCAAGGACGTTCCATAGGATGGTTCCTTTCTCTGGAATCGTGCTCACAAAAAGCAATGGGACGGCTCTAGGATAAGAACCGTCCCTTAAATGTACCTCACTTCGCTGGCTTAACTGGCCAGGTGATGGGCTTCTTTTGCCGTTATTCTGCGGGGCTGCTCAAGGCCGTCCACTGCCTCTTTGGTCACCACTACCTTGATTACGTTTTCCTCTGAAGGAATATCGAACATGGTTTGCTCTAACGTGGTCTCCAGAATGGCACGAAGGCCACGGGCGCCAGTGTCACGTTCGAGGGTCTTGGCCGCAATCTCTCGCAGCGCGTCCTCCTCGAACTCCAGCTCCACGCCCTCCAGCTCGAACATGCGCTTGTACTGCTTGATCAAGGCATTCTTGGGGCGTGTGAGGATGTCGATGAGGTCGTCTTCTGTGAGCTCCTTGGTGGAAGTGATCACAGGGATACGGCCAATGAACTCGGGGATGAGGCCAAACTTGTGCAGGTCTTGAGGGGCTACCTGGCTCATTAGTTCATCTTCGGAATCCTCGATGCGGGCGCCAAGGTCATTGCCAAAGCCAATACCCTTCTTGCCAATGCGGTCGGCGATGATCTTATCGAGCCCCACAAAGGCGCCGCCACAAATAAAGAGGATGTTGGTGGTGTCTATATGGATAAGCTCCTGTTGAGGATGCTTGCGGCCACCCTGCTGAGGCACTGCGGCATCGGTGCCCTCGAGAATCTTCAAGAGGGCTTGTTGCACGCCTTCGCCTGAGACGTCACGGGTAATAGAGACGTTCTCTGCTTTGCGGGCGATCTTGTCGATCTCATCCACATAGATGATGCCGGTTTGGGCACGCTCCACATCGCCGTCTGCAGCATTGATAAGCTTAAGCAGGATGTTTTCCACATCCTCACCCACATAGCCAGCTTCAGTAAGCGTGGTGGCATCTGCGATGGCAAATGGCACCTGCAAGAAACGCGCCAGCGTTTGAGCCAAAAGCGTCTTGCCGGTACCCGTGGGGCCTAAAAGCAGAATGTTGCTCTTGGCAAGTTCCACGTCGTCAGTGTCATCCCCCGAAGGCTCCTGAGGCATCTGCAGCTCGTGGATGTCATTGTCGTCATTGTCGTTTTGGCATTGGACGCGGCGATAGTGGTTGTAGACCGCCACTGACATGGCACGTTTGGCCGCCTCTTGCCCCATGACATACTGGCCCAGCTCCTCATAGATCTCATGGGGAGTAGGCAGCTCGTCAAAGATGGGATTGTTCTCAGAAGGGCCTTCTGACTGCTCTGCCTCATTGATGATGTCTGCGCAGGTCTCTACGCACTCATCGCAGATGTAGATGTCATCGGGTCCCTGGATTAGTTTGTTCACCTGATCGCGCGTCTTCCCACAGAAGGAGCAGCGCAGATCGTCAGAGTGAATGTCGTCGAATCGGCTCATAGCATTAGGCCTCGTTGACGTTGGCGCGGGCAGAGATGACCTTGTCTACCAAGCCGTACTCCAGAGCTTCCTGGGCGCGCATATAGTTGTCGCGCTCGGTATCTTGCTGGATGCGATCGAAGGATTGCCCAGTGGCATCTGCAAGCATCTGATTGAGGTGCTCGCGCAGGTAGGTGGTCTCTTTGGCCACGATGTTGATGTCTGTTTGCTGACCCTGGACGCCGCTCGAGGGCTGATGGATAAGCACCATGGAGTTAGGCAGTGCCAAACGCTTGCCCTTGGCGCCCGAGGCCAGAATCATGGCGCCCATGGAGGCTGCCATACCCACGCAGATGGTGGAGACATCGGGTTTGATGTAGTTCATGGTGTCGATGATGCCCAGGCCAGAATAGACATCGCCTCCGGGTGAGTTGATGTAAAGGGAGATGTCCTTATCGGGATCTTGGCTCTCCAAGTGCAGCAGCTGGGCGATGACCAGGTTGGCAGAGTTGGAATCTACCTGCTCGCCCAAAAAGACGATGCGGTCATTGAGCAGACGGCTATAGATGTCGTAGGAACGCTCGCCACGAGGGGTCTGCTCGATGACGTAGGGAATATTAGGGATGTTAGTGGGATTGTGCATGCCCACTCCTTTCGTGCTTAAGAAAATGGCCGGATGTTTGAGGTCCGGCCATTTCCATCAAAGGTTACTCAGCGGAGTCGTTTTTCTCCGCCACTTCGTCGACCTCAGTAACATGGGCGTTATCCAGCAGCCACTGAAGCGCCTTGGTGCGCTTGACCGTCTCGCGCACGGCAGGCATTTGGCCGGACTCTGTAAACTCTTTAAGCGCCTTGTCGAGATGCTTCTCGTCGTAGACGTTCTCGAACTCAGCGCGCACGTCCTCCTGAGTAGCCTCGACATTGAGGTGGCGTGCGAGGGCATCCAGAGCGATGGACTGACGAGCGTGCTCCACAGCCTGTGCCTGGAGGTCAGCCAGAAGCTGATCCATGGTGACGCGACGAGCTTTGAGGAAGGAATCCACCGTCTGGCCGGAAGCCTGGAGATCTTGAAGGAAAGAACGGGTGATCTCGCCGTTGATCTGCTTGACATAGTCCTCAGGAACGGTCTCAAGCTCCAGGCGCTTCTCCAGCGCAGCCACAGCGCGATCCTCTTTGAGGGCAGGGAGGTTCTGATCCTTGTCCTGCTGGATCTCCTTCTTGAGGGCTTCCTTCAAGGCATCGATGTTGTCGAAGCCAAAGACGTCGCTCACATACTCATCGGTGAGCTCGGGCACGGTCTTGACTTTGACGTCGTTGACCTTGACCTTCATCTTGATCTGGCTGCCGTCGGCGCCTTCGTACTCCACCTCTTTCTCGCCGGCGGGCTTCATGCCCACCAAGGCCTCTTCGAGAGCCTGAGGAAGCATGCCGGAACCAGTGGGGAGCATACGGCCTTCGCCTGCAAGCTCAGAGGCGTTCTCGATATCCTCAATGTCTACGTTCACAAAGTCGCCAGAGGCAACCTGGGTGTTCTCGTCGCCGTCCTCAAAACGAGCCTGGTAGCTCATGAGAAGATCCAGCTGAGAGGCCACCTCTGCATCCGTAGCCTCTGCAGGAGGCATCTGGATGTCTACGGGATCATAGGAGGAGAGCTCAGCGGTGGGAATGAGGGTGACGGTGACCTCTACCTCATAATCCTGCTTGTCGACCACAGGCTGGAGATCCTCGCCAAAATCCAGCTCGCCCACAGGCACAACGCCCAACTCATTGATGATGAAGGGCTCAGCCTTGGACAGAAGCTCATTGGTGGCATCTGCCATCACGGCCTCTTTGCCCACAGCAGAGTCAATGACAGGACGAGGGGCGCGACCTTTGCGGAAGCCAGGGAAATTGTAGCGACCGGCAATCTCCTTATAGGTGGCAGCCACGGCTTTCTTAACCTCGTCTGCGGGGATAGCGACACGGGCAACCAGCTTAGAATCCGCGGGCTCACCAGCGGTAACGGTGATATCCAACATTCCTCCTGTTAATCTATGAGCCGCCCCTATGGCGGCGTTAGGGAACACAAGGCACCTAACTTTACGAACGTACATTCTGATACTAAAGCGCGTTCAGGTCAAAGCAAAGTTGCTCAATGCGTGCACGCATCGTGTAGCTACCTAGAAGCCCTTCCATCGCGCACTGCTCAACAATGTCGTGCGTCCCGGCTTTTACCCTTTTCACATTAGATCGCTTCTTGAGATATCCTCACCGGCTACGGCACGGTGACGGGTCTCGCCGGCGCCAACTGCCGCCACACCATGACGCCCTACGTGCCCGGTCTCTCCAAGCTCCCACGCACCGACTTCTCAGAGGAAGAGAAGCTCTTCGGCAAGACATCCGAAGAGTACTACGAGGCCACCCAGGTGCAGCGCCGCCTGGAACGCAACGTGCGCAAGTACAAGCGCCGCATCGCCCTAGGCCAGGAGCAGGGCTTGGACATGACAGGCGACCGGGCCCGTCTCGGCCAGGCTCAGAAGCGCGTCAATGCCTGGTGCAAGCAGAACAAGCTGCCACGCCAGTACGAGCGGGAGAAGGCCTACGGGGTGGCCAAACAGCCGAGAGCACTTGGCAAGCTGCAGCGCGACATAACCTACCGCGAGAGCGGCTCTGAGCGCAGGAAACGCCTGGCTGCAAACGAGAAAAAGAAGCTAACCGACCCCCAACACGCTACCGACAACAAGCGCCGCCCAGAAAACCGAGGCCTTGAGTATCAGCGAGACTGCGCGGTGGATTTCGACAAGGTGGACAGCAAGGGCTACCTGAATGCCCTGCGTAAAGCAAGGATAGAAGCTGACGGCGGTGCTCAAATTAGCAGCATGGCCGATACGATCTACGAGGATGTCAAGCGGATCCTGAAGGCCACTGACAAGACTCCCTATGAGCAGCTCTTCTACTACGATCTCACCGCACAGAAGCGCATCACGTCGGTAGTGGGCCAGAAAACCAAGTTCGGGGTTACCCCGGGAGCGAAGCAGAAAAAGAAGGTGCAAGAGGCGCTAGAGGAAGGCCATGTGGTTGTGAGCCTACACAACCACCCAAAAGGATCGCCGCCATCCGCCGCAGACATCCGGAGCGGGATCGCCAATGGGCAAACATCGGGCTTCATCTGTGGGCATGACGGGTCAATCTACCAGTACACCGTTGTCCATAAGCCCATCGCAGGGTATGATCTGAGTGATGACAGCTGGGAGGATGCGTTGCTTGAAATTGCAACCAATCCAGATGCGGCAACAGAGTCAGTACTTATGAAATGGGGTGTTCTCGTTGACCGTCTATTCTAGAGTTACCAAGGCCGTTGAAAGAACGGGCGCCACTGGTGACGAGCGTGCCGCCATCCTCATAAAGGTCATTGAAGGTCTCTCTGAGGATGACCGCAAGCTTCTCGGAGAACAAACTCACCTGGTCGTAGAGCTTACGGGTGAATATAAGGACCGTAAGCAAGCCATCGCCGTCATGGAAGAGCTCTACGCCTAGCCCCTCAAATCAGCGCGCAAAAATTAACCGGATCCCAAAGGCATCGGAATCGATGCCTTTTCTTTTGCCGTTACAGCTCCCCCATCATCTCGGCTCAGAAGGGCACAGGATAGGCCCGTGCCCCAAACGGTCGGGAGGTATCCATGACTCTGAACGGTGCGCAACAGCAGGCCCCAGGCGAGAGCGGCCAGCTCCAAGACCCTAAGGGCGGCGAGGGCAACAAGCCCCAAGACCCCAAGCCCGGCGAGGGTGATCCCCAAGAGCCCAAGGTCGACCACAAGCTGGAGGCCGACAACCGCCGCCTGCCAAGTTATCTACATTCAGTTGTTTATGTTTAAAGGCAGATCATCTGTCACGATCTGTCGCAGAAGGCCAAAATGCATAATAAAAAAAGGCAAACGACACAAGGTCGTTTGCCCAGCTAGATGACTGGTGCGGGCAAGAGGGCTCGAACCTCCACGGACAAAAGTCCACAAGAACCTAAATCTTGCGCGTCTGCCAATTCCGCCATGCCCGCGTCAAGAGTTTCTATCTTAGCGCTTGAACGCCTTCAAGAAAACCCATCCCTCCCAGAAGGAAGGATGGGGTTTCTCGGCAGACAGAAGGATTAGACGATGCCCTGGGCATACATGGCCTCGGCCACCTTGGCAAAGCCGGCAAGGTTGGCGCCCACTACCAGGTTGCCTTCAAAGCCTGCAGAGGCGGCAGCGCTGGAAGCAGCAGTGTAGATGTTTTCCATGATGGTCTTTAGGCGAGCGTCAACCTCGTCAAAGGTCCAAGAGAGGCGCTCGGAGTTTTGGCTCATCTCAAGGCCAGAGACGGCCACTCCACCGGCGTTGGCAGCTTTGCCGGGGCAGAAGGCCACCTTCTTATCGATGAGATACTCGGTAGCGTCGCGAGTTGTAGGCATATTGGCGCCCTCGGCTACCACCTTGCAGCCGTTCTCCACGAGCGCCTTAGCGTCGTCCAAGGAGAGCTCGTTTTGGGTGGCGCAGGGCAGCGCCACGTCGCAGGGCACAGACCAGACGCCGCGACCCTCATGATATTGAGCAGAAGGACGTGCTTCAGCATAGGCGGTAAGGCGAGCGCGCTTGACCTCTTTGACCTCTTTGAGCAGGGCTACGTCGATGCCCTCGGGATCATAGATCCAACCGGTGGAATCGGAGCAGGTAACCGCCTTGGCACCTAGCTGCTGGGCTTTTTCGATGGCGTATATAGCCACGTTACCGGCACCAGAAACCACCACGGTCTTGCCTTCTAGGGAATCCTTATGATCCTCCAGCAGAGTGGCCACAAAGTAGACTAAGCCGTAGCCCGTGGCCTGAGTGCGGCAAAGGGAGCCGCCAAAGGAGAGGCCCTTGCCAGTGAGGACGCCGGTGAACTCGTCGCGGATACGCTTGTACTGGCCAAACATATAGCCAATCTCGCGACCACCTACGCCAATATCGCCAGCGGGAACATCAGTGTCCGGTCCAATGTAGCGCTGGAGCTCGGTCATGAAAGATTGGCAGAAGGCCATTACCTCGCGATCGCTCTTGCCCTTGGGGTCAAAGTCGCTGCCACCCTTGCCGCCGCCCATAGGCAGGCCGGTCAAGGAGTTCTTAAAGATCTGCTCGAAGCCCAAGAATTTGAGGATGCCCAGATTTACCGAGGGATGGAAGCGCAAGCCTCCCTTGTAGGGGCCTATAGCACTGTTGTACTCCACGCGATAGCCGCGGTTCACCTGCACCTGACCCTTGTCATCCACCCAAGGCACGCGGAACATGACGATACGCTCAGGCTCTACCAAGCGCTCCAGCAAGCCAGCAGCCTCATATTCAGGATGGGCGGCTAGAGCGGGTTCTATGGAATCCAGAACCTCAGTAGCAGCCTGCACAAACTCCGGTTGGTCTGCATAGCGAGCCTTGAGCTCCTCTGCCACTCGTTGGGTATAACTCATAGCGCTCCTCTCAAAAAACCAAGCTCACCTTGGTAAAAACTCTGACAGTGTGTCTTTAGGCCAAAGCGTTTTCATAGACGCTTAAGCTCGTCGAGCACCAGTCTATAAAGCGTGCACGAAGAGCTTTTGCTTGAAAGGTGGGCGGTAACAATATGGACACCGGGGATGATACTAATCGCACTATCACTCAAAATTGGCTTGTGGCTTTTGCACACAAGGGTAGATATGTCGTCAGATTTCGCTATACTTTCTACCTACCTCGGGGCGTAGCGCAGCTTGGTAGCGCATCTGCTTTGGGAGCAGAGGGTCGCTGGTTCGAATCCAGTCGCCCCGACCAGGGTCTTGCGGGTGTAGTTCATCGGTAGAACCACAGCCTTCCAAGCTGTTGAGGCGGGTTCGACTCCCGTCACCCGCTCCATCACACGTAAAGGGCCCAGGCCGCAGTGCCTGGGCTTTTTTCGGCCGATTTTTGGGTATCTTCGCACCGTCAGCATATCTTTAGAAGGAGCCGCATGGCTACAAGCAAGTTGGGGCGCACGCTGGTGATTTGCAATCCCGCCGCCCAAAGTGGCAAGGGTGCGCAAGGTGGCGCCTTTGTAAAGCGCACATTGGATGCCTATTCCAGCGCCGTATCTGGTTACAGCTATTATGAAACCACCTCGCCTGGCGACGGCCTGCGCAAAGCCAAGGCTGCCAAAAACTACGATACTGTGATCGCTGTGGGTGGCGATGGCCTCATCCACGAGATCGTCAACGGCTTGATGGCCATCCCTGCCGAGAAACGCCCACGCCTAGGCTTGGTGCCTATGGGTTCTGGCAACGACTATGCGCGCACCATGCATCTGGCATTGAACGACCCCATGGCAAGCCTGGGCCAGACCATCAACGGCACTCCCGTAAAGCTTGACTTGGGCCTTGTGAACGGCGTCTATTTTTGTGAGACCTGCTCTTTTGGCCTGGATGCCGCCATTGCCCTCGACACCATGAAAATCCGTGTTCCCGGAGGCCCCCACGGCACCCGCCTCTTCGCTCAAAGCGGCTACCGCATCTTCAAGAACTTCACTCACGGCTACAAATATAAGGCCACGGTGGATGGCACGTCCTTCTCGGGTGAAGAGATCGCGTTCGCCTGTCAAGTGGGCCCCACCTATGGGGGCGGTTACCATATCTGCCCCAAGGCCTCCCCGGTAGATGGACTACTGGACCTGTGCTACAACACCAAGATTCCTTCCAAACCAGCCATTTTGGCGCTTTTCACAGGTGCGCGCATGGGTCTCCACGCCAAGAGCTCTGCTATCGCCTTCAAGCAGTTCAAGAAGCTCAAGGTCACCTTTGAAAAACAGCCGCCTTGCCAGGTAGACGGCGAGCTGCTTGAGGGCAGCACCTTTGAGATCACCTCAGTGCCTGCCGTCCTCGAAGTGCTGGTGCCAAATTCCAGCCAATGGAATCCCAACCCCACCAAGGTGGATCGTCCTTCTGTGACAGACGGTCTTTTGGGCACCAAGCTTGCCGATAAACTCCGCAACTCCAACCAGGGATAACTGCAAAGCTCATATCCTGACTTTGCTGCACCGAGCACGCCTTGACTGCCGCGCCTAAACACTTCCCTCTCATGGATATGCCACCTGAACAACTACAGGCTCAGGTGGCATTTTTTCTTAAGAGCTATGTCTGAAAGATTAGCGTCCAGTTTTATTTTTGAACATGACGCCAAAGGTGGCCAGAAAGATCTCCACGTCAACCTTTAAACTGGCATGCTCTGCATAGCCAAGCTCTGCAAGCTGACGTTGGCCATTTTGGAACGTAGCCTCATTGCGAGGTCCCACCTGCCAAGCCCCAGTTATCCCCTGAGGCACCGAAAGCAGCTTGTAGACATCGCTGCCAAAGTTGGGGAGCTCTTCTCGGGTGATAGCGCGAGGTCCAATAACGCTTATCTGCCCCAGCAGCACATTCACGAATTGAGGGATCTCATCCAGGCTAGTCTTGCGGAGCACGCTCCCCAACCGGGTGATACGGGGGTCGTTGGTCACCTTATGCTCGAGACGCCATTCCTCCAGCTGCTCCCGGTTGAGATACTTCTCCACATCGTCAGCGTCTGCCACCATGGTGCGAAATTTATAAAACGGCAGCGACTTGCCCAGGCGTCCGACGCGTTCTTGGGAGTAGATGGGAAACCCCTTGGTGTCTACAGCAATTACAATTGCGAGGAGTATGCATGGAACCAGGGCTACTGCGATCACAATGAGACTGAACACAATATCAAAGGCACGCTTGAAGGCTCGATAGCCCAAGTTGCGAGTATCCTGCGCCCTGCAGGCCTCAGCAAGCTCCGGTGTATCGATCTCATCCACGATGTTCTTAGTCACAGGGAGCGCTGTGACTTCCATGGATGCTGGCCTAATTGGGTCCCCCATTGTGTTCTCGAACAATCTCCAGTCTCCTTGGGTGAGTCTCAAGCGCATACTCTCGAATCAGGGCCAAGTTGCAAGTTAACCCGCCTGCATACCCAAATTAGACATGCAGTGCTATCAATTCATTATTGATAATAACACCACCGTAAGGTACATCTTACGTTAAGCCTAGTTTTATTTTACTGAAACTATCAATGGAGCAATCAACCATACGCTCGTCATTCCTAAGTCTTTCTTGCCGATAAGAACCTGCACCCACTTTATGGGCTTATCCTCGCATTATATCGATTACCATTCATGTGTTAGGCATCATATTTGATACCGCCTACTCTTTCATCTATGTGCAGATTGTCTTGCGCTCTTTAATAGATGCAGGAGCTAATAGGTACAGAACCTATCCCTCTTTTATAAAAGAGGTCCCCGCTTTTGATGCGAGGACCTCTTAAATTGAGTGCATGGCTTCAAAGGGAAAAGACTTACTTGGCAGCCTTTGCCAATGCGTCTTTCACTTCGCCGGCAGTCTTGAGTTTCATGACCTTCTCGGCCAGCTCATCTGCCTCAGCCTTGGACCACTCGGAGATGATCTTGCGGGTACGTAACACCGAGGGGGCGGACACGGAGTACTCGCCCAAGCCAAAGGAGATCAGCAGAGGGATGAGCAGGGGGTCGGCAGCAGCCTCGCCGCACATACCCACCATGATGCCAGCCTCGTTGCCGCACTCGATGACGCGCTTGATGGAGCGAAGCACGGCAGGGTTGTAGACGCTGTAGAGGTAAGCAATGCGGTCGTTGCCGCGGTCGGCACACATGGTGTAGCCAATGAGGTCGTTGGTGCCAATGGAGAAGAAGTCGCACTCGGCAGCTAGATCGTCTGCGATAAGGGAGGCGGCGGGGGTCTCGATCATAGTGCCAACCTCGATGTTGGGGTTGTACTTGATGCCCTCTGCGTCCAGCTCCTTCTTGCACTCCTCCACCAGAGCCTTTACGTCGCGGATCTCCTCAAGGGAGGTGACCAGCGGCACCATGATCTTGATGTCGCCAAAGGCGCTGGCGCGAAGGAGGGCGCGCAACTGCACCTTGTACTGATCAGGATTGGCCAGGCAGTAGCGCACAGCGCGATAGCCCATGAAGGGGTTCTCTTCCTTTTGGAGGTCGAGGTAGGGGATCTCCTTGTCGCCGCCCACATCCAAGGTGCGGATGATGACAGGCTGATCCTTCATGCGCAGAGCCACCTTCTGATAGGCAGCGAACTGCTCCTCCTCAGAAGGAAGCTCCTTGGAGTCCATGAACAGGAACTCGGAGCGGAAGAGGCCTACACCCTCAGCGTCGTGCTCGATGGCGGCAGTGGCGTCATCGGGGTTGCCAATGTTGGCCACCAGCAACACCTTTTCGCCGTCAGCAGTCTCCGTGGGCTTACCACGATAGGCGTTAAGGGCGGCCTTGGCCTCAGCAGCGGCCTTGGCCTCAGCCTCGAAGTGAGCCAGGTCCTCCTCACTGGGGTTCACAAAGACCTCGCCACGGGTGCCGTCTACCACCACAGTGTCTCCAGAGCGGCAGATGGTGCAGGCATTGGGCACAGAGAGCACGGCGGGGATCTCCAGAGCACGGGCGATAATGGCAGAGTGGGAAGTACGGCCACCGGTCTCGGTCACGATGCCGGCCACGTTCTCCTTGTCGATGTCAGCGGTCATCGAGGGAGTAAGATCCTTTACCACCACGATGGAGCCCGCAGGCAGCACGGAGAGGTCGACGACCTCTTTACCCAGCAGGTTGGCCAGAAGACCCACACGGATGTCCTGAACGTCTGCAGCGCGCTCGCGCATGAGAGGATCATCCATGCCGTCGAACATGCCATAGAACATGTCGCAGACCTCATCCACGGCCTGCTCGGCGCTCATGCCGTTGTTGATGCGGTTGGTGAT
The DNA here is from genome assembly GCF_004793925.1 of Muricaecibacterium torontonense. NCBI lineage: Bacteria > Bacillati > Actinomycetota > Coriobacteriia > Coriobacteriales > Atopobiaceae > Muricaecibacterium > Muricaecibacterium torontonense. The sequence goes on along the minus strand of NZ_SRYE01000003.1, from coordinate 206,447 downwards.
CTCGTCGATCATGAAGGGGTCGCGGGCCATGTTGATGTGGCCGATCATGATTTGCGACTCTTCCTCGCCCACGGTCACGGCCATGCGATCGGCCTGAGCCTGGGTGTGATCGCAGAATGCGTCAAGAGCGCTGTTGTAGCGCTCGCGCTCTGCTTCAGGGTTATTGTGGGCCGTGGGGGTATAACTCAGGTCAGGCTCGATAGCAACCTGTGCCTGGCCAATACCGATGCCATCGGACCCGTTAATGCCCTGGAACATGTAAGCCTCCTCTTAAGAGGGGACCTTGCCCCTCTAAATAAAAAGGGCGTGCCCAGCCTTGGCTTTCTGCGCACGCCCTTATGGTCATAAACTCTATTTATGGCACTAAAGAAACCAGGCGCCGTTTACTCGCCAAGACCAGACTCAACCAGGTCCACGGCGGCCTTCAGGGCCTCTTCCTCGTCAGCGCCGTCGCACACGATCTCGATCTCAGTGCCAGCACCGAGGCCACCGGCCATGATGGCCATGGGGGACTTGCCGTTGATCTCCTTGCCATTGCCCTTGATGGTGACGTTGGAGGAGAACTTGCCCATGGTAGAGGCAAAGAGGCCGGCGGGACGCATGTGCAGGCCGGTGGGGTTAATGATAGTAACAGTCTGAGAAACCATAATCTTCTCCTTTGGGCGAGGGGCCTTGGGACAAGGCCCCGATTTTCTATGCCTTGGGAACAGTACGCTCCCTAAAAGCCGTAATGATTGTACCAGTTAGCTTACAGGTGACTTAAGACTCCTGGTCGTCCTCATCGTTCTCATCGAGAGTCTCCACGACCTCGACAACTTCCTGACCCACCTTGTTCTTCTCGTCTGCCAGCAGGTGGTTGAGCGCGGCGTAGAAGCGCTCGATGGTGGAGCGGTTGGCCAAGCCATTGGAAGCGGCAGTGGCAGAGCCGCAGGCAGAGGCAAAGTTCAAAGCCTCCCCGTAGCTCATGCCGCGATCCAGAGCAGCCAAAAAGCCAGCAACCATGGAGTCGCCGGCACCGGTAGCATTGACCAGACGGCAAGGCGGGACCTTGGTGGTGTGCTCGTTGCCCTCAGCATCTACCAAAGCAGCGCCGTAACCGCCGCAGGACACCAGCACGTTTTGAGCACCCTGCTCGTGGAGCTTGTGGGCGTAGGGCAACACTTCCTCTGGAGTCTCAGGGTTAGCGCCAAAGATGCGGCCCACCTCGTGATTGTTGGGCTTGATGAAGAAGGGGTGCGCTGCCAGCGCGTTCATGAGCAGGTTGCCGGGAGCGTCCACCACGAAGCGGATGCCGCGGTTCTCGAAGCGGCTCATCATGATGTCGTACATATCCTCAGGCAGGCAGCTGGGGATGGAACCGGTGAGCACCAGGGTGCTCCCCTCTTGAATGCGGTCGATACGACGGAACAGCTCATCCACCTTGGAGATGGGGATGTTGGGACCCATGCCATTGATGATGGTCATGATGATGCCGTTGAGCTTCACGTTGATACGGGTATTGCCCTTGTCTAGGAACACGAAGTTGGTGTTGATGCCCTGAGACTGCAGAGTCTGCAGCACAAACTCACCGGTGAATCCGCCAAGGATGCCCATGGCCACGTTGTCGATATCAAGCTCGGTAAGAATGGTAGACACATTGATGCCGTTGCCGCCAGCATAGACCTCCTCGCTGGTAGAACGGTTGGTGTAGCCCATGTCCAAAGTAGACGGATGCATCACATAGTCTACGGACGGATTGAAAGTGACGGTGTAGATCAACGGGCTCCCCTTTCCCTAGGGTGGCTCATACTGCAAGGGGCCTCAAGACCCCAGAATTCCTAATACAGCGACTAAAGACGTTCGTCGATGGTGTCTGCGATCTTCTCGGCATCATCGCTGGTGAGAAGCACCTCACAAAAGTCCGAAGACATGAGAGCCACCGCGAGCTTGGAGAGCAGGCGCAGATAAGGCTCGCCGGCGCTGGAATCAGGGATGAGAAGGGCGATGGCGCAGGTGACCGGCTGCTTATCCATGGTCTCCCAGTCAATGGGATGAGTGAAGCGTAGTACCATGACCAGCGGCTTCTGTACTGCCGAAGACTTGGCATGAGGAATGGCGATGCCGCTCACCATGCCCGTGGAACCCTCTGCTTCACGGGTGTTGAGCGCCTGCACAAGCAACGGGGCATCGGTGGCATAGCCCAGCGAAACGGCCTCTCGAGCAATGAACTCCATAACCTCTTCCTGCGTGGTCGCAGGATTATGAAGAAAGACGTGATCTGCCGTAATGAAGTCGCTCATGCCCGAATGCATCCCTTCTTAGCGTGGCTCAAGAGGGAGCCACTCCAACTCACTCCTCCTATCCTACTCGCCACAAACTTTTAATCCGACCAAGATAGGACCTGCCAAGCCAAGCGGCGCAAATATCCCAAAATCTGTGAATAAATGGCCAGCAATGCGTAGTCATGTTTGGAGATTATGCCAATGCTCGCAGGGCCTTCTCAGTGCAACCCTGCTGCCGATAAAATCCCACGCCTTCATGGAGGTAAGAGATTGCAGTCATCGGCAGCCCGATCTGGCTGCCGTCGCTGGTTGCGGATCTTGGGGCATCACATGGCATCAGGAGGGGTGATTATGCATAAAAGAGGTCACCCATTTTGCAGCACAAGCGCGACATAAACGAAAAAAGGTAGAAGCCTTAGAGCTTCTACCTGGGATTTCATGGTGGACCGGCAGGGGTTCGAACCCTGGACCTTGGGATTAAGAGTCCCCTGCTCTACCAGCTGAGCTACCGGTCCGTGCTATGTCATGGCACCAAAAAGAATGGGGTGGGCGAAGGGGCTCGAACCCTCGACCTACGGAGCCACAGTCCGTCGCTCTGCCAACTGAGCTACACCCACCGTCTCCCACCTCGCGGTGCGTTGAATATTGTGCAACGAGCGCCCACGGGATGCAAGACCCAATTTTGGACAGGTTGTTTACAGGTATCCCATAGAGGTCGTCGCACTATGCAAGGGGCGCTTGCACTCGGCTTTACTTGGCTTCGGCCCAAGTGTTGCCCCAAGAAACGTCGGCTACCAAAGGAACCCGCAGGTCAACCACCGATTCCATAGTGGCTTTCACCAATGCCGCAACCTCCTCGAGCTCTGTCTCGGGCACCTGCAAATCCAGCTCGTCGTGGATTTGCATAATGAGTTCGCTTTGGTAATTGCCCTGGTTAAGCGCCTGTTCCACGCGACTCATAGCTATTTTGATGATATCGGCGGCACTCCCCTGCATAGGATGGTTCATAGCAGTGCGTTCGGCGGCCGATCTCACCATGGCATTGTGCGCCCCAATGTCCGGCACCAGGCGCCTACGACCCCACATGGTGCTTACAAACCCCAGCTTACGAGCCTCTTCCACCGTTTCATCCAAATAAGCGCGAACCCCTGGATAGGCACGGTAATAGGAGTCGATGATCTCCTGAGCTTCCTTCTGAGGAATGTGAAGGGTTTGTGCCAAGCCATAGCCCTGCTGCCCGTAGACAATGCCAAAGTTCACTGCTTTGGCCCTAGACCGCAGCGCGGGAGTCACCTCAGACACAGGCACGCCAAAGACGCGAGCCGCAGTCTCTGCGTGGAAATCCTCCCCTTCCACAAAAGCCTTTATAAGGTGCTCGTCGCCCGAGAGATGCGCCAGCAGACGCAGTTCGATTTGCGAGTAGTCCACCGCCAGGAACTTCCAGCCCTGAGGCACGGTGAAGGCGGAGCGCACGCGTCGGCCCTCTTCAGACTTCACGGGAATGTTCTGCAAGTTGGGATCTGAGCTGGAGATGCGCCCCGTAGCCGTCACCGTCTGGTTGAAAGTGGTATGGATGCGCCCGTCAGCCCGAATCTCTTGGGGCAATGCCGCCAGATACGTGCGTGCAATCTTGGATTTCTCACGCCACTCGATGACCTGAGCCACTACCGGATAGGTTTGCGCCAGCTCCTCAAGCACCTTGGCATTGGTGGAATAGTACCCGCGCTTGGTTTTCTTAAGCCCTGCCGTAGGCAACCCCAGACCATCAAACAGCACATTAGACAATTGCGAGGGAGAGCCGATGTTGAACTCTTGACCCGCAGTCTCGTAAATCTGCTGGGCCAGGATTGATAGTTGGGCCTGCAGTTGTGCGTCCTGCTCGGCAAAGACGGAAGCGTCTGCATGCATGCCAGTACGCTCCATCTGTGCCAAGACGGGCAACAGGGGCATCTCGATCTCAAAGAAGCAGGGCTTGGACCCCGTTTTGTCCAAAGCTACCGATAAGGGCTCCACGCAGCGCTGGGCCACCAATGCCGAGAAGGGCGCATCCTTCACATCCTGAGGGCGGGAGAGCTCCAGCCACTCTTGGGCGAGGTCGTCGGGGGTGTATTCGGTCTTGGTGGAGTCTAGCAGGTAAGCAGCCACCCCGCAGTCGAAGATGGCATCGGGAGCCACCCGGTCGATGTCTAGAGCGGCTGGCTGCGAGGAGTCCACAGGATAGACCTGGTGAATGAGATCTTTTAGGGCGCAGGAAGCCACCCGGTGAGAGCTCAGGGCATCCACCAGGCGATCGGCGGCCTCGGCGCCCTCGAAGCGCAGCAGATGAGTGGGCGTAGCCACCCAGAGGCGCGAAGAAGGCTCAAAGAGACTCTGGGTCTCTGGCACTTCCAGCGCACAGCCTAACCAGGCACCCTCAGTTATCGCCTTTTGCCACGCCTCCTGGGCAGCCTCGCCCTCCAGAGTCTCAGGGACCTCCAGGGTCAGGGAGGCCTCAGAGACCTGCCCGCCGTCGGCCAAGCTCAGAAGGCGCGTGGCAATGGACGTGAAGCCCAAGGCAGTCAGCGCCTCTTTGGCAGTTGACACATCAAAGGTGGGAAATCTGGTCTCTGCAAGGTCCACATCCAGAGGGGCGTCGGTGCGGATGGTCGCCACCTTGCGCGAGAGCAACGCGTCCTCTTTGTGGGCTCGCAAGTTCTCGCCCATCTTACCCTTGACCTCGTCTGCATGAGCCAGAACCTCGTCAAGAGTGCCATAGGTGGCCAGCAGCTGCTGGGCCTTCTTGGGACCAATGCCGGGTACGCCTGGGATATTGTCTGAACTATCACCTTTAAGGCCATAGAAGTCCGGCACCAGCTCTGGTGTCACGCCGCCATACAAATCTTCTACTGCGGCGGGAGTCATTATCTGCACATCGCTCATGCCCTTGCGGGTGGAGACTATCTGCACGTGCTCATTGGAGAGCTGGTACATGTCGCGGTCGCCGGTGACCAGAAGCATGTCATAACCTTCGGCAGCTCCTTGGCGAGCCAGCGTACCCAGAAGGTCGTCGCCCTCCCAGCCTTCCAGCTCGAAGACCGGCACGCTTAAAGCAGCCAGCACATCTTTGATCTCGCCAAACTGAGGCGCCAGATCGGGGTCCATGGGCGGTCTCTGGGCTTTATAGCTGGGGAGCATCTCCATACGCACTTTGGGCTTGCCCTTGTCAAAGCACACCGCGACGCCCCAGGGTTTGAAGTCCTCCACCAGCTTGAGAAACATGGAGAGAAAGCCAAAGACGGCGTTGGTGGGCACCCCTTGAGGAGAGGTCATCTGGGCAGATATGGCGTGAAAGGCCCTATGCATAAGGGAGTTGCCGTCCACCACCGCCACTTTGGGGCGACCGTCTTGAGGAAGCGAAGAGGAGCCTGCAGGAGCTGCGTGGCTTGAAGTCTGAGTAGAGCTGGTGCTACCCGTGTTTGATCCAGTCATCAGGGCACCTTTCTTGTGAGAAGGTGTGTAGGTGCAAGCTTCATGCTATCAGGGCCTGCAAGAGTTTGGTGCTCTTTTGGCAAGCTATTGGTGTTAATTCGGCAAGCTTCCGTTGCCAATTTGGCAAGCTGTTGGTGCGTTTATGGCCCCAAAAACGTGCTCAGTTGGAAAACGAGGGGAAACAGAGGGTGCGTAGGCTTCTTAACTATGAGTTGTGCCTAACCCCTAAAACCTCCTAAGAGAAATGAGGGAATCCCATGGCATCTAAGGTGAGTCAAGAGTACGGGACCTTGGTGTTTAACGACGCCGTCATGCGCGAGCGTTTGCCCAGGCCTACGTATAAAGAACTGGAGAAGGTAATCAAAGAGGGCCGCCGCCTCGATCTGGACATCGCCAACGAGGTGGCCCATGCCATGAAAGAGTGGGCTTTGGAGCAGGGCGCCACCCACTATGCCCACTGGTTCCAACCCCTTACGGGCATCACCTCCGAGAAACACGACTCCTTCCTGGCGCCCCAAAAAGACGGCACTGCGCTCATGACCTTCTCGGGCAAAGAGCTGGTCCAGGGCGAGCCTGATGCCTCCAGCTTCCCCAACGGCGGTCTTCGCGCCACCTTCGAGGCTCGCGGCTACACCGCCTGGGACCCCACAAGCCCCGCATTCATCAAAGACGAGGTTCTGTGCATTCCCACCGCCTTTATCGCCTACACAGGTGAGGCCCTGGATAAAAAGACCCCCTTCCTGCGCTCCACGGTGGCCTTGAACGACCAAGCCAAGCGTGTGTTGGCGCTCTTTGGCAAGCGCCCCAAGTCCGTCGAGTGCACCGTAGGCCCTGAGCAGGAGTACTTCCTCATTCAGGAGAATGACTTCGCCTCTCGTCCCGACCTCATCATGTGCGGCCGCACGCTCTTTGGCTGCGAGCCGGTGAAGGGCCAGGAGCTCGAGGAGCATTACTTTGGCGCCATCCGCCCCACGGTCAATGAATACATGAAAGAGCTGGATGACGAGCTCTGGAAGCTGGGCATCCCTGCAACCACCAAGCACAACGAGGTGGCTCCCTGCCAACATGAGCTGGCGCCGGTGTTCGAGCGCGCCTCCATGGCCATCGACCACAACCTGCTCACCATGGAGAAGATGAAGGTCATCGCCAGCCACCACGGCCTCACCTGCCTACAGCACGAGAAGCCCTTTGACTACGTGAACGGCTCTGGCAAGCATGACAACTGGTCCATCGCCGCAGACGGCAAAAACCTGCTGGACCCCTCGGACACCCCTGAGGAGAACCTCCAGTTCCTGGTCTTTTTGACCGCTGTCATCGCTGCGGTGGACAAGCACCAGGACCTCATGCGCTGCTCGGTGGCTTCTGCGGGCAACGACCACCGTCTGGGCGCCAACGAGGCTCCTCCCGCCATCATCTCCATCTTCCTAGGCGACGATCTGGCCGGCGTGGTGAACGCCCTTATCAACGGCGAGTCCTATACGAGCCACGGCCATGAGATCTTTGATGTTGGTGTGCCGCAGCTGGCAGACGTGGTGCTCGACACCACCGACCGCAACCGCACCTCCCCCTTCGCCTTCACCGGCAACAAGTTCGAGTTCCGCATGTGCGGCTCCCAGCAAAACCTCTCCGACCCCAACATGGTGCTCAATACCGCCGTGGCCGAGATGCTCGATGAGTTTGCCACCCTCATGGAGCAAGTGCCTGAGGAGGAGTTTGCCAGCAGCGCCTTGGCCTGGATCAAAGACACCCTCACCGCTCACCAGCGCATCATCTTCAACGGCAACGGCTACTCTGAGGAATGGCCCAAAGAAGCCGAGAAACGCGGCCTCCTCAACCTGCGTACCACTGCAGACGCCCTGCCTGCCATCACCAAGCCTGAAAACCTGGCTTTCTTTAGCAAGTACGGCGTGCTCGACGAGGCAGAGTCCACGGCCCGCTATGTTGCCAAGGCCGAGCAGTATGCCAAGCTCTTGAACATCGAGGCAAACACCATGGTCTACATGGTGCGCCACTACTACCTGCCCGCCCTCTATGACTACTCCGGCGACCTGGCTCAGACGGTGGCTACCAAGGAAGCCATTGGAATCCAGTCCCCGGCAGAGCGCGGGCTTTTGGCTGAGCTTACCGATGGCATCACCCTCATCACCCAGCTGGCCGACAGCCTGGAGGTCAAAAACAAGGAGGCTCAGGCCATCGAGGATCCCGGCCTTCTGGACGACGCCTATCGCGACGTGGTGATTCCTGCCATGGAAGCCCTGCGCGCTCCTGTGGACGCCATGGAGCAAGTGGTAGGTCATGAATATTGGCCCTTCCCCAGCTACAACCGCATGCTCTTCTACGTCTAAGGTTGCTTGCATCCTGTAGCCCCTTCATCGGTCTATGTACCAAGGCCAATGAAGGGGCTTTTTCATTTATCCCTTAATTTTCTTTTATTAAGGCGCCGTGACAGATGTACCAATGTTGGCGATAACCACTTGTGGGTGCTGTAAAAAAGCTGAATATGTATACGCTCCCTCCCCGAGGGACACACCATTAGGGGGACCTATGAAACCCATCAAGACCCTTGGCGCCACCTTGGTGGCTTGCGTCTTGGCACTCACCTTGGGTGCCTGCGGCTCGCAGCCTGCCGCCACTCCTGAAGCAGAGGCTTCTCAAGCCCATAGCGGCTCTTACAAGATTGGTGTTATCCAGCTTACCGAGCACCCGGCACTGGACGCTGCCAACGAGGGCTTTGTGGCCGCGCTGAACGACTCTGGCTTGGACTACACCATCGACCAGCAAAATGCTCAGGGCGACCAGTCTGCCTGCCAGACCATCGCTTCCAAGCTGGTAAACGATCATGACGACCTCATCCTGGCCATCGCCACCCCCGCTGCCCAGGCAGTGGCCGGCTCCACCACCGATATCCCCATTGTGGGCACAGCCATCACCGACTTCGCCGAGGCCGGCCTGGTAGAGTCCAACGATGCCCCCGGCGGCAACCTCACCGGCTCCAGCGACCTCAATCCCGTAGACGAGCAGATCGACCTGCTCAAACAGCTGGTCCCTGATGCCAAGACCGTGGGTATCCTCTTCTGCTCTGCTGAGGCTAACTCCGAGATCCAGGCTCGCATGGCAGAGGAGGCCTGCAAGAAGGCCGGCCTGGCCACCGAGCGCTACACCGTCTCCAGCTCCAACGAGATCCAGCAGGTAGTAGAGTCCATGGCCGGCAAGGTGGACGCCGTCTACGCTCCCACCGACAACGTCATTGCCGCAGGCATCGCCACCGTCTCCATGGTAGCCAACGAGAACAACCTGCCGGTGATCTGCGGCGAGGAGAACATGGTGACCGGCGGCGGTCTTGCTACCTACAGCCTCAACTACTACGACCTGGGTTACCGTGCCGGCGAGATGGCAGTGAAGATCCTCAAGGGCGAAGCCAAGCCGGCCGACATGCCCATCGAGTACCTCTCCGGCGACGATCTCAAGCTGGTCGTGAATGAGGAGACCGCCAAGACCCTGTGCATCGACGTCTCTGGCCTTCAGAGCTAAAGGCCTTAAGGCCCAAGTGCGCGTTTCATTTTGACCGTAGTTTTGGGCGTCTTGACCTCTTGCGTCAAGGCGCTCATTTACCATGAAAGGGGCTCTATGGCCGCCGCTCTTTTCAGCGCCATCAACCAGGGCGTCCTCTGGGGCGTAATGGTGTTGGGTGTCTATATCACCTATAAGTTGTTAAACATCGCTGACCTCTCTGTGGACGGCACCTTCGCCCTAGGCGGCTGCGTCGCGGCAACAGCCATGGTGACCGGCGGCATGGATCCCTGGCTGGCTGTGCTTTTGGCCTTTTTGGCAGGCGCCGTAGCCGGTGGCTGCACTGGCCTCATGCATGCGCTGCTCAACATCCCAGCTATCCTGGCGGGCATTCTCACCATGATTGGCCTGTGGTCTGTGAACCTGCGCATCATGGGCAAGTCCAACACTCCCCTGCTCAACACCCGCACAATCTATAGCGATGTGGCAGACCTCACCGGCCTTCCCCGCGACGTGGTGGTGCTCCTGGTGGCTGTGGCCATCGCCGCCGCTCTGGTAGGCCTTCTCTACTGGTTCTTTGGCACCGAGATTGGCAGCTCGCTGCGTGCGACCGGCGACAATCCCGACATGGCAAAAGCCCTCGGCGTGGACACTCGCTTCACCATCCTTTTGGCCCTCATGCTCTCCAACGGCCTGGTCTCCATGTCTGGCGCGCTGGTGTGCCAGAGCCAAAAGTACGCCGACGTAGGTATGGGCACCGGCGCCATCGTCATTGGCCTTGCCGCCATTGTCATAGGCGAAGCCCTGGGGCGTCTGACCCCTGGCAAGCTGCGCTCCTTTGGCAGCCGTCTCATCGCGGCTGTAGTGGGTTCTGCTGCCTATTTCCTCATTCGCGCCATCGTGCTCCAGCTTGGCCTGGACGCCAACGACATGAAGCTGCTCACCGCCCTTATCGTGGTCATCGCCCTGGGAATCCCTTATCTGGCTGGCCGGGTCAAGCAGCGCAGCTCCTACCAGCGGGAAGGGGTGGATGACTAATGACCGCTCAAAACCAACCCATGCTTCAGCTCAAGAACGTCTCCAAGACCTTCAACCGCCATACGGTGACCGAGAAACGCGCCCTCCACAAATGCGACCTCACCGTGGATCGTGGCGACTTCATCACCATCATCGGCGGCAACGGCGCCGGCAAGTCCACGCTCCTCAATATCATCGCCGGCATGTTCTTGCCTGACGGCGGCACCATCACCCTGGATGGCCAAGACGTCACCTTGCTCTCAGAGCCCCAACGAGCCAAGTACCTGGGCCGCGTCTTCCAAGACCCCATGCGCGGCACCGCAGCCGACATGCAGATCGCCGAGAACCTGGCCATGGCCTACCGCCGTGGCAAGCGCCGCACCCTGGCCTGGGGCGTCACCAAAAGCGAGCGCGCCCTCTTCCAAGAACGCCTCGCCGGTTTAGGCTTGGGACTGGAGAACCGTCTCAGCGACAAGGCGGGGCTCTTGTCGGGAGGCCAACGCCAGGCGTTGACCCTGCTCATGGCAACCCTCCAAAAGCCCGATCTGCTGCTCTTGGACGAGCCCACCGCCGCTTTGGACCCCTCCACCGCCACCAAGGTGTTAGGGCTTATCCGCACCATCGTGGACTCCGAGCAGCTCACCACCTTCATGGTGACCCACAACATGTCCGACGCCCTCTCCATGGGCAACCGTCTCATCATGATGTGGGAAGGCAAGATCATCTACGACGTCAGAGGTGCCGAGAAGGACGCCCTCACTGTGGAGGACCTGCTCAAGAAGTTCGAAGAGGAGTCCGGCAGCGCCTTGGACAACGACCGCATGCTTCTGGGCTAGTTCGCCTTGAGGACCTATAGTACCCATCCCTAAAGCCGGCCCTCGATGAATTCCCGCAGCTATTCCATCAAGTATATGAGAGCTTAAGGGTTCCGCGAGGACTTGGCGTAGGCTTTGGCGTACTACAATTCCTTAGGCGAGCAGCGCGAATCATCATCACAAGCACTCCAATGGCTTGCTGTCATTGGAGTGCTTTTTTGAGCTTCGCACCTACCTTGGGAGATGGTTACGATTTTTGGAATGTTCCTTCTGGCGCTTCTGCCCATCATCGTGCTCATAGTGGCACTTACTGCCCTTAAATGGGAAGCCTATGCCGCAGCCTTGAGCGCGTTGGCCGTGACCCTTATAGAAGCGCTCTTCATCTGGCACATGCCGGTGGTCAATGCGGCCACCGCTACTGCCGAAGGCTTTGCCATGGCCCTCTGGCCCATTTCCATCGTCATCATTGCGGCGGTGTGGGTCTACAACCTCACTGTGCATTCGGGAGCCATGGAAATCATCAAGGCCCAACTCATGGGCGTGTCTTCTGACCAGCGTGTGTTGGTGATTCTTATCGCCTGGTGCTTTGGCGGCTTTTTGGAGGGCATGGCCGGCTTTGGCTCGGCAGTGGCTATTCCTGCATCCATGCTGGTGGCGCTGGGACTCAATCCTGTCACCGCCATTTTAGCCTGTCTGCTTTCCAATGGCGTGCCTACTATGTTTGGCTCTATTGGCATTCCCACCAATACCTTGGCTTCCATCACCGGGCTCGATGTGATTCAACTCTCCCAAGTCCAGGTGATCCAGGTGGCACCCTTTGTGATCCTCACCCCCTTCCTGGTATGCATCGTGGCCGGTGGCGGTCCCAAGGCTCTCAAGGGAATGGTGCCTCTGCTGCTGGTGACCTCCCTCTCCTTTTTAGGCGCCGAGTTTGTCACCGCCTCTTTCATCGGCGCCGACTTAGCGGTAGTGGTGGGTGCGGTGGCCGCCCTTATCTGCACCATTGGCTATGCGCTCTCCCAAAAGAAGAAGCCTGTGCCCCAGGAATACGCTATCGACGCACTCCCCCAGGGAGACGATGGCGAGCCAATCGATGCCACCAGCGCCCTTATCGCCTGGTCTCCCTTTGTGCTGATCTTTGTGGTGCTGTTGCTTACCTCGCCGCTCTTCCCGGGGATCTCGGTGCCTTTGAGCTCGCTCTCTTCCACCGTGAACATTTATGCAGGCGATCCAGAAGCCACTCTCACCTTCAAGTGGCTCAACACTCCTGGCGTCCTCATCTTCTTTTGCGGCATTGCAGGCGGCTTGATTCAAAAAGTGAGTTTCAAAGACATGATGGGCGTCCTTGGCGCCACCGCAAAGCAGATGAGCAAGACCGTGATCACTATGCTCTCTGTGCTGGCAGTGGCAAAGCTCATGGGCTATTCTGGCATGACCAGCGCCATATCCGCCTTCTTTGTGGGCACGCTGGGTGGCCTCTATCCGCTCATCGCCCCTGTGCTGGGCGCCCTGGGCACCTTTGTCACCGGCTCCGGCACAAGCTCCTCAACCCTCTTTGGCAACGTGCAGCTGGAAGCCGCCCAAGCCATTGGCGCGAACCCCTATTGGCTGGCTGCCGCCAACTCCGTGGGCGTGTCTGCCGGCAAGATGCTCGCCCCGCAATCCATCGCCATCGGTTCTGCCGCCTGCGACTGCAACGGGGAAGACTCCACTATCTTCTCCCGCATCCTTCCCTACTTCGTCCTCTACGTGGTGCTCATGATGGTCTGGTGCTATCTGGGATCGTTCCTGTTCCCTGCTGCCTAGCGGCTCCACAGATACCCTTGCTTGCAAGCCCCAGCGCCTACGTCATCGCCCACTTCGCTGGGGCTTTTTGCTGCCGAGAATACCGTGCCCCAAGACTTCTAACGTATACCTAGCTTCCCTGGGCAATTGCATCACAAAAGCGCCGGAGCTCCTCGTTTCTTAGAGGAGCTCCGGCGCTTTTGCATTGACAGGGAGCCTGCCGTTCTTTATGCCTGCCGCTCAGAACTTGCCGATTGGAGGGGCAACGGTTTCTCGGCAAAAAGGGTTAAAGGGCGATGCCCAGGCAGATCTCGGTGACGCCGTCGAAGATCAGGCAGATGCCGCCGACGAGCATGATGGCCTCGGCCATGGAGAACGGGGTGATGAAGGTGAGGATGCCGCAAAAGACGGTAAGGATGCCAAGCACCAGCCAGAGGCCCCAGCGAGAACCCTCGATGTGACGGATGCTGAAGGCGTCGAAGATATCCCACACGCCGGTCATGAAGATGACGCAGCCCAGAAGGATGACCAGGTACATCATGGACCAGCCGGGCCAAACCATGATGAAGATTCCCAACACGATCTCGACCACGGCAAGGACGATGTTGGCAGCGCCGCGATCGGCAGGGTCATGACGGAAATAGCCCACAATGGTGCCGATGCCGGCGAAGATGAACGCCCACCCACATACGTAGACGAGGAAGAGAGCCGAGGCGGCCGGAGCAATAAAGAAGCCCATGCCCAACAGGGTGAGAGCCACGCCCAAAATAATGATGGACGCTTTAGTGCGCTTGAAAAGCGACTGATTCATGGTTACCTCCCATGGAATAAAGCCATTGATGTCTTCACTTGTGCCCATTAGGGACATACATCAATACCCATAATTCACGACTGAGGTACCAGTGGTATCCAAATGCCCTTTTCGCGCTGCTCAAAGTCCTTGCCGATAAACCCTGCCGCCTATTCTGCGAGCCGTCCTTAAATTCGATCCCCTCTAGCCCGGGAAAACGCAGGCTTTAAGGCCAATGCAAATAAGCACGATTCCACCTAGGATCTCGGCCTTGTCGCCCATGGCAGAGCCTACGCGCTTGCCCAGCGCAAGTCCGACAATGCACACGCCAAAGGTAGAGAGGGCAATGACCAACGAGGAGATCCAGATGTTGGCACCCATGGCACGCAGCGACACGCCCACTGCAAACGCGTCGATGGCGGTAGCCACTGCCTCGAAGAGCAGCTGGGTCACGCTTAAGTGCTCGCTGGCAGGCTTCGACTCCTCAGGCTCGCCCACTCTGAGCGCTGCAACCCCTTCGCGCACCATGTTACCGCCGATGATGCCAAGGATGATAAGGGCCACAATGCCCGAGTAGGTCTCGATGAGATCGCCGCAGACGCCGCCCAAGAAGTAGCCCAGCAATGGCATGAGCCCCTGGAAGAGGCCAAAGAGCACGGGCATCATAACGAGGCGCCGCCTGGGCTCGCTTGCAAAAGCGATGGAGTTGGAGATGGTCACTGCAAAGGCATCCATAGCAAGCGCGATGCCCAATACCAGCATGGCCGACACATTCATGCATTCTCCCTGCTCACTACCAAAGTCCTCCTAAGATGCCCCATGCCACGCCAAAGCGCAACCCGCCCCGGACACCTTCACGTGCCAGGCAGGTTGCGCCCCAGCTCAAGCCTATGAAAGCGACGGCTGCTTGATTTAAGCAGCGGCCACTGGATGCTCTGGCTCACCCTTAGGCATGATGAGAAGCATCACCAGGCCCACTACCAGCAAGATGCCGATGGAAAGCACACCCAAGTTGGCATTGCCCGTCATCGTGGTGATGACCGACACCAACAGGGTTCCCATTACGCTGGCATAGCGACCAAAAATGTCGTAGAAGCCAAAATACTCGTTTGAGCGGTCTTTGGGGATGATCTTTCCAAAATAGGAGCGAGAAAGCGCCTGGATCCCGCCCTGGAAGAGGCCCACCAAAATGGCCAGGATCCAAAACTCGGTAGCGGTGCGAAGAGCTGCAGCCGCAAAGAGCACAATGCCGCAATAGGCCACCACGGCCACGATGATCATGGTGAGGGTGCCAAAGCGGTCGGCCAGCTTGCCGTAGATGATGGCCGAGGGAAACGCCACAAACTGCGTCACCAGCAACGCCATGATGAGGTGCGTGTTGTCGATACCCAGGGCGCTGCCATAACTGGTGGCCATGGAGATGACGGTGTGCACGCCGTCGATGTAGAAGAAGAACGCCACCAAAAAGAGGAACAGGCGCTTGTCGCGGGCGATGTCTTTCAACGTGCGGCCCAGGTTGGCAAAGGTGGCAGCCACCTCGGCACGGACGTCATGGGACTCCTTGTAGTACTTCTGCTTGTAGGAGCGCACCAAGGGGACAGTGAACGCCAGCCACCAGATGCCCGTGATCACGAAGGCGATCTGAGCGCAAAGGCCCGTGGGGAGCCCCAAAAGCGCCGGGCCCCCAAAGATCAGCGCGATGCAGGCGATGAAGGGGATGGTGGAGCCAATGTAGCCCCATGCAAAACCTGCCGAGGACACGTCGTCCATCCGCGCGTCATCGGTGACGTCGATGAGCATGGCGTCATAGAAGGTCATCGACGAGTTAAGGCCGACGGTGGCCACTACATAGATGCCGAGAAACACCGCCGCCGACACCGGCAATGCCTGAGCGAAGCAAGCTACCAAACCGGTGAGGAAGAACCCCAAGAAGAACTTGATCTTGTTGCCCTTGAAGTCTGCCAACGACCCCAGGATGGGCATGAGCAGCGCCACGATGAGCGAAGCGACGGTCTGAGCCATGCCCCACTGAGCCACAAGCCCTGCGGCATCGGTGGTCTCTGCTGCCAGCGCGTTGAAATAGATGGGCGTCACCGTGGTGCTCAGCAGGACCAAGGCCGAGTTTCCCACGTCGTACATGATCCAATCGCGTTCTTGCCGGGTATGGCCGCCGATGAGCTTCACGCGGTCTCCTTTCGAGGAGGATAGCGAACATCAAGGTAAATGATGCTTCGTAAGATTGCTGACGATAACCTTAGAGCACCAAGGCACCCATATTTGTTCTATCTGTGAACCATCACTTAATTCCCCCATGACCACACATTCTTAAAAAGTTGTCCTTTATTTCTTACATGGATGAAAGGGGTAGGTACCTGCTGTTGTGCGCTACACTTTTATCTCACCGAGAAACCCTCGCCATCGGTGCTCGTCTATCTAATGTGACAGTTGAACCTTTATGTTCAACGGGTCTTCTTCTAAAAAGGAGTCAGCTATGCCCGCTCTCATCACCCACCATTTGTTTGGGGAGAAATGCGTCTCTGAGCTCCCCGATTCCATTATCGAAGATCAAGAGCAGCTCCTGGCCTTTCTGCTGGGAAACCAGGGGCCCGACCCCTTCTTCTTCCGCTTTCGCGGCCTGCCTCAAGACCTCTCTGCCTGTCACGAGCTGGCCAAGCGCATGCATTGCGAGCGTGTGGCGCTGGCCTTCAACTCCCTGCGCGACTCTGTAGGCCGCCTGCCTTTGCCAGACCAAAAGGTAGGCCGCGCCTTTGCCCTAGGCATGCTGGGCCATTACACGCTCGACCGCACCACGCATCCCTTCATCTTCGCCGAGCAAATAGAGATCATCGCCCAATCCAACGGCGAGCTTGACGGCCTTGACAGCCAGGTCCACGCCATCATAGAGGGCCGCCTGGACTCCTGGCTCCTCTGGCGCGAACGCCACTCCACCGTCCTCGACTGCCCTCCCGCCTACGAGCTCTGCCGCACCCCGCGCATCGACCGCGTCGCCGGCGCCCTCTTCTCCCAGATCGCCTGGCAGATCTACGGCATCTCTTTGCCTGTTGAGGCCTACGGCGCCTGCGTCAACGACATGCAGACGGTCTACAAGCTCATCGAGCCCGCCGGCTCCCCCAAGGGCGAAGTCCTCGCCGTCATTGAGGAGTCTCTGCGTGGCACCACCTCACAAATCCAAGCCATGGCCCACGAGGTGCTCCAGACAGACGACTGCCCCCTGGCCAACCCCGGCCACCTGCCTTGGAAGAGTCCTGCCACCGGCAAGGAATCCACCGCGAGCTTCCTGGACCTCTTCAACCTGGCCGTCACCGACTACGGCGTCCTCGCCCAGGCCTTCGTCAAGGGCGGCGACGACATGGAAGCCGCCATCGACCGCCTCAACTACAGCGGAGAGACCTACTGATCCTTCAGCTCTCCCCCACTCATTTCCTTGCCCAGAAGATCGTGCAACCAAAGGGGCCCCGCACATTCCTTATTGGGATATGTACGGGGCCCTCGTCTAATCACTGCATCCTGTAATGGCCTACCAAGTCAGAACGTGCAGTAAGGATGTCTTCTTCAAAAGCTCTTTGGAGAGGACCTTCGTGGTGGATGAGATACGGCACTCCATCTGGACGCCTTACGTCAGAGACCACGGCCACATGATCCCTGAATACCGCTATGTCACCTGCACGCCAGGCGGCCGCATCATGAAGATCCAGCGATAGCGAAGTGGTATGCCGCTCAAGGTACACCGCCACATTGCGCACCCGACGATAGTCGATATTGGGATCTGGCACATCTACTTCATAAGCCTCTGGATCGGCTTTAATGTCCTCATCTACCAGAGCTTGCAGATCCCATCCCGCCCCTTTTAGTGCAGCTGCTAGAAGATCGGTGCATACACCTCGACCATCGGTAGGCACTCCGCCTTCATAGTAGGCGCTGCCATACCGAGGTCGCGTAGCAGTATACGCACGAGCCGAAACCACAATGTCCCGCGGATCAAGAATGCCATCGCCGTCATGGTCGAGGATCTTTGCAGAGATGTCTATGAACTCCGACTCTGGCATGCCTGAGACCGGACTAGGATCTGGGCCAAACATCAGGGGCCAAAACAACCAAACTGCGATCACAAGCACGTATGCAGTGACAACTGCCACCACAAGCGCTCGCCTTTTATAGGTGTTTTGGGTCTCCCTCATGGCTACCTCGATTTCCTACATGCAAAAGTTTGGCTAATGCTTGCACGCCTCCTGCTAAGGTTACATTGTGCTTGATCTTTTAACTATCTCTCATAGACCTGAACCCTCCTTACCAAACTTCGTTTTCATCGTAACAAGACGCCCAATGGATCTTTTATAGAGACACAATGGTCTCTAGAGTTAGGCGATTTAGAGCTTATTGGAACAGTAGAGATCAGGGATTAATAATGAAACGTCTTGTAGTTGAAGATTCTTTTTGGCAGCTTTACCCCACTGCACAAATAGCCTTTGCGGCGGGCTGCGACATGAAAACTGCCTCAGAAGTGTCCCCTGAAGATGCTGCGAAGATTGCCGCGCTCCTTGAAGAGACCAATGCCTTGGCAAAGAACCGCTATCAAGATGAGATATTTGCCACAATTTCTGAGATTACCATCTGGAGGCAAGCCTTTAGCAAGTTTAAGCGCAAAAAAGGTGCCCGAAGCACTGTGGAAAACCTTATCAAACGCGCAATCTAAGGAAACCCGGCCCCCTCTATCGAGCCTCTAGTAGACACCTCTAACACCATCGGCATCAAGTACACCATGCCCGTAGGCGCAGAAGTTATTGACGCCATTGAGGGTGATCTGCACCTGGGCGTCGATTTAGAAGGCGGTAAAGAATATATAGGCATCGGATCAGATAAGAATGATCCCACTCTGCCTGGAGAGGTCTGTTATTGGGACGACAAGGGTGCCGTGAGTCGCTGCTGGAACTGGCGAGACACTATACGCACCACGGTTCAGAGCAATACTCGGGCCTCCACCCTATCTATTGAGAACCTTGATCCTGCTCGTGCTAAAGAACTCGAGCAGGCTTTCCATGAATTCTGCGATCTGGCAGAGCGCTATCTGGATGCCAATATTGTCTCCCGTGATATCGCCACCAAAGACCATCCAGTTATCCCATTGGGACGTTGATGTTCGTGTTGATTGTGCGGATGAGGAAGCCCGTACAAGAACAGCGAGCCTTAACTTCGCATTCTCATCGTCGGCGAAGCGGAACAGGTCTTCGAAATATGACTCGATGGCACTGAAGTCGGCGCGGCCGATTCTGCCCAGGGCGTTCGCCGCGCGTTCGCGCAGGAGAGGTTCCGGGTTGCTGATGAATGCGGCTATCGCGGGAATGGTGTCATGAACGGATTCGGGATGCGCGAAGCCCATTTCACCGAGAAGCCAGAGCGCCTTCGCCCTTATCTTCACCGAATCATGGGAAAGGAGCGACGAGACGTACGGGGTCTTCTCTCCCCACCTGCTCTTGTCTTTGGACAGCTGGCCAAGCTCTCTGTAGAGTTCCGTTTCCCCCAAGACCGTTTCCCCTTCGCCTCGTTCTTTTTGGCATTTTAAGGCACGGGCGAGGTTGTGACGATGTCGGAAACTTCACCGTGAACATCAGCGTTGTTTACGGAGGTGTCCGCATGAGCGTCAACAGCTTGGATGAGTATTGGGTGCCCGAGCACGTGAAGGAGTACCTGCGGGGGCTCGGGTTTATTCTTCCCCTGGACGACATGGAGCCTTGGATTCGCAGCTGGGACGACTGGATGGGGGCTCGCGGGGATTTTTATGACTATCACGACCGCGACGGACTTGGGCGTGTGTACGAGGTGCATCGGCGTAGCATTCATCCGGCAATGCGCATATGCAAAGAATGGGGCTCTCTTCTTCTCAACGAGGATGTCAAGGTTGTCTGCGACGACCAGAAGGCGACCGACTGGATCGGGTCGTTCTTCTCCTCTACGAACTTCATGGCACAGGCGCAAGCAACCGTGGTAAGGGCGTTCGGGCTTGGGACTGGTGCCTGGGCGCTGTGGGTGAACCTCGACAGGAAGAAGGTTCGCATCCGGCATTACGACGCTAGGATGGTGATACCGCTCACGTGGGACGAGGACGGAGTGACCGAGTGCGCCTTCGTCACTCGGGCGTTCTATCGCGGTAAGACCGTCGACCAGCTGCAGATGCACCTCAAGGGTGACACGGGTTTCTCGGCAGGCTCTTCCTCACCTTCCAAATCTTCGCCTGAACACCCAGACGGTCTTCTCGCCATGAACGACGAGGAGACCTATCGGATCGTAACCGTGTGCTTCGACCATGAGGGGAACGAGCTCGCGCCCGTGGGCGTCGCGCCATTCTTCGACACGGGCTGTGCTTTCCCCACCTTCGGTATCGTGAAGCCAGCGATGACGAACACGCGCGTGGACATGTCGCCGTACGGGCAATCGGTGTTCGCGGATGCGGTGGATGCGGTACAAGCGGTGGACCTCACCTTCGACGCCCTCACCAACGAGGTCGACGTGAGCAAGATGCGCGTGTTCCTCTCAGACGTGCTGTTCGACCGTGAGAAGACTGGGGACAAGGCCATCTCCATACCGTTCGACAAGCAGGATTGCACCGTATTCCGCAAGGTCATGTCGACCGAAGACACGATTCAGGAGTTCGCGCCGGCGCTGCGCACGGCCTCACAGTCAGAGGCTTTCCGAATCGCCCTGCAGATGCTCGGCGATTTGACGGATTTCGGCATCGGCTACTTCGACTTCGACGAGTCTCATGGATATGTCCGCACGGCGACCGAGGTCTCCTCTGACAACTCCGCCCTGATGCGCAATATCCGAAGGCATGAGAACGCGCTCGAGGGGCTATTACGGGCATCGCTAGGGCTGTCATGGGTGTCTCACGCGGCTTTGGGGAGAGCATCCCTGACGAGGGCACGATGTGCGTCATGTTCGACGACTCCATCATCTAGGACGTGGCGGCCGAGAAGGCGCAGGACATGGCAGAGGTGGGCGTTACCATGAACGCCTGGGAGTATCGCACCAAGTGGTATGGCGAGGACGAGGCTACCGCCCGAAAGCTCGCTGCCGAGATTGGAGCTAGCGGTACCGTCGGCGACAAAGGGTCTTCGTAGGCGCTCTCGGGTCGCTGGGACAGGTTTCTGGTGGGGTTTCGTCGCAGGTTGACAATTTGGTTTCGAGCCGGGTGTCGCGAGCCGGATACGGCCGCATGTGAGGTTGTCAGGAGCCCGTTTTCGGTTTCTGGTGGAGCAGGTGCGGTTTGGGTTTCGAGCGGGGCTGTCACGGCCCTGTAGCGGCCTCCTGTGGAGCTGCAGTGGTGACGGGTGCGGGACGTGGGAGAGGCCGCTGGTGGCTTGCGGTGACTGTCGGAGTGACGCCCGTGGTGTGCCTTTGCCGCCCGCGCTGGCTGATGGACTGGACGTGTGCGGACATCCCGGCCAGCGGCGCACACCCTTCGCGTGGGCGGCCGGGCTGCGGACAACCCGAGGTTGGTAGCGCACGGCCAGGTCAGCAGCCAGGGATGGCGGCAAATAATTCTGAAGAGTCACAAGCACAGAAGCGTTGTGCGTGAGCTAAGCACTGTTATCGACCTAAGCGAACGACTCATAGAGACGTTGCGGGCTGGAATAGTGGCTACCCCTGTTGGTGATAGAATGTATTCATTTGTAACGCACATGGCTTTAAGGAGGTTCCCTTGACGTATCGCGAGCTTGTCGATCGTGGCGCTGACCGAACCGAAATCCAGACGTTCCTTTCGGGCGGTGACATGCATTCGACCACCATACGGATTCCCGACAACCTGCGCGACGCAGCTGCCGAGGAGGCGAAGCTGTCCGGCATGAGCTTCTCCGCATACTTGCGCATGTGCCTTATGGACAAGCTTTCCAGCGAAGGGAGCGCACGATGATCGGATACAGCTTCCGCGATTTGGCTCGTGACGTCCTGAAATCGACCGAGAGGCCGATGAGTGCAGAACAGATATGGGATGAGGCGAATGCCCTCGGTATCGCGGCGAAGGTCGGCTCGAAGGGAAAGACTCCCTGGCGCTCCATCCAAGCACAGCTCTACACGGACATAAAGGACGGTTCTAACTCCGCGTTCGTACAGCTCAGCAAGCATCCTGTCCTCTTCGGGCTCAAGTCGTTGAGCTACGGCGACGTTCAGCTGGAGCTGGCGAGCGAAGACGTGAGCGACGGTGACGACAAACCGGCGACTACGGCGAAGGCATCCAAACCGCAGTGGGGAGAGCGGGACCTTCATCCGCTTCTTGCGACCTACGTTCGCAGCGACCCGCATTTCCGCTGCTACGCCAAGACCATCTACCAGGAGAAGTCGTCGAAGAAGCCCAAGAACGCCGACATGTGGACGCATCCGGATATGGTGGGCGTCTACTTCCCATTCAAGGACTTCGAAGCGAGCACCATCCAGCTGCAGGACACCCTCCGCGTGAACCCGTACCGCATCTTCTCCTTTGAGCTGAAGAAGAGTCTGACGACTAGCCACCTTCGCGAGTACTTCTTCCAGGCGGTCTCTAACTCGAGCTGGGCGAACGAGGGGTATCTTGTGGCACCATTGATATCGAGCGACTCGGACTTCCTCGACGACCTGCAACGGCTCTCCAACGCCTTCGGCATCGGCGTCATCCGGCTCGACATAGAGCACGCCGAGCAGAGCGAGATCCTCTTCCAGGCGCAGACCCACGACGCGCTCGACTGGTCGACCGTGGACAGGCTTTCGAGCATCAACCCGGACTTCAGGGACTTCCTCACGGGAATAAGCAACACTGCCAAGATCCATACGGTGAGCGGCAGCTACGACAAGATACTTGAGGGCGATGCATACGACGCCTACCTGAAGAAGCATGGGATGGCGTTGTAGATGGAGTTTCTTAGCAACGAAGGCGTAAACGCGCTGGGAGACAAGCTTCGTGCGGCACTTTCCGCAGGCGACAGGCTTTCCATTATCAGCTCGTATTTCACCGTGTTCGCTTTCGGCGAGCTGAAGGACGAGCTCCTAAAGGTTGACGAGCTTCGCTTCCTCTTCGACGAGCCGACTTTCGTGGAGCAGATGGCCGAGTTAAAGGACCCGAAGGAGTTCGTGCTCTCGAAGCGCGGGCGCGAGCGTGGCATCGGCGGCACGGGGCTTGAGCTTACGCTTCGCAATAACCTGAACCAGCGGGCTCTCGCTCATGAATGCGCCGAGTGGGTTCGAGCTAAGGCGTCCTTCCGTTCCGCACGCTCGCGCGGCATGGTGCAATCTGGCTCCGTCTACCACCTTTCGCATGCTGATGGCTCCGCTGACGGCTTCCAGGGATTCAACCTTCCCTTCACGCTTGAGGGACTGGGCTACGAGCGCAAGGCGGGCGTCGTTGGCGGCTATGGCTCGTATTCGGGAGCTGCCGAGGCGCAAGGTTTCAAGGTGATGTTCGACGGCATCTGGGACAACCCCTCCATGGTGGCCGACGTGACCGAGCAGGTCGCCGAGCAGATCGGCACGCTCTACCGCGAGAACGCGCCCGAGTTCGTGTACTTCCTGACGCTCTACCACGTGTTCCGCGACTTCATGGCGGACATGGAGGAGACCGACCCCATCAAGCCGGGGCTTTCCTTCACCGACTCGGCGGTGTGGAACAAGCTCTACGACTTCCAACGCGACGCCGTCGTCGGCGCTATCCGCAAGCTGGAGAAGTACAAGGGATGCATCATCGCCGACTCGGTCGGCCTGGGCAAGACCTTCGAGGCGCTGGCAGTCATCAAGTACTACCAGGAGCGCAACGACCGCGTGCTGGTGCTGTGCCCGAAGCGCCTGCGCGAGAACTGGACGCTCTACACCGGCAACGACGAGCGCAACCCGCTCGTGGACGACCGGCTCAACTTCGACGTGCTGAACCACACCGACCTTTCCCGCTACACGGGGTTCTCGGGCGACATCAACCTGGAGACGCTCCGCTGGGGCAACTACGACCTCATCGTCATCGACGAGAGCCACAACTTCCGCAACAAGCCGACCGACCGCACGCAGCATAGCCGCTACGACCGTTTGATGCAGGACATCATCCGCGCGGGCGTGCGCACCAAGGTGCTGATGCTCTCGGCGACGCCGGTGAACAACAAGCTCCTCGACCTGCGTAACCAGATCGAGATTATCACCGAAGGCGACGACGCCTACTTGGCCGAGACCGACGGCATCGGCTCCGTCACGGCGGTGTGCCGCCTGGCACAGCAGCGGTTCGGGGAATGGAGCGAGCTCCCCGACGAGCTTCGCACGACCGAGCGGTTCGTGTCCATGGTGAACGCCGACTACTTCAAGCTGCTCGATATCCTGACCATCGCACGCAGCCGCAAGCACATCGCTAAGTACTACCGGGACGAGACGGCAACGTTCCCGACGCGCCTCAAGCCGATATCGCTGCACCCTCGCTTCGACACGCAGGACGAGCTGCCGAGCATCGCCGATATGAACGACCTGATTGCATCGCTCTCATTCGCGCAGTACCAGCTGCTCTCCTATGTGATGCCGGGCAAGCAGAAGAAATACGCCGACCGCTACGCCGACACGTGGGGCAACGACTTCGAGAGCCAGGTGAACCGCACGCACGCTGTGGCGAACCTGATGCGAGTGAATCTGCTAAAGCGCATGGAAAGCTCCATCAACAGCTTCCGGATAACGCTCGAGCGCGTACTGGGTGGCGCTCGGTCGCTGCTCGATCAGCTGGACAACCTGAGCATGAACGCGGCATACGTGGCAGACGAGCTGGCCGAGGGCTTTGACGACGACGATGACGCCGAGGAGTTTGAGGCCGGCGGCAAGGTGCGCGTGGACCTGCGTGACGTGGACGCCATCCGCGTTCGCCAGGAGCTGGACTACGACATCCGAACGCTCGAGGAGCTGCTGTACTACGCCAACGAGGTGACTCCCGAGCGCGACGAGAAGCTGGCCGAGCTCCGCCGCTTCATCGATCAGAAGGTGGCGCACCCGTACAACCCCGGCAACCGCAAGCTTCTCATCTTCAGCGCGTTCGCCGACACGGCCCGCTACCTCTACGAGCAGCTGAATCCGTACCTCAAGAAGACGTACGGCATGGAGTCGGCGCTCGTCACCGGCGCGAAGGGAACTGCCGCCACCGTCAAGCTCAAGCACACGACCTTCGACGCCGTCCTGGGACGGTTCTCGCCGAAGAGCAAGGAGATATCGGAGCGCGAGCGCAAACAGGGCGAGATAGACGTCGTGTTCGCAACCGACTGCATCTCCGAAGGCCAGAACCTGCAGGACTGCGACTGCCTGGTGAACTACGACATCCACTGGAACCCGGTGCGCATCATCCAGCGTTTCGGGCGCGTCGACCGACTCGGTTCCGACAACACGTGCGTTCAGCTCGTGAACTTCTGGCCCGACATCGAGCTCGACGAGTACATCCAGCTGGAGGGTCGCGTCAAGGGCCGCATGGTGCTCCTGGACACGTCGGCCACCGGCGAGGAGAACGTCCTTGAGAGCAAGGCCGCCGACGAGATGAACGACCTGAAGTACCGCCGCAGCCAGCTCGAGCAGCTGCAACGCGAAGTCATGGACCTTGAGGACATATCGGGTGGCATATCCATCACCGATTTGGCGTACGACGACTTCCGCGTGGAGCTGGAACGCTACGCCAAGGCGCACCCCGGACTGCTCGAAGGCAGCCCGTGCGGCCTGCATGCGGTAGCTGAGATACCGAACACGCTAACGGACAGCGTGGAGCCCGGCGTCGTCTTCTGCCTGAAGGCGAACGACGAGGGGGCGAATCCGAAGGACGGCAACCCGACCTGGCCGTTCCACCTGGTCTACGTGACCAATACAGGCGAGGTACGCGGCACCCACACCAACCCGAAGTCGGCG
Organism: Muricaecibacterium torontonense; assembly: GCF_004793925.1. Lineage (NCBI taxonomy): Bacteria > Bacillati > Actinomycetota > Coriobacteriia > Coriobacteriales > Atopobiaceae > Muricaecibacterium > Muricaecibacterium torontonense. Next base: position 180,906 of record NZ_SRYE01000003.1, on the reverse strand, counting down.
CTCGACATCATACGGGCGGCGTGCGCGGGCGTGACCGAGCCCGTGATGGATCTCTGCCGGCAGTTCAACAAAGAGACACGCGACGGCACGAACATGGGCGCATACACCAAGCTGCTCGATGCGGCGGTGAGTCAGGTGTCCGGCGTTCAGGCGCAGAAGGGCATGGAATCGCTCTTCAGTCTCGGCGAGGTCGGCTCCGGCACGACGCTCGCTTTCGACGACTACTCGCTCATGAGCTTCGTGGTTCTGAGGTGACAGGCATGGACTGGGCCACAACGCTAAACCTACCAAGCGCCACGCTTGCTGGCGGCAAGACCATACCGAAGACGGTGCTCACGTCGCGGGGCGGCCTCACCAAGGCGGAAGAGAAGCTGCTCAAGCAGTACTCGCGCTTGACACACTTTGCTACCATTCAACGGGGGACGGCGCATATAGCCCCCGTCTCCAACGATGAGCACGAGATCGGCAGCGTGATATACCTGAACTGTGAGCTGGTGCGCCCTAGCGGATTCGGAGGGCTTGCAGCCGTACTGCACAAGACGTTCCCCAACCCGGTCGTGCTGCTATTCGAGGAGCCGGGCGGCAAGGTTGGTGTATCCGTGTCGCTCAAGCGCAAGAGCCATGCGGAGAAAGGCGCGGTGGTGATCGAGCGCACCGAGACGGCGCGCCTGTTCGACCCGGCCGAGCAAGCGTATGCCGACTACCTGGCCGACATCCGCCACGCGGCGCTGCCGCAGTCGGACCTGCTGTCCTATGTGACCGCTCTCTGCGACCGCACGGCGAAAGCAGCGGCAATCGTCAGCATCGGAGAGTACCCGCGCTGCAAGGACGCCGACACGTCGCAGCTGATGGCGCTTCTGGCCCATCTGAGGGACTCGCAAAGCGAGATTAATGTCCTACGCTCGCAGTATCGTGACAAGGAGGCGACCCTTGCCGAGTCGTCGCGGCTGCGCATGGCGCTGAAGAAGAAGGAACGCGAGCACGACAGGCTCGCAACCGAGATAAAGGAGCTATGCCATGGCTGAGTTCGAGAAGATGGACCTTACGTCTGCCAACCTGGTGGCGGAGCGCATTGAACAGTTGAAGCAATTGCTGCCAGAGATTGCCACCGAGGGTGGCATCGACTTCGACAAGCTGCGCCTGGTGCTGGGCGACGAAGTTGACGAGGGCACAGAGCGATACGCCTTCACCTGGCCCGGCAAGACCGATGCCGTCCGCCAGAGCCAGACCCCTAGCACGGCAACGTTGCGTCCTTGTCCTGAAGAAAGCGTGGATTGGGATGAAACGGAGAATCTCTGCATTGAAGGTGACAATCTAGAGGTACTTAAACTTCTACAGCATTCATACCACGGCCGCATTAAGTGTATTTTTATTGACCCCCCATATAACACTGGTACGGATTTTATATACCCAGACAGCTTTGGCGACACAATTGAGCATTACCGTGAACAGCTGAATCTAGGGAAACAATCAAACGCTGATACCAGCGGGCGCTTTCATGCAAACTGGTGCTCACTCTTATATCCGAGGCTACGACTTGCTCGAGAGCTCCTGTCAGAAGATGGCGTAATACTGATAACCATTGACCATGTTGAGTTTGCGAACCTAAAGAAGCTCTGCGACGAAATCTTTGGAGAAAACTGCTTTGCAGCGCATCTTGCATGGCGATCTAGCGATAGCAGCAACAACAATGCTCTTTCCTTTTCTGAAGATTTCAACGATGTGCTTGTATACTGCCGCACACCAGGTTGGAGGCCAAACTTCCTTAATGACCCTGAGAAAAGAAAGCACTACAAGAATCCCGATAACGATCCGAGGGGCCCATATTATGACGGCGGTGATGTAAGCAATCCTGGAGTACGCCCCAATCTTCAATTTGACATCACTACACCCAGCGGCAATGTTATTAAGCATCCAGCAAATGGTTGGCGTTGGTCACGCGAGCGCATGGACGAAATGTTCAAAACGGGTGAGCTACGTTTTTCACCTGACGAAACCCGTGTAATAAAGAGACGTTATTTGGCGGACATGAAAGGACTACCGCCATCGACATTGTTGATAGACCTGAATAAAACGGGACATACGCGTGCAGCCAAATATGAACTTAAAGCACTGTTCCCCGAACTCCCCGTTGCAGACCTGTTCAGCACTCCAAAGCCAACTGCTCTTATGAAATATCTGCTTGAGCTTGTTATCGACCGCGATTGCATAGTCATGGATTTCTTTGCTGGATCAGGAGCGACTGCCGATGCGGTTATGAAATTCAATACCGAATCGCAATTTCGTGTTAGCTGCATCTCTGTCCAAATACCCGAACCAGTCGGTGATGGCAACGACACATTCAACAGCATATTCGACATGTGTAGGGAGCGGATTAAACGAGCTGGAGAGCAAATATCGGCACGCAAGTCAGATAATCTCCAATTGCCTATTGACGGCGCTTCGGAAAGAGAGGTAGACACCGGCTTCCGCGTGCTCAAACTTGACGAAAGTGGAATCGAGCGCCCGAAGCCCGGTGAACTTCTCCTCGATGTGGTCAAGCCCGACCGCAGCGACGAGGACATTATCTTCGAGATGATGCTCAGATGGGGTCTCGAGCTGACCCTTCCCATCGAGAAGGTGAATGCAGCAGGCTACCCCTGCTACTCCGTTGCCTACGGCGAGCTCGTATGCTGCCTGGCAGACGGTCTGAACATGCAGGCACTAGACGCCATCGCCGACATGGAGCCGAGACGCGTGCTCATGCTCGACCGCATCCTCGACGACACCACCAAGCTCAACGCCGTGCAGGCGTTCAAGCGCGTTGAGGAGAAGACGGGCCGCGAGGTCGAGCTGAGGACGGTGTAGCTATGGCGACCCTAGAGCTCAAATACTCCGCAGACCAGAGGCACCAGGTTGAGGCCGTGGAGGCCATCACCGACCTGTTTCGCGGGCAGGAGTTCCTAAAGAGCGAGTTTACTGCCGAGGTTGGCGCCGCCGGCACGCTGATGGAAGGCCAGGTTCTCAGCGTTGGCCACGCCAACGGCCTTCGCCTCTCGGCCAATCAACTGTTGGAGAACCTGCACGACATCCAGGAGGAGAACAGCTTACCAGCCACGAACGTGCTCACCGACGGCAAGCTGCGCGACTTCACCATCGAGATGGAGACGGGCACGGGCAAAACCTACGTGTACACGCGCACCATCTTCGAGCTGAACAAGAAGTACGGCATCACCAAGTTCCTCATCGTGGTGCCGAGCGTGGCCATCCGCGAGGGCGTGCTGAAGAGCTTCCAGAGCACGAAGAAGCACTTCGCCACGCTCTACGACAACGCGCCGATGGATGTGTTCGTCTACGACAGCAAGGACATGGGACCGGTGGGCAATTTCGCTACCAGCAGCTCCATCCAGGTGATGATCATCAACATTCAGGCGTTCAACCGCGACTACTCCGACGAGGGCAACGCTGAGAGCAGCTCGCTCTTCCACCGGCCAAGCGAGCGACTCATCGGCGGGCGCAGCCCGCGCGAGGTCGTTGCCGCATGCAACCCCATCGTCATCATCGACGAGCCGCAGAGCGTGGACAACACCGCCAAGGCAAAGGCGGCAATCCGCAGCCTTAACCCTCTTTTCGTGCTTCGTTACTCCGCCACGCACAGGGAGGGCTACAACAAGGTCTACCGCCTGACGCCGGTGGACGCCTTCCAGCAGGGGCTCGTGAAGGGCATCTGCGTTGACTCGGTGCTCGCACAGGCCGACCTGAACGGAGCATACGTGCGGCTGAACTCCACCAGGATGGGAAAGACGCCCGGCTCCATCACCGCACGGCTGACCATCGACGTGCGACAGAAGGACGGGAGCCAGAAGCGCAAGGCCGTGACCGTAAGAACGCACGACTCGCTCTATGACAAGAGCGGCGAGAACACAGACTACGAGGCCGGCTGGATCGTAAGCAACATTTCAGCCGCCGAAGGCGACGAGTGGATAGAGTTCACCAACGGCGAGTGGCTGGAGAAGGGCCAGGCCGTGGGCGACGTCGCCGACGAGGCCGTGAAGCGCGCCCAGATCCGCCGCACCATCGAGGACCACCTGCAACGCCAGCTGGAGCTCGCGCCCAGGGGCATCAAGGTCTTGAGCCTCTTCTTCATCGACAAGGTGGAGAAGTACCGCCTGTACGACCCGGTGAGAAACGGCGAGTACGCCGAGATGTTCGAGCAGGAGTACGCCGACGCCGTGGCGAGCCCGCGCTGGCAGAAGAAGTATGCCGCTGCTGGACTAACACTCGACACCGATGCAGCTGCCGTCCACTCGGGCTACTTCGCTCAGGACGGCAAGGGACGCATCAAGAACACGAGCGCGGCGGCGAGCACTGCAGCCGACATATCTACCTTCGAGACCATCATGCGAGAGAAGGAGACGCTGATCTCCTTCCCGGCGGACGGGGACGACGAGGAGACGCGGGGCAAGAAGCGCATCCAGTTCATCTGGAGCCACTCGGCGCTCAAGGAGGGCTGGGATAACCCGAACGTCTTCCAGATCTGCACGCTGGTGGAGACCAAGGACACCATGACCAAGCGCCAGAAGGTCGGGCGCGGCCTGCGCCTGTGCGTGGACCAGAGCGGCGAGCGCTGCTACGACGAGGACGCCAACGTGCTCACCGTCATCGCCAACGAGAGCTACGACGCCTTCGCTAGCGGGCTGCAGACCGAGTTCGAGAAGGACGGCCTGCGCTTCGGCGTGCTGACGCCCGAATCGTTCACGAAGGTGACCATAGAGCTGCCTGACGGCCAGGAGGTGAAGCTGGGCTTCGAGCAGAGCGCCGAGGTGTACCAGAGCTTTGCCGCAAAAGGGCTCGTAGACAAGAAGTGCAACATCACTCCCGAGCTCAAGGAGGCGGCCGAGAAGGGCTGCGTGGAGATGCCATCGGGACTCGAATCCGCGCAGTCGCAGGTGGAGGACATCATCCTGCACAAGGCGCAGAAGCTGCAGATCAAGGACAAGGCCAAGGAGGTCGAGGTCGAGCTGTGCAAGGACGTGACGGCCGACCCCGCCTTCCAGGAGCTCTGGGAGCGCATCCGTCAGCGTACGCGCTTCGAGGTGGACGTGGACAGCGAAAAGCTGATCGCCGACGCCGTGGCGGGCATCCAGAGCATGCCGAAGGTGAAGCCGCTCGAAGTGCTATCGACCCGAGCCGACCTGACCGTTGGCGACGGTGGCGTGAACGCGCAGGCGACGGGCACCTCGTTCTTGAAGACGGGTGGGGCCCGCGTGTACGACCTGCCCGACCCCATCGCAGAGCTGCAGGATGCCGTGGGGCTCACCCGCGCCACGCTCAAGCGCATCCTCGAGGAGTGCGGGCGCTACGACGAGTTCGAGGTCGACCCGGCGACGTTCCTTGCGCAGGTGGCGCAGAAGATAGAGAAGGCCAAGGGCGAGGCCATCGCCGAGGGTATCAAGTACACGAAACTGCCCGACGAGGACTGGTACACGATGGAGGACCTGGACCCCGGCGAGCTGAAGGCGTACCTGGGCCAGAACGCGTGGATGCCGAAGAGCGGCAAGAGCCTGTACAGCTACGTGGTCTACGACTCGTCGACCGTGGAGCAGCCCTTCGCGGTGGAGCTGGACCTTGCCGAGGAGGTGCGCGTATTCGCCAAGCTGCCGAACAAGTTCAAGATCGACACGCCCCTGGGCAGCTACAACCCCGACTGGGCCTACGTGGTTGAGGAGGACGGCGAGCGCCGCGTGTACTTTGTTGTGGAGACCAAGGGCGGCGGGAACAACAACATCCGCGTGAGTGACGCCGAAAGGACAAAGATTCGGTGCGCGAGGCGACACTTCGCGGCGCTGCAGGTGGATGTGGAGTACGACGTGAGGACTACGTATCACACGGTAAGCGTGTAAGGCAAAGCAGTTAGTGACGATAGCTTAGGATGCAGCTATCAGTACCAAGGAAGGAGGCAGGATGGCTCGCGATTTCTCAGTCGATTTTGCTGGTAGGATACGCAATTTTACCCTGAAGAAAAAAGACGCGCTCTTGCCGCTCTTTGAAACGATAGTCAATTCGCTTCAGGCTATCGAGGATGCTGGGAAAGCATCCAGCGAAGGACTTATCGAGGTAAAGCTCAATCGCTTGCCCGTTCTTGATGAGAACATGTCTCGTGGCGAGATAACTGGCTTTACTGTTACCGACAACGGCATTGGCTTCGATAACATTAATTTCGAGTCCTTCTTGACCTCAGATTCACAGCTCAAGGGAGATCGCGGCGGCAAAGGCATCGGACGTTTCTGTTGGCTCAAGGTTTTCGGCGACGTGAGTGTAGACAGCACTTATCGAGAGGGCGAAGACCTTTATCGGCGGCAGTTCTTATTCAGCTTGGGAAGCACGAGCATCGATGATTCTGTAACTGACGCCGTCCAGAAAGATACGGGCACGCGTATTGAGCTAAGGCATGTCAAACGTGAATATCTTGGATACATCCCCGCGACAGGCAGGGAGATAGCTGAACGTGTGATGCAGCATTGCCTTGTATACCTTCTTTCCAAGACTTGCCCCACGATTATTGTGGATGACGAAGGCGATAAAACTGACATCAATCAAATGCTGGCAGGCATGCTCGAAACAGACAGCGATAACGACGAGCTACACCTCAGTGGCCGCGTCTTCAATTTGCTGCACATCAAGATGAAGGTCCCAGAGGCTACTAACAAACGCAGCATACCTTCATGCCGCCTCATCCTATGTGCTGACAATCGTGAGGTGCTGACGAAGAAGTTGACTGGACTTCCCGCCGGCCTGGACAAATGGCTCGTTAATGAATACGGCTTCTCTTATGTTGGTGTACTGACCAGTCCATATCTTGACCAGCATGTAAGTGCGGACAGGCTTTCGTTTGATATCTCCGCAGACGAAGACGGAATGTTTGACGAGGTCGGCATGAATGAGATTACTGCGGCGGCATGCGCATCCGCCCGTGGTTTCCTGAGAGACTTTATCGATGCAGCGGTGTCTGGACAGCGTAAGCAAGTTGAGCAATACGTAACCGAAGAAGCCCCTCAGTTCCGCCATCTGCTGCAATATGCTCCAGAAGGAGTAGCGGCGATCGGCATCGGAGCTACACGAGAGGAGATGGACGATTCCCTTTACAAGCTCAAAAGAGAGGTTGAGAAATCAGTTCAAGCTGACAACAAGGAGCTCATCAGGAAACTCGAGAGTAGCCAAATTGACAGCGATGAATATCAAGAGGAATTTGCTCGGCAAGTACAACGCGTAAGCGATGTGAATGAGTCTATGCTTGCAGAGTACGTTGTCCACCGGCGCGCAATACTCAACATATATCGAGCCGCCCTGAACAGGCAGGACGACGGCAAGTTCAAGCGCGAGGCTTATCTCCACGAGCTGATTTATCCGATGAGGACAACATCTGAGGACGTAGCGTATCCAGCTCACAACCTTTGGTTGATTGACGAACGGTTGACCTACAGTAGTTTCATCTCATCGGATAAGCCATTTGATGGCAGCGCCCATGAGAAAAGACCGGATGTCATGCTCCTTAACTATCCGACCTTTGTCTCTGCTGATGAAACCGACGGCTTGCCATACGACACAGTGACAATACTCGAACTCAAACGTCCAGACAGGGATGACTATACAGACAGCGAGAACCCCATTGATCAACTCTTACGTTACGCGACTAAGATTCGTAATGGCGAGGCACGAGATTCAAGGGGTCGTTACATTGCTGTCAATGAGAACACCAGGATGTATCTCTATGCCATCTGCGACATGACTCCTAAACTACGGCAACTCATGGAGATGCGCGGATTCGGGGAGACCGCTGATGGCCAGGGCAGGGTCTTGTACAACCCCAATCTCAAGGCAACAATCGAGGTTCTGCCTTTCGACAAGATTTACCGCGATGCGAATATGCGAAACCAAGTCTACTTCCGGACGCTTGGCATCGAATAGCTGTTTTGCCATCGACTTTGTGACGGCCTCTTAGCCTTGTAGCAGGTTAAGAGGCCGAATTCTTTGTCGGCCACGACACGAAAGGTGGCTGACATGGCCGGTGATAACCATGGCGACAAGACGCAGGAAGTCGCGGAAACCGCGCAAGACAACAGGCACGAGCAGGCGACGCAAGACCAGCCGCAGGTGAGCGGCACCGATTGGGAAATGCTGTCGCCGAGCGCGACGAGAAGATTGCCGCGCTCGAGGAGCAGGTGGCAGAGGCCTCCAAGAACGCAGAGACGGCCGAGCAGCTGCGCGGCGAGATCGCCGAGCTCAAGGCCCAGGGCGAGAGCGACCGCATCGACTTCAGGCTGCAGCTCGCGGGTGTGCGCAACCTGAAGGCTGCCCGTGCGGTCTTGGGCGACCACGGCGGCGACGTCGACGCGCTAAAGGAGGCCGAGCCGTGGCTGTTCGCAGACGCCCCCGCAAAGCAGCAAGGCGGAAAGACCGGTCTTCCCAACGCAGGCACGAGCACGGACGCCGGCAAGACCATGAGGCGCTGGCGAAAGCTCGCCGGCCTTGACGATTCCAACGACAAAGCATAGGAGGGCTGACAGATGGCTAACAGCATCGAGTTCGCGAAGAACTACACCGGCATTTTGGACGAGGTCTATCAGAGGGCGGCGGTGTCGCGCCGCCTGAACAGCGGCGGGCGCATGGTCCGCGCGGGCCGCAACGCCAAGGAGATCCTCATCCCGAAGATCTCCGTCACGGGGCTCGGGGACTACACCCGCAACGTAGGGTACAAGACAGGCTCCATCACCTACGAGTACGAGACGCACAGCTTCGGCTACGACCGGGCCATACGGCTCTTCGCCGACGTGATGGACGTGGAGGAGAGCGGCGTGCTCGACTGCTTCGTCGAGGCTGGTGCCGAGCTTCAGCGCACGCAGGTGGCCCCCGAGGGCGACGCCTACACCTTCAGCCAGATCGCCTCGACCGAGGGCGTGACCGTGAAGGCCGAGGACCTCTCCGAGGCTTCTGCCGTGGACGTGCTCGCCGCCCTGCGCGCCGTGACCAACGACATGGACGAGAGGCAGGTCTCCACCGGCAGCCGCTACCTCTTCATCACGCCGACGCTGCGCGGCGTCCTGGACGACTTCTCGCTGGCGAACCCCACGCGCTCCAACCGCGTGCTCGAGCGCTTCAGCCGCATCGTGGAGGTGCCGCAGGTGCGCTTCTACACGGCAATCGACCTGCTCAGCGGGGACGACGACCAGTTCGGCTACCAGAAGGCGGCCGGCACCTACGTGGCCACCACGGACACCGAAGTGGATTCCAGCAAGACCTACTACACCAAGAGCGGCGACGAGTACACGGCCGTGGCGTCTCCCACCAAGAGCGGGCTCGCCAACTACTACGAGCTGAAGGGCGCGGGCGCGGACATCAACTTCATGGTGGTGGAGAAGTCGGCGGTCATCAAGTACGACAAGCACGTGGCTTCGCGCGTGTTCAGCCCCGACGAGCTGGAGGCGCTGGACTCCTACATGCTCAAGTATCGCAAGTACGGCATCGTGAGCGTGCTGGAGAACAAGCTCGACGGCGTGTACGTGAGCGCGAGCACGGAGTAGACTCGTGGCCGCTGCTGTGACGTACCAGTTCTATTCGCAGGTTTACGGGGGCGGTCTTTCTGAGGCCGCCTTCGGGCTTGCGCTGCCTGCTGCAACTCGCCACGTGCGGTGGCTTGTGGGCAGGCGCGAGCCTTCCGATGACGAGCTGGAAGCCTACCAGCGGGCCGTGTACGCGGCGGCAGACGCCTTCGCCGAGTTCGGCGAGGGGCAGGTCGGCGGGTTCTCGCTCTGGGGACTTCAAGGTAACCCACTACGAGGAGGAGGGCACAACCGGCGAGGAAATCGCCACCGCCGACGCGCTCAGGGAGCTTGTGGGGACCTCGCTGGCGTTCTGCGGGGTGCGATGATGCGGGCGCTGAGGCCGATACCGCTGCGGCTGCTGGCCGAGGACGCCGTGGTGAGGGTGCCCGACGGTGACGGCGGCTATGCGCCGAGGGCGTGGCCGTGTCGCACGTGCGGTTCGCCAGGATGCAGAACGTTGTGGACGACGAGCATCGCTCGGCAGATGCTGGAAGCGGCAAAGTCTATGTCGACGCGCTGAACAGTGGCGGAGCCTTCGAGGTTCCGGCTGGGTCGCGCATCGACATCGGCGGGCATTCTTATTACGTGGTCGAGTGCAAGCGGTGCGAGGACTTCAACGGGCACGTGCACCACTGGGAGCTGGTGGTGAGATGAGCTGCGCGGACTCCATCGCGAAACTGCTGGCAGATGCCCACTTCTCATGTTACTTCTCAAAAGCTTTGCCTTCGGCGCTGGACTGCGAGGAGCCCATCGTTGTCGGTGAGGGCACGTTTTCGCGCGACTCTCAGATGGCCGAGGAGGAGCGCGGGTCTGTCGTGGTGACCGTGCTGGTGGTGCGGGAGGTCATGGCCGATGCGGAGTCCGTCACCGCTGCCGCCGAGCTGGCGGTGCGCAGGGCTGACTGGGAGCCGTATGCGGATGTTGGTGGTTATCGGATCGTGAGCATCGACACCGCGGCACCTGCCTTCAAGGAGCGCGATTCGAGCGGGCGGTACGTGTGGGCGTTCGACGTGGCGTGCACGGTGGTGAGGTTGCTATGAAAAAGAAGGATGCAAGCAAGTGCGAGGATGGCCGTGGCGACGAGCTGCGGCTCCTCTCCAAACTGCGACTTCCCGGACACCATGGCTTGTCCCGAGGGACACCACGCAGGACACCAAGCCCGACGTGGACACCATGGCCCCGGCTTTACGGTTCGTGATTCAGCCTGTCGATTGTTTGGCCAGGTAACCGGCCGAAAGAGAAAAAACGCCCAACTTTTGACGAGACTCCCGTTTTTGGTGTCCCGTTTAGTGTCCTAAACAAAAGCAGGTAGACGGTTTATGCCATCTACCTGCGTCTTTCGTGGTGGGCGTTACAAGATTTGAACTTGTGACCTCTTCCGTGTCAGGGAAGCGCTCTCCCCCTGAGCTAAACGCCCATAGGCTGCTCGGTTGCCCTTGCAACGAAAAATTACTATAGCGGTGCCGTGGGCCAGATGCAAGAGCTGCTCGCAATCCAATTTGCTCCACCGGTCCTCCACGAGTTCAAGGCTGTCAAAGGCAACCATGTGAAGCAATGCCTTGCCGCAAAGCCCCAGATAATCAGTTATAAACTCGCTGAAATTGGTATCTACCTGCATCTATTTCCACCAGGATTCCCAGCGGTGTTCGGCGCGTATCTCACTGGTTTTGCTCCGGTGTCAAAGGCGCAAATAGATGAGAACAGCTTTTCTCGCTCCCCGCTCAAAAGGACACACTGGCTTTAGCGACCACGCGACCCGGGATGCAAGGGTTTCTCGGCAAGGAGAGATTGTTGCAGCTGGGGATAGGGATCAAGGAGCGGCGGCTATGGCATCTGAGATGAGCTTTGTGGCAGAGCGCAATGTGCTCGATGGCGAATTGGCAGAGATGATTGCGGCAGGAGATGCTCAGAAACCGGTGGATACCATCGATTTGGCCATCGGGGATCCGGATTTGGCGACCGATCAGCGCATCATCGACGCCGCCTTCGCCGATGCCAGCTGCGGGTTCACGCATTATGCGAGTCCTTATGGGGATTCGGAGCTTTTGGCTGCCATCAGGCGCGTGTGGCAAGAAGATTATGATGTTGAAGTTGCCAGGGATGAAGTGATGGTTACCGCCAGTGCCACCCACGCCATGTATCTGCTGCTAGACACTGTGGTGGATCCTGGTGACGAGGTGGTGCTCTTCTCCCCTTACTTCACGCCTTATAAAGCTCAGGTAGAACATGCGGGCGGCGTTCCGGTGGTCATTGAGTGCGATCCTGATGCCGGCTTTAGACTCAGTGCCCAGGCGCTGGAGGCGGCGGTGACTTCTCGTACCAAGGCGGTCATTGTGAATACGCCCAACAATCCTACAGGTGTATGCCTGAGTTTGGAGGAGCTGCAGGGCTTGGTGGATGTGTGCCGCGCCCATCATATGCTGCTTATCGCCGACGAGATCTATACCTCCTTCTCGTTCATGCGACCCTTTGCTCCCGCGCTTTGGTGTGAGGGAGCACAGGAAGTGTGCGCGACCATCCGGTCCTTCTCCAAAAACTACTGCATGAGCGGCTGGCGGCTGGGTTACGTGATCGCTCCAGCCGACGTCATCGAAGCCATGCGCTGCATCAACGAGTCGCAAGTCTATACGGCTCCCACCCTGTCGCAGCGGGCAGCCATCAGGGCACTGGAGCTGCGCCAAGACATCCGAGAGCGCGTCCATGAGATCTACGGCGATAGGTTGCGCTTTGGCATGAGGCGTGCCTGTCAGCTGCCAGGTGTGAGCGTGCCCACCACCCAAGGAAGCCTCTACCTGTTCTTGGACGTGCGTGGCACCGGCATGGACGGCGCCCAGTTTTGCTCGCTCATGAAAGACGAAGCCCATGTGCTGATGCTCTCTGGAGCCAGCTTTGGCGCGGCAGGCACGGGTTTCGTGCGCCTGGCACTGCGCGTGGACATCCCCCAGCTTGGCCAAGCCTTCGACCGCATGGAGCGCGTCTTAGCCGCTCATAGCGCCGCGCCCGTGGTGATGTTTAACGAGTCCCAAAGCGTTTCTGCCTAGGATCGCCCGGACGGCCTCAGCCGCCAAATCCAATGAGAGCCCCCCGCCTTCCCCGCGAAGCGCTCGCGGGGCAGGCGCATTTAGGGATGCACCAGATAGGCAGCCCGCAGTTGCGCGATCTTCTCGGCATCGAGATCGAGCTCCTGCTCGCAGTAGGCGTAAAACGAGCCCCACTCCTGCTCGATGGCATCAAACGCAGCCACGATGCTCTGCTCCTCCACGGTATAGAGCAGATGCAGCAAATTGTAAGGAGCCGAGGGAAGCATCCCGTTGCGGCCCAACGCCATAAGCGCCTTGGACCATCCTGGCTGGATGTAGCGGTTGGACGCCAGGTAGTCCTCCAGCACCAATGCTGGCGACACCCCCAGCACCAGCTCTAGGAAGGCCGCTGCGATGCCCGTGCGGTCCTTCCCTGCCGAGCAGTGCCACAGTACGCATCCTGGACGCTTCTGTGGCTCCTGGGGCACTTGAGCCGCCTGGGCCTGCGTCGACGTCCCTTGCGCCAGAGCTCCTGCGGGCTTTTGGATGAACAGCGGCACGAAGGTCTTGGGATTGGTGGCCTGCTCCAGCAGAATCTCAAAGAAGCGGCGATAGCCCTGGCGGCCCAGCTCGCTGGTGACAATGGTGGCATAGAGGCCGGAGATCTTGTCCTCGCCGCCCAGGTCGTAAGACTTGGCCTCGGCGATGAGGGAGCGCAGCGACTTGTCCTGGGTGATGCCCGCAGTAGACTGGCGAATCACCGGCACGAACTCCATGGAAGCCTCGGGCAAAAGGTGCATGGGCTCCGGCGACCGAGCTCGTTCGGACTGGGTGCGAAAGTCCACTACTACCGATAAACCCATTCCCCTTAAACGAGCTGCATCAGTCGCAGTGACCTTTCCCAACTGACCTGTGCGCAGCAGCACCCCGTGGCGGACGACATGGCCGTCCTGAGTGGGCATGCCGCCCAGATCGCGAGCGTTGCGGACACCAGAGAGCCCCATATAGCCGTAACCCGACCCAATGAAGGCGTTCTCCAGCTGAGCCACCCGTGGTGACACCGGACGATCCTTTACGCGGGGATCTTTTTGAAGTGCTGCTTCACGTGTATCTTGGGTCATAGAGACGATTCCTTAGAAGTCGAAGTATCTTGCCTGAACGGGTTCGCCTGCGGGAGATGGCTGCGACCTTCTCTCACGGCGTTGCGCTCCGCTAGGCGTTTGGCGCCAGCTGGCTTCCTACCACCAGGTTTTGAAACCTGTCTTGGATGAAGTCATTGTTAAAGTGAGAGTCCACGTAGACATCCACCGCGTTTTGGGGTGGTATGCCCAAAGCGCGCTGCTCCATGCGGTAGAAGCAATAAGCCGTGGCCAATAAATCTATAGTAATAAATGCCACAAGCACTCCCACCAGAACCGCTTGAGTTTTGCTGGACGGCTCCCCTATGAACCATACGAACTCCGGTAGCACCACCTTAGTAAAGATCACGCCCAGCACCGCCCAAAGGACGATGGAGCGCCAACAGACCCACTGAGTGATGGCATCCGGAAGACCCAAGTACGTCCAGCTCTGCGCATGCCAGAAGAACTCCATGCACATGCCGGTAGCCTGCTCGATAGCCGCTCCCGCTCCCATGGACACCAGCAAGATCTCGTACCACTTGCTATCGCGGAAGTTCCACAGCACGATGGCGAACATAAGGCCGCCGAATCCATAGAGCGGCGAGAATGGGCCCCACACCACACCCACTCGACTTTGGGTGAGACCCTGGGAATGCCACATCCAGATCTCCTCGCCCACGAGACCCAGTAGGCTGCAGACCAAAAAGATCGTGATGTAGTGTGTGATCCCCAAGCTCGCCTGTTCCAAATACTGATGCTTCGCCATGCGCTCCGCTTTAAGCGTTGCTTTGCGCTGCTCCTTGGACATGGGACGCCCCGTGCGAGTTCTCAGCTCATAGTAAGCCGGATCGTGCCGAGAAACCCCCACCCTCTTGCGAAAGCGCTCCTGTCGCTGAGACTCCTTGCGCGCCAAGCGGGAAGCGATCCTGCTTTGCAAGCTGTCAGAGCTTGAAGCCTTATACGCAAGCGTCGACGCATCCACTACATCATCTGCATCGAAGCGCTCCCGACCCATGGCCTCTGAGTAGCTTCTGCCGCTCATGAAGCGCCAGCTCACTTCTGAGATGGCCCAGGAGGTCAACAGACACACAAACACGAAGAGCAAGATGAGAAGCAAGGTGTTGATCAAGAGAAACCCCAAGGTGTGCTGGATGGCTTACAGAGCGATGAAGCGTATGGGATTGAGACATTGTAGTCAACTGTAGAGGAATGTACCTATACCTGCATAGACTGCAGGCTATCTACCCCATCTAAAGGAGAGTGCGCTTACGATGCGCTGTAATTCGCGAGTGCAGCGGATAGTACATCTTGCAGAAATGTGAAGGCCAGAGTAAATGCAGACTACCGGATCCTAAGGACGAGAAGGATATTGGTATCCTCAGAATTTATACTTCATTAGTAACGAGAAAATAGCCTATTTTTACTTAGAATGCTACGTTATTGTAACCATCGTAGTTCTTTTTCTGAGTGTGTCAGAGACATCTTTAGCAGCAAAACCACCGCTTTAGCAGCTAGCCCGCCAATTCATCATCAAGCCCACTAATCGTGCGTGCATTCATATGCATACCAACCAAAAATGAAAAAAAGCCACCCCGTAAAGAGTGGCTTGAAAAATTCTGGAGCGGACAACGGGATTCGAACCCGCGACCCTCACCTTGGCAAGGTGATGCTCTACCAACTGAGCCATGTCCGCGTCAACGGAGAATACTATACCCAGAGCCTCTATCTGGCGCAAGGGGTTATTTTCAAGGCTCGCAAGTTTTGGATGCCTGGTGAATCCAAGGGACACATGAAGAAGGCGCACTCTCTATTTGTCATCTCTACCTGCTATCTCTACCCGCCCTTAAACGCCTAGCCTTTAGAGCCTTCGCTCGCACCTTCCCGCTTCTCACCGCCGGCGCTCCCCTAGTCAAACAAAAAGCCGACTCCCAAAAGAGCCGGCTTGAATGTACTGGAGGCGACGCCCAGATTCGAACTGGGGGTAAAGGCTTTGCAGGCCTCTGCCTTACCACTTGGCCACGTCGCCAGTAATTGAAAAGGCCGGTGTGGGGCCGGCCTTAGGAAGATCACTGGAGCGGACAACGGGATTCGAACCCGCGACCCTCACCTTGGCAAGGTGATGCTCTACCAACTGAGCCATGTCCGCGTGCGGTAGCTACTATAAACCAGCGAGCAACTGGGTGCAAGTCTCAATTTCCAAGAACTTACAAGCCTTGAGTGCCGCGAGCCCACAGACGCCAGTGAGCCTTAACGCTCCTCGATATAGACCGCGGGCTTCTCGTCATCCTTAGGATGACCAGGAGCCGCGGGGAGCACGAGGTTCATGATGATGCCCACGATAGCCGAGAGTGCCATGCCAGGGATGGTGTAGTCACCCAGAGGCAGCGAGAAGCCGCCACACTCCATGCCTACGCCCAAGATGATGACCACGGCGGCAATCATGAGGTTTCGATTCTCGCCAAAGTCGATGTTGTTGGTCACCAGCATGCGCAAACCGTTAGAAGCAATAAGGCCAAAGAGCAGCAGACTTACGCCGCCCATGACAGGAGTGGGTATGCTCATGATGAGCGCTTCGAGCTTGGGGCAGAAGCCGCCTACGATGAACGCGAAGCCCGCAGCATACCAGAAGACCTGGGTGGAATAGACGCGGGTAACGCTCATGACGCCGATGTTCTCGGCGTAGGTGGTGGCAGGAGGGCTACCCAAAAAGCCGGCGATGCAAGTGGCGATACCGTCACCTGCCAGCGAGCGTGGCAGCATGGGGACGAAATCCTCCCCTACCACCTCAGAGACTACCAGCAGGTGGCCGATGTGCTCGATGACCACTACCAGCGCCACCGGAGCGATGAGCGCGATGGCCACAGGGTCGAACTCTGGGAACTGCAGATGGGGCAAGCCAATCCAAGCAGCCTCGGCCACAGGGGCGAGATCTACCAAGCCGCAGAAAGCTGCGACGATATAGCCCACAATAATGGCCAAGAGCACTGGGATAGTGCCGATAAGGCCCTTCATCGAGGAGAAGATCACTGCCGCAAACAGAGTGATGCCCGCAACCAGAGTCGCAATGCCGTTGAATTCTCCCGTGGAGCCTGTGAGCGCCATGTTCACTGCGGTAGCAGAAAGGCCCACACCAATGACGATAATGATGGAGGCAATGAGCACCGGGGGCAAAATGCGATCGATCCAACCGGTGCCGATGAGCTTGATAATGCCGGCCACTGCCAGAAAAACTAGACCAGCCACAACCACGCCGGAGAGCGCCGCTGCGGTGCCCTGTGTAGCGCCAACCGCAATAATGGGGCTGATAAAGGCGAACGAGCTTCCTAGGTAGCTAGGAATCTTGTTCTTGGTCATGAGCAGGTAACACACCGTGCCGATACCTGAACACATGATGGCAGCACTGGGATGCAGACCCGTGAGCATGGGCACCAGTACGGTGGACCCAAACATTGACATCATGTGCTGGATGCCAAGAGGGATCGCTTTGCCCACCGACACGCGGTCGGAGACTCCAATCACTTCTCTTTCTGCCATGAAACTCCTTTCTCAAAAAATGCAGGCCCTCGCCCTCTGGTGGCGGGACCTGCATCATTAACAACAAAGCTGATGAAAAGAGGGTGCAGCCCTTATCGGCAATTATGAGATGAGGAAAGATACCAAGAAGGCGACTGCAGCCACCCACATGAGAGGCTTGACCTTTTTCGCATTGCCGGTGGCGCAGGCAACCACCACGTAAGTGATGAAGCCCAGGCCAATACCGGTGGAGATGGAGTAGGTCAAGGGGATGCCGGCCAGAGTGATGAAGGCGGGCAGGCCATCGAGCTTGGAGTTCCAGTCGATGTCTTGGACCTGATCCATCATGAGGAAGCCCACGAGCACCAGAGCGCCGGTGGTGGCAGGAGAGCTCACCACGGCAATGAGAGGTGCGAAGAAGGCGGCTAGAACGAACAGCACGCCGGTGGTGATGGAGGTGAGGCCAGTGCGACCGCCATCGGCAGCGCCGGAAGCAGACTCCACAAAGGTGGTGATTGAGGAAGCGCCCACCAGGCCGCCTACGGCAGCTGCGCAGGAGTCAACAATGAGGATGGGGCGAATGTCTTCCACTTTGCCATCGGCAGTAAGGAAGTCACCCTGCTTGGCCACTGCGAAAGCGGTGCCCATGGTGTCGAAGAAGTCAGACATCATGAGGGAGAACACGAACATGAGAAGGACGGGGCTCGCCACGACCTTGGCGATACCCATGACACCGGACTCGTCGGTGAGGAAGGGGGCGCCAAAGGTGGAGAAGTCCAGCGAGGACACGATGCCAGTGGGAGTAGCGGTGACACCCAGAGGAATGCCCACGATCACGGCAATGACGATGCCAATGAGGATCTCGCCGGGCACATTCATGCAGTAGAGCACGAAGGTGGAGAAGATGGCGATCATGGCCACGATGTAGTTGGGGTCGCTCAGGGCTCCCATGGTGATGAGGGTGGAGTCATCGTTTACCACAATGGACCCGTTGATGAGGCCGATAAGGCATATGAAAAGACCCAGGCCAGCGGCGATGGCGTGGCGCTGAGATGCGGGGATGGCATCCATGATGGCCTCACGCAGACCGCAAAGCACCAGAATAAGAATGGCGATACCCTCGATAAAGATGACCGCCATAGCGGCGTGCCAATCGCCGTCGCAAAGGCCGGTGAGGGTGAAGGCGACCACCGCGTTGATGCCCATGCCCGAGGCGCAGGCCAAAGGACGATTGGCGAAGAGGCCCATGAGGATGGTCATGATGCCAGCGCCAATACAAGTAGCAGTCACTGCTGCCCCCGAAGGAATGCCCGCAGCCTCCAACAGGGACGGATTGACGGCGATGATGTAGGCCATCGCCAGAAAGGTTGTGAGACCAGCACGTACCTCCTGGCCCACAGACGATCCACGGGCGCTCATATGGAAGAAGTTTTCCAGCGCGCCTCCTTGGGCTTGATTTGCCATAGACAAATTCCTCTCATGTATTCTCTCGCTTTGGGAGGCCGATCCTCCCCCACTCCGACGCGCCAGCCTCACCTACAAGACGACTCGCACGTCTATCCCAGGCGTATTTAAGAAACGCCGCTGGAACCAAATCCCCCTGTGCCGCGATCGGTCTCATCCAGCTGATCCACCTCTAAGAGAGTTACCTGAGGCACCGGAAGGATGACCAGCTGGGCGATGCGATCGCCCCGGGTAATGGCGATGGGTTTCTCGTCATCTAGATTGATAGCGCAGACTTTGAGCTCGCCACGATAATGGGAATCCACAAGACCGGGAGTATTGGCCATAGAGAGCCCTTGTTTGAGGGCCATGCCGCTGCGAGGCTGGACAAAGCCGGCATAGCCATCAGGGATAGCGATGGCTAACCCGGTAGAAATCAGGCGACGCTCATGAGGAGCCAACACTACATCCTCTGCGGAACGAAGATCCAACCCCGCATCACCCACATAGGCATAGGAAGGAAGCTCCACTGCAGGGTCCAGTCGCTGAATGGGCAGGGTGATACCGCTATTCATTGGCAAGCCTCCGAAGCTCTTCAGAAAACTCATCAAGGTTTTTAAACTCGCGATAGACTGAGGCAAACCGCACATAGGCCACGTCATCTATATCTCGTAGATGTAAAAGGACCATCTCGCCCAGACGCTTGCTGGGAACTTCTGTGATGCCGCCGTCGCGAAGCTCGTTTTCTACCGAGTCGATAAGAGCGTCCAGCTGAGCCACGTCCAAATCGCGCTTGACCGTAGCGGCCACAAGACCGCGCATGATCTTTTGCCGATCGAAAGGCTCGCGACGGCCATCGCTCTTAATTACTACGAGAGGCAGCTCTTCTCGGCGTTCATAGGTGGTAAAACGACAACCACAGGCAGTGCACACGCGCCTGCGACGGATAGCTTCATGGGATTCAGAAGGCCTGGAATCAATGACCTTGGAATCATCACACCCGCAATTGGGACAGCGCATCGACCAATCTCTCCTGTCGCTAGGATTTATAGAGCTTTAGAGTCCTATGCAAAAGACGTCGCGAATTTACCGGATACGTAAGGCGTCGAACCTTGAGACAGGCTAATGCCCAACGTCATGGATGCCAACCGGTCAAGCCAAAATAGCTGCCGATTAACCTGTGCGGCGTTACATTACCACAGATTCTTCCAAAGTGTTTCACATAGTCTCCACTATTTCGCTTATCGGAAACAACTTGCCTATTTTCTGCGAACATCTGTTTGCGCCCGAACGTTCGTTTGGCTATGATAGGGACACAGGAGCAAGACCTACTGGCAGGAGTGCCCATGTCACGGCCACAACTGAGTCATCGCGTTCAACAGATCTATGACTTTCTGGTTACCTATAGCCAGGAGCATGGCTATCCGCCCTCAGTGCGCGAGATTGGCGCTGCGGTAGGTCTCAAATCTCCCAGCACTGTGCATATGCATCTGCAAACCTTGGAAGATCTCAACCTCATTAGGCGCACTGCCAATAAATCCAGGACTATCGAGATCATCAGCGGTGCCGAGAAGAGCACACCTCAGCCGGCAGCACCTCATTCTTCCCATGCACAGGTAACGGTGGAACACGATCCTAACGACGGAGTCATTAGACTTCCAGTGGTAGGCCGCGTAGCTGCAGGCGTACCCATCCTGGCTGAGCAAAACGTCGAGGATGTACTGCAGCTTCCCACCAGCGTAGTGGGCGATTCCAGCTCCTTCGTGCTGCGTGTGCGCGGAGAGTCCATGATCAATGCCGGCATCTTTGATGGCGACTATCTAGTGGTCTCTGAGGCGCATGATGCAGTAAACGGAGAGATCGTTGTGGCCCTTATCGATGATGGCGCCACTGTAAAGACTTTCTATCGCGAGAAGGACCGCTGTCGCCTGCAACCTGAGAATGACTCTATGGACCCCATCTATGTGCGTGAACCCCATATCATTGGTCGTGTAACGGCTCTTATGCGTTCTATTGTCTAATGGCTCCTCAGGATCACGCCTTAAAGACAACGGATACATCTTTTAACGTAAGCCCTCTCCATCAGGGTTGGTCCCACCCCTCTGGCCGTGTCGGTCTCTTTGACGCGGTGAGGGGTCTTTCTGTGACCTCCATGGTGCTCTTTCATCTTTGCTATGACTTGGTAGTGCTTACCTCGGTCTCCTTGTTTTGGTTCAAGCCGCCCTTTGAAGATATTTGGCGCGCCTCTATCAGCTGGACCTTCCTTTTGGTCTCTGGATGGATGTGTTCTTTTTCCAAAAACAATCTCATTCGCTCGCTGCGCTACCTAGTGGTAGCAGCTGCGATTTTTGTTGTAACTTCTCTGGCTGCAGTAGATGATCCCATCAATTTTGGCATCATCTACTGCATAGGGGGAGCTACCTTGATAGATGCACTGCTAGAACGGGTGGGCCTAGAGCCTTCTGGGCCTCTGGCTACCACCGTCCTCTTTGTGCTCTTCCTCGCCTGTCTCCATGTGCCTCAGGGAAGCTTTGGATTCCCTGGCTTCACAGCAGAGCTCCCAGCAAACCTTTACGCCATCTCTTGGTTTTCTTGGGCGGGGTTTCCGGGTCCTGGCTTTATCTCTGGCGACTACTACCCGCTGATACCGTATGCCTTAATCTATGGCGTAGGCATTGCGGCGGGTCGCACATTCTTGCGCACAGGATATCCAGCATGGTTCTTACGAGCACAATGCCGCCCTCTCCAATGGATTGGACGGCATGCGCTCGCTATTTATATAGTGCACCAACCAATTATTCTAGGCTGCCTGACGCTTGCGGGACTGTTATAGCACCCTAGGTAACGGGAGACTCTGAGACATTCCGCTCTGTATCTGGCTCTGACTCGGAGTCTTCTTTGGATTCCAAGTTGTCACCGTCTACGCGATAGGGAGCCAACGTGCCTGCAAGGCGCACGGGAACCTTTGCGGTGATAAGCAATCCCCCGTCCTCATAGGTTTCACGAAGTACTTGCCCACGCTCATGAACCATCTTCATGAGCAGTCCCTTTTCGTAGGGGATGCGCGCAGTTACCGTGCAGTCATTCTCAGAGGCGATAGTTGCAATCTCATGGAGTAGCCCCGGAAGTCCTTGGCCGGTAAGTGCAGAAACCTGCAGTGCTTGAGGGTGCATGATGCGAAGGGTGTCCTTCTCGGCAGCAGATAACTCATCGATCTTATTAAGACACAAAAGGTTTGTGATAGATCCTGCATCGATTTGCTCGAGAGTATCGCGCACAGAAGCCACCTGGGCAGGCCAATGAGGATCAGAGGCGTCAGCGACGATGATGATGAGGTCTGCAGCAGCCACTTCGGCAAGTGTGGACTTGAAGGCCTCCACTAGCGTGGTGGGGAGCTTTTGAATGAACCCTACAGTGTCAGTGATGGTGATCTTGCGGCCTTCCGCCAAATCGAGGGCGCGCGTGGTGGGATCAAGGGTGGCGAATAGCTCGTCTTTGGCGTAGACGTCCGAATCTGTGAGAGCGTTGAGCAACGTTGACTTTCCCGCATTGGTATAGCCCGCAAGGGCCACTCGATAGACACCAGAGTCCCAGCGCGCTTTGGATTGCACCTCTCGGCGCTGAGCCAAGCGCTTGAGCTCTTCGCGCAGTTTTGAGATGCGATCGCGCACCAGTCGACGGTCCACCTCTAACTGGGATTCGCCTTGACCAAAACGGCTTCCAATGCCGCCACGGGTTTGCTCGCCCATCAGGTGGCTCCACATGCCACGAAGACGTGGCAGTACATATTGGAGCTGGGCCAATTGCACCTGCAGACGCCCCTCGCGGGTTTTAGCATGGTTGCCAAAGATATCTAGGATGAGGGCAGTGCGGTCAATGACCTTTACGGGCTCGCCCACCGCTTTTTCGATATTGGATTGCTGGGAAGGTGTGAGCTCGTCATCAAAGATGACCACATCTACATCCAGAGCATGAACAAGGTCTACCAGCTCACGAGTTTTGCCCGACCCAATAAAGGTCTTAGGAACTGGTCTGTCCAGACGCTGTGTGAGCTCCCCCACCACCTGAGCGCCGTCGGTTTGAGCCAGTCGCGCAAGCTCTGCCATGGAATCTGTCATGGCCCAATGATTGGTGCCCGGTAAATCAACGCCTATGAGAAGCGCTCTTTCCTGAGGAAGAGCCGTAGGTTGAGACGTTTTGCGTGCCATGAAACCTGCTTCCTCAAGCTCTGATATGTATGACGTACTTAGTAGTGCGAGACCTTAGGAAGTCTCATTCACATTATGATAGGTTGCCAATATTACGTCACGTGCCTGGGGAATAGAAAGTTGCTCGAGATCGAGTGTTGCGGCTCGCCCATCTCGCCTGAGCCAGGAGAGTTGACGCTTGGCATACCTGCGGGTATTGCGCTTGATGAGGTCTCTGGCCTCATCCATGGTGATTTGACCCTCTAGTGCGGAGAGCACCTCTTTGTAGCCAATGGCCTGCCGTGCAGTGAGGTTTTGCTGGATCCCTTGGGCTTTGAGGGCTTGTACCTCATCTACCAGGCCTTGTTCAAACATCTGATCCACACGGGTGTCTATGCGCGAGTAGAGCTTTTCTCGGTCGCGGACGACAGCATAGATGCGACATTGATAATGAGGGTCGCGATGCCTGAGATGCTGAGTGCGTTCCCCATAGCTCTCCCCCTTCTCATGGAGCTCCAGGGCACGGATGACACGCCGCGAATTGTGAGGGTGAATGAGCTGGGCGCTTTTGGGATCGGCAGCATTCAAGAGATTCCAGAGGTAGTCTTCACCTCTTTGAGTCAAAAGAGCCTCGTATTTTTGGCGATCAGAAGAGATCGAGCCACCCTCAGGAAAATCCATCTCGTCGATAACGGCATCCAGATAAAGCCCAGTACCCCCACAGAGCACGGGGGTAAGGCCTGCGGCTAACTGCTGGTCTATCTCACGCCGGGCGTCTTTTTGGAAGAGAGCTACCGAGTACTCCTCAGAAGGCTCTACCACGTCCACCATCTTGAGGGGTACTTTTCGCTCTGCCTCAGGAGTTTTGGCAGTGCCTATGTCCATACCTCGATAGACCTGCATGGCATCGATGGAGGTGACACAGGAGTTAAGAGCCTGTGCCACCTCATCTGCTAAAGCAGACTTTCCCGAAGCCGTAGGCCCCACGATGGCAATCATTGGCTGCGAGGCTAGATGAGCTTGTGGCAAGGTGGCCCTATCCATCAGCGTGGCTCACTGGCCACAGTGCCGCGAAGATACCAGGTGCGCGCTTCATCTACATGGACATCCACAATGGAGCCAATGTAGTCGCTGGCACTGCGCCCTTGAGGAATGGGAAAATGCACCGTGACGTTTTCTGGGCTATGGCCCACAAGCACTTCCGCCGACTTCTTAGAGGGGCCTTCTACCAGCACCGCCACATTGCGCCCGGCTTGAGCCTGGTTATACTGCCAGCTCATCTCTTGCACCAGCTTGGCCAGCCGGTCGAAGCGCTCCCGAATCACCTCGCGAGGCGTAGGATCATCAATCTTTGCAGCCGGCGTACCTGGACGCTTGGAGTAGATGAAGGTGTAGGCGCTAGAGAACCCCGCCTCACGTACGAGCGAGAGGGTATCCTCAAAATCCTGCTCGGTCTCCAGAGGAAATCCCACTATGAGATCTGTGGAGAGGGCGATATCTGGCATAGCCTTCTTGATGCGGCTCACCAAGCCGAGAAACTCTTCCCTCGAATACTTGCGATTCATACGCCGCAGCACGTCAGTGGATCCCGATTGAGCAGCAAGATGAAGCTGAGGCATCACTGCGGGGGTTTCAGCCATGGCGGCAATAGTTTCGTCGGTAAGGTCTTTGGGATGGGAGCTTGTGAAGCGAATGCGATCGATGCCGGTCTTGCCCACTGCCCTTAAAAGCTCTGCAAAGCGAGGCTCGCTGTAGAGATCACGCCCGTAGGAGTTGACGTTTTGACCCAACAAAGTCACTTCGCGCACGCCATCTGCTACCAGGGAACGTACCTCGTCCACTACCTCCTCAAAGGCACGACTGCGCTCTCGACCGCGCACATAAGGCACAATGCAGTAGCTGCAAAAGTTGTTGCAGCCAGTCATGATGGGCACCCAGGCATGAAACTTCTGGGCACGGTGGCTGGGAAGATCGGTAGAGAAAGACTCATAGGGCTCTTCGACGTCCACCTCGAGGTGCTCGCCTTTCTCGGCACGTGAAGCCTCGATAAGACGAGGAAGCTCAGAGACTGCTTGAGTGCCAAAGACCACGTCTGCATTGGGGGCAAACGACCTCATGGCTTCACCCTCGCGCTGAGCGATGCATCCACCTACGCACACCGTGCGTAAACCCGAGGGAGGCGCCGGAGCGCTCACCATAGAAGAGATTTGCCCCTGAAGGTGGGTATCGGCTTTTTCACGCACACAGCAGGTCATATAGACCACAATATCTGCATCCTCAGGCTCAGAAACCTCCAAGCAGCCGCAGGAATCCAAAAGACCCGAGACGCGCTCGGAATCATGGAAGTTCATCTGGCAGCCAAAAGTGCGCACATGATAGGTAAGGCCGGACAACGAGCGGTCTAACAACAAACTAAATGCCTCCCTTAGGCGTTGAGGATACTCACGCCGGGCTCTGAGAGAGGAGTTTCTTCGGCAGAGATCCTATGGACGAAGACAGCGATGCGAATAGCAGTGCGCGAGTCGCCGTTGATTTGAATGTCGGAAAACGAGGGAGCAATGGAGATATCGAGGCCCACTGGAATAAGAAACCCTCGTGCGATGGCCACTGCCTTGATGGCCTGATTGACTGCGCCTGCACCTACTGCCTGCAGGTTTACAGGTACGCCGTCTTTGACCATACCAGCGATGGCGCCGGCCACCGAGGCCGGGGAAGATTTACTGGAGACCTTGAGAAAATCCATGTCGATGGCTCCTGGATGTTGTAGTGCGGGTGTCGTTCGTTGGTTGTGTGTACCGTATCTCTTAAGCATGGTACCCGAGCACAGGATCTAAAGAAGACAGGTCAGACAGCTCCCGTCAAATATACGCAGGAGCCAGAAGATGCGCCTAGCCCTCATCCTCTTTTGCGATACGAAAGGTGACCGTAATCTTGTCCTTGCCGCATCGCACCGTGGGCTCGTCTTCCAGAGCTACATAGTAGCGATCAGAGATAAATGAAAAGGCCCTCTCCATACGCCGAGAAAACTCTTTGGAATCCCCTTCGTCGAGCTTGAGACCCCGATGGTCTTTGGAAAGATCCACCGGAGAGGAGGTCTGGCCCTTGTCAGTGCCGTGGGTGAGCCTTGCCATCACAGAGCGTACGGGGCGAATGGCTCCCGAAAGAATACGATGGGCAGTACGCTCTGAGAGTTCCAAGCCGAGAGAAGATGCAACCTCCACCAGCTCTTTTGCGTCCACTGCTGCATAGAGGCGTTCCAAGAGCGGCAGCGAGTCGATGCTGTCAAGGAAGAGCAGCGAGACATCATCCATGGCGCTGGCCATACGGCTGCGAATAGTTGCCACGATCTCTGCAGGAGAACCCAAGAACACTGTGACACTATGCCTTTCTTCGAAGGCAAACTCACAGCAGGTACGAGGAATGTTGTGAGGCCCTCGCGCCACAGTGGTCTCGTCGTCTTCTGTGGTAGAGAGTGTTGGCCAGGTAGACTGATCTGCTCGTTCAGGAAGTTCTGGGCCTGTGATCACCTCGATTGAAGTACCCATGCGCTCACCGGAAGCCCTTACACGGGCGATACGGGCATTCTGCCGAATGGAAAAAAGCGCCATGCCGCGACCGTGCACACCCCATCGATCCTCGTGAATCGAGTCTAGCTTGGAAGTCACGCGAGCTTC
Organism: Muricaecibacterium torontonense; assembly: GCF_004793925.1. Lineage (NCBI taxonomy): Bacteria > Bacillati > Actinomycetota > Coriobacteriia > Coriobacteriales > Atopobiaceae > Muricaecibacterium > Muricaecibacterium torontonense. Next base: position 154,367 of record NZ_SRYE01000003.1, on the reverse strand, counting down.
AAAGATACGTTCCTGCATAGACAAGGGCACACCGGAACCGTCATCGATCATAGTGAGATGGCGTTCGTCGTCTTGCTTAGTGGTGGCGAGATAGATCTGGGTGGCGCCAGCATCACGGGCGTTGCGCAGAAGCTCCACTACCACGTCTTCCACACAGCGGATATCATGACGCGCTTGACGACGCTCAGCCTCATCTACTACCAGGCGCACGTAGCCCGCACCAAAGTTTTCTTCGACGCGGGCTACAGACTCCCCTGTGACGTCTGCGATGAAATCGCTGAGATCTCCCATGGGCTACTTGGCAACGTCGATTGCGCGAGATTCGCGGATGACTACTACGCGCACCTGGCCGGGATACTCCATCTCATCCTCGATCTGCTTGGCGATGTCGTGAGCAAGTACTACTGCCTCGGCGTCAGAGATCTTTTCAGGCTCAACCATGACGTGAAGTTCGCGGCCTGCCTGCATGGCATAAGTGCGTTCAACGCCCTCATGGGCATTGGAGATCTCCTCAAGCTTCTCAAGACGCTTGATATAGGCCTCAGCAGACTCGCGCCGTGCACCAGGGCGCGCAGCGCTGATGGCATCTGCAGCCTGCACCAACACATCCAGTACAGTCTCAGGCTCGATATCTGCATGGTGAGCCTCGATAGCATGGACAATCTCAGGCTTCTCGCCATATTTGCGCGCAAGGTCAGCGCCAATAACGGCATGAGGGCCTTCCACTTCACGATCGATGGCCTTGCCAATGTCATGAAGCAGACCAGCACGCTTCGCCATGGCAGGATCGCTGCCAAGTTCGGCTGCCATAAGCGAGCAGAGCTCAGCCACTTGCTTGGAATGCTGAAGCACGTTCTGCCCATAGGAAGTGCGATAGCGCAAGGCACCCAAGGTACGAACAAGCTCAGGATGGAGATCATGGATGCCTAGGTCGAAAGCAGCTTGCTCGCCGGCGTCCAAAACACGCTGGTTTACCAGCTTCTCTGCCTTGGCATACATCTCCTCAATGCGCGCAGGATGAATGCGGCCATCTGCTACCAGGTTTTCCAGCGCCACACGGGCAGTTTCGCGACGCACGGGATCATAGCTAGAAAGGCCAACGCTCTCTGGAGTGTCATCGATGACTAGCGTTACGCCAGAGATCTGCTCGAAGGAGCGGATGTTGCGGCCTTCGCGACCAATGATGCGACCTTTGAGATCATCGGAAGGAATATGCACGGTGGTTACAGTGATCTCAGAGGCTTGATCCGCCGCACAGCGCTGAATAGCCGTAGAGATGATCTCTCGAGCAGTTTTTTCTGCAGTAGCGCGAGTGCGCTGCTCGCTCTCACGAAGGATTTGTGCCTCTTCACGCACTGTATCCTTGCGAACGCGCTCCAGAAGCTCTTCATGCGCCTCGTCTTTGGTGAGGGCAGCAATGCGCTCGAGCTCAGTGGACTGCTGGGCTACCAGTTTTTCTACGTCATTGCGGCGACGATCCAGCTGGCTCTGATTCTCAGAAAGCTGATGCTCTTTGCGATCCAATGCATCGTTTCTGCGGTCCAGCGACTCCTCGCGCTGCATAATGCGAGATTCGAGGTCACGAAGCTCGCCTTTACGTGCGCGATTTTCAGCCTCTTGGGCCTGCTTTAGCTTAAGAATCTCTTCTTTCGCAGAGAGAATGGACTCTTTCTTTTGGGTCTCTGCATTTCGGGATGCCTCGGCTTCAATTTGAGTAGCACGACTCTCTGCATCGCGCACTTTTTGATTAGCCTCGATCACCTTGGCATTGGTCTTGCCATTAGCAAGATTCCAGGCCACCAGGGCGCCTACAACGATCCCGACGATGCAGAGTACCACGGGGAGTGCGATGTCCATGGTATCTTCCTCGTCTTCTCTAATCAGTGCTCTTATCGTTTGATAGCTGCCACCTAAATTTCAGGTGGCCACCGTAAGAGCGACCGTGTGCCCCCAAGGGGGTCCTCGGAAGCGAGGGGGCTCATGACCTCGATAAATAGCGACATAACCTGAGTTTGAGGTTGGGTCGTTGGCGGTCTATGAAAACCTAGGGCAAAAGCCTAGGGAGGACGCTCTGCGGCTCTTGCATTTTAGTTTATGTAGGCTGACTCGTAAAGCTAAGGAGCGCGCCTTGATGCATAAATCAGAGGAATCTTTGAGGTGGTTGACTATTCCTCTGATTCTTCTTCCACGCGACGAGAGGCGCACTGGCGGGCGATTCCATAATCAAATCCTCGAGAGACTAAGAATCTCACAAGCTTTTGATAGCCGTTCTTCTCTGAGACAGGCTTTCTAGCCACCAATTCCCAGGCACGCTCAAGCTCTTCCCCTTGAGCAAAGTACTCTTCTGGCCACCCCGAAACAGATTCTGCTGAGATGCCTCTACGAGCAAGCTCGCGCTTGATGCGCCCCTGGCCCCAACCAATAGAGATCTTGGCGCGAATGAAGGTCTCTGCAAAACGATCGTCATCTAGCAGACGACCCCGTGTGGCACGCTCCACTACATCTTCTATAGCAGAAGCAGAATACCCTGATCTTTGGAGTCGCTCCTGAGCTTCTTTTGTTGCGTAATCGCGACGGTTCACAAGATCTGTGAGCCGTTTAGCCGCACAGGAGATCTGAAGGCCTTCAAGGACTGTCTCCATGGCATGAGGACTAGTAGGGACCCCATCTTCCTTCACCTGCTTGAGCAGAGCCTTAGCCACATCCTTAGGCACGTTAAAACGGCATGTACTCTGAGTGCCTACCACATCCTCTCCCACCACAGAGACGAGCGGAGCTCTAGAAAAGCTCACTGCATCTTTGGGGGGAAAGTAGAGGGTCCAGCTGGCCCCAGAGCCCGAGAGACGCTCGATTCTCTGTGTTTTCGCGGTCTCTGAGCTCTGGGAGCCTCCTGTGCCATAACGCATGGATTACTCGTCTGCCTTTGCTTGAGCATCTTTGGATTCAGAAACCACAGGAGCTTCTTCATCATCAAACTCGAGGTCACAAGCTATGCGGACCTTGTGATCGATCTCATCGAACAGATCCGGATTGGTGCGCAGGAACTCCTTGGCTGCCTCGCGACCTTGGCCCAGTCGCTCACCCTCATAGGTATACCAGGCACCGGATTTGTTGACCACATCGTAGTCCACCGCCATGTCCAGAGTGGAGCCTTCTTTGGAGATGCCGGTGCCATACATGATGTCAAACTCAGCAGTTTGGAAGGGAGGAGCCACCTTGTTCTTGACTACCTTGACGCGCACGCGATTGCCCACTACCTCGCCATCTTTTTTGATGGAGTCGATCTTGCGGATGTCCATACGCACCGAGGAGAAGAACTTGAGCGCGCGACCACCGGTGGTGGTCTCAGGATTGCCAAACATCACGCCGATCTTCTCGCGCAGCTGGTTGATGAAGATGCAAGTGGTGTTGGACTTGCTTAGAGAGCCAGCGAGCTTGCGTAAAGCCTGGCTCATAAGTCGAGCCTGAAGACCCACCGTAGTCTCGCCAATCTCACCCTCGATCTCTGCGCGAGGCACCAAGGCTGCCACAGAGTCGATGACGATGACATCCACAGCACTAGAGCGTACCAGCATGTCGCAGATCTCCAATGCCTGCTCGCCGGTATCTGGCTGAGAAATGAGCACTTCATCGATATCCACGCCAATGCGAGCGGCATACCCGGGATCCAACGCATGCTCAGCATCGATAAAGGCCACTACGCCGCCTTGGGCTTGGGCCTCTGCCAGAATCTCCAGCGACAGGGTTGTCTTACCGGAGGACTCCGGACCATAAATCTCTACGATACGGCCACGGGGAACACCGCCAATACCCAGAGCGGCATCCAGAGCGATGCAGCCGGTAGGAATAGCCTCCACCTCTAAATCGTTGCCTGAATCTCCAAATTTCATGATGGCGCCGGCGCCAAAGCGCTTGCGGATCTCGGCCGTAGTAGCCTCAATAGCGTGATCGCGCTCTTCGCCCGTAGTACGCTCTGCCACTGTCTTGCTGAGAGCGGTTTTGTTTTTAGCCATGAGGCTCCTTCCCTGGTGCTCTTATCGTCGAACATACTACGCGAACACCTGTTCGTAGTCAATACTCACGACCTATAAAACCACCGGGGTCTGACCGTTTTCTGTCCCGTTTTTGGCACTTTTCTGTCAATTGGTTCGACTATTTTTGTCACTTTTCTATACTGCCAGCTTATGGCTTTAAGAGCTATGAAGGAGCCTTCATAGAAGCTCATGCATCCCTCTCAGGCTCACAGCTTCTTCAAACAAGGGCAGCTGCAGTCTCTAAACGCCATATCCGTCCTTAGAAGGATCTTTCAAGACGGATGCTGGAACATGATTCAAGACGGATGCTGGAACATGAGTGCTGGAGCATTTTTGCAAACTAGAGACAGGCCTTTGTCAAAAGCGCCAGAGCCGTGGCTACCGACTTTGTGCGAACTTGCGCCCGATCGCCAGAGAAATGCCTAACGAGCGATCTGCACTGATGATCAGATCCCTCTATGGTAGTGCAGGCACAAAACCATACAGTACCTACGGGTTTACCGGGAACGGCGCCTCCAGGGCCGGCAATGCCAGAGATGGCTACAGAAACATCGCATCCCAACACGCGGCAGGCCCCCAGCGACATGGCGATAACGCAGGGCTCGGAAACAGCTCCCACCGTATCCAAAATGACAGAGTCGACGCCTAGCACACGCTCCTTTACCGAGCAGGCATAGCTCGTCACCCCTCCCATGACCACATCTGAGGATCCGGGCACTTCTGTGAGTGCCCCAGACACCAAGCCTCCCGTGCACGATTCTGCGGTTCCCAAGCTATGGCGGGTGCGCCTGGCCACCTCAAGAGCGTCAGCTGCAAAAGCGTAGATCTTCTCGGCAGAAGGGGCCCAACCTGTCTCAAAAGAAGGATCCAACACCTGGTCGCACCAGGACACCAAAGGCTCAAGATCCAAATCCATGGGCTCCTCCTAGCGAATATAGGCCCAGCATTTCATGAAGTAATCGGCTCCAGACCAAAGAGTGAGCACGACGGCGGCGGCCATGGCGATCCAAGAAGCTCCATAGAGAAGCGAGGTGAGCGGGCCTTCAGGCAGTGCCATAACCACCAGATAGCCGGCAATGGCGCCCATGGTGGTAGCCGTCTTCCATTTGCCCAACTGGCTTGCAGCCACCACTACGCCCTTAGAGGCCACCACCATACGCAAGCCGGACACCAAAAACTCTCGGGCCACAATGACCACGATGACCCACAAAGACACCAGCGAAGCATCCATAAGGTAGAGAAGGGCAGCCACTACCACCAGCTTGTCGGCTATGGGGTCCAAGAACTTGCCAAAATCGGTGACCTCGTTGCGGGAGCGGGCCAAATAGCCATCCAGAGAATCGGTGCCAGCAATGAGTCCATAGAAGGCTGCCAGGCCCAGATGCGCCCAGGAGACCTCAGTGGTGGCCGCAGGGCCGCATAGACCTGCGAGGAGCAGCCATACAAAGATGCAGGCTACACGCACTAAGGTCACAATGTTGGCCGCAGTCATGAGCGTGGAGGGCTTTTGCGGCTCAGGCTGCCGAGAAGATGCCGCCATAGCTACCGGCTCTCTTTGGGGCTGTCTAGGGGCTCTCCCACCAGCTCATAGCAGAAGGCGTCTACCAACTTCACGGGCACGACGTCGCCAATGGCATACTCTCCCTCGGGGATGTGCACGGCACCGTCGCTGTCGGGTGCTTGGAACCAGGCGTGGCCAATGAACTCAGCCATATCGCCCTCTTCCTCGATGCCGTCGATGATGACGTCCACCGTCTCGCCCACATGGGCTGCAGTGGCGGCAAAGCCTAGGTCTTCTGCCGTATCCACCAGGCGCTGAGTGCGCTCCAGCTTTGTATTGGTAGTGATTTGGTTATCCATCTTGGCGGCCAGCGTGCCCTCCTCGGGCGAATAGGCAAAGACTGAGACGTAGTCAAAACCCACTTCGCGCAAGAACTCATCCAGCTCGTCGAATTGCTCGTCGGTCTCTCCGGGAAAACCCACAAGCCCCGTGGTCCTGAGCACCATATTGGGGATCTCTTGGCGCAGACGGCCAAAGAGCTCTCGCAGCTCCTGAGCATTGCCTTGACGCCTCATGGCCTTGAGCACCGGCTCGGAGACATGCTGGATAGGGATGTCGATATAGGGCAACACTGAAGGGTTGTCGCGAATAGCAGCCACCAGCTCGTCTGTCATGCCTTCCGGCTGCAGATAGAGCACACGAAGCCAGGCGCCCTTCTCGGCAACGACGGGATCCAGCTCGTTCAGAAGGTCTGCCAACGTAGAGGGTTCGTCGAAGTCTGAACCCCAGACGCCAGTGTCCTGACCGATAAGCACGATCTCCTTGACCCCGCCGTCGAGAAGCCCCTGGATCTCTTGTTTGATCTCTGCGGCAGGCCGTGAGGCATAGCGACCGCGAATATTGGGGATGGCGCAGAAGGAGCAGTAGCGGTCGCAGCCGTCGGAGATCTTCACATAGGCGCTGGCAGACTCCACCGTGCGAAGCACCTGGCCAGCCCCCTCCATCTGAGCAGCCTCTGGCACAGTGGAAACATCCTGTCTGCCCAGCACCTCATCTACCACCTCGACAATGCGGTCTTCCTCGTCGGTGCGCACAAAGGCGGCCACCTCCGGAAGCTCGGTGGGGAGCCCATCGCCATAGCGGGAAGGCACACAGCCACACATGATGATGGGCAGATCCAGCGATGCCTGCTCGCGTTCTTCGGCCAGCTCCAAGGTGGCCTCGATGGACTCCGAAGTGGCGCTGGCCAAAAAAGAGCAGGTGTTGATGAGGGCCACATCCGCCTCTGCGACCTCTGCCGCCTCCCTGTAACCCGCACGCTCCAGAAGGGACTTCATGCGGTTGGTGTCCACCTCGTTTTTGGCGCACCCCAAGGTGATGTAAAGCACAGCAGGGGCGTGGGTATCGAGAGCTTCTGCAATTGTGTCTTGCTCCTCGCTTGCCATCGGAAAATCTTCGAGTGAGGCAAGCTCATCTTGAGACTGGGACATATCCACTGCTTTCAGATTAGCGGCCATAGATTAGCGATAGTTGGTGAACTGCAGCGGCACACCGTAATCTGCGTCGCGCATCATGCCGATGACCTGTTGCAAGACATCTTTGGAGGGGCTGGAGACGCGCACTTTGTCGTCTTCTACCGCGGCCTTGCATTTGAGCTTGGCGTCGCGGATGTCCTTGGCAATGCGCTTGGCGGTCTCTTTGTCTATGCCGGTCACAATGCGGCCTACGACGCGCACCGAGCCACCGCTTGCGGCTTGGGGAGCATCCCACTGCACTGCCTTGAGGTCGATGCCGCGCTTGACCAAGCGGCCGCCCAACACATCGATCACTTGACGGGCTACGAAGTCTGCCGGAGCCACGACGGTAATGGCGCCTTCGCTTTTGGCAAGATCGATAGTGGCGCCGGAATTCTTGAGGTCATAGCGCTGAGTCAGCTCACGGGCAGTCTGCTGGTAAGCGTTGTCTACCTCTTGCATGTCCACCTGGGACACGATGTCAAACGATGAGTCCTTAGCCATGATGCTCCTTATAAATCTAGTTGGTGGTGCCAGCGGAGGTGCCGGAGGACGCAGCAGAAGAGCCAGATCCTGCGCTTCCAGTGCCAGAGGCGGTGCTGCCAGAGCCCGCGCTGCTCGAACTGTCATTACCCGCAGCGGCAGTGCCGCTATCAGAAGTTGAACCCTCCCCGCTCTGGGCCATGCCCTGGGAAGCAGACTCGTCCACTTTGGGACCGTCGATGGTGGCAGTGCCCACGCCTGCAGCGGAGGTGTTGAAGGGCACCGTTTGCCCATTGGCCGTGACGGTCACCTGGGCAGGGTCTGCAGTGCGAACCACCAGCTGGCCGTTAGACACCACATTGAACGTCTTGGTCCAAGGGCCGGTGACGGTTTGTGCCACCTCGTTGGTATCGCCGTTCTTGACCTCCACCCACACGGCTGCACCGTCAGGCACCGATACCTCCACCACTACCGGTTCTGCGGCTTTTTGGGCGGCTGCGGCTGCCGCTGCTGCCGCAGCATCGGCAGAGTTGTCGTTGGCAGGGGCGCTAGAAGTATCATTAGTGGAAGTATCTGCAGAACTGTCAGAACCGCTGTTGGCAGCAGTTTGGGTCTGCTGTGTCTCAGAAGTCTTGGGGGCAGGGTCTGCAGTGCAGCTCCTCACACCAATGACGATGATGACGATGAGGGCGATGGCCACCGCCACAAAGATGGTGGCCATTGTACGTCGCTGGTCAGAAAACCAGGCGCGAATGACATCTCCTACGCTGGCGCCTCCTTGGCTCTGGCCGCGAGAGCGAAGATTGGCCTGGGCTTGGCTGGAAGGGCGCCTGCGCACATTGGGGCGCTGCGCCGCGCTTCCCATAGAGCGTGCCGCCTGACGCACCTCGCTGGACGTGGCTTGCCGATAGCTGTCAGAAGCCAGCCCGTAGCGCAGGTCGTCCTCATAGGCATCCTGAGACACCCTGCGCGTTTGGATGGCACCTTCCCCAGCATACCTGCGAGCATCGCTTGCAGCTCGAGAGCTTCTTTGCTGCCGAGAAGCCCGTGGCGCCGGCAATGCAGCTCGTGTGCTGTTGGTGCGGGGCGCACGGGCAGTATAGGGGCGCCCCTGGGGGTAGCCCTCTTGGGTGTTTTGTAAGTCGCCGGTGTATTGGCGCAGGTAGCGCTCAGAGTACCCGGCGTTGCGCCCGTTGGTGATGGCCTCGGAGCGTCGAGTGGAACCGTTTCGCAAGCTATGTCCTAATGCTGTGCCTGTAAGAATCGATCCGGCTGGGCCGGCAGAGCCATAAAGGTCGATGTCTGCGCCCTGGCCCCTGCGAGAGCGTCCATGGGCAGGAGCAGCTCCTGCTTCGTAGGGCGCGGTTTTATCGGCAGGAGACACATGCCCATGGGTGTAGGCGTCCAGGTCGTCCTGGAACATGTCGATGACCTCTCGGGGATTGAGCCCCAGATAGCGCGCATAGCTGGAGAGCATGCCCAGCGCATAGCCCGAACGTGGAATGCGCTGCCAGTCTCCCTCCTCAAAGGCCACAATGACCTGCTCTTTGAGCCTCAGGACTCGGGCAGCCTGAGGGACGGTGAGGTTGAGCTGACGCCTACGCTGGGCCAGATACTCGCTAAAACGCGGCTTTGCCACCTGCTATACCTCCCTGTAAAGAGCTTCGGCCTGACGGAGCTCCTCCAGCCCCTCCGGCTGAAGCAGCACGTCACGAGGCTTGGAGCCATTGGGGGGACCCACAATGCCCTTGTGCTCGAGCATGTCCATGATGCGGCCAGCTCTAGCGTAGCCCACCTTGAGGCGCCTCTGGAGGGTAGAGGTAGAACCTAGCTGGGAATCCACGACGATCTGAGCCGCCTCCCATACCAAAGGATCGTCCTCCTCATCTAGGTCGCTCGCCTCAGAGGAGCCTTCTAGCTCGGCAGGAGCCACGGCAGAGAGGACCTCCTCGTGGTAATCGGGTTCGCCCTGATCTGCCCAGTAGCTCACCACATTCTCCACCTCGTCGTCAGAAACGTAGCAGCCCAGGATGCGGCGGGGCTTTAAGCCTCCAGACTTGAAGAGCATGTCGCCGTTACCCAAGAGACGGTCGGCGCCCTTCTCGTCCAGGATGATGCGGGAGTCGTTCTTTTGAGCCACCGTGAGGGCGATGCGGCTCTCTATGTTGGCCTTGATGAGGCCGGTGACCACATCAGTAGTGGGGCGCTGGGTGGCCAGCACCAGATGGATGCCAGCGGCACGGGCCAGCTGGGCGATGCGCACGATGGAGGCCTCCACCTCCTTGCCCGAGACCATCATGAGGTCGGAGAGCTCGTCCACCACCACTACCAAATAAGGCATGGGATCTGGCGATATACCCTCGTCATCGCCCAAGGCCCCCGATTTCACCTTCTTGTTGTAGCCGGCGATGTTGCGCACGCCCGCCTTGGCAAAGATCTTGAGGCGCCGCTCCATCTCGGTAGTGGCCCACTGCAGGGCGCTGGCCGCTTGTTTGGGCTCAGTGACGACCGGCACATAGAGGTGTGGCAAGCCCTCGTAGAAGGTGAACTCCACGCGCTTGGGGTCCACCATGATGAGGCGCAGCTGGTCAGGTGTGGCCCGCATGAGCATGGACATGATGATGGTGTTGATCATGACGGACTTACCGGAGCCCGTGGTACCGGCGATAAGCAGGTGGGGCATCTTGGCCAGGTCTGCCACCACAGGCTTGCCCTCGGAGTCGCGGCCAATGGCAAACTCCAGCGCGCCCCCTTTGGCAAAGGGCACCACATCGCCCAGATAGACGTTGCGACGCTTGCTATTGGGAATCTCGATACCTAGATAGGTGGAGCCCGGAATCACAAAGATACGCACCGATTTGGCGGCCAGCGACAAGGCGATGTCGTCTTCCAGGTTCATGATCTTGCTTACGCGCTCGCCCTCGCCCATCTGGATCTTGAAGGTGGTGACGATGGGGCCGGCCACCCAGCCGACCACCTGGCTGGTGGAGCCAAACTCGATGAGCTTGGCTTGCAGGCGATCGGCCGTAGCTTGAAGCTCTTCCTCCGAGCTGGCCGTGACCGAGTTGTCCTTGGAAGTATCCAAGAGCGAAAGGGGAGGCAACTCGTAGTGCGCAGAATCCTCGCCCGGACGCTTGGGTTTGGCAGGGGCTTTGGCCATGGCGGCCTTGGAGATGCCGCCGGAAGGAGCGGTGGGCTTCTCGGCCGAAAGACCTGCAGACTCCGCAGCGTTCTTGGGCTTTTGAGTGGCAGGCGCCTCTTCCCAGGGAGCCGTGAGATCCAACTGGGGAGTGTCAGGACTGTCCCACTGGTCGACGTCGCGGGCATCTGGAGCCTCCTCGTTGCCGAGAAGATCTCCATCCTCTACCAGCGCGTCTTGAGCCTCTTGGGCCTTTGCGCGACGGCGGCGCTGCGGGCGCTTCTTGTCGTGGGAGGCCGGAGTCACCGGCAGCGGCGCGGTGACCGTCTGACCCTCCAGATCCTCCACGGTGTCATGAAGGGCGCCGGGAACCTCATCGGCGGCCATACGGGGATGCTGGTAGGGTTTCTGGGCTTTGTCGCCTCGACGCAACACCGAGGTCTTGCGATTGCCCAAGAAGGTGGTGGCAGGCTCGCCGGACTTGGAGCGACCGCGGCGAGGTAGAGCGGTAGTGGGGTTCGCGGCCAAGACAGCGGTCCCCTCCCCTGCCGCAGCCCTGGCGGCCCGTGCCTGAGCACGGCTGGTAGCGCGCTCGCTCGCGCGCTCGGCCAGGTGCTCATGGGCAGCGCTGGAGGCGTTGCGGATCTTTGCCACCAGGCCTGAGATGGAGAAACCGCAAATCACAATGCCGGCGATCATAAGGCCTACCAACACGATGAGCGATATGGTGCGGCCCAAAAGGGTGAGCAGCACCCAGGCCACAGCTCCGCCTAGCCATCCGCCGGATGTCTGGGCGATGGCATCGGTAAAGACCATATCCGCATTGGCAGAGGCCAGGCCATCTGGGGTAGCCAGCACAGAGAGCATTGCCAAAAGAGCCGCCACAATGAGCGTGAGTCCCAAGGCGATGCGCAGGGAGAAGGGGCCGTCTTGTGGCACAAAGTAGGTGATGGCGTAAAGCAACAGGGCACAGGGAACCAACGGGGCGCCTGCTCCAAAGCCCATCACCAGACCAGTGCGAAAGGCCTGGGCCACCAGGGCGTCGCTAGGACTCATCAACGCCACCAGCAGCGCCACTGCCAACACGACCAACGCCACTCCGGCGATGTCGTGCCATGCAGAAGGAGCCACCACCGCCTGATGGGCGGCGGGCTTTTGGTTGTGGGTGTTTGTCGGTGCCTTGCGCTTGGGTGCGTTGGATTTGCGTTGCGACGGCATCGAGTTAGACCTCCATCACGACCGGGATGATCATTGGACGGGTGCGGGTTTGCGACCAGAGATAGTTAGACAGAGCACTGCGAACAGCCTTGCGAATAGAGTCTGTGGTGGCCCCAGCCTTCTCGGCAGTACGGTCTACCGTAGCAAATACCGTGCTTTGAGCGCCATCCAGGGTCTCAGGCTCGTCGGCAAAGGAGACGCCGCGGCTGGAGATGTCTACCTCCAGGGCCTTATGAGTGCGGCTGCCCACTGTGACCACGCAGGTCACAATGCCATCGTTGGAGAGCTTCTGGCGGTCGCGCATGACGCCGGTGTCTGCCCCCTGGATGCACATGCCGTCCACGTAGACCACGCCAGACTCCACCGGTGTTCCCAGCTTCACCTGGTGGTTGCGCATCTCCAGCGTGTCACCGTTGTCCAACAAGAAGATGTGGTCTGGTTCCAGACCCATGGATTCTGCCAGGGAGGCATGGGCACGCAGGTGCACTGCCTCGCCGTGCACCGGCGCGAAGTAGCGGGGATGCACCATGGCCAACATGAGCTTGAGCTCTTCTTGGCTGCCGTGACCAGAGACGTGCACCAAGGCATTGGACTTGTCAAAGACCGCGCAGCCGATCTTGGAAAGCGAGTTGATGATGGACTGTACCGACTTCTCGTTGCCGGGAACCGGCGTGGCGCTGATGATCACCGTGTCGTTGGGGCCAATGGACAGGGAGCGGTGCTCGCCGTTGGCCATGCGGGCCAGAGCGCTCAGAGGCTCGCCTTGGCTACCGGTGCAAAGCACCACCACCTTGTCATCGGGCAGCTCGTCGATGTCGAAGGCATCCAGGATGTCGTCTGCAGGAATGTTGAGGTAGCCCAGCTCCCGGGCGATCTTGGTGTTGGTCACCATGGAGCGGCCTGTGACCACCACTTTACGGCCCACTGCCACCGCAGCGTCGCAGACCTGCTGCAGACGGTGAATGTGGCTGGAGAAGGAGGCCACAAAGACGCGGCCAGGCGCATTCTTGATGATATGGCGCAGGCTGGCCCCTACCGAAGCCTCAGAGCCCGTGAAGCCCGGACGAGTGGCATTGGTGGAGTCAGACAGCAGCAAGTCGACGCCCTTGGCGCCGTAGGCGTTGATGGCGTGATAGTCAGGGCACACGCCGTCGATGGGCGTTTGGTCCAGCTTGAAGTCGCCGGTGTGCAACACCGTGCCCTGCGGGGTCTCGATGTAGATGCCCAGAGCGCCGGGAATGGAGTGGGTCATGGCGAAGAAGTTGACACCAAAAGCCCCCATGTCCACATGCTGGCCCGATTGCACTTCGATAAGCTTCTCGTTTTGCAGCTTGTGCTCGTTGAGCTTGCCCTCGATGAGACCCAGCGTCATGCGCGAGGCATAGATGGGCACGCGACGGGTCAGGTCGCGCAACAGATAGGGCAGCGCGCCGGTATGGTCTTCATGACCGTGGGTGATGACGATGCCGCGCAGTTTGTGCTCGTTTTCCAACAGGTAGGTGTAATCAGGAAGCACCAGGTCGATACCGGGCTGATCGTCATCGGGGAACATAAGGCCTGCATCTACCAGCACCATATCGTTGCCGTATTCGAAGGCGGTCATGTTCTTGCCAATGCCGTCCAGTCCGCCTAGGGGAATTATCTTGAGAGGCGGTTTTTTCTTTGGCATGGAATTACTAGTTCCTTTCTTAATCGCAACCAATGCGAATCTATAAATACGGCCTCTTGGGCCGTTGCGTCACAAATCAATAGCTTCTTATGATAGCCGGGGCCTATGGATTCTCTGTTAACGCCAAAAGCCCCTCTCGCAGATACACAAAAACAGACACCCGCCTGCGCCGGGCAGGCAGGTGTCTTGTCTATGCAGCTTGAAGTCTCAGCGCCCTAAAGGCTGCCGAGAAGCCCACACCCTCGAGGGCTGCACCTTTGGTTAGCCCTCGTGATGGCGGCGGAGCTTGCGGGCAGGAGCCTCGTCTTGCCCCTTGGCGCCGCGATCGCCAGGCTTGCGGGTGCGAGGCTTGGGTTTTGAGTCGCCCTTGCGACCGGCGTGCTCGGGCCCCTTGTGACCGTTGCCAGCCGGCGCCTCGGGCTTGTCCAGACGATCCAGGGAGATCTTTCCCTTCTCGTCCACCTCGAGCACCTTGACCTTGACTTCGTCACCCACGTTGAGGACGTCTTCCACCTTGTCCACGCGACCCTGGGCCACACGGGAGATGTGCAGCAGGCCGTCCTTGCCAGGCAGCAGCTCCACGAAGGCGCCAAAGGGCTGAATGCCCACTACGCGGCCCACGTACTCCTCGCCTACCTCGGGCACCTTGACGATGGCCCTGATGCGATCGGCGGCCTCTTCACCGGCAGCGCCTACGCCGGCGATAAAGACAGTGCCGTCTTCCTGGATGTCGATGGTGGCGCCGGTGTCGTCTTGAATGCCGCGGATGACCTTGCCGCCAGAGCCAATGACGTCGCGGATCTTATCGGGAGCGATGTTGAGGGTGATGATGTGAGGAGCGTTGTCCTTCACCTCTTCACGGGGCTGGGGAATAGCCTCGAGCATAGCGGCCAAGATGTGGGCGCGCCCCTCTTTGGCCTGATGTAGAGCCTGCTCCAGGATCTCAGGGGTAAGGCCTGTGGCCTTGTTGTCCATCTGCATGGCGGTGATGCCGCGCTCGGTGCCGGTGACCTTGAAGTCCATGTCGCCCAAGAAGTCCTCGAGACCCTGGATGTCAGAGAGCACCACGGTCTTGCCGTTCTCTTGGATAAGGCCCATGGCGATGCCGGAAACCGGGCGCTTCAAAGGCACGCCGGCATCCATCAGAGCCAAGGTGGAGCCGCAGGTAGACGCCATAGAGCTGGAGCCGTTGGACTCCATTACCTCAGAGACCACGCGAATGGTGTAGGGGAACTCTTCCTCTGAAGGGATCACAGGAAGAAGGGCGCGCTCAGCCAGGTTGCCATGGCCAATCTCACGGCGCTTGGGAGCGCCCATACGACCGGTCTCGCCGGTGCAGAAGGGCGGGAAGTTGTAGTGGTGGATGTAGCGCTTGCCATCCACAGGCTCGATGGTATCCAGGCGCTGCCACTCGTTGAGCATGCCCAGGGTGCATACCGAGAGCACCTGGGTCTGGCCGCGCTGGAAGAGGCCGGAGCCGTGCACCAGCGGCAGATAGTCGCCCTTGACCATGAGGGGGCGAATCTGAGTGGCAGTGCGGCCGTCCACACGCTCGCCGGTCTCTACCACCATCTCGCGCATGGCATGCTTCTCGAGGTTCTTGAGCTCGACGGCGATGGAGCGATGCTCGCTCTCGCGCTCCTCCCCGCTAAACTCGGAGACGATGAGATCCTTGAGCTCTGCCACCTTGGCCATACGGGACTGCTTGTCCGGGTCTTTGAGGGCTGCGGACATCTCGTCGAAATGGGCGAAGACCTTCTCGTGCACAGCGGCGTTAGGTTCGTCCAGCACATACTCCTTGGGCTGGATGGGGCCGTTGACCTCGACCCACTTGGCGATGAAGGCCTCTTGCTCCGCGCAGAAGGCGGCGATGGCGTCCTGGCCAAAGGCCATAGCATCCAGCATGTCTGCCTCGCTCACCTCGTCGCCGGAAGCCTCCAGCATAGAGATGAAGGTGGAGGTGCCGGCAAGCTCCAGGTCGAGGTCGGAGTTGTCGCGCTCCTTATAGGTGGGGTTCACCAGATACTCGCCGGTGTCACGGTCGCGACCCACGCGCACGCACGCCAAAGGCCCCTCGAAGGGCACGCCGCCGATGGTAAGGGCGGCGCTGGCTGCCATGACGCAGATGGTATCCACAGGATCTACCTGGTCTGCGACGAGAGGCATAGCCACTACCTGGACCTCGTTGCGGAAGCCGTCAGGGAAGCTGGGGCGCAAAGGACGGTCGATCATGCGGGCGGTGAGGGTGGCCTTCTCGGAAGGGCGAGCCTCACGCTTGAGGTATCCGCCGGGAATGCGGCCCACGGCATACATCTTCTCGATGTAATCCACCGTGAGGGGGAAGAAATCAAAATCTTTGCGTTCCTTGGACACCACGGCGGTCACGAGGACCTCAGAATCGCCTTGACGCACAATGCACGCACCGGTGGCCTGCTTGGCGAGCTCGCCGGACTCCAGCGCATAATGTTTGCCATAGAGGTCAAACTCGTGGGTGACTTTGGTCATGTACTACCTCTCGATCTCCACCTGCCCCTTGCAGGCGGTTCCGCTTTGGCCGCTCGCAGGCGGCTCAGGACACTTGTATGCAAGTACCCTTCCATATAAAAAGGAGCGCCTTGAAAGCGCCCCTTAATTCCCGCTTCTTACTGGATATTGTCGCGAATACCCAGGCGACCAATAAGCTCACGGTACTCGTCGATGTTGTTGCTCTTGATGTAAGAGAGCAGACGACGACGCTTACCAACGAGCATCAGCAGGCCACGACGAGTGTGGAAGTCCTTCTTGTGGGACTTCATGTGCTCGGTGAGCTCGCGGATGCGGTCGGTCATGATGGCGACCTGCACGGGAGCAGAACCGGAGTCCTGGTCGTTCTTGCCAAACTCACGGATGAGCTCAGCCTTGCGCTCCTTAGAGATGGTCATAGGAATCACCTTTCTTAAGAAAGATTCGCCTCGAACTGGGGCGCTCGCCGGTGACGCGAAGCGCCAAGTAGGAGGTAGGGACCCAAAGAGAGTACCACGTTTAGTGCCGCACATCTCGCAGCGGCTAAATCCCCACATCCTCTGGGAGTTAACTGAAGTGCTGGGGAGAAGCGGTAGCAAAAGGTCGACGGCACGCAAGAACGTTGCCGACCGTCCCGCGCGCAACCTCTCGGCTGCGCCTTAGACTCCCCGCAAAAACTCGAAGGCCTTGAGGCGAGCGTCCAGATGGGTAGCAGCCCAAAGATGCGCCTGCTCCAGCAACAGACACGCGGTATCCAAGCTGGCTGGCTGAGCCAAAAGATCGTCGAACGTGAGGCTCACCAGCGCTTCGATCCAGCCCAAAAGCGCAGGGTCCGCCAGTTGGGCTCCGGCCACGTCGCGTGCACACGACTCGCAGAGGGCGCCTCCGGCGGCTACCGAGAAACGCGTCACCTGCTCGTCGCCACATTCGATGCAGTTGGAAGTCTCCGGTCGCCATCCCTCATGGGAGAGCGCCTTGAGGGTGTAGGCAGCAACCACCTCGAACAAGAGTGCCTGCCGCTCTCCCTCCCCTTCCAGCTCTTGAACCTGAGCAAGCGCCAGCAGGCTCCGCACAAAGAGGCCATAGAGATAAGGGTCTGGCGACTCCTCGAAACTCACCAGGCGCGCAACCGAGCAAATTGCCGCAGCTGCCTCCGAGGCATCCGGGTCATAGGCGATCTTTGCCCGGGCATCGGTAAGGGAGGCCTCGCACACCACATCCAGCGTGCGCCCTTTGGCGATGAGGTACTTTCCTTCCGAGAAAAGCTGCGTGCGGCCTGCCAGCTTTCCCGTGGGCTTGCGCGCCCCCTTGGCCACAGCGCGCACCAGGGAGCCGTCCGAGGAAAGCAGCGTCAAGATAAGGTCTGCCTCCCCGAGCTTCACTCGGCCGATGACGGTGGCCACCACCGGATAGGTGCGTGCCCTCGCCACCTAGGCCTCCGCGTTGTAGCCAAAGCGGCGGATGGCTTCCTCGTCTTTGCGCCAGGAGGGCTTCACCCGCACCTCCAGGTCCAAAAAGACCTGGGCGCCCAGCCATTGCTCGATCTGTTTGCGGGCTTGGGTGCCTATGCGTTTGATCATGGAACCGCCTTTGCCCACCAGGATGCCCTTTTGGCTGTCGCGTTCCACAAAGATGGTGGCTTTGATGGAGGCATGGCCCTCGTCTCGCCACTGGATGGAATCGCAGAGCACGCCTACGGCGTGGGGCACTTCCTGGCGGCAGTTGAGCAGCACCTTTTCGCGCACAAACTCAGACACCTGCTCGGAGTCCGTGGCGTCCACCGGCATATCCTCCGGGAACCAGCGCGGCCCGTAGGGCAGATGCTCGATGACCAGCTGGATGAACGCCTCGGTATTGAAGCCCTCCTGAGCCGAGGTCACCAACACATCGTCAAAGGTGGCCATGGCTTGTGCAGCCTCGATTTGTGCCTGCACTTGTTCCGGCGTGGCGAGATCCGCCTTGGTGATCACCAGCAGGCGCACCGCCGAGCTGGCGTTCACATGGGAGGCCACCCAGGCATCTCCGGTGCCGGCAGGCTTGGTGGCATCCAAAAGCATGGCCACCACGTCCACGTCTGCCAGCTCCCCCAAGGCGGACTTGTTGAGCTCCTCTCCCAAGGCATCCTTGGGCTTATGCAAGCCGGGGGTATCCACGATGACCACTTGGGCGCCTGGCCTGTTGACGACCGCCCTCATGCGCCGGCGCGTGGTTTGAGCCACCGGGCTTGTGATGGCGGCGTGCGCCCCCAGGCAGGCGTTAAGCAGCGTGGACTTGCCGGCATTGGGGCGACCCACCAGCGCCACGAAGCCGCTGCGAAAATCATCAGGCACGCTCGCCATGGGAGCCGGAGCCCCAAACTGCTGCATCAGCAGCAGCTCTTCCTCGTCCAGATCGAGGTCTTCGTCAGCCTCTAGCTCCACATCGCCTGAGGAGGCGGCATCGTCTGTTCCAGCCACCAAGCCCTGCTCAATGGCCCCAGCGGCTGCAGCCACCTGAGGGCCGTCCTTCTCGGCAGCGGCAGTTTCTAAATCAAAATCATTCGAGGACGAGGGAGCTGTCACCACGTCGCTCCTTTCTGCGAGATGAATGGGGGTAAAGCCGGGCTCATGCTAAGAAACCCGGCCATGAGCGGCTGCCATAGCTGTCTTGTGCCCTACCCAAAGAGGCGCAGGGCGGCGTTTACAAAAATCACGACTCCCATGATGCCCACCAGGGTGCTCAGGATGTAGACGGCTGCAGCTGCCACATCCTTGGCGTGGCCGGCCAGGGTGTTGTACTCAGGGGACACCAGGTCGACGATGGTCTCGATAGCGGTATTCATGAGCTCGGCAGAGAGCACGGTGCCGCAGCCCAAAAGCAGGCAGCCCCATTCTCCGGGAGTGCACTGGAGCGCGAAGCCCATGACCACGGAGAAGACAAAGCCGCCCACCATGATTTTGATGTTGCGCTCGGTGGTGAAGGCGAAGACGAAGCCCTGGATGGCGAAGGCGAAGCTTTTGAACAGCGTGGGGTGGTTCTTGTCTGAGCCGGGAATCATGGGGAGACCCTCCCCTCCTGGGACGGGGAGCCCTGAGGCTCTGCGCCTGCCGCCACCTGCGGGTCATGGCGATGGCGCGTAGTGGGGGCAGAGATCGCCGGCTGCCCCGACACCTGCGCCAACAGTGCGTCTTCCAAAGGCTCCATGACGGCAGCGTCTTCTTCTGTCATATGGTCGTAGCCCAAAAGATGCAAAAGGCCGTGGATGAGCAGAAGACGGGTCTCCTGAGCTGGGTTGTTGTTAAAATGAGGCGCCTGCGCTGCGATGAAAGCTGGGGCCAGCGCAATGTCTCCCAAAGAGCACGGCTCGTCGGGGGCCAGATCTGGGTCGTCCGGGCGCTCGCACTCTACCGAGATGACGTCTGTTGGTCCTTCGACCCCGCGCCACTGGGCGTTAAGGTCTGCCATGGCATCGTCGTCTGCGACGGTCACGTCCACCAAACACAGGCGGTCCACCTGCTCATGGGCCAGCACCACCTCGAAGATGGAAGCGACTTCATCCCAGCTCACCGCCAAAGGCGCGGCGTCGGACAGCTGGTTGACAGAGATCTCCACGGCCATAGCAGCTTCACGCTCCCTGACGTTCGTAGGCATCCACGATGCGGCCCACCAGGCTATGGCGCACCACATCGGTGCGATCGAGATCGCAAAAGGCGATGCCCTCGATGCCTTCGAGCACGCGGCGCGCACTCTCAAGACCGCTTTTACCCAAGAGGTCCCGTTGGGTTGAGTCTCCGGTAATCACAAAGGTGGACCCAAAACCCAGTCGAGTGAGAAACATCTTCATCTGCTCGGGCGTGGTGTTTTGCGCCTCGTCCAAGATGACGAAGGCGTCGTTTAAGGTGCGCCCACGCATGAAGGCTAAAGGAGCAATCTCCACTACCCCTTGCTCGATGAGGGTATGGCTCTTCTCGGCATCCAACATATCAAAAAGCGCATCATAGAGCGGACGCACATAGGGGTCGAGCTTCTCCTCCAGCGTGCCCGGCAGATAGCCCAAAGACTCGCCGGCCTCCACCACCGGGCGGGTGAGCACGATATGGGAGACCTCTCGACGCTTGAGCGCTGCCACGGCACAGGCCATGGCCAGGTAGGTCTTTCCTGTACCTGCAGGACCCTGCACAAAGGTGATGGTATGGGAGAGCAGCGCGTCCACATAGCGCTGCTGGCCTGCGGTTTTGGGACGCACAGGCTTGCCGCGCTGGGTGGTGAGGATGTCGTTTGCCCCGGCGCGCGGCGCAGGCGTTCCCAAAGACGCCTGGTCCAAGATGATGTCCACGTCGGAAATGTCTGGCGTCTCGCCCGAGAGCACGGCGTCCATCAAGCGCGTGAACACGCGCACCATGGCGTCAACCTCGCCTGGCTCGCCCACCAGGGTGATATGGTTGCCCCGCACCGCCACCGAGGCGCTCGTCTTCTCTTCGATATGTCGCAGCAGGCTGTCAGCCGGCCCCATGAGCCGGCACACATCCACCGATTCCGGAATGCTCAAACGCAGTGTAGTGGGCTCCACGTTCCTCCCCTGAATGCGCAGATGCGCAATGGCTACAAATACCGGACGCTCAAGGGCGCCCTTGGGGCTTCTATGGTAGGTCAAAGCGGCCTTAAGCGCTTGCGCTGTCTTTGTAAGCCCCAGGCCCTCCTTGCCGAGAAACCCATGCCTCAGAAGCCGTCTTTGCCGGCTTTTGCCGGCTTTTGCCGGCTTTTGCCCCAGCATCAGCCGAGCTAGAGGCTTCTAGGCTGTGGCGCTGCGCCCGTCCAACTGACCTGAGGGCAGAAGGCTGTGAGGCGCCACCTTCACAAAGGAACCAGGGGCAAAGCCTGCGCCTGAATCCACCAGCACCTCTGCAAGGCCGCCAGTGATGGCGCGGCCAGGACGCTCGATAAACGCCAGCTCCTGCCCGCCAATACAGCTCGCAAGGTAGGAGGTGCGGCTTTGGCGGGCCATCTGGCGCATAAGGTGCGAGCGCTCATGGGCCACCTGAGGATCCACCTGATCTGGGGCAACGGCGGCTGGGGTTCCTGGGCGCTTGGAATAGCGGAAGACATGCATGTTGGCATAGTCCATGGAACGGCAAAACTCCAGGCTTTGGTTGAACTCCTGGGCCGTCTCCCCAGGGAAGCCCACGATAAGGTCGCAGGCCAAGGCAAGGCCCGGCACCAACTCGCGCGCCCGCTCAACGATGGCACGATAGCGAGCCGTGTCGTAAGGTCTGCCCATGCGAGCCAATGTGGCGTCGCAACCAGACTGCAGAGGCAGATGCAAGAAGGGCGCCACACGCCCGCTGGAGTCGCCCATAAGGCGCAGCAGGTCGTCAGAGAGCTCCACCGGCTCCACGGAACTCAGACGGATGCGTCCTACCTTGGTTTTAACAAGCAGCTGATCTAGCAGGCCCGCAAGGCCAATGCCCCCGTCATAGCGGCCAAGATCGATACCGGTGAGCACCACCTCGCCGGCACCTTGCTCCACTGCCTGACTCACCGCAGCCACCGCCTCATGCGGCGACAGCGAGCGTGCAGGCCCGCGCGCTTTCCATACGATGCAATAGGTGCACCGATTGTCGCAGCCATCTTGGATTTTGATGCCCGGCCGCATGCGGCCTGTAGGCGTCACCGTGCCCTGAGCTTCTGAAGTCACCGGGAGCAACGAGTTGTCCACGGCGATTTGAGAAGCGCTGGCAGAAGGTGCAGATTCGTGCACCTGCAGGCTGCCCCCAGGCCTATCCTGCAAACCCTTTCCTGCCCCTGCAACGGCATCAGCCAGACCCAGGCGTCCTGCCTCTGCCAAGACACAGGATGCCACCTGCGTCTTGAGAACTTCGACTTGCATCTTTTCGCCCAAAGACGCTACTTCGTCTGCAAAGAGCGTAGCCATGCAGCCGGTAGCCACCACGCTCTGCACCTGAGGGAGCGACGCATAGTGGCGCAGAGACTTGCGGGCTTTGGCCTCGGCCTCGCCAGTGACCGCGCAGGTGTTCACCACCACGATGGAGGCTTCGTCCTCGCCCACCAGCTCGCAGCCTGCCTGCTCCAGAGAAGCGGCGATGGCATCGAGTTCTGCGCGGTTCACCCGGCAGCCCAGGTTTTTAAGGGCCACCTTGAGCGGCTTGACCCCTTTGTGCTGCGCCGCCGTCACGAGCGCTTCTTCTTACGCTTGCCAAAGGGCTTGGGGCGCGGCTTCTTGCGGCCAGAGGCGCCATCTCCCCCAAAGAGCGAACCCTGTTCCTCATCGCCAAAGAACGACGAGGACCCAGAATCTGCCTGGCGGGAAGGCTGGGGCTTCTCGGAAGCAGAGGCAGTAGAAGCACCTGCAGCCTGCTGGTCTTGGGCGAAGGTCTCGTCCAGCAGCGACTGGGCGGTGTCAGCGGTGGAAAGGCGGCTGCCGCGCTCCAGAGCCACAGCCTCCAACTGTTGGGTTTGCGCAGGAGTGAGGTCCTTGGGGACCGTGAGGTTCACGATGCATACCAGGCTTCCGCGCTGGGAAGGATTGTAGAGGTTGGGCATGCCGTAGCCAGGCACCCGTATATGGTCTCCAGGCTGTGTACCTGCGGGTATGTTGACCTCCACCTGCTCGTGGGGCATGATGCCCTCCATAGTGAAGGTGGCGCCCAACATGGCCTCGAAGCAATCGATGTCGACGGCGCAGATAAGGTCGTCGCCCTGGCGCACCAGGTCTGGCTGCTGGGCCACCTCGATGCGCACGATGAGGTCGCCCGCCCTGTCGCCGCGCACACCTGCCTCGCCGGCGCCCTCGATAGAGAGCTGCATGCCCGAGGCCACGCCCGCCGGAATATGCACTGTCACCTTTTCATGGGACGGCGTGCGGCCCTGGCCGTCGCAAGTCTCGCAGGGATGCTCGATGACCTGGCCGGTGCCGTGGCACTCCGGACAGGTGGACTGGGTTTGCATGCGACCCAAAATGGTGTGCTGCCAGCTGGTGACCACGCCGGTGCCGCCGCATTCGGGGCAGGTGACGGGGGCAGAGCCATCGGCAGAGCCGGTGCCGCCGCAGTCCTCGCAAGGCGCCAACCGATCATAGGTAATGGTGCGGTCTAGGCCGGTGGCCGCCTCTTGCAGCGTGATGGTGAGCGTCACCGACATATCGCGGCCTCGCGTGCGCACCCGCCCGGCTCCGGCGGCCCCTCCCCCAAAGAACTGGGAGAACAGGTCGCTCATGTCGAAGCCGCCGCCAAAGAAGTCATCCATGCCGCCAAAGCCCGCCGGGCCGTCGGCAGTGCCATAACGATCGTAGTTGGCGCGCTTGGTCTCATCGGACAGCACCGAGTAGGCCTCGTTGAGCTCTTTGAACTTTGCCTCGGCATCGGGATCATCCGACACGTCCGGATGCAGCACGCGCGCCTTCTTCAAAAACGCCCGCTTGATAGTCTTGGCATCGGCATCGCGCTCGACGCCGAGCACCTCGTAGAAATCCCTTTGCGACTCTGCCACGGTAGACCTCAGACCTTTCATCCCTCGAGGTAAACCCTACATTGTTGGCAGCCGTTCCCGCTGCCGAGAAACCCTCGCCCCAGGCGCTCGCCCCCTTTGGGCAGGACGCAAGCGAACCTGAGGCGAAAGGCGTGCGCTACGTGCTAGAAGCGCATGGCCGCCCGACCAGCGCCTTGGGCGCAGCTGATCATGAGCGTCATGAAGAGCGCCAGCATGAAGCCGTTGGAAAGGCCGGCCACCACATGATTGCCGGCGTTCTTCCACCAGACGGAGTTATGCTTGGCAAGGCCTCCGCGCGCCACCATGAAGAGACCCATGACAAGCGGCACAGCGATGATGAGGCTCACTGCGCCCAGCACCTGGAAGAAGAGTCCCATGGCGATGAAGGGCAGCGCAAAGCCGATGAGCTGGAAGCCCATGGCGCTCTCTGGCGCCAGGCGCTCTGCAGGAATGCCTACACGCACCAACAGATCGCCTGTCTTGCCGCCATTGGTGCCCGCATTGCCCATGCCGGGCACGCGGATCATATCGCCATCGTGGGAGTCGGCAGGAATGTCTACCACGGCCTCGCTGGCAGAAAGGATGCGGCCGGTGCCCTTGCATCGATGGCAAGGATCCGCCACCACTTTGCCGGTGCCCTCGCACTCAGGGCATTGCACGCGCATAGCGCCAAAGCCCATGCCGCCAAAGACTGCCGAGAGATCGACGTCGATAGAGCCTTTGCCATGGCAGGTGGGGCACACCTTGGCGTGCTCGGACTCTTCCGAGCCAGTGCCATGGCAGACGTCGCAGACTACGTAGCGGTCGTAGGTGATGCCGCGGCGAGTGCCTGTCGCAGCGGTCTTGCTATCCAGTTCGATGTCATAGACGACGTCTGCGCCGGAGCGGGGATTATAGGCAGTGGCCCTGCCGCGCTGGGCGCCAAAGCCTCCAAACCCCCCGAAGCCGCCAAAGGGCATGCCGCCATAGCCGCCAAAGCCTCCGCCAAAGGGAGACTGGGGAGCACTGGATGTCGAAGAGCCCATGAAGGGTGCCCCCGAGCGCATGGCATCGTAGCGGCGCCGCTTGTCCTCGTCTGAAAGCACCGCGTAGGCCTCGGAGACTTCTTTGAACTTCTCCTCTGCATCCGGCGCCTTGTTCACGTCTGGATGGAGGGTGCGGGCTTTCTTTTGAAATGCTTTACGAATCTCCTCTGTTGTGGCGTCTGAGGAGACGCCAAGGATTTCGTAGTAGTTCTTATCGGTCATCGCAGACATGCGGTGAGAACTCCTGTCGTCGAGTCAAGCCACGGTATTATTCCGTGGCACAAACGTTCGCAATCTCATATCTTAGCGCGAACGACGCAGATTTCTCTGGGCATCATGGTTTGTGCGCAAACGTGAAGCGCCCGAACTCCAAAGAGCCCGAGCGCTTCGAGACGTATTAGCAGTTGTCGATGTTAGAGGGCCTCTTTGACTGCCTCTTCAACCAGCGCCATATCAACCGTGGGCTCGAAGCGAGCCACTACGTTGCCGTCGCGGTCGATGAGGAACTTGGTGAAGTTCCACTTGATGTCGTCGTTGTCTGCGTAGTTGGGATCGACGTTCTCCTTGAGGTAGTTGTCCATGAAGTCGGCCTTCTCGCCAGTGAAGCCCTCGAAGCTCTTCTGCTCTTTGAGGAAGGCATAGAGGGGAAGCTGGTTATCCCCGTTAACCTCGGACTTCTTGTACTGCTGATAGGGCGTGCCAAAGGTCATGGTGCAGAACTCGTGGATCTCGTCGTCCGAGCCGGGAGCCTGATGGCCAAACTGGTCGCAAGGGATGTCGATGATCTCGAGACCCTGCTCGTGATAGTTGTTGTAGAGGTTCTTGAGGTCCTCATACTGCGGGGTAAAGCCGCAGCCGGTGGCCGAATTGACGATGAGCATGGGGCGGCCGCGGAACTCGGAGAGGCTGACCTCGGTGCCGTCTGGCTTCTCAAGAGTGAAATCATAAATGGTAGGCATAGGTTGCTCCTTTGTTGGAGTGTCTTGTAGTCTGCGCCTATTCCTACCCATGCAGTGGGATTTTGAGTACGGAGAAGGCAGAAAGCTCAAGTTAAACAAATAGATCTTTATGGCTGATCCATATCCTGCCGAGAAGCCCACCGCCCCTCATCAAGGACTACGTTTGCAACATACTTCCCTTTTCCTATGCTGAGATCTTGAAGCGCATCTTCAGGAGAAGAGAAACCGGCTTCTTTATCAACCAGATTGTTACCCCTGTCATAAGACCAAAACCATCCATCATCGTCTTTTGCGATGGTATAGAGATTGCCCTTATAACCCCTATGTCTGTATACAGCATGATCCAAATCACCATCTACCGTTGGAGCATGACTATGGGCTTCTGGTCTCAGAGGACCAATACGAGAGCGACCATGCCCACGCCAATGCGCTGCAACGGCTGCGCTGTGACCTGGTGACGCTTAACAAGCTGTTCGCCCGTCGAGATTCGCTGACTCATCCAGATGCTGAACCCCAGCGTGCCGTCACCACCAAATCTCAGGGACAAAACTGCTATACCTACCACGCGGAGCGGCCCTTCTCAGCAGAAGAAGCGTTTATATTGGCCGATGCGTTGGCCCACTCGCGCCTAGCCGACTCCCAGGAAAAAGAGCAGCTTCTGGAAAAAGTGAAGTCTCTCCACTACCGAGAAGACCATCGCCCTATAGCCCCTTGCATTACTTATAGGCCCAGGCCTGAGGCTTCGGCAGCTCTGCTGGCGAATTATCGTGCGGTGGCGCGGGCGGTGGACAGGCTGAACGAGATGGGCGACCGCCGAGGCGGCAAGCTGGCCCCTATCTCGCTTATCTACGGGACGCTGGGGCCGGATTTTGATTTGGTGGCGCAACCTAGGCAAGGCGGCTTGCTAGAGCGCGAATTGCTGCCCATCGCGGTGCATGAGGATCGCGGGCGCCATTACATGAGCTCGCGGTTCATCGATCTGGAGGAGACCCCAGAAGGCCCCCGCTACGTGGTGCACAATGATGGCTATTTGAACTATCGGCTGGATCGCATCATTCCCGGGAGCATCAAAGACTATGCCGATGAGGGCTATCCTGGCTTGCTCCCCTACCGTCTGACAGATCCAGCTCCTCAGAAGCACGCCGACCTCACCGAGCAGGAGCTTTTCACGCTGGAGGCCAGTTACGAGATGTATGCTACCTCGGATCCTCTGCGCCTGGAGCTCGAAGCCGAAGGTCCCGTGCTCAAAGCCATCGCGGACGCCTTCAATCCTGACAGCGAGGATTCTCCCCTTGCCGATAAGAAATCCGTCCGCGAGCTGCCAGGTGGCAAGACTCGTATTGAGGTACCGGTTTCAGATGGCGCCGCCCTCATGGGACGTCTGGCAAGCTTTGGGCCTTCTGCCCACGTGGTAGGTGAACGCAGGCTCAAGGAGACTTACGTCCGCTTTTTATGCGATGTACTGGGCGCCTACGCTGACGACCCCCAGGTAGGAGAAGAAGTGAGAGCTTGGGCGAGAGGTGCTATTGACGAAGGATAAGCGATCAAAATAGCGCACCTTCGGTTTATAGGACAGATAGTGTGCTGTGATAAGGGGTGTTGGCCTGCGCCAGACCTGCGTCAACACCCCATAATCTGTAGGCCAAAAACCTGTAGACCAAATTTACCTTCATTATTTATAAGCACTCTTTGCGGCTAAAAGGGAGCGGTGTGAAAGCAGGGCTGCTTTCACACCGCAAGCCTCAGATAAATCCTGGAGGGCCAAAAGCAGACCTATCTGTGAGATGGGGATGCAGGGCAGACGAGGTTTGGACTGGGCGCCACCTCATGCCTACTAGCCATTTCATACCTACTAAGTACTTAGTAGGCCAATTTTGCCCAAAATCTGCGTCACTTTTTATTTTAGTATTACATCACCCAAGCTCACGGTGTTGGTTTCATATTCAATTGTACTTAGTAGGCACATGCCGAAGGAAATGTACTTAGTAGGCGGAAGCGTTGTCGCTCTTCTTATGGTCACTCTTCTGCATCTTGGCCCCGCAGACCGCCTTTTTCATCGGGCCCTGCAAATCCTGGATGTAACGACAAGATTTTGCTGTCTTCAGCTGGGGCACCACTGCATTGGACAGCACATCTTCTGTGCGAGTTCCCGTGTTCAAATGAGCCTTCCGTATTTAAACACCCAAAAAGGGACGTTGACCTGCGTCAACGTCCCCATTCACAGCACGCTTCTTGTCCTATAAGCCGCACCTTCCTTAGAGGAAAGCACGCTTGACTCTTCACACTATTGAATACATGAGTTGGCTGCATCCGCTTATCATGTTGAGTTTGGAAATTTGCACTTTATAAGCCATACTTCTACACAATAGGTTACAGTATATTTACTACACATATTGTGTTAGGAGTTGTCCAATGATTGCAGATGCAAGCCACAGCCTCCCCGTTATGCCAGAACGAGTAGGTCTCGCTGAACTTGGACGGTCTTCCAATTGGCGAGATGCAGTAAACCGCGATGGCATCATTGAAATATCCGAGCATAATCGTCCTCGCTATTTTGTTGTCACACCTGATTACCTAGCACGCAATGATGCTTATATACAGGCTCTTGAATTAAAACTTAGTGAGATTGAGTCAAAACTTGATCGTCTCGATATAGAACATGCATTACTACGCGATAAAGCCTTAGCTGAGCAAGGCGAACTGCCTCTTTCTGGTCCTGAACTCAAAACTGCTGCGTTAGACCTTATGGAAAAAGCTGGTCTTATATGACAAGACAAGAGTTATTTCTTGAACTAATTGACGCTCTTTCCAATATACCTGGCTTGACTATTGAACCTATCGTTTTCGTAGAGGAAGCAAGAGCGCTTGATGAAGCTTATCCGGCGCTAGAGGATCTTACACCTGTTGTAGTAGCGATAATTCGTGCCATGAAAGATTTGGCCGCCGGACGCGTGTCAAGTTCTTCCCTCTCTCTCAAGCTTGAGGGTGCGCGATCCTATCATTTTCAAAAAAACCGTTCGCAAGGTGAAAAGGCAGAACTAAGAATTGTTTATCGCATCTTAGATAATGGTGCTCTATACATCTTGGCTTTTGGCAATCGTTGGAGACCCGAAGCCATTTACAGAAGAGCTGCAAAACACATGTAATGAAAAAGCCGTTTAAGCTCCAGTGGATAATTGAGAGGATGCACCACGAGGAATTCACTTAATTTGTTGAAGATCGAAGACCATCGGTCAAGAAAGGATCTCGCAGAAGCCGTACTCCCTGCCCTCGCCACAATAAACACCAGAATATAATCTATATCTTGATATGCAGATTCAGTTATAACGACTTTATAGTTCATATTTCTCCCGAAGCTGATTCACAGCAGCGCCTGCTTCGGAATACGAGCCTTCTGCGACCTCTTTCTCCCCCGTCACTTCACGTGCAAGAAGATTGGCCTTTGCAAGCTGGGGCTGTAGGCTTTCCCAGTACTTTGTTGACATAGACCACCAATGCACCTGCCCTATTGTGCGTTACCGTGACAGGTCCGTCTCTTGACCTCACTAACTCGGTAGACTTCACTGTATTATTCATGTCATGCATCGAAACGCATTTTGGCATTATTACCTTCTTAGTGGTCAAATCGCAGTATATAAAGGCAAAGTTCGATTTAGTTATCAGAGGCCAAATCCCAGAGCGCCCCATAGACTTCATTGCCCAAAAGCCAGCCCTGCTGAGTGGGCACGTAGGCGCCAGAAGCCACTTGCTCTATCAATCCACGCTCGCACAGATCATCAATCGTTGCATCTACTGCCTCTTGGCCAATGGCTTTATAGGCACGTTCCTGCAGTTCGCGCCCAATGCCATAAGTAGTACGAGCCGCAAGCATCAGATCTTCTGCCGCAGCCTCACGAGCAGTCATCGACTCTACTTCAAACTGCAGCGCTTGCAAATTGCCACAAGCCTCAGCGATTTCTGTTGCAGAAGAAGTGCAGCTAAGGCGCAGGCGCGCTGCGGCGGAGGCGTTTCTCGGCAATTGTGGCATGAGCTGACGCAGCCTCTCATAGCCCGCAGCATCAACCATGGAAGCAGCAGCCACGCCAAGTCCCAGGTAGGGGATGCCGTTCCAGTAAGCCAGGTTGTGCAGGCACACCTCACCGGGCCGAGAATAGCTGGCCACCTCATAACGCAAGAATCCCTGGGCTGTGAGCATGCGTTGGGCGCAGAGCATGGCGTCTGCCTCGGAGTCTTCTGAGGGCTGGGCCATCTGGCCCGACTCCACTGCGGCATAGAAAGGCGTGCCCTCCTCGATGATGAGGGAGTAAATGCTAGTGTGGTCCACGCCAAGCTGCACCGCTTGCTCTACCGAATAGGCAAAGCTTTGTGGCGTTTGGTGAGGTATTGCGCCCATGAGGTCGCAGGATACCCGCAGGCCAGAGGCCACCGCAGACTGAAGGGCTTCGCGGGCGGTCTGCGCGTTATGGACTCGGCCTAAGGCCTGCAATTCGTTGTCGTTAAATGATTGCACTCCCAATGACAGGCGGCTGGCGCCAGCCTCGCGCAGTGCAGCCAGGTGGGCAGGAGTGAGCGACTCAGGATTGGCCTCGCAGCTGAGCTCCTGGATAGAGCCGTAGCGACGAGCGGCGGCGATAAGGGCGCCCAAGTCCTGAGGGGCGAGCATAGTGGGAGTGCCGCCGCCCACATAGGCAGTGGCCAGATGGTCGAGCAGGCCCGCCTCGCCCATGCGGCGCACCATGGCCTGCAAGCTCTGGGCGTAGTCGTGCATCAACGGAGCTTGGTGAGCGGTAGCACAGGACGCGAAGTCGCAATAGGCGCACTTGCGCAAGCAAAAGGGAATGTGCAGGTAGAGAGCACCCACGGGGCCAGGAGTCCAAGTGCGCCAGAACTTCTGGGCGTCTGCGGGACCTAGGTAGTGGGTGCTAGGCATGGTGGGAGTGTTTCTCGGCACCTGGGGTAACGGACGTCTCCTGAGCGAGCTGGAGCGCCTCGCCTACCATCACAGACGCGGGATCCAGCGCGTTGGCTTGAGCAACCTGGGCGATGAGGTGCAGGTAGTCAGAGACTCCCACGCAATGCATGGCGCGTTCGCGCCAGGAGGCGGCCTCGGGCATGCCCTTGAGGTACCAGCCGGCCAAAGATCGGGCGCGAGCAATGTGGGCGCCCGTGGCAGACAACAGTTGCACGTGGAGGGCGAAGGCAGCCAAGCGCTGCGCGGTAGTGTGAGGTGCGGGAGTGCAGCCGGCGCCCAGGGAGCGAGCATCGGCGAAGATCCAGGGGTTACCGTAGGTGCCTCGGGCACAAAAGACCGCCGCGGCACCGGTGGACTCCTTGAGCTGCACTGCCTGAGCTGCGCTAAGGGCGTCGCCGGAAGCGATCACAGGAATACTCACCGCGCTTACCACCTGGGCGATGGCGTTGGCGTCAGAGGTACCCGTATAGAACTGGTTGGCAAAGCGTCCATGAACCGCTACAGAAGAGACCCCTGCGCGCTCCAACGCCTTCGCAAAGGCTGGCGCCACGTAATCGTGCTGCTTGCGCCCAATGCGAATTTTCGCAGTGACCGGCAGGCTGTAGTCTGAGCCCTCGCGCACCGAGCGCACGATGTCTGCAGCGCGAGCCGGGTCGTCCAGCAGCGCCGAGCCCTCCCCTTTGCGCACTACCTTGGGCACCGGGCAAGCCATATTGATATCGATGGCTACCAACTTTTGCAGCCATCCCCGCGACTCATAACGGTCGATGACGCTCTTGGTGGCCTCATAGAACTGCTCGGGGTCGCTGCCAAAGAGCTGGACGATGAGGTCGGGCTCTGCAGGATCGGGATCCACCAGCTGCCAGGTCTTCTCGTTGGCATAGTGGATGCCAGCCACGCTCACCATCTCGCTCACCGCGCAGGCTGCGCCTCCGGCTCTGGCCATAAGCCGATAGGCCTGGTCAGACACCCCCGCCATAGGCGCCATGAGGTAAGGGTTGGCAGCCAAGCGCTGTTCCCAGCTTCCATTTGCCGAGAAGGGCGCCAACGTCGCAGAAAGCCCTGCAGCAGCTGCGCCTTGGGCAAGGAGCTGGGAGGTAGAAGGCGCATCCTGGAGGGGATGTAAGTGTTTCTCGGCAGAATGAGCGTGCGCAGCCACTATTCGTCCACCTTGAGGATGGCCAAAAATGCCTCTTGGGGCACCTCGACGCGGCCGATGGACTTCATGCGCTTCTTGCCCTCTTTTTGCTTTTCCAGCAGCTTGCGCTTGCGGGAAATGTCGCCGCCGTAGCACTTGGCCAGCACGTCTTTGCGGTGCGCCTTGACGGTGGAGCGGGCGATGATCTTGTTGCCGATGGCGCCCTGGATGGGCACCTCGAACTGTTGGCGCGGAATGATC
This sequence comes from Muricaecibacterium torontonense, assembly GCF_004793925.1. NCBI lineage: Bacteria > Bacillati > Actinomycetota > Coriobacteriia > Coriobacteriales > Atopobiaceae > Muricaecibacterium > Muricaecibacterium torontonense. The sequence goes on along the minus strand of NZ_SRYE01000003.1, from coordinate 122,467 downwards.
TCTTTGAGCTTGTCGCAGAGGGCGCGGGCCATGGCGTAGGCCTTGTCGCGATGGACGATGAACGAGAGGGCGTCCACGTCGTCGCCGGAGAGCAGGATGTCCAGTTTGACCAGGTCTGAGGGGCGGTACTCGGAGAACTCGTAGTCGAGGGAGGCATAGCCCTTGGTGCGGCTCTTGAGCTGGTCGAAGAAGTCCAGGATGAGCTCGGCCAGGGGGATCTCGAAGTGCATCTCCACAGACTTGTCGGTGAGGTAGACCATGTCGGCCATGATGCCGCGGTGCTCCACCGCCAGCTGCATCACGGCGCCGGTGTACTCGGGCGGCACGATAACCTTGGCTTTTAGGTAGGGCTCTTCAATGCGCTCGATGCGCGTGGCGTCAGGCAAGTCCTGAGGGCTGCGCACATCGCGCATGTCGCCGTCGGTAAGATAGACGTGGTAGTCCACCGAAGGGCTCGTGGCAATAAGATCCAGGTCGAACTCGCGCTCCAGGCGCTCCTTGATGACCTCCATGTGGAGCAGCCCCAAGAAGCCCACGCGAAAGCCAAAGCCTAAGGCCACCGAGGTCTCTGGCTCCCAGGTAAGCGACGGATCGTTGACGTGCAGCTTTTCCAACGCGTCGCGCAGATCCTCATAGTCTTTGTTGTCTATGGGGAAGATGCCGGTGTAGACCATGGGCTTGGCCTCGCGATAGCCCGGCAGCTCCTCCTTGCAAGGGTTGTCGCGGTAGGTAAGCGTGTCGCCTACGCGTACGGACTCCGGATCTTTGAGACCTGTCACCACAAAGCCCACTTCACCCACGGTTAGCTCGTCGAGCAGCACCTCTGAGGGACGTTTGACCCCCACGCCGTCTGCCAAGAAATCCTGGCCCGTCATCATCATGGTGAGCTCGTCGCCCTTTTTGATGGAGCCGTCAAAGACGCGCACCATGGCCACCACGCCGCGGTACTCGTCGAAGTAGGAGTCCAGCACCAGCGCCTTGAGCGGAGCGTTGACATCCCCTTTTGGCGGCGGGACGAGAAACACGATGGCCTCCAGCAAGTCATGGATGCCCTCGCCGGTCTTTCCCGAGACGCACACCGCATCGTCTGCAGGGATTGCCAGCTCATCCTCGATCTCCTGCTTGACCTCCTCTGGATGAGCACTGGGCAGGTCGATCTTGTTGATAGCCGGCACGATCTCCAGGTTGGCGTTCATAGCCAGGTTGGCATTGGACACCGTTTGTGCCTCTACGCCTTGGGTGGCATCCACTACCAGCACTGCGCCTTCGCAGGCGGCCAGCGAACGGGACACCTCGTAGGTGAAGTCCACGTGGCCCGGAGTGTCGATAAGGTTGAATTGGTAAGTCTCGCCGTCGTCCGCGTCATACATCACGCGCACAGCGTTGGACTTGATGGTGATGCCGCGCTCCCGCTCGATATCCATGGAATCTAGGAGCTGCGACTCCATGTCGCGCTCTTCGACGGTGTTGGTCATCTCGAGGATGCGGTCTGAGATGGTGGACTTGCCATGGTCGATGTGGGCGACGATGGAGAAGTTCCTGATGTGGGAAAGGTCTGTGGTATTCATAGCTGACATTGTATAGCCTACAGGTGGGTTCTGTGGAATGTACGCCCTCCATGGAGAGATTTCTTCATAGCTGCAGCACGGTACCCTAGCACGGGTTTCCTATGTTAGTATTTGGAAGTTGCCTCACCGTGTCTCACCGAAGAGGCCTCATAGATCGCATTGAAAGGAATTGCACGTGGCTAACATCAAGTCGCAGAAGAAGCGCATTAAGACCGCCGAGAAGGCACGCATCCGCAACAAGGCCGTCCGCTCTGAGCTGAAGACGGCTGTCAAGCACGTTCGCGAGGCTGTTGAGGCCGGCGACGCCCAGCTCGCTCAGGAGAAGTGCAACAAGGCTTGCCGTCTTCTGGACAAGGCTGCCAGCAAGGGCATCATTCACAAGAACCAGGCTGCCGAGCGCAAGAGCGGCTGCCAGAAACTGGTGAACACCCTTAGCTAATTCGAGACAGTTACCTCTCTTTACTTGTGGCCTACGCTCCAGGCCTCATTCTAGGGAGTCTCTGTAATCCTTGAATCCTTGCTCCCCGTGGCGCCAATGGGTGCCACGGGTTTTTTTATCGTGCTGCACCACAGAGGTTGTCAGTTGAGGAGGGCAAGACCTTATCGGCTCACTAGGCCCTCTCTTATCTTTAGACCCCGCTGCAAAAGGCGCATCCCTTCATAGGCTCGAGCGCCTAGAGAATCACCCTACATTTTTATTGATAAATTATCAATGTTTCTCCACATTTATATACTCATAAGCGCAGCAAGGATTTAGAGCGTAGAGGAGCACGGATGCAAAAAGAACCTTGATGACCCTGAATTTTACTGTGGTTTTGGCGTTGGCCGGATGTAGTCCACTCTTGGTTGCGTCAGCGCAAAACTCCTCCGACCAGATGCAGAACACAAGCGCTTGGGCGCAGGAAACTATCTTGTTTCTGCCCTCGGGAAAGATGAGAGCACAGAGGATCTGAGCAATTGCCAAAAAGCCCTTGATGATGCTTTGGATGATTATGCGCGCCGGAATAGCGCCGTTCAGACTGCACCGTACTGATAATTAATAAATGTACTATCGAGATACTCTTAAGGACCTCCCATGAAAAAGAATACCGTCTTAACTGTCGCTTTCACTGTCATGCTCGTTTTGGGCGGCTGCTCGCTTCAGCCCACTGGTGCTTGGCAAGGCACCGACCTGAAGGATCAAGGCCAATCTCAGCAGGATACAGCACCACAGGATCAAACCCCTGACCAGCAAGATCAGGACACCTCCCAGGATTCCTCCGGAAAGGAAGGTGCCACCAAGGACTATGGAGGATATGACACCAATACCATCTCGACCAACGTCCAAAATATGTACAACACAAACCGGACGATGCTCAACCTGCTCCATGACTTTGCCTATGAAGGAGGATCGAAAGAGGAAGTGCAAGCTCAGTTTCAGCAGTTAACCAATGAGCTTGACTCCTACGCGCAGACGATGCTCTCTGTCGATGTCACCAATGCGCCAAAGGGATTTATTGTCGCGCAGGGTTATTTAAAAGAATGCGCCGACAGCTATAAGCAGGCCGCCAGCGACCTTGCGACGGCCTTGGACCAGGAAGATTACCAAGATCCCCTTGATAACTACGACACTCATCTAAGCGAAGCTGCCTACGCCTATTACCGCTGGTATGGCGCCACGGAAGCCACCATAGAATCCCTTAAGCAGTAAGGAGGTTCGAGGACGCAGGAGTTCGCCTCTTAGGCAATTTCACGTTAACTTTCGGCACAAGTTCGGCACAAGTTCGGCACGGCAAGAAAAAAGGTAGACGCTCAATGCGTCTACCTCGTGTTTTGTGGTGGGCGATGCTGGATTTGAACCAGCGACCCCATCCGTGTGAAGGATGTGCTCTACCCCTGAGCCAATCGCCCGTAGGTGATTCTCTGCGAATCACAGGAATCCATACTACCAGAGCCTGTCGTCATTGCAAGACCCCAATAGGAATTCATTTGCCATGCATGACTCATAATGCCATGCACAACTTCACAGAGGCTTCCTATTTAGGTCTCCTATTTCTTGGAAGCCTCAAAGACGCGCCGGCCAAGAATCCAGCCAGCGATGCAAACGATCAAGGGCACCACAGTAAGCACCAAACTGGGGATGTCGGAGCCTAGGGGGCGCCCACCAAAATCAGCCTGCACCACGATGGTGTAGATAAGCGAGATAAGCTCATAGATGCCCAGGATGGCAGCTTGAATGTTGTAGGTGTTGGCGCGGGATGGCGCATTGGCGCCGCGAACACCGGCCATACCACAGCTGATGCCAAAGAAGCCCTGGAAGCTGTAGAGAGCTACCAACACGATGCCCTGCCACTGCCAGCCATTCTGGGCCACGACGGTGATGCAGATGGCGTCGTAGACAAAGATCAGTAGAGCCCAAAACAGAAGAATGATGCTCATGACTTTCATGAGCTTGCGATCTTGGGACATGACACTCCCCTTTCAATCATTGCCAGGTGACAATGCATTCTTTGAATAGCAACGCTTCCTAAAAATGCGAGCACTCACATAACGTGCAAGATGGGATGATCTGGAAAGGAAAAGTCCCATCGGCAATTTACAGTTCTTATTAGTGTGCCACGTCTTTCTCGGCAGAGTGGGCAGAGTTGCCACTTCTATGGATGTTGGATGACTCTCGCCCCCACTGTCACGCTAGTTGGGTGGGGTTTGCGACAGATATGCCCAGCGCACGGTGTTCGTTTTACTGGAGCTCGCTGGCGAGGCGCAGGACGCGCAGGCGGCGATCGGTGCAGCTATAGACCGCCCCCAGAAGGCCACAGCTCAAGACGGAGCAAAAGACCTGCTCGACGCCATCGGGAGAGCCCATAAGAAGTCCGATGGAAACCAAAAGCAGCACCGAGACGCTAAGGAAGAGGCCGGCAATGCATAGGCCAACGCCAATGCGTCTGCAGGATTGATCGGTGGCGCCCTTCACTGTGAGCACGGTGAGAAGAATGAAGAAGGCGCCCTGGATGGCTAGCAGAGCCCCGGTAACGACGGCAGAACCCATGACGGTGACGAAGTTGGACATATGGGTGTCCATAGAGGTGATGCGCGCCAGATAGGTCATGGCCATGAGCAGCTCTAACGAGCCCCAGACAGCCATGAGCTGGCTGTATCCGGTGATACGACGTTGAAGCTGTACCCAACCGCCGCGGCTCAAAGAGACCGGCGCGTCTTCGTCGATGGTAGGCTCGATCACTGCATCGATGAACGCTTCGCCCATAGAGGCAAGATTATTCTCGGCATCGAGGGCATTGGCAACGGCAGTGTCCTCGAGATAGGCGTCGGGGGTAGTGCCATAGTGATCCACCACCCAGCGAAGGGCGAAGACCATGAGGGCAGAGAGCATAAAGACCAGAAGTACGACGGCGTCGCCCTGGGAGAAGGCCCAGAGGATACCTGTGGTGGAGAGATAAAGAAGAGCAGTTGCTACTCGGCGAACGGCGGGGCGTCGGCGAGCTTTGGGACCACGAAGCACCGCGATGCCAACCACATAACCGCCCGCGCCCACCGCAGCAGTGAGGAGACCTAGGAATACGAGGCCCGTCCAAAGAGGAATGGAAAAACCCAGCACAGGAATGGCCGCGTAGCCGTTGCCAGAAGTGCGGCTGGCGATGGCTGCACAGGTGAGCACGTAGGTCATGAAGAGGCACATGACGGTGTTCCAGATGATATAGGCCATGGCGCTCACTCGAACGGCACTGGTCTGGCGTGGACTGAGGGGCTCTTTGAGACGAGTGGGAAGATTCATAGAGCGGGAAGCCTTTCTAAGAAGTACAAGATGTTTCTGCTAGGCAAGCTTGGGACCATTGCCATAAATACTGTCATCGATTCTGAGGGCATTTGGCCGATGGGCAATTGGACAAAATAGACTATTGGATCAAATAGGTGTTCTTTTTATACATGGTCACCGTGGCAGTAGGGCTGTTGCCCGCATATTGGACGGCCTCCACCGTGTGATAGCCAGAGGTGATCTGCGAGCCCGAGAGGGTGATGACGGTCTTGTCTTGGGGCTGCTGTGTAGCTACCACAGTGCTGCCGTCTACATAGATGTAGACGGCTCGCGAGGTCGAGAAATCCTGGGTAAGCACCGTGACATCATAGTAGCCACTGGAATCGCCTACCGCAATTTTGAGTGGGGTGTCTGCGGAAGAGATGGAGCTTTCAGTGCGCATAATGAGGACAGAGTCGCTGTCTGGCATGCGCCCATGAGTGACGCCGCCTAAAGTGACGTGGGACTTATCAGAGCCAAAGGCTGCAGGGCCACCAGTGGTTACCATCGCGATGCATACCATCACCGAGACCACAATAGCGGCGCAGGCCACCAAAATGGTGACAGCTTTGCGCGAAAGACGATGGGAGTCTGCCAAGGCTCGTTCGGCAGCGGAGCTGGCTTTTGGAAAAACGTCTGCTTTTGGAGCTTCAGCATCCATCATGGGAGAACCAGACGATGGTGGTTGACGGCGTCTTTCATCGAGGTGTCCCATACTGCCCCTCCTTGGGTTTGAGGGGCGCTCAAGATGCCCCGTCTGCTACTGGTACTGGGCGAGGCAGCCGGAGAGCTTGAGATACTGGCCTTGGGCCACGTCTACTTGCTGGGCAGCGGTGACATCCAAGGTGGCAATGGGCTGCGCGCCGGGAGCGTCGGAGTCGTAGACCGTGCACCTACCCGAGCTTTGGGTGGGGCTCACAAGGTAGGAGCCTTCAGGGGCGTCGACGCCTATTAAGTAGGTACCCCCATCCTTAAGATCAGTGACCAACTTCGATGTGATATCTGCGGCAGCAACAAAAGTCGCGCCGTCTACCGCCAACTGCTCCCCATCAGAGAGGGTGAGCCAACAGGTTTGGGTAAACTGATCCACCACCTCGCCATTGACCTTGAGGACAGCAGGATTTGATGGGTCCTGGCGATCTTGGGTAGCCAAGAACTTATATTGGCCGGCATTGAGGTTGGTGCCCACCGCATACTCCCCGCCCTTGTAGACGAGCGTGGTGCCTTTGGCGGCGCGAGCAGGCACATCTTCGCTTTGAGCCACAGGGGTCTTGCCCAAGGGGCTTGTGGGAGAGCCCCAGGTAAGCTTGAAGACCACCGAGCCCACAAACAAGACGGCCAGCACCACGATGAAGGCTACAGACTGCTTCCGTGTAGGCGTGGGAAAGAGCTTGCGGCCTCCCTGGCGCGCGGCGATGCGACGCTGGCGAGCCTTCTCCTCTTTTTCGGCCTTCTGGCGGGCTTTGCGCTGGACTCGAGTCTCTTTTTTGGGCTTCTCGGCTGAAGGCGTGCCCTTGACGGCCGCCTCTGCCTCGGTAGCCTGGGCGGCGTCTTGGGAAGCGGTCTCCTGATGGGAAGGTACGGGTTTCTCGGCAGCAGAATCTGCGGCAACCTGTGGGTTGTCCTGCGAAGAAGAGGTAGCAGTCAAGGAAGATCCTTTCGATGAGTTATGAGTGCAGGGCCTCAAGGGCGTCGGCTGCAATTTGCGCGGCCGTGAGGCGTGCCTGCGAAATGCGGTCTTGGGGATCCATTCGGTCAGTATAGGTGGACTCGAAGGCGCGTACGAGCACCCGCGTAGGGGTAGCCGCCAGCGCACAGGCCACCTTGGCCCCATAGCCGCCGGCGATCATGCCGTCTTCGAGCGTCACAATCACCTTATGCGCCTTGAGCGTCTCTGCAAGCTGGGGCGACACGTCGGAGATCACTTGAGGGTTGATGAGCGACGCCTGGATGCCTTGAGCCTGTAGCGCCTGAGCGGCCTCTTTGGCTACCGAAAAGAACGTGCCCACGCCCACCAGCGCCACCTGGGCGCTTGGGACTACCTTGCTGGAGACATCTCCTTGATAGGGCTCGCCACCAGGAATTTTGATAGCCACAGGGCCTTGGGTGTAGTCCACCGCCCAATCCATCATGGACACGTACTCCTGAGGATTGGCAGGCGCCAGATAGAGCATGTTGGGCAGGTTGCCCAAGAGCGCCATGTCTTGAAGGCCCAGATGGGAGACGGGGCCAGACCCATAAACCGAGCCTTTGTCCACCAGAATCACCGCAGGCAGCGAGTTTACGCAGAGCTCTTGGATAAGCTGGTCTGCCGCACGGGGCAAGAAGGTGGAGTAGATGCAGAGCACCGGCTTGGCGCCTCGCTGGGCGAGGCCTGCGCAAAAGGTGACGGCGGTTTGCTCGGCGATGCCCACGTCCACAAATTGACCAGCGGGGATGGCCTCGCGTTTGTCCTGAGTGAAGCCCAGGCCAGTAGGGGTAGCCGCACATACAGTGACCACCTGGGGATCGTGCTCCATAAGTTCTGTGAGATGAGACACGGTGAGGTCGCTCCAGCTCACGGCCTGCGCATGCGGTTCGCCAGAAGCGGTGAGCCCGCGCACGTGGTGGTAGCGCTCGGGGTCCTTCTCGGCAGCCTCAAGACCCAAGCCCTTGGTGGTGTGGATATGCACCACCACTGGATGGGTGGCGTCTTTGACCTGGTTAAAAGCCTCGATGAGCGGTGCGAGGGAGTTGCCCTCCTCCACGTAGCGATAGTCCAATCCCAAGCTTTTGAAGTAATTGTTGGCCGAGGCGCCTTGAGTCTTTCTGAGTTCTGCCAGGTTTTGGTAGAGGCCGCCGTGGTTGGGGGCGATGGACATCTCGTTGTCGTTCACCACTATGACGAGGTTGCCGCCAAGCTCGGCCGCCAGATCCAGGCCCTCGAAGGCCTCCCCGCCCGAGAGCGATCCGTCGCCGATAAACGCCACTACCCTACCTGTGCCCTGCGCCAGATCTCGGGCATGAGCGATACCTGCGGCCAACGACACCGAGGTGGAGGTATGTCCCACAATGAAAGGGTCATGGACAGACTCAGCCGGGCTCGCAAAAGCCGACACATCGTCATAGTGGGCCGGATCCAAGAAGGCCTCTTTGCGCCCGGTGAGCATCTTGTGGGCATAGGTTTGATGGGAGACGTCAAACACCAAGGTATCCCGAGGTGAATCAAACACGTAATGAAGCGCAATGGTAGCCTCTACCACGCCCAAATTGGCGCTTAGATGCTCGTCTTGCGTCTTAGCTCGAGAAATCAGCGCCTGGCGAATCTCTTGGGCCAGTGCCTCAAGCTCATCCAAAGACATCGCTTTGAGGTCTGCTGGAGAATCGATGGTCTCGATGTACATGCGCCGTTCCTTAAAAGTTCAATAGAGTCTATGTGTGCAGCAGCCTCTAGGTTTGCTGCCGATAAGAACTACACCCTCACTCTCAAGGATATCCACCCTTGGACCCTTTTGATCCATCAGCCCCACCCAGTGGCACATCCTCACTAAAAAAGGCGACTGCATGGAGAGCCTATGCCCAAGGCTTGAAGAGGGCCGGCGCCCCCGAACCTAGACAATAAAAAAGGCAACGGCCAAAAGCCGTTGCCTGCAATGAGTGGTGGAGCCTAGTATAACTAAGGCGAACACGGTTATAAGCCTTGAAACCTGTTATTTGCAGATTAACCGCAATTGGTTTGCGGTCATAGGCAACCTGCAAAATACCAGATAGGCGGCTTGCGTATTTGCCCTGTAACGCACGAAAACGGGGCACCCCTTATCAGGGTGCCCCGTTTTAACGTCAGATTTTGAGCCGTTGACCCGGATAGATGATATTCGGGTTCGTGATGCCGTTTTTGGCGGCAATCTTCTGATAAGTCGTGCCGAACTTGGCCGCAATGCCTGAAAGCGTGTCACCAGATTTGACGGTGTACGTCTGGCCGCTTTCAACGTTGCCGTTGATAATCGCCATGACTTCATCATAGCGGTGCGCCAAGATCGCTTTTCGCTCTGAACCGTTGCGGTAATCGCCAGCCCACGTCTCTTGCGCCAAGGTTTCAGCCGAAGCGCTGCAAATGTGGTTGACGATCTTTTGCACCTCGTCATAGCGTGAGCCAAGCGCCTTGCGCCGGTCATCGTCCTTGCCGTATTCGTCGCGGAACACCCCGGCCACAAGGTCTAGCGCGTCCATGTTCTCAACGCCGGTTGCTGGCGCGGTCGGTGTTGGCGCTGGCTGCGCCGCGCCGCCGACGGCTGCGAACTGCTGCCATTTCGCCGCGTCCATATAGGCTTTGTTCAAGTCAAGGTTGCCGCCCCAGCCGTCCAAGCGCCCGCAACTAGAGTATTGGCGAATGTCGCATGAATATGCGCCCTCGTTCCATGGGTTGCCTTGAAGCCCGGTCGTGTTGTTGTTGGCGTATTGCGCAACCCACGTGCCGCAACCGTGCTTCTTGGCAATATCCCAAGGGAAGACGCTTTGGCTTGCGTAGATCAAAGGCGTTAAGCCGGTAAGCGCCTTTACCTTCGCAACCAGCGAATCAAGATAGCCGGTGTTGCCCCGCGCGGCATTGTCGCCCTGCTCCCAGTCAAGCACGATAAGCGCTTTGCCAAGGTAGCCTTTAATGCTGTTGGCGAAGTGCTGCGCTTCCGCGTCAACGCCAGCGCCGTTAACGTAGTGGTAAACGCCAACCAGAAGCCCGCGTTTCATCGCCTGTTGCATTTGCCGGTCACAATCCGGCGAAACGTAGCTTGCGCCCTGCGTCGCTTTGCAGATCGCAAAATCAATGGCAAGGGCATCAAGATTGATGCCCTTCTGCCAATTGCTAATGTCAATGCCCTGTAGTGCCATAGAAACCACCTTCCAAGCATACGAAATAGAAAAGGTTTGCCGTTTGAAGTTCTTCAAGCGTCCATGGCCGCGCGGAATTGACGGGGCTTGCCGGGTCGCGAACCCACCACATACCGTTTTCATCGTGCCGCCAGATCGTTATAACGTGGCTGCTGTATTCGGTATCGCCGAACGCACCGCGCACGCCAGCAAAGCAGACCGCGCCAGCGTCAACCTTGGCAAGCGCTGATTGCAAACTGTAAATCTTGCCTGTGTGCGTAATGCCGTATGGCTCATAGGTCGCGGCAATCCACTGCGCGAACTTCTCCATGTCGTTTACGCCGTCAGTCAGACACGCGGTGCCGACAGCGCCCGCAACGGTGAGCGGCGTAACGTCCTGTGTCGTTATGTACTTGATAGCCATTGCGGCGCAGACAAGCCCGCACCCGCTGTCACCGATGGTGCCGCCCGCGTATCCGATATGTGACCACTGCACATCATCTTGAAGGTAGAGCGGCATATGAGTGCCCGCAGGTATAGGCTTGTACGTGGGTTCATCAACCGCAAAAACGATTTCGGGCGCTGCCGCTTCGCGCGGCTGGTCGCTTGCGTAGGCAACCATGAGCGCGAAGCAGACAACTATAGCCATGAGTGCCCCGCACGCAAACGCCAGAATCTCGCGCCACGTCCGTTTACTCGCTTCCATGGGTGGCTTTCTTGGGTTCGGTGTAGGTCATCGCCTGTTCACTGTCGCACAAACCCTCGGTGGTCGGGTCAACCACCACGCCAAGGATTACCAGCACGGCAAACAGCGCATCAACGGCGGCAACCACTCGGCCTTGCAGTTCCGACAAGTCGAAATTGAAGCCGAAAATAGCGGCCACCATCTGCACCAGCAGGAACAGCGCAGGGATTAGCGCCATCCAAAACAGCTTGTTCTTTGCACGTGCAAGAAAGTTGATTTTCAGATCGTTCATAATGTCCCCCTTAGTCGATTATTAGATAAGGCTTTAGTGCCTTAATCTCGTTCATGTAACGCTCACCAGTGCCATTGCCGCCTAGAAGCTTGTATGCTTCGTATTCCTCTAGCAGTTCGTCATAGGTCAAAATGCTCATTTTCTTGCCATCTATGACGTACTTTTGATAGGCGGTTTTGATATGCTCTCGCACTGATGCTTTGTCGATAATCAGCCGCGCCCGCTGGTACTTGGTCAGGTTCTTAACTTGCGCGATAAGGAAGCCTATAACGCCGCTGGCCAGCAGCCCAACGATTGACGTTATAAGCTGTTCGGTGGCGGCGCTAATCATTCGTCCACCACCTGCCAAAGCGTTTCAGTTCCAGCCGCCCCCGGCTCCCAAACGTTGTTGTCAACAAGCGATTGCCACTTGCTGCCGCCGTGGGTCACCACCGCGCCGGTTGGGTATCCGTTCGTAGCGTCCGGCTGCTCCCATGCGGGCACATCCGTTGCGTCCGGGCTGTCGGCTGCGGCAAGGTTACGCGCCCAAAGGCTCGGCGCGGCTGCTGGTGTCCAGTCCGCTTGCGACGTGTGCGGCTGCAAGCACACATAGAGCGTGCCGCCATGCTCCACGCGCTCACCGGCGGTGTAATAGTGGCCGTCGCCCGTCCACTGGTCGTAGAGCGCTGGGGCAATCTCTGCCACGTCATCGGACAATGACGGCGCTTGCGTCTTGTAAATTGCGATGATGCCGCGCAATGCGGCTTCCTCTTCGGCTGTGAATGCCATGTTTTGCCCCCTAACAATAGGAAAGCCCGCACAATGGCGGGCTTGGCTTGCTGTTGGTGTGTTTGTGCTGCTATCCGAAAAGCCGGGTAAACAGCGCATCCATGTTCGCGACGGTTCGCCGCGCGTCAAGGCGCATCATCGAACCGCGCCAAGATTGATAGCTTTGCAACGCCTGATCGCGCGTCATCTCGCCGCGCTCCACGAACGCCGCAAGCTTTTTCAGCTTGCGCCGCTCCCGCGTTACGGCGGAACGGCACGGGCGCACAATGACTTTGCCAGTCTCGCCATAGTTGAACCTCTTCTTTAGGAACGTGAAACCGCGCGTCAGCTTCACGATTCGGATTTTCTTCTCGTTAACGACAATGCCAAGCTTCGCGCACTCGCGCCGAATGTCGGCAAGCACGCCGCGTAAGTCCGCCTTGTCAAGGGCGATGCAATAAAGGTCATCCATGTAGCGCCCACTTGCCAGCACGCAAGGCGTGCGCAGCAACATATGGTCTACGGGGCTTGGAAGGGCAACGGCTAGTATCTGGTTCGGCTCGCTGCCAAGCCCAAGGCCACGGGTGCCGTGGGAATCAACTTGCGCGTACATAAGCGCCTTGATTCGCTCGTCATCTAGCGCCCTGTCAATTAGCCGCTTGGTGGCCGCATGGTCGATGTTCCCGAAGAAGTTAGAGAAATCGACAAGCAGCACGTAACCTTCTGCGCCGTGCTTCTGGTAGTGCCGTGCAAGCTGCTGTTTCAGGCGCGATACGGCAAAGTCGGTTCCGCGCCCCTTGATGTTGGCGGTGCAACCCGGCGCGAGCGTCGGCCAGATCGCCGGTGCCAGCGCGTAGCGGTTAAGCGCCTTATGCACGACGCGTTCAGAGTAATGCACGGACGTGATATGCCGAAGCTTGCCCCGCTCGAATATGTCAAACTCAACGAAGCCGCGCCGAATGTCCTTGCCCGCCATCAAGTCGGCGTGCGTCTTTAGGACGTTCGGAAGGATGTTTGCAAGGTAGCGTTGAACGGCAGACTTCCACGCCACGCCGTGGGCGCAGTCGCGGGCGCACCTGTAAAGGTTGTCAATGTCGGCCACCTCTTCAAGCGTGCATGATTCAATGCGCTTGGCGCGGTTCGCCGCCCGCTTGGCATCGCGGCGGGCACGCCTTGCCGCCTGCCGCTCCTCGGATTTCATGGGCACCCCGCACGGCTTGCAATCGGCATCCAATAGCCGCTTAGGCACCGGCAATGAAACGCAAGCGAATGCCGAAACCTGCGCCATGCAAGCAGCGGTCTGCGGTACCTGCGGGGTGCATATTTACGGCCATGTGGCCGAACGTTGTACCTTCCTTCCTCTTGCGCACGGATTGCGGACGTGTCCGCAATGACTGGCAGTGCAAAGGAATCACGGGCGCGGGCGAATCCAACCATTCGTGGCCGAATTGTTGTTGGCATTGCCGTTGCTGTTGACATTGCACACGTTGGAAGCCGAACCGCCCATGACGGAACGAAGCCACCAATTGACGCGCTAAACAAGGCACAACGCGACGCTATTTTACCGCTGCCCAATGAGTTTCACACCCTTTCTTGCGCCCTTTATGAGCTTCGCCGCCGTTTCCACATCATCGGCGATGCGCACGCACCGGCTAACCTTGATGATGCCAAGATCAATCAGGCATTGTAGGTCTTGCAACAGCTGTTCGCAGTTGGCAACGGCAAGCGTCATGTAATGCCGCCGCTGCGTCACGTTGTGTTCGGTGTTGGGGTAGAACGCGTTTGCCGTCACAAGGTTGCTTACAAGGCTTCTTGCCGTCTCTGCCATAGGCACGGCCAGAACGAAGCGGTATGACTTCGGCATTGCCGCCGAAGTCACAAGCGCCGTTATCTCCTTGCGCACCCTAGTTGCGGTGGTGAAATACTCGAAGTTGCTTAAATCGCGGTAGCGTTCCAGTACGGTACTCATTAGCTTGCCTTTCCAGTGCGCCCGCGCAAGGCGGGCGCGGGCATAGCGTCATGCAACGGCTTGTCAGCCTATGAGGAAGCACGGGCGCGGGCCAACCCAACCATTCGTGGCCGAACGGCTGTAGGCAGTGCCGTTGCCGCTGACATTGCACACGCTGGAAGCCGAACCGCCCACGACGGAACGAAGCCACCAACCGACGCGCACGCCCATGATGCGGCTTGCCGTGCTGTCGAACAGCGGGAAATGGCAATCCATGCCCACCGAATAGCCCTTTGAACCCCATACGGCGCACCCGTAAACTTCCATTTCTGACAACGACCACACTTTACCAAGGTCAGCCCAGCCCCACCCGCTCGCTTCGGTCAGCGCAGAAGAGCCGTAGCGCTGTTCACACAACGAACGGTGGTTGATAAGCACGTTGCGAAGCGCCGCCGGAAGGGCTGGCAGATAGTCGCTGATCTCCCAACCGTGAAGGTGGCTGGCAAGGTAGGGTTCTTTGACAGTGGCGTTTCCGTTGTTGGTGGCCGTGGTGTTCCACATGATATAGCTTGTGTTGGTGGCCTTGCTGCCGCTCACAAGAACCGGCGCGGCGGGCACGAACGCAAGGTGGTGCGGCATCGGCGAATCTGAACACTGATAGTACGGGTCAACAGCCGCCAGAAGATAGCGCACCGTCTGCGCGGGAACGTTGGAGCCAGCGGCAACGGGCACGTCCATGTAATCGCCGATGCGCAAGCCCGAAAAGTCAGCGTCCTGCACGCGCGAATGAAGCCACGCGTAAATATCGCCCTTCGCTGCAATCTCCGCCGCGAACGCGTCAGCGAGCGAGCGCCCCGGATACTGCCCAATGCTCTTTTGCCGGTCGAACTCTTCAAGCACCGTCGCGGCGCTTGCCGTCTCGCGTGCCGTATCGTCAACGACCCCGTAAAGTTCGCCTTTGATTCTGAATGCTTCTGCTGCGTTAGCCATGTCATGCACCCCTATTCAAGTGTGATAATCCCGTTTTCGTAGCTTGCCCGGTCAAGTTCGATGGTTCCGCCGTCCGTTGAGATAACGCGGCTTGCGGGCGTGAAAACGGTGTTGTCAATAACTATGTAATCGTCGGTCAGATCGACAAGCGCGGTTGCGAGCGTGGCCGCATCCTCTTTAAGCTTCTCAACCTCGGCGCTGTCAGCGCCGCCGCCGGACGAAGCGCCGCCACCCATCCCGCTGCCAATGACGCTAAGCGCCCGTTTTGTGGCTTCGCGGGCATCGTCTGCCGCCGTGTGAGCGTCAGCAGCCGCCTTGTCTGCCTTGTCTGCTGAACCGTTGGCCTTTTCCGCCGCTTGGTTCGCGCCATTCGTGGCCGCTTCCGCGTCCGCTATTGCCTTGTCCACCCTGTCCGCTGCTTGGTTCGCGCGGTTTGCGGCGGTGTTGGCGGCTCCTGCCGCGTCGTTCGCGGCACTTGCCGCGCTGGTGGCTGCTTGCGCCGCGCTGTTGGCCGCGCCCGTGGCGGTGTTCGCCGCCGTGGCTGCGCTGTTGGCGGCTTGGGCTGCGCTTGTGGCCGCGCTCGCCGCGCTCGCCGCGCTGCTCACCGCCGTTTCAACGCGGGCGGCTGCCTTGTTGGCCGCATCGGCGGCGGTGTTGGCCGCGCCCGCTGCCGTGTTCGCGGCGCTGACCGCTGCGTTGCCGCGCGAAATGAGGTTGTCTATAGCGTCATCCCAGCTTTGCGCGGGCTTCTGCCCCTCGGTGACGCATCGCAAAATCTCGATTGCGAAGCGCTCCGTTGAGTAGCGCACGCCGTCTTTCTCGAACGCGAAATAGGCTTCGTCGGTGTAACCGGCGACACTGCAAAGCTTGTTTTCGTCCACGGTCACCGTGGCGGCGTTGCCCGAAATCGCGGCGGCTGCTCGGTAGTAGTTTCGCTTGTTCGGCAACAGCACTTCAAGGTAGGCCGTGAACCCCGTTAGCGCGGCTTCCGCGCCGCCGTCGTAGATAAGCGCCTTGATGGTCGTTCCGTGCTTGTCGCCCTGTCCGACCCTCACAAGGCCAGCGCCCAAGCCGTCCTTGCTAAGGTCTAGTTCAAGGGTGTGCGTGTTCATCTGCTCTCACCTGCCTTGGTGATCTCGCGCAGGGCTGTAAGCTTCTCGCCGAAAACCTCTATGGGGTCGCGCGGCGGCGCGGTCGCGCCCTCTGATGCCGACAGCGTGGCGGATTCGGGCAGTATGAGCGCGGCCATAGCGTCGAACACGTCTAGCACCGCGTCCATGCGGTCATCAACGTAGACGGGTTCAACCAGCGTGAACGAACCTTCAACGCCGCTTGGCGGTGTCACATCGCACGCCCTCACAATTTGGCGGTCGCCCGCCGCGTCAACCGCGACGAAGATAACGCCCTGCGCTTCCGCTGCGGCGAGCAACGCCGGGTCGAACTCCGACACCTGCATTTCGGTGTTGCTCAAAGCGTCATGCGCCATGTACATAACTGGTTTGTCCAATTGAAGCCCCCTAACCTGTGCCGACAGTTACACAAGACGTGCAAAGCCCGTCAGAAAAGTTGATCTTGAATGTTCCGTAATGCCAGCTAACGCAACCGTTGCCGTTGCCGTGAACCTCGGTGACGATTGGCTGTTGCATGGTGCCTGATTTGCAGATGGTCGCAACAACGCTTCTGTCTCCGCTTTCTGCCACGGATATTTGCGGGGTCGAAATCCTTATGCCGTGGTTGCCCAGAAGCTGCAAGCCGGTGTACTGCTCGCCGGTCTGAATGTTTCGGAAGTGCGCCGAAAAGTCGATTACGCCAATCTGCGTGCCGTTTTCAAGCCCCCGAATCTCACCGGCGATAAGCTGCAAAAGGTTTGACGCGTAGCCGCATGAGAACTGCCCGTCCGCGGTGATGTTGTTAGCGGTCATGTAGTTTGTCTTCAACGTGCCGTTGGTCAAATCCCATGTGCTGCGCCCTAGGTCATCCGTCAGAAGCCCCGCGCGTATGCGGTCGGCTCGCATCGTCCCGGCGTTGATGCAATCGGCTGTCACGCTCGCGCCGGTTATAAACGTCTTCCAGTTCCATTGCCCGCTGCTCGTAAGGCTCGAAGCAAGGCGGATGCCGCGCCCGGAAATGTTCACGCACCACATACCCGACACGCTTTTGAGGGGCAAGCCGGTTTCGGGGTTCAAGGGCACGTTGCTGTACAAGCTGCCCAACTCAAACGTTTCAAGCTTGTACGTCCCAACCGCGTTGAACTGGTCGTTAAGCGCGTCTTGAAGCTGCACGAGCCAGCTAACCGACGTGCCCGCCACCGCGTCATATGTCGCCGCCGCGCGGCTGCTGTTCTTTAGGGTCTGGCTCACGCTCTGCCACATATCGGCCATGCTGTTAATGAGGTTGCCGAAAGTAACGGTAGCGTCGCCGCCCAGCAAGTCGCGTTCGATCTGCGACACGCGCCCGGTAAGCCTTATACCCTCTTCGGTAAAGCCCTTGTCGATGATCGCCACGCGGTCACCCACCGCCACGCCTTCCCAGCTTCGCCCGAACGCGTACAGGTCAAGCACGCTTGCTTCATAGCTAACCTTCGGTTCGCTGACCTCTGCAAGGTACGCTTTCGTTTCCTTTAGAAGCTGCGCGGCATCCTCGCACTGCTCGTTCACGTAGCTTGTGCAAGCCGGAAGCGCCGTGCCGCGTGCGTCCGGGTGCCCCCAAATCTTCGTTGCGGCGGCATCCTCAACGTAGGCTTTGCCGCCGTTGACAGATGCGAAGGTCAAGCGTCTGCCGTAAGCGCCCGAATCGGTTTCAACGCCCTTGCCGTAGCCGTAGACGCGCGTTTTCGGGTTATCGGCTGACACCGTGCGCGTGATGGTCTTAATGTCCTTCGTCCACGTGAAGCGCTTTGGGCTTGACTGGTTGCCGCGCAGCTTGCGCACGCCCACCTTGCGCGAAACCACCGAAGAACCGTTGGTTTCTATGGTGGTTTCCAACTCGCCGCCCCACGCTTCCAAAATCTCTGCCACGGATTCGCGGGCGCTCTGGTGGTACAGAACGACGCTTGCGCTTGCGGTCACGTCGCACGTGCCCACCGTCCAGCGCGTGCCCGTAAGCACGCGGGCAAGAGCCGTCGCAACCTGCCCCGACGGCCTTACATCGTCCGTCCAATCGTCCCAAAGTTCGGCGATTGAGTTAACGCCCGTGAACTCGGTTTGCAAGGTGCCGTCTTCGCCGTGGGTGCGGCTCGCATCGTCAACAATGTGTTCATGGGTCTTGCCCTGCGCGTCAACCCAAACGATATAGTCACCCTTGTTCACGTCATCGGAACACGTCACCTTGATTTCGTCTGTGCCGTCCAGCGCTTCGGTGTGCGTCGCCGCCGTAACGTCCAGCCGCCCAAGGTTCACGCCCCAGCGCGAAAAGCGCGTGAAGCCAACTTTTCTGATTAAAGCCATCGTTCCCGCCATTCCAGCACCGCGCTGCCGCCGCTTAGTTGCAGGGTCGTGCGGCCATTGATCGTGAAGAAATCCGAATCAAGCGTGACGGCGGCGGCTTGGCTGTTGACGGTCGCCCGCTCTAGCGCCATGTCAACGCGCACGGTGCTTGTGCTCGTGACGCTCGACGCAAGCTTTACTTGCTCGCCCGTGTCAACGTTCCTGATATACCAAGCCGCGCTTGAAGACGGCTTGGCGGTGATTGCCAGATGCGCGGGACGGTTGCCGCCCGCGTTCACCGTGAACGTTCCCGCCTTGACCTCAACGCGGCGCTTGTTGCCGTAATAGAACGGGTCGCCGACGTGGAACGTAACCGTTGTGCTTGGGCAAGCGTCCGTGATCTCGCCCAAGTCCGTTGACCCGCTCACGATTGCCAAAAGGTAGCGCGTAGGGTCATCCGGCAGCACCAGCGGCGCGGGTTCGTCGGTGCATAGCAGTTCTGCCAGCGCGTGCCGAACCGTCGCCGCGTCGCGCCTGTCATCGCTTCTTAGCCAAATGTCAACCGGCAGGTCATAGCCGCCGAAGAAAGCCGATTTGAACAACTCCCCGTGACGGCCTGAAACGCTCTCGAAGTTCGCATTTACAGGTGCCATGATTGGCCGGTTGACCTTACAGCTTACAAGGGCGCTTAGATCGTGCCCGTTAAATATAACGCGGTCGGTCTGCGCCCGCTTCATCCTACGTTGCAACGCTCACACCCCTTTGCTTTAGCTTGCTTGCAATCCCAAGGCCGATTTGCTGGCCTGTCTGGTACGCGTCCGCGTTGCCCGCAACCGTCGCGTTTACCTCTACGCTGACGGCGATTTGCTGCGCGGGCTGTCCGCCGTTGAACGCGTTGTTAACCGCACGTTCTATGAAGTCCCATAGCTGCTTTTCTGGTGCCACGTACTCGCCGCCAGCTTCGCCAACGCCGATGATTGAAGCTTTGTCGAAATAGCCGCCCTTCGCGTACCAGTCAACGGAAATGCTAGGCAGCTTCACAATGCCGCCTATGTCATTCCAAGAAACGTTGAAATGCGGCATCTTGATTTTCGGCAATGAAATCTTGATGCCGCCAAAGGCGTTCATAATCTTGTTCGGAATGTCCTTAATCCAGTTCCACGCGTTTTCAATGGGGTTCTTCATGAAGTCGCGCACGCTGTTGAACACGCCGTTGACCTTCTCGCCCAAGCCCGGAAAGCCAAGCTTGTTGCCTATGGCATCGGCGACGCGCACGGCGTTTTGCTGCGCGTTGTCCATCTTCTGGCTGATGTTGTCCCTGATCGCGTTAAAGGCGTTGGCGGCTTCGGCCTTTGCTGTTGACCAGTCGCCGGACAGGGCGGCTTGCAGGGCGCTGCCCGCGCTGCTGCCCACCTGCTTTGCTGTGTTCATATCGTTTTGCACGGTGGAAGCGATGCCGCCGAAGTACGTTTGCGTGGCGGTCTGTAGGGTGTTCCACTTGTCGGAAACCCAATCAGCCGCCCCCTGTGCCTTTTCGGAAACGGTGCTTTTGATGTTCTCCCAAGCGTTGCTTGCGTCTTGCTTGAACCCTTCCCATTTGCTCGCAACGTCGCTTTTAAACTGCTCAACGCCGCTTGTCACGGTATCCCATACACCGCCCCAGAACTCACCGGCACCGCTAAGGAAGTCGCAAACGCCCTGCCACTTCTCCGAAATCCAGCCGGTGAAGTCAGCCCACATCTGCTTGCCCGTCTCGGTCTGCGTAAAGAACCATGTAAGACCGGCTACCGCTGCGCTTACCGCAGCGATGCCAAGGCCGATAGGGTTAGCGGTGATAAGCCCGGTTAGGCTCTTCCAGCCGCCGCCAAGGCCGCCGAACTTACCGCCCAGACCGTCGGCCTTTCCGCCAAGGTCAACGAAGCCGCCCGCAATGCTCTTGATCGCGCCGCCGATGGGCGCGGCGCTCTGCATGAACTTGCCAACGGCGGTAGTAACCCCGCCGAACGCCAGCACGCCCAACCCAAGGTTCTTGATAAGTTCCTGCTGCTCCGGCGACAGCGATTTGAACCAGTCCGAAGCGGCTTGAAGCGCCGGTGTCAGCTTGCCCAGAATCTCGCTTCCGATCTCGGTTACCATCTGTTTTACAGGCAACGCCGCTTCGCCCATTTCGCGCATGGACGTTTCTAGTTCGTTTTGCGCGTCGCGGCTTGCTAGCAAGTCTTTGTTGGTTTCCTGAAACGCCTTGCCAGCATCCCCGTAAACGCCCGCCAAAGCGTCCGTTACAAGTGTCGCGCGTTCCTGCTCGGTCTTGCACGCCGCCAGCGCTTCGTTAAAAGCGTCTTCTTTGGTCTGACCCTCTGCAATGGCCTTGTTGAACGCCGCTTGCGCGGCAGAGTTGCCGGACAGCGCGTTGCTCCACTGCTCGGCGCTCGCCGTTGACCAATTGAGCGCGTCGGCGAAACTACCGGTTACCGCGCCGGTATGTGCGGTTTCCTGCGCCGTCTCTGCCAAGTTCTCCAACGGCAGAGCGTCGCCGAACGTCGCATAGGCACCGGCTGCAATGTCAGTCCACTTCTTCAATTCCTCTTCGTCTTGCGTGAGCCTGATTAGGTTCTGGCTCGCTTCGGTGGCGGTGTCGCCATCGCCCAAGATGCGGTAGAAGTTCGCATAGGTGGTCTGCGCTTGCTCAACAGTACTTCCGGCGCTGGTGAAAGCGGTTTCAAGCTGGTTGTTTTTGGCTATGGCCTCTTCCTGGCTCTCCGCAAGTGCGGTCAGGCCGGTTGCCGCCGCCGTGATGCCGCCGGAAATAGCAAGACCGCCGCGCTCAACGCCCTTGCCCGCCTTTTCCAGCTTGTCGGCGTTGTCTTCGATGGTCTGGCCGAACTTATAAAGCTTGGTTTTCGACGCTTCGGCTTCGCGTGATGTTTCGGCAAGTTCCTTGCCGTATGATTCAAGCTGGTTTTCGCATTGCAGGATAGCGCGTTTAAGGCTGTCATATTGCCGTTCCTCTTCGGCGGTCAGCCTAGCGCCGCTCTGTTGCTTCGCTTCAAGCTGCGCAAGCGCCTGTTTGTACGCGTCCAACTTCTGTTGCGTCTCGCCATAGGCGCTGTTTAGCGCCTTGACCTTCTGTTGCAGCAAGTCGGTGTTGCCGGGGTTGAACTTCAAAGACTTGTCAATTTCCTTCAAGTCCGCTTGGGTCTTCTTTGATTCGCTCGAAACCTTTTTCAAAGCCCCTTGAAGTTCGGTAGTGTCGCCGCCGAACTTGATAACAAGTCCTTTGTAGCTTACCGCCATGCCGGTTCACCTTCTTTCTGTTTTCAAAGTGCATGAGCGCTTCAAACACCGCGCCCGCGCGGGTGCGGTGCCGTGAAACGTTCACTAGCCCCAAAATGCCGCTTCGGCCTTACGCGCCTTTTCGTCGTCTTCGTAGTTGGCGGCGGCATCGGCATAGAACGCGTGAATCTCCAACAGGTCTTTGACCTGCCGGAAGCTAAGTTGCTGCAAATCGGTGATGGAAAGCCCGCATTGCTGGCAGTTGTACAGATAACGCGCGTCGCACGCGTCTGACAGACTGCTAGGCAGTGGCGGCGCTGGCTGCTTCGGCGGGCGTGGCTTCCACTCCATCGGGCGTTGAAGGAAAAAAGTTGTCTTCAACAATGCCCATCACGTCAGCCGCCCAACCGTCCCCCTTCTGTAGGTCGAACGCGGCGGGCGGAAGCGATTTCACCCACTTGTCAAAGCCAAGCGCCCAACGCGGCTTCGCGGTCTTGATGCACGCATAGGCGATTTCAAGAAGCGCCGTCATCGACGGCATACCGCAAGACTTCATCGTTTCAACGATCATGCCCACGTCTTCGTTTATGTCCTTGGGGCGCGTCGCGCCGTTGGGCTTCTCGACGCTGAACGAACGTGAAAACACAATGGGCGTGAATCCGTTGAAGACGGCTTCAAACTCCATGTCCTCGCCGAAGTCGATAACCATTACTTGCCCCCGTTCTCGGCGGGCGTGCCGGTGTCTTCCGCTTCGGCCTTGCGCTCTAGCAGCCCGTCAGTGTTGACGGCATCGAAGAACGTTTCATAGTCCGGCAGACCCGTGAAGCTGTCATAGCCGCTCGTGCGGTCATCAGCCGTGCCGCCGGGGGGGACAACGGGCTTCCACGTAAAGGGATAGTCAAGCTGCGTGATCTCCGGCGTGTCGCTGTTGGTGGTGAGGGTCTGCGACGGCTTGGCAAGCTGGCACATCAGCAGACAGCGGCGGCGGCCTGTGACGTGTCCGGGCTGCTCGCACATGAAAGCGAACTTCTTTGGCTTCTTGTTAGCTTTCAGGTTGGTGCGCCCGTCTGCCGTGATCTCGTAGCCCACCAGATCGGCGATAAGCTGCCGAAGCTCCGGGGTGCCCTCGGTATCGTAGAAACTCATAGTGCCGCTGCCGCCGTTGTCCTGCTGCTCTTCCAACCAAACTTCGTTGTCCGCGTGGCTGGTGCCAGTCTCAACGCTCGGTTCCATGCCGATTTCAACGGTACCGGCAACATGCACCGGCTTTTCATAGGTAAGCTTGTCTTCGTCGGTGACAATCGCAAAATGAGAATTGCGAACGCCGAAAAAACCGTTACGTGCCATTTTCAAGGCTCCTATCTACTCGGTTACGTTGACGGTGAACGACGCTTCAATGAGCCGTTCGCCGTCTAGGTGTGTTATTGCTTTCTCGAATGCGCAGCCCGCAGCGTCCAGCGCGTCGGCAATCTTGCTTTCAAGGTCATATGAGCGATGCGCGGTGTAAAGCAAGATTTCGTAGGGCATCCAACGCGCCCAAGCGTCGTTGTCGGCATAGGCCGTTTCGCCAAATCCCGCTTCAAGGCTCATATAGGGCGGCGCGGGCTTGTCATCGTCTGAAAAGCCCTCGTTAGCCCAAGGGATGTTCAGACCGTCAAGCACGGCGCAAAGTTGGTCAAGCGTGATCACGTCGCATCACCGCCCGCCATGAACTCGCGCCCCACCTCTTCGGCCACGGCTTCAATTACCACGTCGCCCGGTGCAACACCGTATGTCTTGCCGGTCTGGTTCTTGATCTTGTGGCCTTTTTCAAGCAGGTGCGTTAGCTGGTATTGCTTGTTATGCACCGTCACTTCAACGCCCTGCTCCAAGCTTGCGTGGTCTGTGGTGCTAGTCCAGCCCTTCGCGTACTTGCCGGAACGCTTGCGGCTCTCGGCTTTCAGGCGCTTAACCGCCGCTTTTCCAGCGTCGGCGGCTCTCTGCTCCAACACCGCTTCGTTTTCGCCTATGCAGTCGCGCATGGCGGCGGCAATCTCGCGTTCAATGTCGTTGCTAACCCTGCTCACGGTCGCCCACCCTCTCAACAAGCGTTAGCCGCACGTTGTCCGGCGAACGCTCCGCACGCTCAACGGCAAGCAACGCGCCGTTGAACTTCACCAGCGTTTCGCCGCGATAGGCGCACGCCCTCAACTCGATTACCGCTTGCGGCTTGATGCCCGCCGCGCTGGCGGCGTAGTAAGCTGCCGCGCTGATGCTGTAGACGTTGCACGGAACGTCCCGGAACGCAAGCGAAGTTGACACAACGCCGCGCTTGTCGCGCGTCTGCGTCTCGGTGGCAAGCTGGCACGTGCCAGCCCACATACTCATTGCGCGCCCGCTTCGGCCTTGCCGCCATGCTCGGTGCTTCCGGCCATGCGGCATAGCATTTCGCCGAATGAGCGCATGAGCCTGTCAGCGTCCGGGTTGTCCATGCCGAAGTTAGCCTTGACGTAGGTTTTCACGGCGACGCGCACGCTTGCGTCATCGTCGCTGTTGGCCTTAGCGTCGGAAACGCCGCCCGCAACCAGTGCGGAACGGGCGGCGCTCACAAGGTCGGCTATCTCTTCGTCATAGCCGGTGTAATCGGCAGGGATGCGCAGGGCGCTACGGCAAGCCGCCAGAAGGTCGGCTTTGTTTTCGTCTGCCATCGGTGGCACCCCCTTAGATCACTTAGGCGGATGCGCCGCCGATGGTAAGCTGCGTGAAGCCCTGCGGGACGGCAAGGCCGCAATCATAGAGCAGGTAGCCATCGAAGCAATGGCGCTGCGTGCCGTCGGTGGCGACGTAGCCGGTAACGTCGATGCCGTCAAAGACGTTGCCTTTGACAAGATCGGGATAGCCAGCGCGGATAACGCCGTCAGGAACGCTATCGTCCTGCTTAACGTACTTTCCGAAGATGCGGCCTTGCACGGCGGGGTCTTCGGTCTTCTCGTCAACGAAGTAGCTATTGCCGTTCTTGTCCTCAACCATGGCAATGTAGTTCCAAATGGTGTCATTGTTGGCGTAAACAATTGCGCCCTTCGGAACGGGATTGCCAAAGGTTTTCAGAAGCCCGAACATCTTAGTAATGTCGGCCTTGGTCAGCGTGCCAGCCTTGGCACACGTAATGAGGTTTGCGGCGGCAATGCCAAGCTTCGCATCAGTCAGGCGGTCATGGACAAAGGCGTTAGCCGCAACCGCGATGCGGGCGGCAACCTCTTTGATAAGCCATGCTTCGAAGCCATCCATAGACTGAACGGCCATCTTGCGTGAAAGCTTGGCGGTCTTCTTGATCTCTTCGCCAGCAAGCGCGATGGTGTCAAATTCGTTCTGCTCGTCGGCGGGCGCTTCGCCCTCTTTGGTCTTCGCCGCATCGCCCTGCGCAATGCCGGTGTGGCGCACCAACTCATACTGATGCTTGAAGTTGTCGCGGCTAACGTCGCCGAACAGCACCGCCGAATTGTCAACAAGGCTGATGATCTGACCTTGAATCTCCTTCGGAATGACGGCATCGGTGTTGGTGGTAAGCGCGGTGAACGCCGCACGCTCCTGAGGGGTCATGTCGTTGCCACCGCCAAGCTGCACGCCCGCGCGGGTCGCAACGTCTTTGAGCCAACCGCGCTTCGCGGCAGCGTCGTAGTCGGTCGTGTCGCGCACGACGGCACCGGCAGCGCTCGCGCTGCGTGCCAGCGGCACGGTGGAAACCTTCGGCGCGGCTCCGCTCTCGATAGCGGAACGGGCGGCGGCGACAGCGGCGGCGCGGGTCTTGCGCTGCTCGGCCTGCTCGGTGGTCTTGCGCTCGATCTCCGCCGTAAGTTCGGCCATGCGCTCTTCGTCCTGCTTGGCCTCTTCCTCGGTCACGCCCTCGGGGGTGCCCTCGGCGTACTTGTCAATCAGCGCTTGCAGTTCCTTCAACAGTTCATCCATGGTTCTAGCCTTTCTTTCTTGCGTTTGCAATTGCCATTACGGCGCACGCCCTCGCGTGCGTCATGCGCCGCCGCGCAAACTCCTTGCGCGTCTGCTCAATCTCTCCGTTAAGCAAGTTGCGTGCGCTAATCTCGGTGTTGGGGTCAGCCGGAAGGCTCACCGCCGACACGTCGAAAACCTTTTTGACCCGCGTAATAGTGGTGGTGCGGGTTTCCCTGTCGAACTCGTCAGCGGCCACGGTGAACGCCCATGACATACGCGTGATAAGTCCGGCGGCTATCTCTTCGTAAAGTTCGCGCGATGCTTGGCTGCGCGACAGGTCGGCGGCGATGAACAAGCCGTGTTCGTCCGGCTCGATAAGCAGCGTGCCGTTACTTGTGCGGGCGTACACGCGCCCTTCGTGGTCGTACTGCAAAATCACGTCCGACATATCGGCTTCGCGGAAAGCATCGGGGCTGATGATCTCCAAATACTCGTTGCCCGCGAAGTCGCAATAGATGGGGTAGGGGTCATTAAACGTGCTTGCGTAGCCCTCGACGTAGTAATCACTGTCAAAGCGCTTCTTCGGCTCTTCGCCGCCCTCGTCTGCGCGTTTGAGCGGCGCGAGCGTGGCGGTCAATGTTCGGTACTGTCTTTCATTCGGCTTGCTTGGCATCGTTGCCCCCTTGTCCCTCGTCCTTTGGTGCGCCTATCTGCTCCGAAAGCGCAATGTTGGCGTTGGTCTGCGCGGCGCTCGCGGCTTGCTCTGCCGTATGCTCGCTAATCAACCCAAGGTCGATATACTCGCCACGGATTACGTGGCGCTCTCCGCCCTCGTAGTGCGGCGATTGGAACACGTCGGCAACTTGGTTTCCGTTCCAGATTCCACGGTCGAAAAGCGCCGTTGAAACGGCAAGCTTCGTGGTGTTGCTGGCGAACTCCAAGCGGTTTGCCGAAAACATGATTTCGTTTCCGTGGGCAATCTCGTTCCTGCTGTAGGTCATCGCGGTTAGCACGTAGCCAAGCTGAACGGCGAACGTCTCAATGTTCCCTTCGTAGAACGCGTTATAGGTGTCCTCGTTCGCCTTGTTCAGCACCACATCTTCGTTGGTTCCGAAGAACCTATAGGCGCTCTTCTCGATGCGCTCCATCTGCGCCGCGTCAACCGTGTAGCTTGACGGCGTAATCTGCTTCACATCGTCAAAGATGCGGTCATACACGGCGATGCCGCCCGCGTTGGACGGGTCAAGCTGCTTGTTGAAGTCCTTTGCGGCCTGTTCCCTGTCCTTGTCGTTGCGGTTCTGCGAAAGCTTGCCTATGAAGCGGATGAAAGCGCCTTGCTTAATGGCGTTCATTTCCCCTTCGGTCTGCGCGTGCATCAGTTCTAGCGTTGGATTAAGCACGTTGGTGCCGTCGCCGAAAAGGTCACTTCGGTACTGGTGTCGCGTCATGACGCCGACGCGTGACCACTCCACGTAGACGCTTTCAGACGTTGGAAAGTCAAGCTTCAACCAAAGTTCGCCGCCCACGTCGTAGGCCGTGCATTTGCTCGGCAACACCGGGTAATAGCCGACGTGCGTTGTGTTGTCATCGGCGAACAGCGGAATGATTAGCGCCGTGTCGTTCACCTGCAACATGGTGTATATGCGCTTGATGAACTGCGGCGTTGTCATCCACGGGTTGGGCTGGTAGGCCAGCGAAGCCGTGGCGTGGCTCTGCGCCGTTCCGCTCACCTCTGGTTTCAGCTTGCTTGCGTGGTTCGCGCCGCTCTCGATGATTGAGCGCGTCAACTCCGCTTCGTAGATGCCGCCCGTCCAAGTGGTGAAGCTTGGTTGGTAGGCCGTGAACGTTGAGAAGTAGCCGTTTACGGCTTGCATCTGCTTGCCGTGAAACACGGCATCGAACATTGAGCGCAAGCGCGGTTTCAGTCTTGCCAAGGTTTCAGCCCCCTATCATTGATTGGTATTCGTCGGCCATGTCTTTAAGGACTACGAACGCGTCACACTCCGCCGCCCAAGCGTCAATGCGGTTGCGCGGGTCTTGGTTCTTCTTGTCCGGCGCAATGTTGCCGTTCGCGTCCGATCTGACGGCCACGTTTGAGCGGCACCACTCCGCAATCGGGTTGGCGTTGTCAACTATTCGGTTCTCCCGGTAAAGCGCCCGCAGTTCCTTCATGGGCATTGACAGGGTTTGCGCACCCTGCACAACGCGCCTGAAATAGTCAGCGCCGAAGTAACCTTCGTAAGCTTCCACGGTCGGCACATCGCGCATATGCCACGGGTCATAGCCGCAAGCAACGGCATAGATGCCGTATTTCTGCTGAATCTCGGCCACCCAGTCAAGCACCGTGCGTTTGTCGATAATCGGCGTTGGGCACGTGCGCAAGTAGCCGTTGGCAATCCACGCATCATATGGCACGCCGTCACGCCCGCCGCGCCGCCCCTCGCGCTCCGCTTGCTCTAGCGCACGTTGCGGAATCCACGCCATGTGCAGCGCGTATATGTGCGGGTCGTTCGGGCGCTGCATGAGCAGACACGCCGCCGTCAGGTCGGTTGTGTCCGAAGCGTCAACGCCCAAAATCGCGTAGGTGAAGCCGTCCGACGGGTCAAAGGTCGCGTCGTTGTGTATCTCTGACCACGTAAGCCAAGCTTGGCTTTGGTTCTCAATCAGGTTGAAATCCTTAACAAGCAGCGTCGGCAGAAACGTAGGGTCGTTCTTCGCCTTGCTCACGTTCTTGCGAAGCGCTGGCAGTGATTTGATGGTGCCTAAGCCCGGATTGGCCTTGACCCACGCCGGTTCATGCTCCCATTCGTCGCGTTCGTCCAATTCGTAGATGAACGCAATGAAGCGCTCCGCGTCAACGCCGGTTGCCTGACCGTCAAGCCACTTGGCGGCGTACTGGTATTGCGCATCGAAGATGCCAGCGCGGACGAAGCCGTTTGTTGTGATCTCCAACACAAGCGGTTGCCTACGCGCCGACGTGCCTTGTATGGTCAGGTCGTACAAGTCGCGGTTTCGCATGGCCGCCAACTCGTCAATGATCGCGCCCGACACGTCCAAGCCGTCAAGGTGGTTCGTGTTCGCGCTAAGCGCCTTGATGGTGCCCATGTTCAAATCGCAATACAGGTCGCTTACGCGCTTGCGGATATGCTTTGACAGCGCCGGGGACGTTTTAATCATGCGCCAAGCGTTGTTGAAGCCCTTAGCTGCCTGATCGTGGGCGGTCGCCACGTTGTAGACCTCTGGTGCGCCCTCGTCATCGTTCACCTGCAAGTCAATTTCGATGCCGGACGCAAGCGCGGTCTTTCCGTTCTTCCTGCCCATGACCCAAAGCACTTCACGGTACTGCCGCAAGCCCTCTGCGTCTACGAAGCCGAAAATCACGGACAGAATGGCAAGTTGGAACAATTCCAGCTTGAAAGCGTGCCCAAGCTTGCCGGATGGTAGGCGGCAAAAGCGCTCAATGAAGTTAACGTGCTTGCTCGCGTACTCTTCGCGGAAATGGTACGGATAAAGCGGGTCTTTGTTGTCCATGTCGCGCAGAATCTTTGCAGCTACCTGCTTGATCTTGCGGCACGCCGTTATAGACCCGTCAAGCACGCCGCCGAAGTATTCACGTATAGCTTTCTCGCACCGCCCAGCCTTAGCGGCCTTAGTCATAGCGCGTTTCAGCTAGGTAATCCGTGAGCGCATCAGCAGCCGCCGCGCCGGTCGGCATCAGATCGCAAAGCTGCTTGATGCCACGCTGAAACGTAGTGAATAGCTTGTTGTAAGCGGAAAAGCCGGGATGCTCTCGCAAGCCCGATTGACCGCCGCCGTTGTCATACTCGGTGAAGATGCTTTCATAAAGCAGTTCGTGCCGCGCTTCGTCAAGCTTGACTTTCAGAAACGCGATGTTGTGGAGCATCGGCAACACAACTTTGCGCTTCTCGTCTGGTATTGCGTCCTTCGTGATGCGTTGAAGGTTGCGCACCTCGCTTTCGACACGCGATTGCATGGAAGCGGGCTTGCGCTTCGGCTTACTTTTGCCAACTTCGCCCGAAACTTGCGAACTATCGCATAGTTTTTGCTTCTGCACAAGACCACCCCCCTTTGAAAAGTCGGCACGCGAAAGAAATTGACTCCCGGCGTTGGTGCCCTAGGAATCGTTGCGCAGATTCAAACCGGGGGGATTTCCCGCCGCTCTGACCTGCTGTTTTGTGTTCGGTAATTTTTTCTTTGGTTCGCGTTTCCCGTCGCGCCGATCACTCGGCTAGGCAAATCAAGTTGCCGTCGGCATCAAACGCAAGCCCTTGACGCGTCGCACCGGCACGCGCCCACCCGTGCGTTTTCTTGTGGCATAGGTCGCAAAGGCTGACCAAGTTATCAAGGCCGCAAGCAATGTCCGGGTTGTCGATGTTGGCCGGTGTCAGTTCTTCGATATGGTGAACCATCGTTGCCGGTGTGATCTCTCCACCGGCAAGGCAGCGTTGGCACAAGTAGCTATCGCGCTTTAGCGCATCTTCCCGCGCACACTCCCAAGCCTTGGAATGATAGAACGCGTCACTAAACGGTTTAGCCATGCGCCACCACCCCAAAAGAAAAAGCGCCACGGCTCTAAGTCCGTGACGCTTTGCATAGTTCTAACCACCTTAGCGAACTTTAGCAGAAGTCGGAAAGTGGACGCAAGTAAAATCTTTTCAAGCGTTCTTCAATTTCGCAATGCCCGCTTCGTCAATGTACTTGAATCCAGCCCGCGAAAGTTCGCGGCACCACTGTTGCGAACAGCGCATAACCTCGGCAACCTCATGCCACGCCATGGCTTGGCAATAGGCCATGCAAAGCACGTCGGCGTAGCGGTTGCCTTTCAGCTTCGCCAAGCCGCCGTGGTCATCCTCGCCGTAAAGCAGCATGGTTGCTTCGTCCAGCATTTCCGATGCTTCGTTGATTCTGCGTTGTAATCTCTGCTCAAACTCAATGCGCCGGTTCACCCTGTCCATTGCATCGCTTTTGCCGTTGCCCTGCTGCTCACCGTAGCGCTGTACCTTCGCGCCCTCTGATGCCAACATCCGTGCCAACATTTCCTTTGAGCGCTCAATCCCCAACACGGCTTCGCGCACCTGTTCAAAGTATTCTTGCGCTCGCATGGCTTCACCTACGCAATGCCGGTGCTGCCGAAGCCAGCCGCCCCGCGCTCCGTCTCGGTCAACTCTTCGCAGGGCACCAACTCGCACGGAACGAACGGCATAACGATAAGCTGGCAAACGCGCGTGCCCGCTTCAAGCGTGGTGGTTTCGTCCGACTGGTTCAGCAGCGTTGCGCCGATCTCGCCGCGATATCCCGAATCAATCACGCCCACGCTGTTTGATAGCGTGATGCCGTGCTTGCTGGCAAGGCCGCTGCGCGGGAACACAAGCCCCACGCACCCTTGCGGAATCTCAACCGCAAGACCCGTGCCAACGGTAGCACGCGCCCCCGGCTCTAGTGTCACGTCGTGGGTAATGCGAAGGTCTAGCCCTGCGTCACCCTCATGCGCATAGCGCGGCAGTTCCGCGCCGTCCGAAAGTCTCACGTTCATTTTGCGTCCAATCATTCTTCAATCTCGCTTTCGTCAAATAGCGTGCCTTGCTTGGGCTTGCGGCATTTCTCATAGACGCAATGCCCAACTTCAAGGCAGTTAGTCCAGCAGTTCCACGGCGTGCAAAAGCACTTCTTGCCGTCCAACACCGCGCCCCGGTTCTCGCAGTCTTCAAGGCTCATTGCTTGCCCTTCCGCTTGCGTGCCCTGCGCCATGCGCGGAACAGGTCAAGGAAGCCCATTGCTTCAAGGTCTGGCATTGCCGGGTTCATGGCTACGCCGTCGATTGACGCGGCCACAACCTTTGCGCCCAACACGTCTTCAAGCACTCCGCCCGCTTCGTCCACGATCACTTGTCTTGGGCGCTTGCCTAAAAGCTTTTGCGGCTTGCAAATCGGCTTCGGTATCGTCACGCCCAAGGTTCTTGCCTGATGCTCCACGAACGCCGCCATTTGCGCGGTGCGCGTGTAAATCGGTATGCCGGTGTCGTGCGAAAGCATGATTAGCAGCGTGGTCTTGCCGGTACGCCTACCGCTCACGAAACATTGCATAAGCCACCACCACTAAAACGGTATGTCGCTGTCATAGACGCTGGCAGCTTCCACGGATTGCGGCGGCATGGCTTCCGGCGCTTGGGCTTCGCGGCGCGTGTTCATCAATTCCACTTCGTCAACGACGATTTCAACGCGCGAATACTGCCGCCCGTCCTTCTCCCACTTGTTCTGCCGAAGGTGCCCAGTCAATGAAAGCTTGGTGCCCTTCGCAAGGTAGGGTTGCAGGGCTTCGGCACGCTTGCCGAACATGACGCAATCGAACCAATGCGGCACGTCCTGATAGCTTCCGTCCGCTTGCCTCGCACGTTCGTTCACGGCCACCGAAAACGTGACCACGGCAAGTTGGCTGTTCGTGTACCGAAGTTCAGCGGCCTTGCCAAGGTGGCCGGATATTGCGCAGGTGTTCAGGCTCATAGCGCCACCCCGTCCAGCTTTTCAATGAGCGCGTGGGCTTGGTTCACTCCAAGACCGCCAACACGCTTGCTATCGGCGATGCTCAACGCGTGCATAAGCGCTTGCGTCTTCTTGAAGCCGTAGCCCGGAAGGGCGCTAATCATCTGTTTCACGCGCATACCAGATGCCGCCTTGTCGCCACGCTCTGCAAGGTAGATTAGATCGCAGACGGTCAGCACGCCGCTTGCAAGCTGGCTGCGCAACTCGGTGCGTTCCTTGCGCATCTGCTTTGCCTTTTCAAGGTTGGCAATCCTCTGTTCTTTGGTCAGTTCGGGAACCATCGTTTTACCCTCTTTCTTCCTATGTGCTTGATAATTACTTCTTATCAGTCACTTGCTGTTTGTCTTGAAAGCCTTTTCGGTGTCGCACCTGCGCGTTTACGGTGGTGCGCGGTGCGCGTTCAAAATGCGCCATTGCAACTTCATTGCAACACCTCTTCAAGGTCTGCCGTGGCTTCCATGGCCGCTTGCTCGAAGACGCTTGCGGCGTATGCGTCGCGCCCCGGCAAGACGTGGGCGTAGATGCGAAGCGTGGTTGCTTCGTCCGCGTGCCCCAATCGCTCCGAAACGGTTTTCAGGTCTACGCCGTGGGTCAGAAGCCACGTTGCGTGTGTGTGCCGCAAGTCGTGGAAGACGAAGCCTTGCGGCATTTCGATTTTTCCGGCAAACGTCGTGAATGCGCGTGAAACGCTGTTAGGGCGAAGATAGCCGCCGTCAACCGTGAGCAACGGCGCGTTGCTCGGCAGATCGCCGCAGAACAACCGGCGAAGTTCCATGAACGCATCAATGGTTTCAATGTCGCTTGTGGTAATGCCGATGTTGCGGCACTTGCGGCCTTTGGTAACGTCGCGCCTGTAGGGCTTCATGCCCTTCTTCTCAATGACGGTGCCGCCTACGTGGACGTACTTTGCCGCGCGGTAAATCTCGCCCGGACGCAACGCGCACACCTCGCCAACCCTCATGCCGGTTCTAAGCGAGAACCACGCGGCAAAGGCGTTCAGCGCCTTGCGCCACGTCCGCTTGTTCAAAACCTCTGGTTTCAGCAGTGGTTTTAGCTGCGCGTCCAGCTTGCGGAAATCGCCGATGTTGAGCGCTTGGGCTTCGTGGTGTACGGGGCTTGGCTTCTCAACGTCAATGATCGGGTTTGTGTCGCATATGCCCGCTTTCACGAAGAACTTATATGCGCCGCGCATGAAGTTGTGGACGTTGATAACGCTATTGCGGGACAAGCCTTGCCCGCCTAGTTCCTTTGGCACCATCAAGCGTTGTTCGTAGCGGTTGAAGTCGGCGACGCGCAAATCACGGGCGTTTGAGGTTGCAAGGTACTTCCGGGCGTATTTGGCGAACAGCCTATAGCTGCGCACGCTGTTAGGGCTTGCGCCGTTGCGCTCCCTCATGGCCGTGTAATCGTCCAGCAGGTCGGCAATCAGCGCACTTGCTACCAGACCGTCAGCCGTGAGGTGAGCCGCCCAAGCGTTAGCCATTTCCTGCGCTTCCGCTTCGTCGTGCGCCGCCGGGAACTCCCTATAGGGCTGAATCTTCTTACCTTCTGGCGTTTGCCCAAGGTAGGGGCGTGCGTACCAGACTTCACGCGCCTTGCTCCATTTGACCTTGCAAGCGCTCATGTCATGCACCCATCAGCGCCGGGGCATCTGCCACGTACTCGGTTTCAGGCTCTTCAAATCGGTGTGACCTGACCGCTTCGCGGCCATCCATGAAGCCCTGCGATTCGGCGTTGTGAGCGTCCCACCCGCACCCAAGCTTCAAGGTGGTGTCAACGCCCTTGATTCCGTTAAACCGCTCTTCGTACTTCTCCTTGACCTTTGGCGGAACAACGATCATCAGCGCTTCGGTCTGCTTCTCCAACTCTGACGCGATACCTGCAACGAAACCCACGACGTAGGCGTTATAGGTGCCGTATGCTGCGCCGCGAGAATACCGGGAAGCAAGGCGGTTGCCGATTTTGTACAGGGTATTAAACGTCATTGCCGCCGCCGTGGCATCGGTCTTGTAGCCGTAGAAGGTTATCAGGTGTTCATTGCGCCAATTCGTCTTATGAAACGCGCTCTTGGTCGTTTCAAGGTATTTGCAGCGGAATGCGGGCGCTATCACGCGTGCAAGGTGCCAGCGCCACCGGCGCGGGGCGTGGCTTGCGTAAACCTCTTCAATGGGTTCTTCCTCGGCGGTGTGAATCTCCCATTGCTCAACGTCGTATTGCACAATCAGGCGTTGAGCCGCGAGCGCCGCCGCTGCCGCTTCATGCTCGGTCGCCCCTCTGTCCTCTGCAACCGCCATAAGCTTTTTGATGCGCTCAATGATCTTTTCGCGTTTGTTATCCATATCAAAAACCTTTGGTTTCGGTGGTGGTTTTCGGCTCGATTTCCTCAATCAGAAAATCAATGCACTGCTTGCACTTTTTCAGGTCTTGAACGCCGTTCTTGCGAACCCAGCGCCATAGGTACTTGAATGCGCAGCCCCACCAATAAAGCGCTATGGGCGCAAGGTTCACGGCCTTGCCGTCGTTGGCGCACGGCTGCAAGCAATAGCCCGTGCCCATTATTGCCGCCATAGCGTCCTTGCACTCAATGCCGCCGCTGGTGTAGTGGCTAGGGTGTGAAACCGCATCTTTGGCGGCTTCGATCTGCTGCAAGCTAACGTCGCTCATAGCGCCACCCCCAGCGCCCGCAGCCGGTCGCCGTACAAGGCACGTTTGTCATCTGCTGGCGGTACTTCGTCCGGGTGCTTCGCGTCGTGGTCGATGATTTCCCGGTACATATCGCGGCAAACCTTTTCCACGCTGTCAGCGCCCGCGCGGCGTTGCTGGTATTCGTCCAGTGGTGCCGCTATGTGTTCGCGCCTGATCTCCATGGTAGGCATGGCATCGAAGCGGAAACGCGCGGTTATGTCGAACTCGCAAAACAAGCTTGGGTACTCTCCAAGCAGATTGCTTGCGTGGTCGCGTATGTACTGCCCTGCTTGCTCAATGGCTTCAATGAAGCCTTGCCGGGTGCTCAAATCCGGCCAAGTGTCTTTTGCCATCTTCTGACCTTCCTAGATTTCGCCGCATTCGCGGTTCTCGTGGCCGCTGTGGCCGTCTTTCGGTGTTTTGTGGGTATCTGTAGCCCTTTACGCCTTTTTGGCGCTTCTGCGCGGCTCTGGCTCGCTGTCGTATTCCTCAATAAAGCTGCCGTCGTATGAAGTGACCTCTTCCGTTTCCGGCAGGAAACCGCCCAGGAATCCAAGAACGCGGGCTTTTGACCAACCACCGCTTGCGCAGACGGCTTGCCGCTGCATTTCCTCAATCAGTTCACGCCGGTAAGCCGCCATGCGGCCACGGCTGGCGTTCTCTAATTCCTCAATCCGCACTTCAAGCGTGGCAGCGCGTGCCTTTTCCTGCTTCAAGTTGGCTTGAAGCTGCTTCTTGCTCTGCTCCAAAGGCTCAATTTTTGAAGCGGTGCTTTTCCGCTCTGATTCGCTTTGCCGCGCGAACTCTTCCGCCGCCCTAAGCTTCGTTGTCTTTTCCTGCAACGTCTCTTCAAGCGATTCAATGCGGGCTTTCGCGGTGTCAAGCTGCTTCGCAAGATCAAGCTTTTCTTGGTAGGTCGCATAAACCATCTGTTCAAGTTCGGCGGCGCTCATGTCCGGCTGCTCTATCTGCGCCGCCACTTCTTTTGCCGCTGCGCGTGCGTTGAAAAGTCCCATGAGATACCCCCCCCCTAGCAAGCAAGTGCGGCAGCGTATGCCGCCGGGTCGGCAATCGCGCTGCGCGGTACCCCGCGTGCGCATCCCATCCACTCTTTGAGCCATCGCATGAGTGCCCTTAGAAACGGCTGCACGTTCGTGTCATCAGCCCAACCGGCAATGCCTATGAAGCCGTCTGCGTTGAAACTGACCGCTTCACGCCCCGAAAAGTAGAATCCCGAAACGCGCAAGTAGGCATCTTCAATGCCGCCCGTAGATGCCGGGTTGATTACCGGCTGCGTAGCCTTGCGATAGCTAGGGCGCATTTCCATATGCTCGCCCATGCGCTCATGGTGTGCGTATTCGATGCAAAGGAAACCTTCAAGCGCCCTAATGTCGTTGGGCTGAATCTGCGAATAGGTCAGATTGGCCGTTATAGCGTCGCGCACCTGATCGCGCGTCAACTTATCCGATAAGGTCATCACAAGCCCCCTTCGCGTGCTTTCCGTGGCGCTTGCTGATGGAGCCAAGCAAGCCATCTTCGGGCGTGCGCTTGTCCTTCCATGCAAGGTTCTTGCACTTCCAGCACGGTTCACCCTCGTTGGCGAACCAATCAAGCGGACGTTGAATGCCGCACTTCGGGCATTCCCGCGTCTTAACGTGGTTTTCGTAATGAACTGGCATGGTCAAAACCTCCAATCTTGCCGAATGTGTAAAACTTTGTGGAAAACGCGTTGAAAACTGCAAAATCAGGCTTTGAGGAACGCGAAAGCGATTTCATGCCCAGAAAGAAGAACCAAGAAAGAGAAACTTTCTTGTTAGTCAATGCCACAAGCAACAGGGATTCGGTTTCGGTTTCGGTTATGACCGAAACCGAATCCCTTAGACCTAGACATAGACTTAGACATAGATATTGCTTTCGCAGTTTTTTAATGGTCGGTTTTGCATATCGGAAACCCTCGGTTTTCCGTGTGGTTTTCGTTCTCGCGCTTTTCATGGGTCTATCAGGCGTTTTGGTTTGGCTGTGGGTTTTTGCGCGGTCTGCCGCCCTTGCGTCCGGCTGCACGTTTCTTGCCGAAACTAAGCGCGTTTTCGTGCATCCGGGTATTTTCCAAGCACCCGTTTTCATCGGTCTGCAAAAGCCCGATGCTTAGCAACTGATCTACGAACGCCGTAACCTCTTCGATGCAAAGCAGTTCGCAGAAGTTGGAGCCGTCGCCGAATTGCAGCACGTCACCCAAGATCAACTTATCTTCTTCGGTGCTGAACGGGATTACGTGCCCTTTGTTGGATGCCAGAAGTTCGCACACGCGCCACCAACGCCCGTAGCCGCTCCAACCAAGCCGCCTGATAAGGCGCTGGCACTTAATGTCATTGGACGCGTTGGAATCGTGCGGGAAGTACGCCAAGCGGTCTTGCGCAAGTTCGCTTACGTTAGGCATCTTCGCACCCCTCTGCTTCGGCGTGCATTGCGGCAACCCTCGCGGCTACCTCGTCGTGCTTGCTGTCCTTGCGGCGAAGGTAGATTGCGCCAGCTTGCTTGATGCTGCCGGTGACAGCGGCCATTTGGCGCTGCTCGGTCAACTTGGGTTCTTCGATGATCGCCGCCGCGAGAACCAAACCGGCTTGCAGACCGGCGAACAGCGCCGTTGAATCAAGCTTGATGGTTTCGCCGGTGTCGGCGTTGACTATGGCAACATCGGCACCCACGCAATCAAGCAGCGCGAAAGTGTCCGTGATGCGCTCTTTGGCTTTCTTCGTGTTGGTCATCATTTCTTTTCGTCCTTCCTGTCGAACATGGATTTGCGCGTCTCTATGCGCAAGTCGGGGTTGTTTTCCAGCAGCCACCGCGCAAGCAGCGGGGTAACTGTGTTGTTGATGCTGTAGTGGTGCGTGATGCCGTGCTGGTCGGTGTAGGGCACCGCTACAAGCCTGTAAGCGCTCTCGTAGCGCACGCGCTCAATTAGGTACTTCGTGGACACCCGCAAGCCGCGCCGGTGAATGGCAAGCGCCGTCAACTCAATTTCGTGCGCCGCCTTGGGATTGACCCGCAACCACTCGTTGAACAATTCGCGGTAGCTTTCGGCTTTGAGCGGCACCGGGAACACAAAGGCGCGTTCTTGGGCTATGACGGCTTCCACGGGCTGCGTGTAGTCATCGACGTTCATAGTTCACCGCGACTTTCCAGCCGCTTTAGAAGCTGCCTGAAAGCCGCTTCGGCTTCGTCAATGGGCGCGTTCCACCGAATCGGCAGCGGATGCCGCACGCGAACGCCGCCGCCTTGGTCTATGTAGGCGTTCCAGAAGCCGTGAACGTCCATGGAAGCGCTGTGCGGCGGCTGCGAA
The DNA here is from genome assembly GCF_004793925.1 of Muricaecibacterium torontonense. Taxonomy (NCBI): domain Bacteria; kingdom Bacillati; phylum Actinomycetota; class Coriobacteriia; order Coriobacteriales; family Atopobiaceae; genus Muricaecibacterium; species Muricaecibacterium torontonense. The sequence continues at coordinate 84,389 of NZ_SRYE01000003.1, read as the reverse complement.
ATGGCTTGCCTACCCATGCCGCACCACCAGCCACACGATCACGGCAGCGTCAGCGGCAAGGCAAAGAGCCGTCAGCCCAAGCCCGTAGGTGTCGCCAAGCCAAATTTGGAAAGCGGCAACGGCCATGGGCAGAATGCCGGACATTGTGAGCGCCAGCAGAGCGCCAACGGCGATGCGCTGCCAAAGGCGCAGCCAACGTGCTAAGATTTCTTCGTCAAATTGCTGTCCGCATTTTTGACGCGCAACCGTGCGGGTACCAGCCGTGCGGTTGCTTCGTTTCTGGGGCGGCATCGTAAAGCGGTTGCAAGGCTTTGAAAGAAAGCCATTTGCACTGCGTCCAGCTTGCCGCCGGGTTCCTCGCAAACCATCGTTGTAACCAATGGTTTTAGCGGTGGTTTTCATGGTGGTTAACCTCCGCCTTCGGTCGTGGTTTGGTCATTGGTTTTTCTCCTTTCTTAGAACCAACGCGCTAGACCGATGCCCGTTAAGCTGCTGCAAAAGGCACGATGCCTAGCAATTCATCTGCCGTGCATTCGTACAACTTGCAAAGCTGAATCAGGCGTTGCGCAGTGGGTGACGTTTTCCCGTTCTCCCATGAACCAAGCGTGGTGATGGATACGCCAAGGCGCGTTGCCGCTTCTTGGGCGGTATAGCCCTTGCGCTCGCGTGCTTTGCGATAGTTGCCCATAATTCCTACCCCCTTTCTTTCTGCTCGTATAAGCCTTTGTGTTTCCAAAATAAACCAAACGGCTTACTTTGTGGTTTAGATAATAAGCCGAACGGTCTAGCGCGTCAACAATATTTTGTATACAATTATCCGCAAGGCTCACAAGCGGGAAAGGTTAGGCAAATGGATAACGAAAATGTAAAACGCCTGATTGGTTCGCGTATAGCGATTGCACGCAAAGCCGCTGGCTTGAATCAAGATCAAGTAGCGGAAGCAATCGGCGTGCATAAACAGACTATTTCACGTTGGGAAAGCGGGAAACGTGCGCCCAATGGTGAGGAAATCAGGTTGCTAGTTAACCTGCTTCATTGCTCCGCTGATTTCGTTCTTGGTCTGTCAGACACAATCACGATTCCCGAACAATAGAAAAACCCCGCGCAGGTTTGACGGCTGGCGCGGGGCAATACCAAATAGGCAAGGTGATTTTATCATGGTCAAGCGCAGGGCTGCTATATATGCCCGGTTTTCGTCGCACAATCAACGTTCGGAAAGCATCGAAATACAGGTTGATGCTGGCACCCGCTACATAGCTGAAAACGGCCTTGAACTGGTGAAGATATATGCGGACTACGCCAAGACGGGGCGCAACACTGACCGGCGCGAATACAAACAGATGATGAACGATGCCCGGTTAGGGCTGTTTGATTACGTGGTGATCTACAAGGTGCCGCGCATCATGCGCAACCGTGACGAAATGGCGCTAACGCGCATCATGCTGCGCAAAGCCGGTGTTGAAATACTCTACGCCGGTGAGGAAATCGCCAGCGGTTCGGCTGGCGTTCTGCAATTGGGAATGCTCGAAGTGCTGGCCGAATGGGAAAGCGCCATAGACAGCGAACGCATCATTGACGGCATACAGAAGAACGCGCAAAGGTGCATGGCGAATGGCCGCACGCTCTACGGTTGGGACATTGTAGAAGGGCGCTACGTTATCAATGACCGCGAAGCTGCGGTGCTGCACAAAATGAAAAACATGGTGTTTGCAGGTTCGATAATCGCCGAAGTGGTCAGGGCTGTTGCAAACGTGCGCACACGTCAGGGAAAGCCCATTAACCATGATCGCGCTAAGAAGCTGTTGTTGCGCCCGCAAAATGGCGGCACGTATAGCTACGCTGGCCACGTGGTTGAAGGTGGAATGCCCGCGCTCTGGCCGAAAGCTGAACAAGATATGCTAATAAGCATCCTAGGAAATCCACGCCCGCGCCGCCGCGTAGACCACGCCGCAGAATGGCCGCTAACCGGCAAGCTGTATTGCGCAGAATGTGGCAACACTCTTGCCGGAACGTCCGGCACCGGCAAAAGCGGCACGGTCTATGCCTATTACAAGTGCAAGAAGTGCAAGCGCACGTTCAGGCGCGACATTTTGGAAGATGCCATAGTTGATATGACCATATGCGCCCTAGAGCGCACCGACGTGCGCAAGCGCATTGCCGACGGCATGGCAACCTATGAAGCCACCATGGAAGATGCGCAGCTTGAAAGCGAGCGCCTACGCAAGGAAATAAAAAGGATTGATGCCGCGTTTGAACGAATCTGGCAAGCCATCGAAGACGGCATAGCGCCACCGGGCGGCAAAGAACGCATTGAGGATTTGAAAGCCCGCAAAGATGCGTTGGAAACCGAATATCAGATAGCCAAGGCCAATGAAAACATTGAACCGGGCTTTTCGGAATTGATGGACTGGCTAGACAATGTAGCCGAAGAAATGAACCCGCAAGAAATCCTAACAATGTTTGTGCGGGCGGTGCAGATCGACAAAGCCGAAGTGCGGTTGTACTTCGCCTTTGACTATTACGGCGACAATTTCACGCCGCCAAAAAAAGACGAACACCAGTTAAAACGGTGTTCGTCTAATTCTCCTATGGTGGAGATAAGGGGGATCGAACCCCTGACCTCATGACTGCCAGTCATGCGCTCTCCCAGCTGAGCTATATCCCCGTGGGTTGGTGCGGAAATCACTATACCAAAGATTGGCTCGAATGCGCCAAAAACTTTGGCAACCTGCCAATTGCTCCCTTCTTTAGACGCTTCCTTCACAATTAGCCTGCGGCTAGAGCCGTTGGGAAGCCATGCCATAGGGGTGTCGCGACTTCAGAGGGCAACATTCGCCATCATAGAGTTAAGGCCGCTGAAGCACCCCCCCCCCGCATGTTTTGCCAGGTCCTGACGGATAAGGTCTTTGATATACCCTGCTTTGTTGGGGTGCTGGTTAACCCAGGCCAGGATTTTGGCATCGGGAGGGTAAAACGCCACTACAACGCGTTTCGTCTTCTCCTTGGCATACTTGGCCTTCGCCCTTTTAGAAGCTTCCGATATCATGATTATGCCTTCTTCGCTTCGACGGTGCCTATATATCGGCACAGGCTGCTGAAGGAGCCAGCTCCGTAGTAGACGCATGAAAAAGCACAGTGGCCACCCTCACTCCTTCAAGATCCAAGCTAGAGGCATCATTAGAGAGAAATACCTTAAGCTCTTGCTCTATTTGTATATGTATAGCTTTCACATTTCATGATAATAGTAAATCATCCAGAATCTGACTACTCCCTAAATTTCATACAGGGGATTCATTTGGGCTATCAGTGGCATTTTTAATATTTAATTAAGTGACAATCCGTTATTTATGCATATATGATGGCCTATATGCTTAGAGCAGCTCATGCGCATAAAAAAGCGCCCCATAGGGCGCTTCATATAAACCCGCAGGTATTCTAGGGGAGCAACCTAGAGCCGGCTGCCTTTTGCCTTGTACATCAGATCAGTTGGAGAGACCCTCTTTCTAACTGTTGCGCTTCGAGACGCTGCGAGCCGAAGCAACCAGGGTTTTGCCTGATGCAAGCAGTACGGCAAACAACGGCTGCAAAGAGCCGGTGCCGCCCGTTTGTGGCAAAGCAATCTTGTTTGTGGCTAAGGAAGCGCCACAAACTGTGCACCTGCCATCCACGTAATGGTGGCCAGCCGCCCGAACCGCAGTGCTCTCGGGCTCGATCTCCATCATGCCATCCTTGTCGTCAAAAAAACCTTGCCGCATGCCTCGCACGTCAAGTACTCGGTGTTGCCCGCTTCGGCGCAACTAGCCGCATTCGCTTCTGTTCGTATGAGCTTGTGTCCTGTAGCGAGGATGTTTGCGACAGTCTTGGTTTGCCTGTGTGCCCAATCTTCAGCAAATATAGCCGCATAAAGGGCCTCCCCTACGTTCGTGCAGTCGGCAGCTTTTGAAACCTGGCCGCTTACTGCAGCGCGGGCCGATTCTATATGGCTTGCATCTATAGTGCAAACGCGGGTTGCCATGTAGGATCTGCCGTCTTCTCTCCACTCATAGAATGTCTCCCAGTTGTGACTATGGTCACCAGCCGATGCGCCACGCACCGTTACACCAAAGATGACTTCGAGAGGAATATTGTCCGGGTTGGCGACTTCCTCAGGCAGGGCTATGACACCTTTCACCTGAAATGCCTGCTCTTTTGGACTTGAAGGATCATAGCTGCCCATTACCTAATCATCCAGATCCCAAGTGACTGCAGCAAAGTGGATGCTCTGCGATTCAGTATCTATATTGACTGTGGAAGGAAGCCCGAGCGCTGAGGCAGTCTTTTCTGTGCCACTTGCCACACCGAAGATGTCCTTAGGCTGCGTGATGCCAAGGAGCTTTACCCGGTTGGAATAGTATGGGCTTGCGACCTTCAAGGTACCGTCAGCATCGAGTGCTCTCTCTTCTATACCTTCGCTGTTCACCGATACCTGGGTGGAACCCTTCCATAGGCACAATCATCATATGAGCCTTGTAGCACCAGGGATAATAGCAAGCATTTCCGGCGACAGGATTGTTCTCAGTACCAGTCCAATAGAGCGCGACGTTCTCAATGCCCTCTTGCCTCTGTGGCAAGAGGCCTCTCTCCTTGGGGCAAAGCTATCGTGACGCCCACTTCGTTTATGGCAACGGCGTCAGCAGCTGAAATGGTGATGGCCCCAGTGATTCCAGATCTATCGATCGTAAGTCTTCCTGTAGCAGAATCATAGGAATACGCGCCGCTTCCAGCCTCCAGTGCTTTGCCTCCCACACTCGCAGCGATTCTCAACGGCAACAGGCGGCCATTAGTTGCAGTCAGCGTAGTGGAGTAATTTATCCCCTGTGTGATATAGTCGCTCCCATTGTCGGCCACAAGATTGGTGAATTGTTTTGTAACCTTGCAGAGAATGGTCCCATTGTTGATGATGGAGCCCTCTCTGATGACAATGCCGTTATCGTATATGGTCCCTTCATTGGTTAGGGACACTCCTTCCGGCATGGTAAAGCGCATGTTCTCTGGAACGGTCAGAGTCTTGCCTCTGTCGATAGTCAGGCTTTTCGCCAACGTCTGGTCTTTGTAGACGGTTCCAGAATTACCAATGAAGATGATCCCGCTCCACTGGCCCTTCCTCGACTAATCTCCAAGGGCACTGGCAAAGATAACTGCACTGCCGTTTTCCCCGGTTGAGAAGCTGCCGTGATTGTTTGAAGAACCACCGGCGCCGATAGATGGCGCACTGCCGCCACCAGTTGCGGTCACGATGCCACCACGGACAACGACATCGGCACCGTTGCCGCCATAAGGCCCCTTAGTATAGCTCTGATCCCAGCCGCCACCGCCTATTCCGGCGCCGTTCTCCGTTCCTCCGACGGCGGTAACCGTTCCGCCGTAAATTCTGACGGTGCCCCCATGACCGCATGAAGCGTTTCCACCTATTCCTGCGCCCTCCTTTCCACGCTGGGCATAAACGATTCCACCATATAAATTGATGTTCCCACCGTTTTTGAAGCGTCCTCCGCCAATGCCAGGAGCCGTGTTATGCGATATCCTTGACGTAAGCGAGCCAGTATTACCGCTCTGACCGTATACCGAGAAGGTGTTGTCCTCGTTCACGCAGATGTTCTTAGTGGTCAGCTTCGCTCCGTCGCACAGGATCAGTCTAACGTCGCCCTCGACGGTTATCGTGTCGATAATATCGACTGAGCCGTCCACCACATATCAGCCATCTTTCCAGGTGCTTGCCGAAGCTGCATTGGTAACGGCTGTATAGGGCTCCGTCAGGGTAGCTAGTTTATTGTTTTCATCAACATAGGAAATATCTGCATGAGCCAAAAGCCCGGTATTCCCATCCGAGGTGCTGTTATAGCTGCCGATCTTGCCCATTTCCAAAGCTTGTGCCCTGGTATCTATTGGTAGGATACTCATGCAAAGGGCGGTGCAGATTAGCAAAAACGGTAGCCTTCTTTTCATAGGGAAGCCCCGTCGCATATGCGCATAGGTTATACCAGGCCTTAATAGCTTTGCATTGCATACGGGGCCCTCTCTCTAGGGAGACATGTTTGACTTGCAGGAAGCCGCCATCGCGGATATTGATAATGTTCGAATCCTACTTAGCTCCTAAGTGCTTCTTTAACGTTAGGGCTTCGTAATTAAGTATATCTATTTGTTATTCTGTTTGTTTTCAGTTGTTTAAATTATGCCTGAGTTCCTAAGTAGCGCTCCCCAATTCATTTCCCTGGCTCTCCCGATAGTGCATTGCCTATGCATTTCTCTATGCCATCTCATCCTCCAAGACAGCTTGACCTCAAGGACACGTGTATACGAGGAGTTCTTATCCTCGATCCAAACAAAAGCAGATTCGGGTTTGCATGAGCGCGCGCTTCTGTTAATATAGCTCTCGCACCAACCCACGGGGATATAGCTCAGCTGGGAGAGCGCATGACTGGCAGTCATGAGGTCAGGGGTTCGATCCCCCTTATCTCCACCACGCATTGCAGGCGGCGGTTTGACCGTCGCCTTTTTTCGTATAAGGGCCTATAGCACAGCGGTCAGTGCAGAGGACTCATAATCCTTTGGTCGTAGGTTCGAATCCTACTGGGCCCACCACAAAAAAATAGCCTCCTAGCTGCGAACATAGCAACTAGGGGGCTTTTCTCTCACAAGATCCTGTTTCTTGGTTCGAGGCTTTTAGGACAAAAAGCGTGCTGTGATAAGGGATGGTGGCCTGTGTCAGACCTGCGTCAACACCCCTCAATCTGTAGGCCAAATCTACCTTTATTATTTATAAGTACCCTTCGGGCTCAGAAGGGGGCAGTTTGAAAGTAGAGCTGCTTTCAAACTGCAAAGCCCCCAGGTAAATTCTGGAAAGTCAAAAGCAGATCCACCTGCGAGATGGGGACGCAGGGCAGATGGAGTTTGGACTGAGCGGCATTTCATGCCTACTAAGTACCATTCCATGCATTCGCGCCTACTAAGTACTTAGTAGGCCAATTTTGCCCAAAATCTGCGTCACTTTATATTTAAGTATCACATCACCCAAGCTCACAGAGTTGGTTTCATATTCAATTGTACTTAGTAGGCACATGCCGAAGGAAATGTACGGAAGAAATGTACTTAGTAGTCGCAAGCGTTGTCGCTCCTCTACATCTTGGCCCAGCAGACTCCATAGATCACCTTTTTCATCGAGCCCTCCTGCCTCTAGGATGTAACGGCTCGATTCTGCAGCCTTCATCTGGGGTGATAGTGCTTTTGATAGCACACCCTCTGTCAGGGTCCCCGTGTGAAAATAGCCTTCCAGATTTAAAAACCCAAAAAAGGGACGTTGACCTGCGTCAACGTCCCAATTCACAGCACGCTTTTTGTCCAGTAAGCCTGGTTCGAGACCGCACCTCTCATAGCGCGACCGAGAAGCCCCTACCCTTGGCAGCAGGAGTTTCTCGGTAGCAAGATAGTTAAAAGGCTGCGCCGGCAGGCCTGCTATTTCGAAGGTTTAGGCGCGCTGAGGGATGACCAGCGATGCCACGTGGGCGGCGACGTCGGCGATGGGAAGCTCAGTGCGCTCGCCAGTGGCGCGATCCTTGAGCTCGCAGACGCCGTTGGCCACCGCGCGCTTGCCAAAGATGATCTGGTAAGGCAGGCCCAGAAGGTCGGCATCGTTGAACTTGACGCCCGGACGCTCCTTGCGGTCGTCCAGCAGGGTTTGGATGCCGGCGTCTACCAGCTGGTCACACACGCCCATGGCGGCGGGCCACACCATATCGTCGTTGATGTCGAGCGCGAGCACCTCCACCTCGAAGGGCGCCACCGATACCGGCCATGCAATTCCAGAGTCGTCATGATGCTGTTCAACGATGGCAGCCAGCGTGCGGCTCACGCCAATGCCGTAGCACCCCATCTGGAAGTACTGCTCTTTGCCGTCCTTGTCCAGGAAGGTGGCGTTGAGGGCGCGGCTGTATTTGTCGCCCAATTGGAAGATCTGGCCCATCTCGATACCACGGGCTGCCGATAAGGGCTTCCCGCATACCGGGCAGCCATCGCCGGCTTGGGCGCTCGCCAAGTCCTCCCAGGCGTCGGGAGCGAAGTCGCGCTCAGGACGGGCGCCAAGATAGTGGGACTCGGGCTTATTGGCGCCCACCACCCAGTTAAGGGATTCCTTGAGGGAGATGTCGCAGATGCAGCGAATGCCCTCAGGCAGCCCCACGGGGCCAATGCAACCCTTGTAAAGACCAAAACTCTCCAGCTCCTCGTCGGTCATGAGGTGATATGAGCCAAAGGCGTGCTCAGCCTTGATCTCGTTGAGCTCATGATCTCCGGGAATGATGCACACCACAGGATCGCCCTCGCCATCTACCAGCGCGATGGCCTTGCGGGTGCTCGAAGCCGGGACATCGAGGAATGCTGCCAGCTCGTCAATGGTGTGGACATTGGGGGTGTCCAAGAGCTCCAGCTCATGATTGTGGGTCTCCGGGCCGTCGGTGACGGTGATGAGCGCGGTGGCCGCTTCCTCATCGGCAGCGTAGCCGCATTCGCAGTAGACCAGCGACGCCTCGCCAGACTCAGAAAGGGCCATGAACTCGATGGAACCCGAGCCTCCGATCTGGCCGGAATCCGCATCCACAGGCACTGCCTGGATGCGGCAGCGGTCGCACACGCCGGAGTAGGCGTCATACATCTGGTCGTAGGTGCGCTTCATGCCCTCGACGTCTGCGTCGAAGGAGTAGGCATCCTTCATGATGAACTCGCGGCCACGCATAAGGCCAAAGCGAGGACGAAGCTCGTCGCGGAACTTGTCCTGGATTTGATAGAGGTTCACCGGCAGCTGTTTGTAGCTGCGAAGCTCCCCCTTTACCAGATCGGTGATGGTCTCCTCGTGGGTAGGACCTAAGGCAAAGGCGCGCTCATGGCGATCGGAAATGCGCATAAGCTCGGGACCGTACACATCCCAACGCCCCGACTCTTCCCAAAGCTCTGCGGGAGTGAGGATAGGCATGAGCAGTTCTTGAGCGCCGTGGGTGTCCATCTCGTCGCGCACGATGGCCTCGATCTTTTGCAGGGAGCGCCAGGCCAGCGGCAGATAACTGTAGAGGCCGGCTGCGGTCTTTCGAATCATGCCGGCACGAAGCAGCAAGCGGTGGCTTGCCAAGTCTGCATCCGCAGGATCCTCTTTTAAAGTGGGCGCATAGAGGGCGCTCATTCGCTGAAAGGTGTTCACAGCTTTCTCCTATCGCGCATGACTTGCGCATCCATCGGCTGAAGTCTATCTCCAACCGGCACTTATCCTACCCGGTAGAGCCTAGGATTGATCGTTGGCAGAAAAACGCGCCTCGATCTCTTCCATCAGGGCATCCACGATGCGATCTTCTGTCACCTTGCCCACCACCTCGCCGCCGGCGATGAGTAGGCCTTGGCCTCGACCTCCGGCAATGCCTATATCGGCTGCCTTGGCTTCGCCCGGGCCATTGACCACGCAGCCCATGACTGCCACCGATATGGGAGCTTTTACACTCTTGAGACGCTCCTCTACCTCAGAGGCCAAGCCGATAAGATCGATCTGGCAACGCCCGCAGGTAGGGCAGCTCACGATCTCTGGCGACCGGCGCCTAAGGCCCAACACCTGAAGGATGGACCAGGCGACACCGATCTCTTCCAGCGGGTCTGCAGTGAGCGAAACGCGAATGGTATCCCCGATGCCCTCTGCTAAAAGCACTGACAGAGCGCTGGTGTTTTTGATGGTGCCCGCTTGCAGCGTGCCTGCCTCGGTAACGCCTAGGTGCAAAGGGATATGAGGTAGCACTCGAGCCAATTCACGGTTGGCTTTGATGGTGGAGGGCACCGAGTGGGTCTTGGCCGAAAGAACGATGGAGGTAAACCCACGCTCTTCAAAGTGGCGGACAAAGGACACCGCACTTTGAGTGAGCTTTTGGGGTTGAGTGAGATCTTCGCGGGCATCGATGGCAGGGTCGAGCGAGCCGGCATTCACACCTATACGAATGGGCACAGAAGCGTTGCCGGCCGCATCGATTACCGCATCCACTTTGTCCCAGGAGCCAATGTTTCCGGGATTGATGCGAATGGCAGAAGCGCCACGGGCAATGGCTTCAATAGCCAAGCGGTGGTCAAAATGGATGTCTGCCACTACCGGCAGCGGACTCTGAGTACAGATCTCGCCAAAGCCGTCCAGGGCATCTTTGGTAGGCACTGCCACGCGGACAATCTCACAGCCTGCCTCTGCCAGCGCATGAATTTGCGCCAGCGTAGCCTGAGGATCCTGGGTTTTGGTGTTGGTCATGGACTGCACCGCCACCGGTGCCCCTCCCCCTACCTGCACCCCACCCACAAATACCGGGCGCGTGAGGTCACGGCAGAAGGGCGCCTCTGCCGCTGAATGAGATGCAGGAGGCTGAGGAGAGGATTTCTCGGCAAGGGCAGGATGGGCGATGATCGCTGCCTGAGCAGGTGTGGGACGAAGGTCTTCCACGTTAGCCTCCAAAGACAAATCGGATGATGTCTTGGCGCAAGAGCACGAAGAACAGCAGCATGAAGAGGGCGATACCCACCATAGAGACGGTGCTTTGGAGCTTGAGAGACACCGGTTTCTTGCGGATGGCCTGGATAGCCTCGATGACGATCTTGCCTCCGTCCAAGGGAGGGATGGGCAAAAGGTTCATGAAGCCCAGGCTCAGAGAGACGGCAGCGGCCAAAATGGCGAAGGAAGCCAATCCTTGGCTCGCCGCTTGGCTGGCCATGACCGAGATGCCCACCACCGAGGAAGAATTCTCGATGACCTGGGAGAAGTGTGCCGGTTGGAAGAGCTGGGAGATGTAGATCGCGGTAGTGGCCACATAGTTGGCAGCGTAAGAGAGTGCCTCGCCAAGACCTAGACGCACTTGCTGAGTTTGCGCCTGGACGCCAATACGCTGGGTCTCAGGGTCTGCCATCACTGTCACAGAGCGCTGCTGGCCATCGTGCTCATAGGAGATGTCCATGGAGCTTCCCTGATCGATGGCCTCTTGCAGTTGGAGCGCAAAGGCTTCCCACGTGTCTGTAGGAGTGCCATTGACAGAGACCATGCGATCCCCTGCCACAAGCCCTGCCTGAGCCGCCGGCGACCCTTCTACAACTGCTCCCAGTACAGGCTCGTTGGTAGAGGTGGTCACACCCCAAAGGGTAAGCACCAGTACCACCAGCAGCAGTCCGCATAAAATATTGATGGTTACACCGCTCACCAGCACAAAGGTGCGGCCCCAAAAGCCATGGGCCAGATAGGTATGTGCGCGCTCGTGAGCCAGAAAAGCCGCCGGATCATCGATGGGATGAGGCTCGCCTGCCTGGGTGGTGCCAGAGGCGTCAAAGTCATGGCCCTTGTCGTAGCAGGTGAGAAGCCGAGGATCGCGGGCCAGGGTTTGGAAGAAGTCCTTCTCGGCAGCAGTGGCATCGGGGTCTTCAGAGCTGGCAGATGCTGGAAGCGTATCGTCCTGTTGAGGCTCGAAGGGCTCGATGGAACCCCAGTCTGTGAGGGTCATGAGGGCGTCGCCCGCCTCTGCGGGAGTGCAGCCCACCTCGCGAGCTACCTGGGCTACCGAGACGCGCCCGTGCTTCATGACACAGGCCAGCGCCTGAGCCAGATAGGGGCTCTCTTCGCCCTCCATGCCGCACACCATGGTGTAGCCGCCCAGCAGAATGGGGGTTACGCCATAGACGGTGCCGTAGCGCCTGGAGGCTTTTGCCAGCCTAAAGCGACAGGGCATGCCCAAGAAGAACTCTTTGACGCGGATGCCCAGGATGCGCGCGGCCAGAAAATGGCCGCCTTCATGGACAAAGACCAGAACAGATAGCAGCAGCAGACCCCAGATGATCGCGGAGACCGCTCCCCCCAATCCCGCTAGCATGAGAGACCTCCGATGACCTTGCGGGCTTGCTGGCGTGCAGCGGAGTCCACCTGTGAGATTTGCTCCAGCGAGACTACCGGCTCTACCTGGGTGGTGTCTATGACAGACTCCACTACCGAGGCGATGTCGGTAAAGCCAATGACGCCATTTCTAAATGCGCCATTAGCCACTTCATTGGCCGCATTCATAGCACAAGGCAGCGTGCCCCCAGCCCGGCCTGCCTCGAGCGCCAAAGCCAAGCAGCGGAATACGCTAGTATCAGGCGAGCCAAAGGTAAGGGAGCCCGCGTCGCGCCAATCCACATCAGGACACGGCGCCTCCCAGCGATCTGGATAGGAAAAGGCGTACTGAATGGCAATGCGCATGTCCGAGGGGCCCAACTGAGCGATGGTGGAGCCGTCGCAAAACTCCACCATAGAATGAACCTTTGATTGAGGATGGATAAGCACTTGAATGTCATCCACCGGCACGTCAAAGAGATGATGGGCCTCGATGACCTCTAAGCCCTTGTTCATGAGAGTGGCCGAGTCAATGGTGATCTTTGGCCCCATGGACCAGGTGGGATGGGCCAGCGCCCTCTGAGCGGTGACCTCTGCGAGCTTTTGGGCGTCCCAGCCATAGAATGGACCACCCGAGCAGGTGAGCCAGATGCGCGCAAGCTCTTTAGAATTAGCACCTTGGAGACACTGGAAGATGGCCGAGTGCTCAGAGTCTACCGGGATGAGCCTGCCGGGGGCAGCCATGGGCATGAGCAGGTCGCCGCCTGCCACCAAGGACTCTTTGTTGGCCAAAGCCACGATTTTGTGTGCCGCCAGTGCTGCATAAGCCGCATAAATGCCGGCTTCGCCCACAACAGAGACGAGCACGCAATCCACGTCGTCGCGCTGGCAGAGCTCGGCAACTCCGTCAGGCCCCGACAGCAGCTCGCAACCAGAGGGCAAGTTATCCAACGCGCCGTCTTGCGCATGGGCCTTGTCTGCCACCGCAACAACCCGGGGATGGAACTTACAAGCTTGATCTACCAGCTCTGCAGTGCGAGTGGCAGCGGCAAGGGCCACCACCTGCACTTTATCCGAATGCTGAGCACAGACATCCAGGGCCTGGGTTCCAATGGACCCGGTGCTTCCCAGGATGGCAACGCGCAGAGGCTTCTTACGTCTCACGAGTGCGCGGTCATCGATGATATTCACGCGAGGCCTCCCAAACGAAGAATGAAATAAGCAGTCATTACGCCAAAAAGAATGGAATCGGTGCGATCGAGCATGCCGCCATGGCCAGGGATGAAATTGCCTGAATCTTTGACGCCTGCCGAGCGCTTGAGCCTGGACTCAAAGAGGTCGCCGATGACACCGATGGTTCCTACACCCACACCCCCCAACAGGGCGATGGGAAGGCTCACTCCAGGCAAATGAATGGCATACATAAGCAGCCATACCCCAATGGACCCCACGATGCCGCCGGCAAAGCCCTCCCAAGTTTTATGAGGGCTGATCTTTGGAGCCATGCGATGGCTCCCCCAGCGAGATCCCACAAGGTAGGCCACCGCATCGTTCATCCAGATAGAGGCAATGACCCCAAAGCAAAGCACTGCCTCGGCACTCACGCCAAAGTAGGTGGCGCTACCGTGCATGAGTCGAATGCTGGTGACAGCGCTCAGCAGATAGCCCGTGTAGATTGGAGCAAAGACGGTGACTGCAGCATCGGATACCGAAGCCCTCGCTGTCCACACGTACCACACGCCCGTGGCCAACACCAACACAGAAAAGATGGCGGTGAGCGTAAGCGGCGGGAACAGCGGCGAAAGCGCGAAGGCTACCGCAGCCGCCAGACCAATGAGTTCGTTGGGCATACGACCCATCATGCGAGACATGCGGAAAAACTCCGAGCAGCAAAGCCAAGCCATTGCCGAGAAGAGCAAAGCCGTGGGAATGGCTCCCCAAAAGAGGCAGATAATCACCACGATGGAATAGAGAATGCCCGAGAGAGTACGGGTGAGCATCTTTTCTGAGAGCCTGCGGACCTTGCTGGAGCGGGTGGCACCCTCAAGTCTCAGAGTCTCCCGACGCTCGCGATTTTGCTCATAGTGATGAATGGCAGTATCGAGGCCTTCGGTCTTCTCGGCATCTGGAATATCCGGTTTTGGCTGAGAGCGGGAATCAGAGGGATCGATCACGCCTCTTCCACTCCCCCGAAACGCCGGTCTCGACCCTGGAAAGATGCGATGGCGCGCAAGAGATCCCAGCGATCAAAGTCGGGCCAGAGCACGGGTGTGATATAAAACTCTGAATAGGCTAGTTGGAACAGCAGATAGTTGGAGAGCCGCAGCTCGCCGGAGGTGCGAATGAGCAGATCCGGGTCTGGAAGCCCTGCGGTGTAGAGATGAGAAGCAATAGCTTCTGGATCGATGGAGTTGGCATCGCGCTCGCCATTGACCACCTCTAAGGCAAGCTCGCGGGCAGCACGGGCAATCTCTGCTCGCGAACCGTAGTTCACCGCCAAGGCCAGCACCATGCCTGTGTGGTCGCTAGTGTGGTCGAGTCCCTCTTGGAACACATCGCGAGTCTCTTGCGGCAGCGAGGTAAGGTCACCCAAAAAGACGAGCTTGACGTTCTCCTGGTCAAAGAGCGGCAACTCGTTGATGAGCGTGGTGGCAAAGAGGTGCATAAGCATATCCACCTCTTCTTGAGGTCTATGCCAGTTCTCAGTGGAAAACGCATAGGCGCTCAGCACGTCGATGCCCAAACGCACGCAAGAGGTGATGATCTCACGCAACGCATCGACGCCTGCCATATGGCCAGCTGCGCGCTTGAGTCCTTGCTTGGTAGCCCAGCGCCCGTTGCCGTCCATGATGATAGAAATATGAGCTGGCAGATGATCGAGATCGATATCTGCCAGCGAAATGTCTTGGGGAGCCTCTGCGTAGTGAAGCTCCAGCTCTTCTGCCTTAGGCTGCACCCTTAGATCTCCATGACCTCGGCTTCTTTAGTCTTGAGCAACTCGTCGATCTTCTTGATGTAGGAATCGGTGAGCTTTTGGACGGCTGCCTGCTCGCGGCGCACACCATCCTCAGAGTTTTCCTCGTCGCGCTCGATCTTTGCATTGGCGTCGCGGCGCACATTGCGCACTGCCACACGAGCTTCCTCTGCGTAGCCCTTGCAGGCCTTGACCAGCTCGCGGCGGCGCTCCTCGGTGGGAGCCGGGAAGGGCAGGCGGATGGCCACACCGTCATTGCTGGGGTTGATGCCTAGGTCCGAATTACGAATGGCCTTCTCGATGGCATTGAGGACCGACTTGTCCCAGGGCTCCACCAAAAGCATGGTGGCCTCAGGCACCTTGACGCCAGCCAGCTGGGTCACAGGGGTCTCTACGCCATAGTAGTCCACCATGATGCTATCGAGCACATGGGGGTTGGCACGGCCCGTGCGCTCTTTGGCGAAGTTGGCCTTGAGGGCATCTAGGCACTTGTCCATCTTGGACTCGGTCACAGACATAATGTCGCTCATTAGAGGGTCTCCTCCCCCACCACAGTGGTTCCAACCATCTCGCCCAACAGGGCCTTTTTGAAGACATGCTCGTCATCAATGTTGAAGACAATGATAGGCATATCGTTGTCTTGGCTCAAAGCGGTTGCGGTGGCATCCATCACCTTAAGGTTTTTAGCAAGCACGTCCCTATAGCTAATCTCATCGAAGCGCACGGCATCCTGATGTTTCATAGGGTCTTTATCATAGATGCCGTCAACCTTGGTAGCCTTCATAAGGCAATCTGCGTCGATCTCGCAGGCGCGCAGGGCAGCTGCGGTATCGGTGGTGAAATAGGGATTGCCGGTACCGGCGGCAAATATCACCACGCGGCCCTTCTCTAGATGCCTGATGGCACGACGGCGAATATAGGTTTCTGCCACCTCATGCATCTCAATAGCGCTCATGACACGAGTGGTCATGCCCGCCTTCTCAAAGGCGTCCTGCAAGGCCAAAGCATTCATCACCGTGGCCAACATGCCCATATAGTCTGCCTGTGCGCGATCCATACCGGAGGCGGCACCGGCCATTCCGCGGAAGATATTGCCTCCGCCTACGACGATGCCAATTTGGATGCCATCGTCATAGATGGATTTGATCTCTTGAGCGAGGTGTTCAAGCATGGCTGAGTCGATGCCGTAGTCGCCTTGCCCCATAAGGGCCTCGCCAGAGAGTTTAAGAAGCACGCGATGATATTTGTAACGATCGTCTTTTTGAGTCGAAAGAGCAGTGGTATCCACAAGTAGCTCCCCTAGGTATTGGGATAGGCACATTCCGCCCTATTCTAGCCCAGATGAGAAAGCGGGACCGACTGATGCCGGTCCCGCTTGCTAAAACCATGGAATGAGACCCTTGAATCCAAGAGCTCAATCTAAAAAAGATGCCCTTAGGAGCTACTCACCAAAAGCAAAACGATCGAAGGCGACGATCTCGATGGTGTCGCCCACCTCTTTAGAGGTCTTCTCGGCATACTGGCGAATGCTCATGTCGCCATCCTTGATGAAGGCTTGCTCGGTGAGGACGTTCTCTTTGTAGTACTTATTGAGACGGCCCTCAGCCATGCGCTCCTGGATGGCCTCAGGCTTGCCGGACTCAGCAGCCTGCTTCTTATAGATGGACATCTCATGCTCGATGGTCTCGGCGGGGACGTCCTCGATGCGGGCAGCCACGGGCTGAGCGGCCGCCACCTGCATAGCTACGTCGTGAGCGAAGGTCTTGAAAGCCTGGGTATCGAAGGTGTCAGGCTTGGTGAAGGAGAACTCCACCAGGTCTGCCAGCTTGCCGCCGTGAACATAGCCAGCCAAAGCGCCGTCAGCAATCTCGCGACGAACGATGCGGGCGATCTTCATGTTCTCGCCCATGGTGTGGATGAGCTCGGTGAGAGCGGCGTCCACCGTCTCGTTCTCATTCATGGGCAGAGCCTTGAGAGCCTCGACGTCTGCGGGGTTCTTCTCGGCAACGACCTGGGCCAGCTGTGCCGCGAAGCCGGTGAACTTGGGGTTAGAACCCACGAAGTCGGTCTCGCAAGAGACCTCGACCAGCGCGCCAGCGTGGCCATCGGGGGTGACATAGGCGCCCACGGTGCCCTCGTTGGTGTCGCGGCCAGCTTTCTTCACGGCCTTGGCGATACCCATGGTGCGCAGCACATCTACGGCCTTTTCCAGGTCGCCCTCAGCCTCAACCAGGGCCTTCTTGCACTCCATCATGGGCGAATCAGTCATCTCGCGCAGGGTCTTAACCATCTGAGCGGTGATCTTGGTTGCCATAGGGCAGACCGCCTTTCTTTAGGTGATAGGAAGATGCCTTATAAAGTTCATCTTCTAGGGGACTAAAAGGATGCCGATGCATCCAAGAAGGGCTGCAGTCGCAGGAATCCTTGTTAAAAAGACCTACTGCAACTGCAGCCCGCAAAGCCTGGTAGATCACCAAGCCACACTAACGGGTTAGTTGCCGGCAGGAGCCTCAGCAACGTCAGGGGTGGTTACAGACTCGATGGTCTGCCCCTCGACCTCAACGGGGGCTTTGTCAGCAGAGATCTCAGGTTGCACGTCGAGGATCTGGTTCTCTACGGCGCTGGTGACGGCAGGGGCGGCCATCTCCTCAGCGGTGATCTGCTCTTGGCCCTTGCCAGCCAAAATGGCGTCAGCGATGAGCTCGCACATAAGGGAGACGGAGCGGATGGCATCGTCGTTGGCGGGGATGCCGTAATCCACCACGTCAGGATCGGAGTTGGTGTCCAGCAGGGCCACTACGGGGATCTTCAGGCGACGAGCCTCGCGGATGGCGATCTCCTCGCGCTTGGTGTCCACCACAAAGAGGGCCTGGGGCAGAGCCTTCATGTCGCGCACGCCACCCAGGTTGCGCTGAAGCTTGTCCAGCTCCTTGTTGAGCAGAGCCTGCTCCTTCTTGGGGAGCAGAGCCATGCGGCCGTCCTCGATCATAGCCTCGAGCTCCATCATACGGTCGATACGGGAGCGCATGGTGACAAAGTTGGTGAGCACGCCGCCCAGCCAACGGTTGTTGATGTAGGGCATGCCGCAACGCTCAGCCTGAGTAGCCACGGGCTCCTGAGCCTGCTTCTTGGTTCCCACGAAAAGGACGTTGCCACCCTTGGACGCCAGGTTCTTGAGGAAGGTATAGGCCTGGTCAGCATCGATCACGGTCTGCTTGAGATCGAGGATATAGATGCCATTGCGCTCGCCAAAGATGTAGGGCTTCATCTTGGGGTTCCAGCGGCGGGTCTGGTGACCGTAGTGGCAGCCGGCGTCGAGCAGGGTCTTAATGTTAATCTTGACAGCCATTGTTCTCCTTCGGTTGTTCCTCCGCGTGACGTCATCCCTGACCCACCACTCACACCCTGGCTTAAAGGTGTGAGCACCGCGGCGGCCAAGTGATCACGCGTGTGATGTATCGCCGTACTTTTGCACAGCAAGACCACAGTATAAGCCATCTCTTGCGCCAGTGGCTCAAAACTTTTAGACGGCCCACTTTTCGCAGACGCCCCACAACCATAAAGAAGCTTCTGGATGAGAAGGCTGTGCTTCTCGGCACGATGAGATTCGACGCACGAATTAGGCACCTTTAGAGAGACTGATGCTAGTCTGCCTTGCCTGACCGAGGGTTTGCCTGCTTTGCCGCCTCTTTTATGGCATCCATGGAAAGATGCGTATAGATCTGAGTGGTGGAGATTGATGCATGGCCTAAGAGCTCCTGGACGCTTCTGAGGTCTGCGCCGCCGTCAAGAAGCGATGTGGCAAACCCGTGGCGAAGAGAGTGTGGAGTGAGCGTGGGTGAAAGACCGGCTGCTGCCACAGCGTCCTCCATGCGAAGGCGCAGGCTATCGGCGCTCATGGGATTGCCTCGAGAAGACAGGAATAGTTGCGAACTGGATCTCTTTGCCTGCTCGGCCAGGAGAGGCCGGCCTCTATCCAGATAGGCTTCCAACGCCTGCAATGCCCGATCATGAAGAGGCACCAGACGTTCTTTGGACCCCTTTCCAAAGAGGCGCACCTGTCGCTGAGATCTATCTATATCTGTCACTTTAAGGGCAGCGACCTCGGCAATTCGAGCGCCACAGGCAAACATGAGCTCTATCTGAGCCGCATCGCGAAGCCCCTCTGGTGTCGAGGTGTCAATGGCCGCGAGCATGGCAACCACATCATCCACATTGGCTGCCACCGGCAGCTGCCTGTGAGTCTTGGCTCCAGCCACCGCATCCATGGCATCGGAGCAAGAGAGCTCTTCTCGGCGAAGCCACCCGTAAAACGTCCGAAGCGACGAGAGTTTGCGTGCACGGGTGCGCTCCGCATAGCGGGCTTGCCTAAGGTTGGCCAAATAAGCCCTTGCTTGTCTGTGATCAAGGACGGCAGGATCCACCTCTTCATGCTCACACCAACGGGAGAAGGCTTCCACATCGCTCCTATAAGCCTTCACCGTTTGAGGTGACAGGTTTCTCACCAGGGAAAGATGGTGCAAGAAACCCTCGATCCAGGCGGAGGGAACCGCAAAAGGGCTTTCCTGAGCATCTGGTGCTTTCGATGCCGAGAAGCCCTTTCCTTTGGTCGGTGAACTCTCGTTGTGGGATGCGCGCTTGGGAACCATAAGACTGTGCACGCCTAAAATAAGAGATCTGGACGCGATTGGATGTAGTTCTTCATATCTTTAAGCGCTCGGTCTGCGTAGGCTTGGTAGCGCTCCTTTTTCTTAAGCCGTGGACCCTCGAGCGGAGGCACCAGGCCAAAATTCACATGCATAGGCTGGTAATCCACGGTATTTGGGTTGGTGGCATAGGCTACCAAAGAGCCCAGCGCGCCTGTAGCGGGAAGCTCTACTTTTGGTGCTCCGGTCAAGGCTGCATAGGTGTTGAGCGCCGCCAAAAAGCCTGAAGCAATGGCCTCCGTATAGCCTTCTGTGCCACAAATCTGACCTGCAAAACGCACCTGTGAGCGAGTTGGCACCGCAAAGGTTTCATCTAACGCTTTGGAAGAGTCGATAAAAGTGTTTCTATGCATCACTCCATAGCGGAAGAACTCCGCCTGAGCGAGCCCGGGAATCATCGAGAAGACTCGACGCTGCTCAGGCCAGGTAAGGTTGGTTTGAAAACCCACAAGATTGTAGGCAGTGCCCTCCCTATTCTCTGCCCGAAGCTGCACGGCAGCCCAAGGGCGCCGCCCTGTCCTAGGATCGGTAAGCCCCACTGGCTTCAGGGCGCCAAAGCGAAGGGAATCTAGGCCCGTACGAGCCACTTCTTCTACAGGCTGGCAGGCCCTAAAGAGATCTTTTTGTTCAAAGTCTTTTTGCACTACACGTTTGGCATTTACCAGCTCATGGATGAATGCTTCGTATTCCTCCTGATTCATAGGGCAATTGAGATAGTCACCTACTTCGGCTTCTCCATAGCGCGACTGTGTGAATACCACTTCTCGATCTATTGTGGACGCGTCCACAATGGGCGCTGCCGCATCAAAGAAGGAGAGGGCCTCAGCGGCGCCAGACTCTGCCAACAGTGCTTGCACCGAAGCAAAAAGGGCCTCAGAACAAAGTGGGCCAGCCGCGATCACCACGGGGCCTTGAGGGATTTCTGTCACCTCTTGGCGAACGAGCTCTATCAAGGGGCTTTCTTCTATAGCTTGGGTCACTGCCTGGGCAAAGGCTTCTCGATCTACCGCCAACGCACCGCCAGCAGGCACTGCTGAGGCCTTTGCCAATGGCAAGAGCTTCGAGCCCATCAGGTCGAGCTCTGCCTTGAGAAGCCCTGCCGCCGAATCTACCCGAGTCGATTTAAGCGAGTTGGAGCATACAAGCTCAGCCAAATCGCCTGTTTTATGAGCAGGAGAGGTGCGCACAGGTCGCATCTCTATGAGCTTTACAGGGACTCCCCTCGCCGCCAGTGACAATGCGCATTCGCTTCCAGCAAGACCACCACCTACTACAGTGACCTGCTCAAATGCCTGTTGCTGATCCATGGAGCCCCCAGTCCAAACTACCTCTTGAAGTCATCCCATTGTAGACCGGGGCTAAAGAAGGCCAAAGACATCTGCGATCAAGCCATAATCCCTAGGCAATCTTGGCAGTCTTCAGCGTTTTCTCTGTAGGAGCATAGCAACCGTCAGGCAATCGAGTCACATAACCCGCCAGCTCGTAATCTCCCAAGGAAGACATGATGGCAAGCACTCGCTCCCCAAGCGAAGCCGCCAAGTCGTCGGGGCGCATAGGTTGAGCCACCAATGCCGATAAAATCCTCCCCCTATCAGGCATTTCTTGAAAGATCGGATGTCTTAACTTGCCATAGCAGGTAGAAAAGATCTGCTCTAAATCCTCTTCGTCTTGGATGATCTCAGCACCGTTTGCAATCAAGTAATTCGTACCTTTAGAGTAAGGCGAAAAGATCGATCCTGGCGCGGCACAGATGGACTTCCCAAAAGCAGTGGCTGCATCTGCAGTGGAAAAAGTCCCCGAAGGTTTGCCGGCTTCTGCCACTACCAAAAGAGGAGACAGCGCCGCAATGAGGCGATTTCTTCTGGGAAACGCCCACTTGGCAGGGCCAGAACCCCAAGGAGACAAAGATATCACGGCTCCCCCGCCCTCCATAGCCCTCTCAAAGACGTCTTTGCTCGTTGCAGGATAGGTACGATCAGCTCCAGTACCGGCACAGACAATGGTTTTACCTTTGGCATCCAAGCAAGCCCGTGCTGCTGCGGCATCAGCGCCCATGGCTCCGCCAGATACCACAGTGATGCCACTCTCTGCAGCCAAACGCCCGGCCATAGAGGCTACGGCAATGCCATAGGGAGTGCCTCTGCGGGCGCCAATGATAGAGACGCAAGGACTATTGAGAATCGCAGGATCCCCTAGCCCATAGATCTTGGTTATCTCACTGCCTTCGATTACCATCTCCGGCCAGCGGGGATCATCTGGAGTCAGCTCAAATCTTTGAACAGCCATTTCACACCTCCCGAGGACGATAGAGTGCAGCTTCGGCCACATCGCCTGCCTCTACCTGTTCGCGCTCTTCGAGATCTGCAAGCGTGCGCGCCACACGAGCAATGCGCACCACCGCACGACCACCCAATGCAAAGGTATGGGAGATATGCTCCAGCTGGCTTTGAGCCTCTTCATCAAAGTTCATGCCGGCCACCGCCCCCTTGGAGACAGCAGCATTAAGCGTTCGCTCGTCGGTGGATTGTGCCTGACGCCAACTGGCAAAGCTACGTGCCCTATTCACAAGCTGGCGCATTTCATAAGAACTCATGCCTTCTTGACCTCGCACCATTGAGGAGGCGCTTGGACGTGCCACATCAACCACCAAGTCAATGCGATCCAAAAGAGGGCCGCCTATTTTGCTCTGGTATTTGCGAATCCTATCTGGCACGCAGGTGCACTCGTGACCGGGATCGCCCAAATGGCCACAGGGACAAGGATTTGCTGCAGCGACCAGCTGGAAGTGCGCAGGAAACCGGTAGGATCCATCAGCGCGCACCAAATTGACTTCGCCGTCTTCTATAGGCTGGCGAAGCGCCTGTAGCACTGGATTTTGAAACTCAGGAAGCTCATCTAAGAACAGCACGCCGTTATGCGCCAGAGAGACCTCGCCAGGAGTGACGGGTCTGCCTCCACCAATAAGGCCTGCCATAGAGACCGAATGATGGGGTGCCCTAAAAGGCCTTTGTCCAGCGAGAATACGAGAGGGGTCTAAACCTGCCACAGAATGCAGCACAGCAGATTCCACTCGCTCCTTTAAGTTCAACTCTGGCAAGATTCCTGCAAGCCTTCGGCTAAGCATGGTTTTACCGGCTCCTGGAGGGCCTATCATCAGCAACCCATGGCCTCCGGCTGCCGCGATCACGCAAGCGCGCTTGGGCATTTCCTGATCAACCACATCGCTAAAGTCTTCACTATCCCCCACATTCACTGGGGGCCTCTCTAGAATCGGCTGCCTTTGTGCGCTTGTGCCAAGACCGGCTTTGAGCTGCGCCAGCGAAGTGAGACATAGGGGTGGCTTTCCCAAGAAAAAATGGTTGTGTGCCCCGCAATAGCCAACCAAGGTAAGACCTTGGTCTTTAGCCAAAGCCTCATAGGCCAACATGCCTCGCACGGGGTTTACCTCGCCAGACAGACCCAACTCTCCCACAAAGAGGTACCTGTCCAACTCCATTAAAGAGATTTGGCCACTGGCTGCCAACAGGCCCACCGCAATGGGCAAGTCTAGGCCAGTCCCCGTCTTTCTTAGATCTGCAGGTGCCAGATTTACGGTGGCTAAAAGCCGAGGAATAATGAATCCTGCTGCTCGAAATGCGCACCTTACACGAGCCCTGGCCTCAAGCACAGCCATATCAGGCATGCCTATGATATTGATGCCGGGTATTCCGCCAGAAAGCTCCACTTCCACCGATACCGGCAACGCCTCACAGCCATGGATCACCCCGGCTTGCACACGTACGGCTGTCATCAGCCCTCATCCCAGCTAAAGGCACCCACCAGATGGCGCAAGCGTGCCATGCGCTCCTGGATGATCACGATGGCGATCACATCGAATCGCACTGAGCTAAACTCTGGATGCTGTCCTAGGTAAGCCAGAGCGAGCTTGTGATAGCGGGCGCGCTTATCGGCATCTACTGCCAGCTCGGGCATCACAGGATCTTTTTCCCCTAGCGCCAATCGGGTCTTTACCTCGACCAATACGGCTTCTTGACCATCCTCGGTGGCAATGATGTCCGCCTCGCCGGACTTGATGCGCCAATTGGTTTCACAAATATCGTAGCCGCGCCTCATAAGATAAACCTGTGCCAGGTGCTCACCCTCCTGACCCACTTCTTGGGTGGTGTATTGAGCCACTGACTTTTGAGGACGTGGAAATGTGTCCCAGGGAGGCACTGAGGCATCCTGGGCTTTCGTCTTTTGATCACCCTCTAAAAGGGCGGCGCCTTTCTGAGCTGGATTCATAGTGTCTCCCCTAGTCGTGACCGCGGCGCCTCCTTAGCGCCGGGTTCTTAGAAGGGAGCATCTGTGAGGCGTCTGTCAGAAAACTGTCCAGGCTCTAACAGATTTCTGACCATGAGACCTCTTCTTGTCACCATCGAAGATAAAACTATCCAAAAAGCCTTGGTCCTGCTGGCAATTCCCATAAAGGACCGTATGAATACAGGATGGAGCCAGACAAGCCGCTGGTATACCCGATCAGATCTCACAAGAAACGGCCACAAAAGGATCGGCGATGGAGAGGCGTGAGGCCCATCTGCCTAATGGCTGCCATGTGATCTGCCGACCCATACCCTTTGTTATGGGCAAACCCGTAACCGGGATACTGTTGGTCATAGGCCACCATTAGAGCATCGCGCTCGACCTTTGCCACAATGGAGGCCGCTGCAATAGCAGCCACTCGCCCATCGCCCTTCACGATGGAAATCTCTTGTGGGTGCACATGAACCGGATTGCCGTCGATAAGCACCGCTGCGGCCCTATCTCCAAAACCGGTAGCAGCGATTGCCTCTGCCATAGCATCCTTGAGCGCGCGGCCGATACCCACCTCATCGATTACTTGAGGCTCCTTATAGATCACCGTCCAACTCAGGGCCACTTCTTTGATTTGGGCAGCAAGTTCTTCTCGGCAGGAAGGCGAAAGCTTTTTTGAGTCATCGAGCCCTAGGAGCTGCGGCTCTGGCGGAAGCACCACTGCACCCACGGCCAGAGGACCTGCAAGGGGGCCTCGACCCACCTCGTCTACGCCTATGGAAGGCTCTCCAAAAGATGCTTGATACCGATAAAGGGCCGCCACCCGCTCCCGCTCTTTCATATAAGCCTCGTAGCGTTTGATGGCCCGAGTCACAGCAGTCTGCACTGACTTTCGAGGGTCGGCTATGTGAATCTCGATAAGTTCTGGAAGTTGTTCGAGCGGAGCTTCCGCAAATGCCTTTGCGATGGACGTCGCTGTGGTCTGAGCCATCAAAACTCCCCATGAATCTAAAAGAAAACGGCACCCACCACTTGGCAGATGCCGTTTTTGGCTTCATAGGATAAAAGCTTAGCGCTTCTCGCGGATGCGAGCGGCCTTGCCCACGCGATCGCGCAGGTAATAGAGCTTGGCGCGACGCACGTCACCGTGACGCACAACCTCGAGCTTGGCGATCTTGGGGCTGTAGAGCGGGAAGGTACGCTCGACGCCTACGCCAAAGGAGATCTTACGAACGGTGAAGGTCTCGCGGGCGCCCTCGCCGGACATACGGATGACGTCGCCCTGGAAGACCTGGATACGCTCACGGTCGCCTTCCTTGATGCGATAGTGCACCTTGACGTTGTCACCAGGGATGACCGTGGGGATGTCCTCGCGGATCTGCTGACGCTCGATGGCACGAATGTAGTCCATGGTTCCTCTTCCTAGAGGTGCCGTCGCACTCCGCGAACGACACATAGCTTTACACACGATGGAATATAGTAACCCTGCACCTCACATCCCACAAGGGCAAGCCCGCAATTCACGGGAGATGCAAAGAAGCGACCATTCCACTTTGGCAGAATGGTCGCTTGAAGTGTGAGAGTTCAGAGAAAGCTCACCTGAGGCTACTTGTCCTGGTGACCCATGTTGCCCGCAGCCTTGATCTTGGCCTGTGCGGAGGTGAGGCGCGCAATGGGCACACGGTAGGGCGAGCAGGAGACGTAGTCGAGACCCAGGTCATAGTAGGTCATGATGGAGTCGGGATCGCCGCCGGTCTCGCCGCAGACGCCGCAGGTGATGTCGGCGTGGGCAGCGTGGCCACCGGCAACACCCATGCCCACGAGCTTGGCCACTGCGGGATCCAAGGTCTCGAAGGGGTTGGTAGGCAGCAGCTTCTTGCGCAGGTAGGTGGGGATGAAAGCGCTCTCCACGTCGTCACGAGAGAAGCCGAAGGTGGTCTGGGTGAGATCGTTGGTGCCAAAGGAGAAGAAGTCGGCGAACTGTCCGATCTCCTCGGCCTCGACGGCGGCACGAGGCAGCTCGATCATGGTGCCGATGGGGATCTCCAGAGACACGCCGGTCTCCTTCTCCACCTGAGCGATGGTGTTCTCCACCTGGTGGCGCACCACGGCCAGCTCGGCGGCAGTGGAAACCAGGGGGATCATGATCTCGGGCTGAGGATCGAGGCCCTTCTGCTTGAGCTCGGCAGTGGCAGTGGCGATGGCGTGCACCTGGAGCTCGTTGAGCTCGGGATACATGATGCCCAGACGGCAGCCGCGCAGGCCCAGCATGGGGTTGGCCTCAGCCATGGCGTCGATGCGGGCGAGGAGGGCGGTCTTCTCGGCAATGAGGGCAGGATCGGCCTGAGCAGCCTCCAGCTTGGCGATCTCGACGGCCAGCTCGCGGGGGCTGTCCAAGAACTCGTGCAGAGGGGGATCCAGAAGACGGATGATCATGGGGTGGCCGCTCATGGTCTCGAGCATCTGGAGGAAGTCACCCTCCTGAGCCTCGGTCAGAGCCTTGACGGCGCGATCCTTGACATCCTTGTCCTCGGAGAGGATGTAGTCCTGGATGATCTGCTTGCGGTCGCCCAGGAACATGTGCTCGGTGCGGCAAAGGCCGATGCCCTCAGCGCCAAAGTCAAGGGACAGCTTGGCGTCGTCGGGGTTATCGGCATTGGCGCGCACACCCATGACACGACCGGTGGAGCCGTCGAGACGGATCTCGTCAGCCCACTCGAGGATGGTCTCCAGGTCGCCGGCGAGCTCAGGTTTAACCAACTCCACAGCGCCCAGCACTACGCGGCCGGTGGTGCCGTCGATGGTGATGACGTCGCCCTCGTGGAGCACCACGTCGGTGCCGGAGATCTTGACCTCTTTGTTGGCGGCGTCGATCTTCAGGGCCTCAGCGCCGCAGACGCAGGGGGCGCCCATGCCACGGGCGATAACAGCGGCGTGAGAGGTCTTGCCACCGTGAGAGGTGAGGATGCCCTCGGCGGCAACCATGCCCTTGAGGTCGTCGGGGTTGGTCTCCCAACGCACCAGGATGCAGGGACGGCCCTGCTCGGCGAAGTCCACAGCGTCGGCGCTGGAGAAGACGACCTCGCCCACCGCAGCGCCGGGGCTGGCGTTGAGACCGGTGGCCAGCACGTCCAGCTGGGCGTTGGGGTCGATCTGCGGGTGCAGGAGCTGATCGAGCTGCTGGGGATTCACGCGAGTGACAGCCTGCTCCTTGGTGATGTGGCCTTCCTTCTCCATCTCGATGGCGATGTGGAGGGCGGCCAGCGCGGTACGCTTACCCACGCGGGTCTGAAGCATCCAGAGCTTGCCGTTCTCGATGGTGAACTCGATGTCCATCATGTCGTGGTAGTGGTTCTCCAGAAGCTCGAAGATGTCGTCCAGCTGCTTGCCGGCCTCCTCGAGACCCTCCATCTCCTTGAGCTCGGCGATGGGCTGGGTATTGCGGATGCCCGCCACGACATCCTCGCCCTGGGCGTTTACCAAGAAGTCGCCGTAGTACTCGCGGGTGCCGTCGGCAGGGTTGCGGGTGAAGGCGACGCCGGTGGCGGAGTCGTTGCCCTTGTTGCCGTAGGCCATGATCTGGACGTTGACGGCGGTGCCCAGGTCGTCGGGGATCTTGTTCTGCTGGCGATAGAGGATGGCGCGCTCGTTCATCCAAGAGCCAAAGACGGCCTCGATGGCAAGCTTGAGCTGCAGGTAGGGATCCTGGGGGAAGGTGGCGACGCCATCTACCACGATCTCGGGATGAGCTGCGGTATCCACGTTCTCAGAGAAGATCTTCTTGAACTGGGCCACCAGCTCCTGGAGATCCTCAGCAGTGAGGTCGGTGTCGCTCTTGACGCCCTTGGCCAGCTTGCGCTGGGTGATGGCGTTCTCGAAGAGATCGGCGTCGACGCCCATAACCACGTTGGAGAACATCTGGATGAAACGACGATAGGAGTCCCAGCCAAAGCGGGGGTTGTTGGTCTGCTCAATGATGCCCTGGACAGACTCGTCATTGAGGCCCAAGTTGAGCACGGTGTCCATCATGCCAGGCATGGAGAAGGGGGCGCCGGAGCGCACAGATACCAACAGGGGATCCTTGGGATCGCCCAGCTTCTTGCCCATGCGGTTCTCGAGGTCCTCGCGAGCCTCGTCGATCTCGGCATAGACGCCCTCAGGCCAGGTATTGTCATTGCCAGAATAGGCAACACAGGTCTGGCAGGTGATGGAGAATCCTGGAGGCACAGGCAGGCCAATCTTTGCCATCTCGGCCAAGTTGGCGCCCTTGCCGCCGACCACGTAATTCATTGAGGCGTCTGCCTCAGTGATGTCATTACCGTTGGCATCGATGCCCCAGCGGTAGACGTGCTTATTTGGATCAGCCATAAGTCTCCTTCGATTCTTACGGACGCTTATAGCGCCCCACGGCGGCCTTCAGATTGAAGGCAGTCAACTGAACACGTTCAATAAGGTAACACTGAAATGACAGTAATCACAGAGGGAAATTCAACTCAGAATACATAGTTTTTTAACGGACACCTATCGACCTGCGGCGATATTGCTCGAGGTGGTCGATACTTTTAGTATTCAGAGGTCTTAAATGACTGTGAATGGGTCCAAAAACAGAATTGTCGGCCGTTTTCATGAGGAATCTACGGCTGGCCTTGCGGAGGGGACACAAAAGCGCTTTCGTCCCCTCCCTTTGCAAGATTTTATTTCACTAGTTATTTGCCGGCAGCTTCACGGGCGGCATACTCGGCGCGAATGCGCTTGAGCTCTTCAATTTGATTAATGATATCATTAGCGGTTTCTTCCACCGCTTTGCCGCTGGTGTTGATGATCATGCAGCCCAAGTGACGCATGAGCTTGCGAGCCTCTGCCTGCTCGGCCACCACTTCTGCGGGATCCGCATAGGAGGCGGCGTAATCTGAAGCGCCGTCTTTAGAGAGGCGGCGAGTGCGGATGGACACCAACGTATCGGTAGTGGACATAAGGCCAAAGATGCGGGAAGGATCCACATTCTCCAGCTCAATGGGCGGCTCGACTCCCAACGCAAGGGGGACATTGGCCACTTTGTAACCCATGAACGCCAAGTACATGGAGAGCGGGGTTTTAGAGGTCCGGGATACGCCGATAAGAACGATGTCTGCCAGATCGAGCTCTTGAGGGTTACGGCCGTCGTCGTGCTCCACAAAGAATTCCATGGACTCGATCCGGCGGAAGTAGCGATCATCTGCCTCGTGATTGATGCCGGGCACGCCTGCAGGCTCCTTGCCGGTGAGCGAAGACAGGATAGCGATGCCCGGTCCCAGCAAATCTACCGAGGGAATCTCCAGCCTATCGAGCTCGCGGCGCACTTCTCGGCGAAGAGAGGGATCGACAATGGTATGGAATACGGCAGTGGGATGGTTTTTGGCATCGTCGCTCAGGCTGTCAAAGTAATCGATCACTTGACGCACGTGGGTGAGCTTGGGCAGGCGCTTGATGTGCACATCGCCTAGGGGAAACTGCGCGGCCGCAGCGGTCACCACCGAAGAGGCGGTCTCACCCAAAGAATCTGAAATAACATGGATAACGGCACAATCGCGGGCGTAGTCGATGGACTCGCCCTCAAAGCTGTACTTAGGCACTGAGCCTCCTGAAAGGTCGGGGTTAGGTCCAAACCATTCATAGAGTCTACATTTACAACAAGGCTCCCGACAACCTAAAGCTGTCAGGAGCCTTAAAAAGTTGAGTTGTCGGGAGCCCGCCTCTCGCAATAAAGCTCCAGGTGCTCCCTTCTTTTTGTTACCGAGAAACCCCCAGTTTCCCGAGTTGGGACTAACGTTTGGCCAGCTCGGAGAAGTCTGCCACGTTGGTAAAGATGGCAGCAAAGGCATTGAGGAGCTTCAGGCGGTTAGCACGGATGGCAGGGTCATCGTCCATGACCATGACGTCCTCGAAGAAGCCATCGATGGGCCCGCGCAGCGCACCCAAAGCAGAGAGGGCTGCCGGATAATCTCCGGCCGTCAATGCCTGAGAGACCTGCTCCTTGCCAGCGACGCAGGCATCCAGCAGGCGGCGCTCGGCGTCGCCCAGCATGGACTCATCCACCTCTTCGCCCAGCTCACGGTCGGCCAGGTTGGCAGCGCGGGCATAGGCGGTAGCCAGATCCTCGAAGAGCCCCGCTTCTTGAGAGCGGGCCTGCTCGAGAGCCTGGGTCCGAGAGAAGAACTCTGCAGGATCGATGATCGACACGGCAGAGACTGCAGCGACGGTATCGGGAGAGATTCCTTGCTCTTTGGCCATGACCGCCAGACGACCAAGGAAGAACCCGCGCACCGCTTGGGCCACCTGACCATGGTCAAAGTTAAGCCCCTGATTGGCATAGCCATCCAGAGCGGCGTCGATGAGGTCAGACAGGGAAACCTGGGGGAGGTCTTCGAGCATATGGATGATGCCAATGGCACTGCGGCGCTGGGCGAAGGGGTCGGAAGAACCGGTGGGCGGCTCGTCGATGGCGAACATACCGGCGATGGTGTCGAGCTTATCGGCAATGGCTACAGAAGCGCCTATCAGCGAGGAAGGACCCTCATCTCCGGCAAAGCGAGGACGATAGTGCTCGGTGATGGCGGTGGCCACAGCCTCGGGCTCGCCGGCGGCAGAAGCGTAGTAGCCGCCCATGACCCCCTGCTGGCTGGTAAACTCCACCACTGCCTGAGTCACCAGGTCTGCCTTGGCCAGATGAGCAGCACGCTGGGCCCAGGCGATCTCGTCTGAAGTGCCGCCTGCCTCGGTAGCCACTACAGGCGCCAGAGCCTCCATACGCTCGACCTTTTGTCGCAAAGTGCCCAGCTTCTCCTGGAAGGTGACCTTCTCCAGCTGAGGCAAGTAGTAATCCAGCGGATGCTTGAGGTCCTCTTCATAGAAGAACTTGGCATCGTCCAGACGGGCACGCACCACGCGTTCGTTGCCGTCGATGATGGTCTCTGAGCATGCAGGGTCGCCATTGCCCACCACGATGAAGTCGCGAGTCAGATTGCCGTCCTTATCGTAGGTGGGGAAATAGCGCTGATGGGAGAGCATGGATTCGCAGATGATCTCGTGAGGAACGTCTAAGAACTCCTCGTCGAAGCGGCCCACCAAGACCGTGGGCCACTCGCAAAGGTTCACAACCTCGCTGAAGACCTTCTTGGGCGTGTCCACCTTAAGACCTAGCCGCTCCTCCTGCTGGGCGATGCCCTGACGGATTGCTTCTTCACGCTCCTTTTGAGTGAGCACGTAGGCATCACGGAGCACATTGAGATAATCGCTGGGATGCGCCACCTCATGCTCGCCAGGCCCCAACACGCGGTGGCCGCGGGTGGTAGTGCCACTTGCCACGTCTGCATAGGAGACCTTTAGAGGCTCTTCGCCATAGAGGGCCAGGATCCAGCGCACCGGACGCCCATAGCGCTCATGGGTGGAACCCCAGCGCTGGGAGCGCGGCCAGTCCAGCTCGCCAATGACCTTGGAGGAAAGCGCTTCCAAAAGGGGCTTGGCAGGTTTGGCGGGGATGTCTATCTGGGCAAAGACGTACTCTTTGCCGCCCTCTTCGCGTACCACCAGATCTTCTGGTGCGACGCCGGCGCCTCGAGCAAACCCCACGGCAGCCTTGGTGGGCTTGCCCTCTGCGTCAAAGGCGATGGAAGCTGCAGGACCGCGTTTGACAGTGGAGATGGCCTGGGTTTCTGAAGGCACATCGTGCACGATCACAGCCAGGCGACGAGGAGTGGAATAGACCTCGGCCTCATGGGCGCCAAGGCCTGCTTGGGCCAGGCCGTCTGCAACCAATTGCCCCAGTTGCTTCTGAGCATGGTCGAGCGGGGCCGAAGGCAGCTCCTCTGAACCGATCTCAAGCAGGTAATCGCTCGTGTAAGGCATAGGTTATGCCACCTCCTTGGAGGCTACGCAGGCCAGATAGCACTCGCAGGCAGCCTTGGCCAGGGTGCGGACGCGCAGGATGTAATTGGTGCGCTCGGTCGCCGAGAGGGCCCCGCGGCTGTCCAGCAGGTTGAACGCATGGCTGCACTTGAGCACGCAGTCGTAGCCCGGCAGCGGCAGGTTGGCCTCGAGACATGAACGGCACTCCCGCTCATAGTCGTCGAACTTCTGACGCATCATCTCGACGTTGGCCACCTCAAAGTTATAGGCAGAGAACTCACGCTCGTTCTCCAGGAAGACGTCGCCATAGGTCATGGCCGAGCCATCGGGCAGATAACTCCAGATGAGGTCGTAGACAGAGTCGACACCCTGGGCATACATAGCGATGCGCTCCAGACCATAAGTGATCTCCACCGGCACAGGATCGCACTCGATGCCGCCCACTTGCTGGAAGTAGGTGAACTGAGTGACCTCCATGCCATTGAGCCATACCTCCCAGCCCAGACCCCAGGCGCCAAGGGTGGGGCTCTCCCAATCATCCTCTACAAAGCGCACGTCGTGCTTGGCAGGATCAAGGCCAATGGCCTCAAGGCTTCCCAAATAGAGCTCCTGGGCATTCACCGGACTGGGCTTGATAAGCACCTGGAATTGATAGTAGTGCTGCATGCGGTTGGGGTTCTCGCCATAGCGGCCGTCGGCAGGGCGGCGGCAAGGCTGTGGATAGCAGCATGCCCAAGGCTTTGGCCCTAAAGAGCGCAGCAGCGTGGCGGTATGAAACGTACCAGCGCCCACCTCTGAGTCATAAGGCTGCATCACCGTGCAACCCTGATCTGCCCAGTAATGCTCTAGGGCCAGGATCATATCCTGAAATGTTAATGCGTCACGATTCATGAAGGGATTCCTCCCCTGCTCGTGCACCGACGAAGACGACAGGGTCGACCTCATCCAGCGCGCCGTCATAGATGAAATGCCTTAGTTAGTCTACGCTCACGAAGCCCTGCCGGGAGCGTCGGCCAACGTTCCAATATCGTTAAGAGGCCAAAAGATGAACCAGCCCCTAGAGGTGATGGATTGACGTTTGATAGGACCAAAATAGCGAGAATCCAGCGAGTTGGTGCGGTTGTCCCCCATCATCCAGTACTCGTCTTGTCCCAGAGTGTAGGGATAGATGATGTCTGAGGACAGAAAGTCTGCATGACGCTCGATAGGATTAGTGGGTTTTCCCTGGGTATAGGGCTCGTCGAGCTTGGTGCCGTCCACGTAGACCTCGCCGTCTTTGAGATCGATGGTCTGCCCAGGCGTTGCAATAATTCGCTTGATAAGGGTGGTAGAAGGATTCTCTGGATCCGAGAAGGTCACCACATCGCCCGCCTGAGGGTCGTGAGCCAGGTAGCTAATCTTTTCTCCCAGAAGCCGATCTCCCACCTGAATAGTGGAGATCATCGACTCGGTAGGCACCTCGAAGGGCTCGACGACAAACGCCCTTACCGCCATGGCGCAGGCTACTGCCAGCACCACGATAAAGACCCATTCCAACACCGAGCGCCAGGGGCGATTTTGCGGGGTGTCTTTTGTAGGTTCAGGCATAAAAGACTCCTTGCTACAGGTCCTGAGCAGAGTGGGCTTTGAGCTCCTGTACAAATTCCTGCTCGTCAGGGCTTAAGGCTGCGGCATCCAAAAGGTCAGGGCGCAGCAGAAACGTTCGCTCGATGGCATTGCGACGACGCCATTGATCTACTTTAGCGTGATCGCCTGAAAGTAGCACGGAGGGCACTTCTCGGCCTTCAAAAGAGGCGGGCCTGGTGTATTGGGCGTATTCCAAAAGACCGTCCGAGAAGGACTCGGACACCGATGAGGCATCATCGCCCAAAGCTCCAGGCAATAGGCGCACCACAGCATCGGTCACCGCCATCGCAGCCACTTCCCCACCTGTAAGCACATAGTCGCCCAAGGAGATGCACTCGTCTGCCAGCTCATAGACGCGGTCGTCCATGCCCTCGTAGCGGCCACACACCATAAGCAGGCGATCGTAGGTGGCCAGGCGCGCTGCAGTGGCCTGAGTAAAGGGGGCGCCTGTGGGTGTGAAGAAGATGCAGCGAGCATGGACCGGCTCTTGGGCCTGTACCGCGCGCACAGCCTCAAAAAGCGGTTCAGGCTTCATAAGCATGCCAGGACCGCCCCCAAAGGGGGCATCGTCTACGGTTCTATGGCGGTCGTGAGTCCAGTCACGCAGATCATGGGCACGAAACTCAAAAATTTGACGAGCCTGGGCACGCCCCAAGATGGAAGCCTCCATATAGGGGCCAAAGACCTCAGGGATGACTGAGATGGCCTCGATGATCATCTGGAAGCCTCCACCAAACCCGAGGGCAGATCCATGGTGATAAGGTCGTCGTCTGCCTGCACCAAAAACTCCGGCACCGCAGGCACCAATACCGTGCCATAGGGCCCTTGGATCTCCCAGACATCTTGAGCAGGGCCGCTCATCACCGCGCTGATGGAGCCAAGATCCCCTAGAGTCGCATCTACTACCTTGAGCCCCACCAAAGCCTGGGGATCATGAAGCAGCAGGTCGCCAGGAAGATCTGCTTCGCGGGCTAACAGGTAGCGGCCGGCGATCTTCTCGGCAGCGGATAGGTCGTCAATTCCAGAGAGGCGCACTTGCTGGCCACGGGGGCCGTCCTTGGTAGAGCGCACTTCTACTTGGCGGGGCCCGCGAAGGGTAGGCGGCACGATCCAGAGGGCCATACCGGGTTGTAAAAGAAGGGGAAAGCCGTCCACCGGACAGCAGACGACCTCCCCTTTGGCTCCGCGGGGCTTATCCACGGAGGCTATGATGCGATAGCGATCCATGCCTAACCTAGCACGTCAACCTCGACAGAGGTGCCCAGGCGCGAGCCCAAGGCACGAGCCAAGGTGCGAATGGCTTTAATGGTGCGACCACGCCTGCCTATGATCTTGCCGGCGTCTTCTTGGGCACAGCTCACCTCTATAAGGGTGCCGTCCATGGAGTCCGTGACGTCCAAGGACACGGCGTCGATGTCATCCACCAGGCCACAGACGATGAGCTCTACCAGATCGCAGACCTGATCAGAAGGCAGTTCCTGAGGAATGGCCTCCACCTGAGAGGTCTCCTGAGCCATGTTACTCGGCATCCTCAGCAGCGGCGGCAGCGGCTTCCTCAGCAGCCACGCGATCCTTCTCCTGCTGCTTCTTGGACTTCTTCTGAGGCTTCACGGGAGCAGGCTTGTCGCCCTCGCGAGCGATGTCGATGAGGTGAGACACCGAGTCGCTGGGCTTGGCGCCCTTGGCCATCCAAGCGTCGATCTTCTCGAGGTCGAGATCGATCACGTGGGGATGGGTGAGGGGGTTGTAGACGCCCACCTGCTCGATGAAGCGGCCATCACGAGGCATGCGCTCATCAGCGACAACTACACGGTAGAACGGACGCTTCTTGGCGCCGTGACGGGCCAGACGAATCTTGACTGCCAATGGAAACTCCTCCAGACGAATGCACCCCAAGACCTTCCTTGAGGCGCAGACAACACACAAGCATGGTCAATCATAGCGCACTGAAGGCACCTAAGCCACGAAAGGGCAGCAAAGGCACAGAGAGAGCGCCATAACTCTCACACTATAAGCCACTCACCTTACTCTGAGAAGCCAAGAGTTTCATACCCAAGGACCCTCCACAGGTTGCAGTCCTGAAGATTTAGCCCCCGGCTGCCCAAGAGGTCTTCTGCCACCAAAAAGAGCGCACTTACCGACCTTTTTATGGTATTTGAAAAAAATCTCCTTTGAGATTGTCTTGATTTCAGATTTCGGGTACATCCTTGAAACCACAAGACAGTACTCACGTCTGTCTTCGCGCCTGTGCGCGTCTTGCCAAAAAGGAGGATCTATGAACATCTTGGTTGTGGAAGACGAGAAAAACCTCAACGACGCCATGTGCCACATTTTGAATGAGGACGGCTATCACACCAAGGCCGCCTACGATGGCAAAACCGGTTACGAGCTGGCTCGCACCGATGAGTACGACGTCATCATCTTAGACGTCATGCTGCCTGCCATGGACGGTTTTGAGGTAGTCCACCAGCTGCGCCGCGACGGCAACGCCACCCCGGTGATCATCGTCACCGCCAAGACCTCGACCACCGATAAGATCGAGGGCCTAGACTGCGGCGCCGACGACTATATGACCAAACCCATTGACACCGATGAGCTTCTGGCTCGCATCCGTGCCATCTCCCGCCGCAAGGGCGAGGTGCCCATCGACGAGATGAAGTTTGGCGACCTCACCTTGGACCTGCACACCCATGACCTTTGCTGCAGTGGCCGAGAAGTGCATCTCTCCCAAAAGGAGTACGAGGTCATGCGCATGCTTATGAGCTCCACCGGCCGCGTGATCTCCAAACATGACCTTTTGACCTCCATCTGGGGCACCGAGGGCGACACCTCCGAGAACTCGGCCGAGGCCTACATCTCGTTCCTGCGCAAGAAGCTCTCTCACCTGAACTCCGAGGTCCAGATCACCACGCTTCGCATGCTTGGCTATCGCTTGGAGGAGTTGGGCTGAGAGCCCATTAGGCAACCTTTAGCAGCAATAGATGAACCACGTCGCTCAGGACTTTCCTGGGCGACGTTTTTTTAGCCCGCCTTGAGCTAAGTGAGATGCTGCTGAGCGTTACCATAAGAACGACAGGAAAGGAGTGGATGCCGCCCATGCTCAAATCGCTACAGCGCAACTTCCTCATTCTTACTATGACGCTTTTGGCCATTGTGCTTTTTGGCGCTTACGCCTTTAGCTACACCATGACGCAGCAGCAGCTCAATCGCTTTGTGACCGCCTCGCTCGACCGCGTGCTCGACACCACTACCCCAACCCGGCCCTACATTGGCGTGCTCACCGCTTCTTCTGACGGCTCCGACCAGCACTTTTATGGTCAGATGGCCGTATTTTGGGTGGATATCGATAGGTCCGGCAAATACTCCAGCAACGATACCGCTGCCATCATTGGCCACCGCGCGCTCTCAGCCGTGCTCAACGTGGCCCAAGACTCCACTGAGGACATGGGGTATCTGCCCGATTACGACATCGTGTGGAAGCGAGGGGCACTCCCCCATGGCACCCGCATTGCCATCGCCAACACCACAGGCATTGGCGCCGCCTCCTCCGCCCAGCTCAACGTCAACATTATGGTAGGCCTAGGAGCTTTGGGGGTGCTTGCGGTGATCATGTGGCGCATCTCCTGTTGGATCGTGCGACCGGTGCAGCTTTCCTGGCAAGCCCAGCGCCAGTTCACAGCCGACGCATCTCATGAGCTCAAGACCCCTCTCGCGGTCATTTTGGCCAACAGCCGCATCCTCAAAAGCGACCTTCCCAAGATCCCCGAAGAAGATCATCGCTGGATCCTCTCCACAAACACCGAGGCTGAGCGCATGCGTGGTTTGGTCACCAACCTCCTTGAACTGTCCCGCGCCGACGAGAACCACTTCACCGGCGGTTCCATCTACAGGCATGAGGATATGGATCTTTCTGAATTGGTAGAGGGCATGACCATGCAGTTTGACGTGGTAGCTTTCGAGTCGGGCTGCATGATCGATGAGCATATAGAGTCCAATATCCACGTGACTGGCGACGCCCAAGAGACAGAGAAGGTCGTCAAGATCCTGCTAGACAATGCGGTGAAGTACTCCCACAAAGGTAACTCAGTAGATGTGACAGTGGCAAAGGATGGCTCGCGAAACCGCGCTCGGGTCTCGGTGCGCAACTTTGGTGAAGTGCTCGACCCCAACGACGTTGTCCACATCTTTGACCGCTTCTACCGTACCGACAAAGCCCGCAGCCGCTCCACCGGCGGTTATGGGCTAGGTCTCCCCATCGCCAAGGCCATCATAGAAGGCCAGGGTGGAACCATCAAATGCGAAAGTTCAGCCGAGGGGGGCACGGTCTTCTCGTTTACCCTACCTCTCGCTTAGGAAGGAGGCGCCCGTGGTCTTTGACAAGTGCCCAGGCTCTGCCTTTGACCGAGATTTCGCCTCCCTTACCCCCTCCTGGGAGCTGCCCCAGTTCACCTGGCAGGGACCTGCCATTGGCTTGTTGGACTTGGACGCCTTTTTTGCCTCGGTGGAGCAGCTGGACCATCCTCAATGGCGGGGCAAGCCGGTCATTGTGGGCGGCGATTCCCACAGGCGTGGCGTGGTGTCCACCGCCAGCTATGAGGCACGTGCCTTTGGCGTGCACTCGGCCATGGCCAGTGCGCAAGCTGAGCGCCTATGCCCCCAGGCTATATGGACGCCGGGACGCCACGAGCGCTACCGGGAAGTGAGCCGTCAGGTGATGGCCCTCATCGAAGCCGAGACTCCCCTGGTAGAGCAGGTCTCCGTAGACGAGGCTTTCTTTGACATCACCCCTGGCCGCTATTCCAACGAGCATCCGGTGGCCATCGCTCGGCGCATCCAGGAAGCGGTGGCAGCCCTGGGCGTCACCTGCTCCATTGGCCTGGGAACCACCAAATCGGTAGCCAAGATCGCCTCGGAGCGCGAGAAGCCCCGAGGCCTCACCTGCGTGCCTCCGGGCACCGAGCATCTCTTTTTGGACCCCCTTCCCGTGCGCGCACTCTCTGGCGTAGGCACTGCCACCGAGAAAACCCTCCATTCCGAGGGGATCTTCACCTTAGGGCAGCTCGCCCGTGCCAATGCAGAAATGCTGCGCCGCCTTTTGGGGGTCCAAGGGCCCATGCTACAAGCACGGGCTCAAGGCACCGAGGCGAGCCCCGTAGTGCCTCCAGATCTTCAGGAGCCCGCCAAATCGGTGAGCAACGAGCGCACCTTTGCCACAGACCTCCATAGCGCAAAGG
Source organism: Muricaecibacterium torontonense (assembly GCF_004793925.1). Classification (NCBI taxonomy): domain Bacteria; kingdom Bacillati; phylum Actinomycetota; class Coriobacteriia; order Coriobacteriales; family Atopobiaceae; genus Muricaecibacterium; species Muricaecibacterium torontonense. The sequence continues at coordinate 45,770 of NZ_SRYE01000003.1, read as the reverse complement.
ACGTAGAAGCTGCAGTGCGCTCGGTGGCCTCCATGGTGGGTAGCCGACTTCGCAAAGCACATCTGGCAGGGTCTGAGGTCACCCTTAAGCTCAAGTTTGATTTTGGCCAGGGACGCACTGCCCAAAAACGACTGGCCTGCTGCACCGATGACGAGGCGGTCTTTGGCGCAGCCGCCATCGAACTGCTTCACGATGTCTGGCATCCCGGCATCGCGGTGCGGCTGGTGGGGGTGGGCGTTTCTCGGTTTGGAGAGATCCCCGCAACCGAGGCCCAACCGTGCCTCTTCGATGTGGCGAGTCTGGAAGGCGCGTCCCTATCGGCAGCTCAGAGACCAGAAGCTGCATCCAAGCTAGAGGCCGCAGGAGCCCGGGCCCAAGACGCAGAGGCACAGCGAAAGCTCCATGTGGCCGCAGATTCCATTAGACAGCGCTTTGGGAGCGACGCCATTGCCTATGGACGCGACCTGCGCCTTAGGGAGCAGACGGTCAAAGGAACAGACCCCCGTCCCCAGGACGAAGGTCTGCAATAGTTTATTATATTGATATTTAGACTTCCCCGGCAAAAGGCTCATCGAGACTGGTTCCTCAGAGGCCGGAGCGCATAGGGTTGTGTATCGTCTCTAGAACTGGACCTGAGGCGCGTCGCCCCAAAGCTTTTCCAAGCGATAGTAGTCGCGCAGGTCCTGCTGGAAGATGTGGACAATGACCGCCCCGTAATCCAACAAGATCCAGTGGCCCGACTCGCGTCCCTCGATGGAGAAGGGTTTCTCGGAGAGCTGGGCCGACACTTGGTCTTTGACCTCCTCGAGCACCGCCTGGGTTTGCGGGTTGGAAGTGGTGGTGCATATGACCAGATAATCGCTCATGTCTGAGAGCTCGGTGACATCTAAGACCACTATGTCTTGGGCCTTCTTGCTGTCGGCAGCGCAGGCGGCCACCTGAGCCACCGAGAGCGCCTCGACCGCTCCGCCATAGGCTGCCTCGAAACGAGGGGTCTGATCATTGGAAGAATCGCTCATTTAGACTCCTTCGACGCCTGGATGAGGGCGTTGTAGATATCCACGGTACCCGGCCAGAGATAGCGCCGAGTAGCAATAACGTAAACCATGCCGTCGCAAAAGCTGGTGAGATAGAGCTCTGACAAGCTTGCCTTTCCCACCAGGCAACGCTGGGCGTCCAGCGGGCCCTTGGAGCCCCTGAGAGGCTCGATGCCGTCGGCCACGAAGAGCACTTGAGAAAGAGGGCCGGGATCTTTGACTCCTGTGGTATGGCACGCAATGGCATCAAGGGTCTCCTGATCGAGCCAGGGGTAGCGATCCGGAAGACGCTGAGCCGCCAGCACTCCATGAATCAAAGGTTTTACCTTATAAAGGTCTACCCCAAAGTCGATCTGGGCCTCTTGGGCCTCCTCTACCAACGTGTCGTCTGGCAGGACCTTCTCCCAGTCATGAAGTATGCCAGCCACCCGCGCCTTGTAGGGATCTGCTCCATAGAGTTGCGCCAGCGCCTCTGCCGTATGCCCCACAGAAAGCGAATGAGCCAGGCGCCTGGGCTTTGAGGCCATATGCTCCGCCAAGTCTGCCTCTAGCTGGGCCACCTGGGCCTGTTGGGCCTCATCAAGCCGAGAAGGAGCTGCTACCAGCGCTTGGAAGTAATCCAGCGTCCCCGGCTCTTCGCAAGTCTCTTTGGAATGATTCGCGGTCAATGGAGCTCCTTACCTGTCTCCCGAGCAGAAGGGCTTTCCGGCGAGACGGGAGGATCTAGAGGGGACTGAGGCAAGATGGCTGAGATCTTCTGGCTTGGCATGGTCTCGCCGGTGACCTGTTCCCAGCCATAGAGATGGTGCTTGCGAATGTAGCCGCATACGGTGTCGGGGGTCAGATAGCGAAGCGACTGGCCTGCAGCACAACGGCGGCGCAGGTAAGAGGAGCTTATGGCGAGAGCCGGCACTTCTAGATAGATCACCTGAAAGTCGATGGGTGACTCGTTGATGGCCTGCCGCGCACGCTCTAGGTCGTAGCCGGGCCGAGTGGCGCCCACTAACGTGGCCAGCGAGGCAATGCGCGCCGCGTCGTGCCAGTGGACGATGTCCACCACGGCATCGGCACCGGTGATAAAAAAGAGCTCCACCGAGGAAGGATAGGCCGCAGCGATTTGGGCCAGCGTATCTGCGGTATAGGTGATGCCTGGACGCTCGATCTCCAAGCGAGAGGCCACAAAACGGGGGTTGTCCGCAGTTGCCAGAAGGGTCATGGCAAAGCGATCCTCAGAACTCGAGACCCTCCGGTCTTGCTTGAAGGCAGGAGATCCCGCCGCCATGAAGATCACTACGTCGAGCTCCAGGTCTTCTGCCGCCTGCTCTGCGGCCACCAGGTGCCCGTAGTGGATAGGGTCAAAGGTGCCTCCCATGATGCCCACACGACAGGGATCCCCCTCTTTATAAGGCAGTGCAGGGAGATCGATGCCGTTGAGATGCAGCAGCCCTGAAGCGCCGGCAGCCTGCTGGGCAGAAGCTACCAGATAGGCGGGGGTAGAAGAAGGTGCGGTCATAGGCGCACCTGACCCGTGCCTCGCAACAGGTACTTGGTGGTGGTGAGTGCCGAGGCGCCCATAGGTCCTCTCACACCGATCTTTTGGGTGGAGATACCGATCTCTGTGCCTAGCCCAAACATGCCGCCGTCGGTGAAGCGCGTAGAGGCGTTTACATACACGCACGCTGCATCCACCTGGGTCAAGAAAACCTGGGAAGCCTCGTAATCGTTGGTGACAATGCACTCGGAGTGCCCAGTGCCGTAGCGATTGATATGAGCGACGGCTTCTGAGACGCCCTCCACCACCTTGACCGACATCTTAAGGTCCAGATACTCGGTGCCCCAGTCGTCGGCAGTGGCAGCTTCCATGGGTATACCGGAAGCCTCTGCCACCGCACAGGCTCGAGCGTCGCCCACAAGCTCGACTCCTTGCTCATGAAGGACTGCCAGCACGGGAGGCAACAGCAGCGTAGCGGCCTCGCGATCTACCAGAAGACTCTCGGCCGCATTGCACACACCGGGGCGACTGCACTTGGCATTGAGCACGATGGAGGTGGCCATGGAGACCGAGGCTGTGCGTTCCAAGTAGATATGGCAATTGCCGGTGCCGGTCTCGATGGTGGGCACCGTGGACTCCTGCACGCAAGTGTGGATAAGAGAGGCCCCGCCGCGGGGAATCAAAAGATCAACAAGGCCGGCAGCATGCATGAGATCCACCGAGCTCTGGCGATCACCGGAATCCACAAACTGAATCACATTGGGATCTACCTTGACATTCTCGAGTCCTTGGCGCGCAGCCTCTACAATGGCCCGGCAGGTATTGATGGCAGCCGACCCCGACCGCAGCACACAGGCGTTGCCGGAACGCAGGCAGAGAGCAATGGCATCGCCAGTGACGTTGGGGCGGGCTTCATAGATCATGGCTACGACTCCCAAAGGCACCGTAACCTGTTCCATCGCCACTCCGCTGGGAAGCCTGCGACCTCCCACCACTTGATCGAGAGGGTCATCAGCTGCTGCCACCTCTTCCATAGAGGCGCACAGTGCCTGGATGCGATCTGCGCCCAAACGCAGCCTGTCTTGCAGGGGCAGCGCCATGAAAGCCGCTTGGGCCGCTTTCATGTCTTGCTCGTTAGCGGCAGAGATGGCATCTTGGGCCCGGCGAATAGCCTCAGCACAGGCTTGGATGGCCCGTGAGCGGCCAGCGGCCCCAAGAGCTACCAGCACATCCTTGGCCTCCCGAGCACGGGTGGCGCACAGGATGGCAGCCGAGGGTTTCTCGGCAGTGGAAGCGGTACTGTCATCGAAGACCATAGGGCCTCCCTTCGAGTAGGCAGCAAAGGCGCTGCTAGAAGACTAAAAGCTCGTCTCTGTGAATGGCGGGCTGGTCTGACATTTGAGGCAGGAAGCGGGCGATGACGTCCAAGGTGAGACCTCGGCAACGGCCCAGATCCTCGGCACTGTAGCGAGTGATGCCGCGCGCTACCAGCGAACCCTCAGGACCCACCACGCTTACTACATCGCCGGGCTCAAAAGTGCCTTCCACCGCCACAACGCCCACAGGCAACAGCGAGGCCCCCTCGTCGCGCAAAGCCCTCACGCAACCTTCATCTACCTCCACTGTACCAGCTGCCCTGTTGGCAACGCCAATCCATAGCTTGCGTGCCTGCTCACGAGGAGCGCCAGGGGTACCAAACTCGGTACGCCTGCCGCAACCGAGAACCGCATCCACCAGCGAATGGGGCCGCTTTCCTTCAGTGATAGTCATGGGGATGCCAGCCGCCAACAGCGCACGGGCTGCCCGAAGCTTGGTGACCATTCCGCCGGTACCCACCTGCGACCCGGCGCCTCCGGCAGTGGCCATGAGCTCTGGGGTGATAACATCCACCTTTTCTACCAGCCTCGCCTCTGGGTGGGTCTGAGGATTGGCATCGTAGAGCCCATCGATATCTGAGAGGATCACATAGCGCTCTGCGTTTACCAGCGACGCCACGATGGCTCCCAACATGTCGTTGTCGCCAAAGACAAACTCGTAGGCTGCCACGGTGTCGTTCTCATTCACCACGGGAATGGCGCCCAAAGTAAGCAAATAATCAAAGGTGTTGCGAGCATTGAGATACCCGCGGCGATCGGTCACATCGCGCCGAGTAAGCAGCACCTGCCCGCAGGGGATGCCCTGCTGTGCAAGCTTTTCTGCATAGACCTCGGTAAGCGCTGCCTGGCCCGCAGAAGCGCAGGCTTGAAGAGCCGGGATCTCTTGCGGCCGAGAAGCGATGCCCAAGCGCTCCATGCCTACGGCCACAGCTCCGGAGCTTACAAGCACCGGCCGATACCCCAGCCGCGCAAGCTCTGCCAGCTGGTCCACTAGGTTAGAGAGATACTCTTGGTCTATGGCGCCCTGACCATTTACCAAGGTAGAGGAGCCTACCTTGGCCACTATGACATGATCGAGCTGGTCGGGAGCCTTCATTAGGCCTCCTGCTCTGAGTCGTCGACCTCAAAGCACAGAGCCTCGGCCTCGTCCTCTGAAGCCATTTCTTCATCCTCCTCTGGGGCGCCCTCATATTCGAAGGCGAAATCGAGGACACGAACCTCGTCGCCTCCCTTGACGCCAGCTTTGGCCAGTAGGTCGTCGAAGCCCATGCGGCCAAAGCGATGCTGCAGGTAGGTCACCGCCTCCTCGTTGTCCCAGTCTGTTTGCACCACCATGCGCTCCAGGTTGGTGCCCGAAGCTCGCCATACGCCACCGCCCAGATTGGTGATGCGGATTTGACGATCGTGTTTTTGGCGACGCTCTTCCCAGATAGGGGTAAAGCTGCGAGGCTCGGGTGATCCCACAATGGCGGAGCGCAACTCGTGCACCTGACGGGCAGCCCCATGCTCAAGCTCGCGAATGCCGGCGCCGGTCACTGCTGACACCGCATAAAACTCGTGGCCGTCTGCCAGGGCGCGCTCTCGCAGGCGAGCCACTGCCTCTGAGGTGTTGGGCATATCCACCTTGTTGGCCACCACAATCATGGGACGATCGGCTAGCTCGGGGCCATGGGCTGCCAGCTCGCCATTGATGATCCCGTAGTCCTCCACAGGATCGCGGCCCTCAAAGCCGCCAGTGACGTCTACCACGTGAATGATAAGGGCAGTGCGCTCGATATGGCGCAAGAACTCATGGCCCAAACCCTTGCCTTGGCTAGCACCTTCGATCAGTCCGGGAACGTCTGCTGCCACGAAGGAGTCATCCCCTACCGACACCACGCCCAGGTTGGGCACGAGGGTGGTAAAGGGATAGTCTGCGATTTTGGGGCGAGCGGCGCTCATATGCGCAATGAGGGAGCTCTTGCCGACGGAAGGCATGCCTACCAGCGCGGCATCGGCCATGAGCTTCATTTCCAGCTCGATCCAATGGTCCCTGGCAGGCTCACCCTTCTCGGCAAAAGCAGGTGCACGACGCACCGAGGTCACAAAATGGATGTTGCCCCGGCCCCCCTTGCCGCCAGGAGCCACTACCACCCTATCGCCGGGCTGTGTGAGGTCTGCGATCTCATAGAGAGGCTCCATGGTCTCAGGGTCGAGCTCGCGCACCTGGGTACCCAAGGGAACTCGCAAGAAGAGGTCGTCGCCATTGGCGCCATGCTTGCGCGCGCCTTGGCCATGGGTGCCGCGAGTAGCCCGAAAGTGATGCTTGTAGCGATAATCGATGAGCGATGAGAGCTGAGGGTCGGCCACTAGGATGACGTCGCCGCCATCGCCGCCATCGCCGCCATCGGGACCGCCCTTGGGCACGTGGGCTTCACGACGGAAGCTCATGCAGCCTGCACCGCCGTTGCCGCCGCAGACATTGATTCGAGAAACATCGGTAAATTGAGGCATGGGACCCTCCAAAAGACCGGGAGCTAAAGGTCTCTACCCGCTCTAGCCATCCTCAAGCGGCGAGCCTGAACAGAGATAAAAAAGGACCTCCGTGCGTGCGGAGGTCCCGGATGCGTGCTGGATTGAAGATCCGAGGCCTTAGGCCTCGACGGGGCGCACGTGCACCTTGTGCTTGTCGCCCTGGGTGAACTCTACCACGCCGTCTTTGAGAGCGAAGAGAGTGTCGTCGCGGCCAATACCCACGTTCTCACCGGGGTGGATGTGGGTGCCACGCTGACGGACGATAATCTGACCGGTCTTGATGGACTGGCCGCCAAAGATCTTGGTGCCCAGACGCTGGGCGTTGGAGTCACGGCCGTTACGAGAAGAACCGAGACCTTTCTTATGTGCCATGGTGCTACCTGCCTATCTGGTGAGGGTTCTCAAAGTTACTCTGCGGTGGAGGCGGAAACCGGAGCCTCAACGTCACCGGGGACCTCGACGATCTCGAGGGTGGTGAGCTGCTGACGATGACCGCGAGTGCGCTGGTAGCGCTTACGCTTGTGGAACTTAAACACAGTGACCTTGGGGGCCTTGTGCTGGTCTACCACCTTGGCAACGACCTTCTCAGAGGCCAGGGCCTCAGGATCAGAGGTGGTGGTGGAGCCATCAGCGAGCAGGAGGACGTCCAGGGAGACCTGATCGCCAGGCTGCGCGTCGAGCTTCTCGACGTCGATGACGTCGCCCTTGGCAACCTTATACTGCTTGCCGCCAGTGGAAACGATTGCGTACATGTGATCGAACCCTTCATTGCGAGGTGAGTGCAACAGTTGACCATAATAGGACCGAACGGGGGCACAGTCAATGAAACCGGCAAGGAATACTCCGGTTTCACAGGACTTTCCCACAGGCAGTCTCCTACTTGTCTATCCGGACTATTCTAGCCCGGAATCTGGCTCTCACAGAGCTTTCACAAGGCTGCCGTCTTTTTCTTCGTGCCATTGGCCTAAACGCTCTACATGACAGGCTTCGAGAGTCTCGCCGGCCAACGCCGCATCATCGAAGGCAGCCCTCACCAGCACCTCAGGACGCAGCGCCCCTTCATTGGAAGAGCGGGTGTCTACCACCACTCTCAGCCAACCAGGCTGCCGAGGCTCTACCGTCCAGCCTACCAGGGTAGACGTCAGGTCAACTTTCTTCTCCTTGCGGCCTCGCAGGTAGGTAAGCTGGCCCTTCTCGGCCAGTGCAGTCAGGGCCTCTGCAAGGGCGTGGGCAGAAGCCTGGGTAGCCAGATCCAGCTGCCACCGACTGCGATCGAGCCAGGCGCCCAGCGCTGGGGAGTGGGGGTCCACGTAGGCAGCCGCGATGGGAGCCAGGTCTTGGGGAGTGGAGCGCTGAAGCCTGGCAAGGGCCTCCTCCGGCTCCAGGTAGCTGGAGAGGGAAAGGTCGAAATACTCATGCTCCGAAGCCGCCCCTACCGGCAGCGCCGCCGAATAAGCACACTTCATGCGAGGCGAATAGCCCTGAGTAAGGCAGAACGGCAGCGACGCCCGGCGAATGGAGCGCTCCTGTGCCCTCAAGAGATCTAGGTGGCCCAGATGGCGCAGGCGACCGGTCTTTTTATAGTTGACGCGCAGGACAAAACGAGTGGGCTCTTCCATCAGCGCTCCTGTGCCAGTAAGTTGTCTACCTTCAAAGTGGGACACACGCCGCACCCAGCGCAGCTGTCGCGAGTGCAGTCCTGGGTGGTTTTTCCCTCCAGCGCCCGACGCCATTCGCGCTTGAGGAAGCCCTTGGACTCGCCAGGGCTGGTGTGGTCCCAAGGCAGCCGCGCATCTAAAGAAAGCTCGGTCTGTGCGATCTCATCCAGGTCAAAGCCGCAGGCAGAAGCCGCCGCGCACCAGGCTTCAAAGTCAAACTGGTCGCTCCAGGCGTCGAAGCGGCAGCCCCTCTTCCAAGCGTTGTAGATAAGATCGAAGCCCTCGCGGCCCATCTTTGAGAGGGCCGACTCCAACACCGCCGCATCCGAGTCGAAGGTATTGACTTTGATGGCACGGTCATGAACCGAGGAGAGCAACAGCTGCTGGCGCCTTTTGACCTCGGCCTGAGAGAGCTGACCCACCCACTGGAAGGGTGTGTGGGCTTTGGGCACGAAGACGCCTACCGAGATGGTGACGCCCAAGCCACCGCGCCTTCCCTTGGGAAGGATCTCGCGGCCAATGTCTATCACCCTTTGGGCCAGCTGAGCGATGGCCACGATATCCTCGTCGGTCTCGCCGGGAAGGCCCATCATGAAGTAGAGCTTCATGCGCTGCCAGCCATTCTCAAAGGCGTTGGTGGCAGCCCGCTCCAAGTCTTCTTGGGTGACGTTCTTATTGATTATGTCGCGGAGTCGCTGACTTCCGGCCTCCGGAGCAAAGGTGAGCCCGCCGCGCTTGGCGCCGGCCACCTCCAAGGCCATCTCCACGCCAAAGGAATCCAAACGCTGAGAAGGAATAGAGACACGCACGCCCTCGCCAGCAAGCCGCTGATTCAAGCGGTGGAGAATCTGGGCGCACTGGGAATGGTCGGTAGTCGAGAGGCTCATGAGTGAAACCTCTTCATACCCGGTCTTTTGAAGTCCCTCTACGCAAGCCGCCACGACGCTGTCTGCCGAGCGCTCCCTCACCGGCCTATAGGTGATGCCAGCCTGGCAAAAGCGACAGCCACGAGCACAGCCTCGCAGCACCTCAACCGAGAGCTTGTCTTGCACCGTCTCCATTGCCGGCACAATGGCCCCGCAGGTAGCGTCACTGGCCGCAAAATCATTGGCCACACGCTTATAGACCACCTCAGGGGCGCCAGAGCCCTCTTTGGGAACCGCGTAGCCAAACCTGGTACCCGCCTCGTCATAACGATAGTCATAGAGCGAAGGTACATAGGTGCCTGGCACGTCTTTCAAGCTTGCAATGATTTCTTGCCGAGAAAGACCAGCCTCGCGACCAGCCTTTACCTTCTGGGTCACCTCGACGATAGACTCTTCGCCCTCTCCTAGGAGAAAAGCGTCGATCATAGGCACCAGAGGCTCGGCATTCCAGATGCCGGGGCCACCCGCAATGATGATGGGATCATCCTGCGCTCGATCAGAGGCCAAAACAGGAATGTGGGCTAGGTCCAGGGCTTCCATCACGTTGGTGCCTGCCAGTTCATGGGCGATGGAGAAGCCCACCACGTCGAAGGAGGCCACCGGGTAGGCGTTCTCCAAGGACATAAGGGGCACGTCGTGTCCGCGCATGAGGTCTGCCATGTCAGGCCAAGGCAGATAGCAGCGCTCGCAGGCAAGGCCGGGAACCGAGTTCACCGCCCTATAGAGAATAGCTACACCAAGATTTGGCAAGCCGATCTCATAGACGTCGGGAAACACCATGCACAGAGAGAAGGCCTCTGGCTCTATCTCTTCGAGGCCCCATTCGTGGCCAAGGTAGCGAGCAGGCTTGCTCACATGCTCTAGCAAAGGCTCGATTTGGGCGAAGCTATTGGTTTTGGGGAGACGCATTAGGCGTTGCCTTCCTGTCCAATCTCAAACCATTGGGTTGGCTCGGGAGCCACCACCACATCGATCACATCTGCAATGCGGGCCAAAGAAGACCCCTGTGACCCGTCAGAATAAAGGGCGCCAGGCTCGACCTCCACCAGCGAGCCGGTAAGAGTGCGCGCACGCTGGCCCATCTCATAGGCCACCTCTTTAAGGCGCTCCAAACCCCAGGCCAGCTTCTCGTCAAAAGCTTCGCCTGCCTCATAGCGCGCCAAAAGCAGCTGGCCCGTGAGGTAGGTGCCTCCCCAACCAATAAAGCCTTTGAGAACCCAGGAGATCTTGGGGAAGCTATGGGTGGCAGCGCGTGCCACCGAACGCATGAGCAGGCCCCCTGCCACCACGCAGGCGATCTCCGGGGTGCGCGCAGGGCCAGGGGCATAGCCGTAAAGCGCAGCGATACGCAACGCCATCGAAGACTCAGTGGCACACATTACCGGAAAGTCCGCACCCTTGATAAAATCCACCGCGCCTACTCCTGCATTGGCAGCGGCACAGGAGAGGATATCAGAGTTTGCCTGGGCTTTTCTACAAAAGGGAAATGCCATGGCCAGAGAGGGGCCCTTCTCGGTAGCTCTTACCATCCATTGAGACAGCAGGGCCAGCGCGCGGTTGGGATCTGTGGCGACAGCACAGGCAGGCTCAACGCCCGCAGAAATGCCGGTCTCTGGAACGTCCAGCGAGCTCTCCGCCAGAAGGCACACAGGAACGCCCGCCTTGGCCCAGCCCCTAGCGCAGGTCCGGGTGAGGGAGGTTTCAGAGCCGCAGAGGATGATGCAGAGATCCGCTTCGGGGTTTACCAGGATGGGCTCGTTCGAAGCCAGCGCGCCTACATGGATCATGGCCTGAGCCGTCTGGGGAACTAGCGCGTCTTTCAGGGCAAAGACCAACGAATCAGGAGCGCCGGGCGAGAGTTCCACGGCGATGCGCACGGCTTCCTTGCGGGCTGCCTCAGCCTGCTTGCCGGCATCAAACACCTCTTTAATCCTGTCAAACGACATGCCACGAGAGGCCATAGACAACTCCTTTAGACGTCAATCGTCCTAGAAAACGGGCCTGAATCTATGAATCATAGCGCAGCCGGTTGCCGATACCCACCTAGGCTGCCTTGGTGCGGTGGCGATAGACTGACTGCACCATCCCTACTGCTGAGAGCTGCACCACCATAGAAGAGGCACCGTAGCTGATAAAGGGCAAAGGGATGCCGGTGATAGGCATGATTCCTAGGCACATACCCACGTTTTCCAGCAGCTGGAAAGCCCACATGGCCACCACGCCCACCAACACGAGCTTGCCAAAGGGCAGCTCGATGGTTTGGGCCAGGCGCACTACCGAGAACATGAGCCAGCCAAAGAGCGCCAACAGTACCATGGCGCCCACAAAACCAAACTCCTCTGCCAGAAGGGCAAAGACAAAATCTGTATGGGCCTCAGGCAAGAATCCCTGTCCGGCCTGAGAAGCGTGGCCTATGCCTTTTCCCAGAAAACCACCGGATCCTACGGCGATCTTTGCTTGCTGAAGGTTGTAACCGTCGCCTGAAGGATCCACTGAAGGATCCACAAAGACGATGAGGCGCTTGAGCTGATACTCCTTGAGGATGTTTGGGAGCCCCGGGGTAAGCGAGCAAAAGATCACCAGTGCCGCCACCACCACAATAAGGATGACAGTAGGAATAACCCATTCCTTTTTGGCCCCTGCGCAGATGATGATGGAGGCCCCTGCCACCAACACGATAAGGGAAGTGCCCAAATCTTGAGTGAGCAGCAAGAGAAAGGGAATAAGCAGGGTGCCGCAGAGCTTGCAATAATCAGAGAACGCTTTGATCTTGCCGTTGTACTGGGCCGCCACAGAAGCTATGAGAAAGATGGTGACAAGTTTCATGAGCTCTGAGGGCTGAAAGCGCAGGCCAATACCGGGTATTTGGATCCACCCGGCCATGCCTTTGGCCGAGTAGCTCAAGCCAGGGATCATGGGCAATATAAATAAAATGATGTCCGCGATGAGTAGCGCAGTGGTGTAATTTGCCAGATTGCGATAATCGTAGTGCCAGATGACAGCAGCTGCCACAAGACCCAGAGCGAAACCCACCAGTTGACGGGGCAAAGACGCCTCTGCAATGGTAAGGGAGGCAGACCATACCACCAACAGGCCATAGGCCACTAGCGCCAGAGAGCTAAAGAGCACTGGGCGATAAATTTCTGAAAGAATTCCCTTAGCTCGAGGCATGCGAGCCTTGGCGCCTCCCGGACGCTTTCCCGCCTCGCCTCCAAAGAGGCTGGAGACCATCTCTGAGAATCCAGGGTCTTGAACGCCAGTCCCGTGACGTGGTGTCTTTCTTTGCCGTACCGAAGCCATAAACTCGCCTCCCCTACCTCACGCTGGCCGACGAAGTGACCGTGGCATCGTCGGGACTGTTATAGATGGCGCCCAGAGTATCGCGCACAGCATACATGGCACTCGTAGAGCCAAATCCGCCCTCTTCAATGACGGCACAGACGACGTATTTGGGATCGTCAGCTGGGGCATAGGCACAGAACCATGCGGTAGGGTCTTTGCCCGCTTTCTCGCCCGTGCCGGTCTTGCCTGCAACCTTTACCGGCAGATTGGTGAAGTGGGCGGTGACTGCTGGATCTTCTTCGTAGATCACGCCTTCCAGAGCACTTTGAACATAGGCCAAGTATTCTGCGTCTTCTTCTACTTCGCGGAGCTTGGAGGGCTGATAGTCCACCAACGTGCCACTGCCCTCTTTAGAGCCTACCGATTTGAGCACGTGGGGAGTCCACATGGTACCCCCATTCGCAATGCCCATGTACACACAGGCCATCTGAAGCGGGGTGACCAAGATGTCGCCTTGGCCGATAGCCAGGTTGGTGGTATCTCCACCTCGCCATGCCCGGTCATCGGCAGAGTAGTCTTTGAAATAGTCTTGCTTCCACTGAGCCGTAGGCACACGGCCTACCGCCTCGCCAGGCAGGTCGATGCCCGTGCCTTCTCCCAAGCCCCAGCGGCTGTAGGTCTTTTGGAGGCCCTCTTTGTCATCTGACTCGAAGAATGCCTTGCCTATTTCGTAGAACACCGTGTCGCAGGAGAAAACGATGCCGTTTCGCACGTCCATGATCCCATGGCCGTTGTGATCCCAGCAATACTGGCCGTAAGCTTCGCCAAAGCCAGTCCAAAAGCCGGTGCAGTTATAGGTGGAACCCTCCGTGGCCAGCCCTGCATTGAGCGCTGCGAGTGCGGAAAGAGGCTTGATGGTCGAAGCAGAGGCATAGGTACCGGTAACCGCGCGATCCATGAGAGGATAGCCCGACGCCTCGTCAGAGAGGGCCTGCCAGTCGTCATTGGAGATGCCACCCACAAAGATGGAAGGATCAAACTCTGGATAACTGGCCATAGCCAACACGTCGCCATTGGTAGCATCGAGCACCACCACCGAACCTGCCGTAGCCTTATTGTTCAGAGCATGGGCCTTGTCGATGGCATGAAGCAGCCCTTCCTCGGCTGCCTTTTGAATATTTATGTCGATAGTCAGCTCAACATCTGAGCCTGCAGTGGCAGGCACCGAGGTGGCATAACCGGTAACATCGCCATTGGCATCTACAAAGACCTGCTGCTCACCGCGGATGCCTTGCAACACAGACTCATATTGGTACTCAACACCTGCTTGGCCGGTGATATCGCCCGACTCATACTGGATGGTCCCCTCGTCCTCATTGGTGGCCTCCAGCTGGTCTGGGCTCACAGTGCCGGTGTAGCCCAACACATGGGCCGCCACCGTGCCGTAAGGGTAATAGCGCTGCGTGCGCTGTTGCACAGTAACACCAGGAAACAGGTCAGGGTGAGCTTCCAGGTAAGCCACCACCCGGCGAGGCACGTCCACCGCCACCGTGCGTGCGCTTTGAGCACCCTCAGTAGTGTCTTGGATCTTGCGCTTCACTGCCATGGCCGGCATGCCCAAAAGATCGCCCAATAATACGATTTCCCGCTCTTCGTCGGCCACATCCGCCTGAGCGACTACAGTGAGTGAGGGGCGATTGGTCACCAGCTCATTGCCATTGCGATCCAGAATACGGCCGCGAGGAGCAGAGGTGGTCACTGTGCGGGTGCGGTTATTCTCGGCCTGTTTGACGTACTCGTCGCCGCTCATGAGCTGCATGGCCCAGATACGCCCTGCCAACACGGCGAGCACGCCTCCAGCCGCTAAACCCAATCCAGCGATGCGACCCTTGAAACCGGTTTCTGAGGAAGTGTCGCTACCGCCGGCAGCACGGGGGGTCTGACCACCAATGTCCACCTTGAAGCGGCCGTTTTTAGCAGACACCACCACCAGTACCGCCACGATGGCTGCCAGGGCGATGATTGCGATAATGACAATAGTGAGAGTACCGAGCTCCATAAACCAATCCCTTGAGGGGTGCGGACTCTACGTCCCTAAAGACCCCGGGTAGAAATCTTGCTGCGCTTAAGGGCACCTGTCTTCTTTTTCCCGAGTTGAGGTGAGCGCGAGCCGGTGCGGGACAAGAACAGCAAAAAGGGCAGAAAGAAGACTATGTCGAGCACCGAGGCCGGAAGCCAGCGAAGACCAAGCGTATCCAAAAGCGTGCCCCCCTGCCCAATGGCCATGAGCACCAGCTGAGAGGCCAGTTCCACCGCAGGTGCCGCCAAGCAGAAGATGCGTAGGGCCTGAGGAGTGGCGTCAGCTATGACGTTGCGGTCTTCTCGGCCAATGACGGCTGCCATCAGCGTGAACAAGAAAGCCATCAGGCCTACAGGACCCGAGCTCACAATGTCAAAGAAGAGTCCGGCTCCAAAGGAGGCTAGAATACCAAACGTGCCTCCGTAGCAGAGAGCCATGGAACCAGCAAAGATGAGCATGAAGTTGGGGCGCCCATTGGCAAGAGGCAGGTTGGGAGCCAAGATCACTTGGCATGCCGCGCAGATGGCAAAAGAGACAAGCGCTACCTTGCGACGCGCATTGGTGTCATTGACGACCATGATCCCTCCTAACCTTGGCTCTGCGATCCATCGGAGCTCGACTGAGCGTCGCCATTGCCTTCGCCGGCAGCTCCGCTTTGAGCTTGGGCTGCACTCTGAGCGCCCTCTCGAGAAGCCCCTGTAGAAGAGGCAGCGCCTCCAGTTGAGGCGGGCGCGTTGCTTTGCGCGGGGGCTTTGCCGGCCTCTTGGGCGTCAGCAGCGGCCACATCGCTGGCAGAGGCTGTCTGGTCGTCAGTCAATGAAGTGATGACCAACACTTCCTCAAGATTGGACACCGAGGCCGCCGGTTTTACTAAAATGTTGTAGTACAGGGCACCAGAAGGCTTGTCGGCAGAGGTGATGGTGCCTATAAGCAAGCCTTTGGGAAAGACCCCGTCAAGGCCGCTGGTGACCACCAGGTCGCCAACCGACACCGATTGGTCAGCGCGTACCAGATTGAGCTGGAGCATATCGGTCCCCTGGCCTTGCGCCTGCCCTTGAGCACGGCTCTCTTGCACCATGGCCGAAACCGAGGAGCGATCGTCGGTGATCAGGCGCACCTGCGAAGAGGTGGGGCTCACTGCCGACACTTGCCCTATGATGCCCATGGAGTCTGTCACAGGCATGCCCACCGCGATACCTTGCAAAGACCCCTTGTCGATAGTGATGGTGGAGCTAAGGGAGTCAAGCGAGCCCGAGATAACCCTGGCCCCGGTGGATTTGAGGTTGTAGTTGTCCTGGAGCTCCAACAAGCCCTCGAGCCTGTTGGCTGCCTGTGCCGACTCTTTGAGCTGGGCGTTCTCTGCCAACAACTTCTCGTTTTGAGCTTTGAGCTCAGAGAGCGTCTCGGAGTCCGCCGTAAGGTTGGCGCCCAGGTTAGAGAGACCAGTGAAAGGAGAGCAAACCACTGCTCCCACATAGCGCAAGGGCGCGCATACCACTTGCACCGCTCCTTCAACTGTAGAGATAGGCCCAGTGCCGCCTTCTCGCACCGAAAGCGTGAAAAGCACCAGTGAGATACCGAGAAGAACAACCACTAGGCGCACAGGCGATGAAGGCTCCCGCTTGACGCCAGGAGCCTGGGGCATTCTAGAAGCCATGCTGCCGCCTACTGAGCCGAGCTTTGCACGAAGCCGCCGGACAGGGCGTTGGCCTCGAGAACCTTAGCGCAACCGTTAACCACGTTTTCCAGAGCGGTAGGGCTCACATTTACCGGCACGCCGGTCTCTTCTCGCAGACGCTGGTCGAGGCCGCGCAGCATGCCGCCACCGCCGGTGAGCATAATGCCGTAATACATCAAGTCACTGGCAAGATCTGGCGGAGTGACATCCAAGGCATCCTTCACTGCCTTGGTGACCTCATCGAGAGGGCGGTTGAGCGCACGACGAATTTCCTCAGACTCGATGCGCACGGTCTTGGGCAAGCCGTTCATTACATCGCGACCGTTCACCTCGACGTCAAGTTCTTCTTTGAGAGGTGCAGCAGATCCCACCTTGATCTTGATATCTTCTGCCGTGCGCTCGCCAATGGAGAGGTTATAGGCATTGCGCACGTGCTCGAGGATGGTTTGGTCAAACTCGTCACCGGCAGTGCGGATGGATTGGGACACCACGATGCCGCCCATGGCGATCACTGCCACCTCAGTGGTACCGCCGCCAATGTCTACCACCATGGATCCGGTGGGGTCTTCGATAGGCAGGTCTGCGCCGATGGCAGCTGCCATAGGCTCTTCGATGAGGTACGCTTGGCGAGCCCCCGCCTGAATGGTGGCCTCGAACACGGCGCGCTTCTCTACAGAGGTGACGCCCGATGGCACGCAAACCACCACTCGGGGCCTAGGCGACCAGGGATAACGGCGCTCACGGGCCTTCTCGATGAAATAGCGAAGCATTACCTCTGTAACATCAAAGTCTGCAATGACGCCGTCCTTGAGCGGGCGGATAGCAGTAATGGAGCCGGGAGTACGCCCCACCATGCGCTTGGCGTCAACGCCAACCGCAAGCACGCGCTCCTCGTTGCGATCGATGGCGACCACGGAAGGTTCGTTGAGCACGATGCCTTCGCCGCGTACTGCCACCAAGGTGTTGGCAGTACCCAAGTCTATGGCGAGGTCGCCACCGTATTCGCCGAAGATGTTGTCGAGAATCGACATAGCACCAATCCCTTGGGAACATGCATTAGGAAGAAATCCTAATAAGAAGATACAACGTGGGTGAGGTAGCTTGCTGCGTGCTAGATAAGCGCCAGATGAGCTACCTGCTAGTTTGTGGGTGTTGCAGCGTTAGAACCAGCGGTAGAGGTATCGCTGGCGCCCGTAGAGCCAGCGTCGCTGGATGCATCAGAGCCAGTGGCCACTGTGCCTGTAGTAGTGGTGGTACCGGAGGTTGCAGAGGACTGAGAATCAAAGGATAGCTGCACGTCAGAGACCTTCCAGCCCAAGCCGTCGCGCACCAGCGTGATGGTGTAGGCCTGAGAGCCGCCTTCGGGCAGTGTGGCAGTGCAGGCCACCGTGGTGGAGTTGGTGGAGCGGTCAATGCCATCGATCTTGAGCTGGGCATTGCTGGGCAGGATAGCCTCGATGGACTTCTTTTGATCGTCAGAGAGCGAAGGGGCCAAGTAGGCGGCGGTATCTGTGCCGTCGGTCTTGGCATAGAACAGCTCGTTCACCGTGTCTTCTGCCATAGGCCAGCCATAGCCCCTCCAATAGGCAAAGCCCAGGCCGCCACCCACAACTGCCAACACGACCAAGATGATGATGGCCACCTTGAGACCCGTGTGCTTCTTTTTGCGGGACTGCTCGGCCTGCTTCTTCTCGGCAGCCACCAGATCTTGCTCGGAGACCTCGAAGAAACCGGTGTCTTCAGGCGAAGGGATGAACTCGCCAGACTTGCCCAGAGGATCCAAGGGGTCGATGGCGCCGCTGCCGCCATAGCCGGCTGCGGCCAGCATAGCGTCAGTCTCGCCGCCATGCTGCCCTGTAAGGGCAGCTACTGCGTTTTGGGCCGCCGTATAAGAAGCGCGCTGGGCAGGGGTGAGGTTATAGGAACCGTCTTGAGTAGCATGGTTGAAAGCGTCCAAGGCCTCCTGCATGCGGCTTGCAGCAACAAAAGCCTCGCCCAGAAGCGCATAGATCTGAGCCTGGGAGGTTTGCGGGGCAGAAAAATCGAGAGCGGTGCGGTAGGCCTCCACGGCATCTACCGGCCGGCCCAGCTCCATAAAGCAGCGGCCCAACGAGAGCAGCGCCACTGCAGGATCGGGATTGTTCTCATCGATGGCGGCGGCACGATAGGCTGCGCCGGCTTCGCGCATCTGCCCCTGGCGCTCGTAGATCTTGCCCAGGGCGATCTTGGTCTTGTACTGGTTGGTGTAGGAAGAGTCTGCCATGGCAGCGGTGAGGGCTGCGATGGCAGCGCCATCCTGGCCTGCAGCGGCAAGGGCGCGGCCGCGGTTGGTGTTGAGGGCACCGGCTTTGCCGTAGGAATGGTCCTCCAAGGCCGCGGCATAAGCCTCAGCAGCCTCCTCGTAGCGACCCAGCTTCATCAAGGCATTGCCACGCATATGGTCTGCGGCGCCATAGATCTCGCCGGGGTTTTTAGCTGCCGAAAGCATGGTGACCGCCATGGCATAATCGCCATTCATATAGGCGGTACGTCCTGCTTGATAGGCTTGCTGATCCACTCTAATCTCCTCTGGAATAGTTCTCGCTACATTTAGTGGTTAGAGTACAGGCTCACCCGAAGCGCCATGGGTTACCCGCACTGACTCGATAACGTCGCCTGCACGCAGGGCGCCGATGGTGTCCTTGCCTTCAACGGTTTGACCAAAGACTGTATACCCGCTGTCCAAACCATGCTGGGGACCCAGACAAAAATAGAACTGGGAGCCCGCAGAGTCTGGCATGGCCGAGCGCGCCATGGCCAGCGCGCCGTCCTCATGGCTGTTGCGGGGATTGCGATCATATTCGTGCACGATGCAATAGCCGGGACCGCCAGTGCCAGGCATGCCGTCGGGGCCAGGACGGCCAGCGGCCACATCTGAAGGATCCATCTCGCGAGTGTTGGGGTCACCACCCTGAATCACAAAACCAGGAACATAGCGATGAAACTTCACATCATCGTAAAAACCGCTGTTGGCAAGCTCTGCGAAGTTGCCCACATGCACAGGGGCACCCTGGCCGTCGAGTTCTACTACGATGGTGCCCTTGTTGGTGGTAAAGGTAGCTACTTCATCGCCCACGGGCGTATAGGCAGGCTGGTATAGCGACATAAAAATCAACTCCTCAAGGCAGTCTCTGTGAGATTTTACCAAGCGAGGATGGGGTTCACAGGAACGGCATTACCCAAGGGAGTCCACCACAAAGCCTAAATACTCTAGGAGTTGGCCTGAGCCGCAGGTTCTGGCAGCGAGAAATTGGCGTAAGCGCTCTCAAACATCGTGCTCCAGGAAGCAGCCTCGCCACGAATGGAGCTCAAGGCCTGTTCGCGCACCGACTGCGGATTCTCGCTCTGAGCCGCCTGCTTCCAGGCAGTCGTCACCGCATCCGAACGGTTGCGCAGCCAGTTAGCCATCTTCAAAAGCTCGTCTTTGGAATCTTGATAGGAGCCAGAGGTAGTGTCCACCTCTTGAATCTTATTGATGGTGTTGGAAATCTCGACGCCCAAAGTAGAAGCATTGGAAAAGCCTTCAGAACGCTCCTCAGAAGTACCCGAGAAACCCCTGGATTCCAGGGCTGTCACCGAATCGTCGAGCTGCTTTGCATAGGCGCCTAGATTCTCATAGGCCTCTTGCAGAATGTCATGTGAGGTCTCGTCGCCGCTTTTGACCTCCCCTGTCGGCCCCTTGGTGTCTTGGCCGGTGAGCGAGTCGATGGCCCCAGGAAACCCCGCCTTGGAAGTGTCTGCCGGCTGGGTGGCTGCACCCAGATCTGCTCCCGGGTTCCAGGGGTGGGTGATAAGAAGGATGGCCCCGCCTACGATGGCCAAGCAGGCGATGGCAGCCACGATCACGGTACGCATGCGAATGGGACGCTCCCGCAGATAAGGGTCGCGCAGGTCGTGCTCTGAGGGAACAGCCGACTCGATGCGAGGTAGCTGGTTGGTCTCATCGGGAGCAGGAGCCGCATTTACCTGACGATCGCCTGGCAGAGGATCGGTAAGGGGGATATTGGTAGGCACACGCATGGGCTCCCGCTTTCCCACCCACATGCCGCATTTGGGGCAAGTGTCTGCACCTTCGGGTACGAGCGCGCCGCAGCTGGGGCAGTAGGAACCCGTAAGCCTGGGAAGCGCCGCGGTGAGGTCTAGCTCGGCATGACAGGCGGGGCAGACGCAGGCTGCATCTGACACCAACGCATGGCAATGAGGACATTGTTTCACTGTTTAGGCACCTCCCTTACCTACCTATCAATGGCCATAGATCTCGCAAGGATAGAGAGCTTCGTCCAAGATTTCAAGGCGCATGACCGAGGCCCCACACATTTAAAAGCCTCCCCTGCCCCTTGCTCTCAAAGAATGCCGGGGCAGAGGAGATCAACGCTGCAATGTCTACGGCCTAGCTCAAAGACTTCAGCACAAAAGGAAGAATACCGCCTTGGGCCATGTAGGCGCCTTCGGTAGGAGTATCTACACGAACCCGGCAGGCAAAAGCGGTGGTCTCTCCCGCCTTGTTAAGTGCGCTGACCTCGACTATGGCGGGGCTGGGCAGACCGCAAGAAAAGTCTACGGGCGCTACCGAGAAAAGCTCCGATCCGTCCAGCCCCAGCTCCTGCGCCGTGGTGTCCACAAACTCCAGCGGCAAAATGCCCATGCCCACCAGGTTTGAGCGGTGGATGCGCTCGAAGGACTCCGCTATGACGGCACGCACCCCTTGGAGCAGCGGGCCCTTGGCGGCCCAGTCACGGCTGGAGCCGCTGCCATACATGGCGCCGGCCAACACCACCAAAGGGACCCCGGCCTCCTCATAGGAGCGGCTGGCATCCCAGATGCTTTTGAGGGTGTCGTCGGTAAAGTCGCGGGTCACGCAGCCCTTCTCGCCCTCGGCCAAGCGATTCTCAAGCTTGACGTTACCAAAGGTGCCCCGCTCCATGACTTCGTGGTTGCCTCGGCGTGCGCCATAGGTGTTGAACTGGGCCGGCTCCACCCCATGGGCCTCAAGATAGGCAGCCGCAGGCGAGGCAAGCGCGATGGCGCCCGCAGGAGAGATGTGGTCGGTGGTGACAAAATCGCCCAGAGACACCAGGCAGCGAGCCTTATCGAGCTTTATGGCATCTTGTGCGGTGGCGATCTCAAAATAGGGAGGACGGCGGATATAGGTGGAGCTTGGATCCCAGTCGTAGGTGGCAGACGGCGATGCCTCGATGAGCTTCCAGGCGGCCGAGCCCTCCATCAGGTGCGCAGTGCCCTCCTCATAGAGCGACTGGTCCACCACTTGCGACAGGATTTGGTCTACTTCCTCGGTGGAGGGCAACAAGTCGTCAAGCAGCACCGGCTCCCCTGCTGCCGAGAAGCCCACAGGCTCCGTGGCAAGGTCCACATCCATGGTGCCCGCCAACGAATAGGCCACCACCAGCGCAGGGGACGCCAGATAGTTTTGCGCCACATCGGGAGAGATGCGCCCATCAAAGTTGCGATTGCCCGAAAGCACGCTGGTAAGCTCGGCCTCGGAAGCCCACTGGCGCAGGCAAGGCAGAATGTCTCCCGAGTTGCCAATGCAACTCATGCAGCCAAAGCCGCAGGTATAAAAGCCCAAAGATTCCAGGGGCTCTCGCAGGCCGGCCCGCTCAAGCAAGAGCGAGGTGGCATGGGAGCCAGGAGCCAGCACCTTCTTGACCCAGGGCTTGGGAGCCAACCCAAGCTCAGAGGCCTTCTTGGCCACCAGGCCGGCGCCGATGACCATGGCGGCGTCGGTAGCGGTGGTGCAGCTGGTGATGGCAGCGATGGCAAGCGCCCCATGGCCCAGCTCAAAGGTGCCCTGGGGAGTCTCTACCGTGAACTTCTCCGTCAGATCGCCATGGCCGTTTTTCTCGGCAGCGGATTCGAAGCGAGCCTTGAGAACTGCCGGCGTCACCTTGTTGTGGGGCCGAGAAGGGCCTGCCAGGCAGGTGACTACATCGGCGAGGTCGAGAGTGACGGTGCGCGAGTAGACGCGGCCTTGTGGTGCGCCCAACAGCCCCTGGGCCTCCACGTAGTCGTGGGCGAAGGCCACCTGGGCTGGGTCGCGGCCGGTGAGGAGCAGGTAGTCGAAGAGGCGCTCGTCGGTGGGGAACAGCACGGCGGTGGAGCCATATTCGGGGCACATGTTGGCCACGCAGGCGCGCTGGGTGACCGAGAGAGATTCGACACCGGGACCCGTGACCTCGACAATGGCACCCACGACCTTGGCCTCGCGCAACAGCTGGGCCACGGTAAGCGCCAGATCCATGGCGGTGACGCCTGAAGCCAGCTTGCCGGTGAGGCGGAGCTCCACGATGGCGGGCACGCGCATGGGGATGGGCTGGCCGAGGGCTGCAGCCTCGGCCTCGATGCCGCCCACACCCCAGCCCATCACGCCCAGGCCGTTGGCGGTGGTGGTGTGGGAGTCGGTGCCTACCAGAGTGTCAAAGCAGGCCATGGTACCCGGGCCATCCCAGAGGGTGTCGGTGCCCACCACCGAGCTAAAGCGTTCCACGTTGAGCTGATGGCAGATGCCCTGACCAGGCGGCACGATCTCCACGTTGTCAAAGGAGGCGCCTGCCCACTTGAGAAAGGCGAAGCGCTCGGCGTTGCGGGCGGCCTCGATGGCCAGGTTCTCCTGGGCGGCTCCAGGGGTGCCGGCAACGTCTGCACAAACCGAGTGATCCACCACCAGCACGCAGGGGATCTGGGGATTCACACGCTCAGGGTCGCCGCCCGCAGCCGCCATGGCATCGCGCATAGCGGCGAAGTCCACAAACACAGGCACGCCGGTGAAGTCTTGGAAGAGCACCCGAGAAGGCATGAAGTCCACCTGGTCGCCCGCCTCGCCTGCCAGGCCGGCTGTGAGGATGGCGCGGGCCTGCGCAAGGGCAATCTCGTCGGTGGCAGCTCTGCGCACCACGTTTTCCAGCAGGCGCACCAGGGCATGAGGCAGACGTAGCGCCCCAGGAATGCGTCCCACATCGATGAAGGAGCGGCTCAGCTCGCCTGACGTGAGTGTCTTGGGTACACGGGCGGCGCGCACCGCACTCTCAAACTCGCTGGTCTCATGAAACGCCATGATCTGCCTCCTGAATCTTTTTAGCCAGCTCGACATAGGGGCCAGAGCCATCCTCGGTGGTATCTACTCCTCGGTTATAGAGGACCCAGAACACAAAGGCAGCGAGAGCCAGCGCAATGGCAAGGAATAGCAACATAACCACTGTGAACTGCGCGATCTCGAAGATCCAGCCAAAGAGGAGGATGCCTGCGGCGCAAAGCCCGCAGATCACGACGATGAGGACGAAGCGCAGAGGTGTGAGCGGCTGGGAGATGCGCCACACCAGCAATGCTCCCATCACTGCCACCAGGCAGGTAGCGATGGTGGACACCTGGCCGTCTGTAAAGCCGAGAAGATCGCGCAACAGCACCAAGGCAGCCAACCCTAAGGTGATGCCCGCAGAGGCCGGCACTGAGCGAGCCAACACATTGGCTAAGAAGTGTCCTTTGACCCGGTCGCGGTTGGGCTCAAGGGCCAGCACGAAGGAGGGGATGCCTGTCATGGTGCCCGAGACCAAGGTGAGCTGGATGGGCAACAAAGGATAGGGCGGGAAGAAGATGCAGAGAACCGCCACCGCCATAGAGAACACCGTCTTCACCAGGAAGAGCGAGGCGGAGCGCTGGAGGTTGTTGATGGAGCGACGCCCTTCTGCCAGCACATGGGGCATCGAGGAGAAGTCATTGTCTACCAGCACGATCTCTGCCACTGTGCGTGCGGCGTCAGAGCCTGAAGCCATGGCCACCGAGCAGTCGGCCTCGCGCAGGGCCAGCACGTCGTTGACGCCGTCGCCGGTCATGGCCACCGTATGGCCCTGAGACTTCAAAGCTTTCACCAAGTCGCGCTTCTGCTCAGGGGTCACGCGGCCGAAGACCCTATAGGCCTCTGCCGCCTTCGCAATGGATTCCGGTGTTGCAAGGGTGGTGGCATCCACGTAGTCAGAGGCATCTGGGACTCCAGCTTGACCTGCGATGGAGGCCACGGTGGCAGGATCGTCGCCAGAGATCACCAGCAGCTTGACCCCCTGTTCTATAAAGTACTTAAGGGTTTCCGGCGCAGTGGCGCGTATCTCGTCTGCCAGCGCCATGACTCCCAAGGCCACCACCGCGCCTTGGACCTCGTCTTTGTCAGAGAAGCCGTCCACCTGGCAGATCACCAGCTTGCGAGCGTCTTTGGGAAGCGTCGCCAAAGCAGCGTCTACCTGGTCCTCGTTGACAGGCTTCAAAAACTGGCGAGCACCTACGGCAAAGGCGCCGTGCTCGGTCACGCAGCCCGAATACTTGCGCTGGCTTGAGAAAGGGATCTCCCGCACGATCTTGCCAGGAGAGACCTGGCGCCTTGACAGATAGTCCAAAGCCGCCTTGGCTGTCTCATTGGCATCCTGGGCATTGGCCCCCATGACGTCTGCCAAAGCCTGCAGGACGCGAGAGAGTCCCGGCTCAGAGATAGCGAGGGCATCCTCAGCCGATAAAGGCGCTGCACCAGAGAGTGCAAGAGGTGAGGGAGGCACGGGTTTCTCGGCAGCAGAAACGTGGGGAGCCAGAGGGATGAGGCGGGTGACCTTCATGGCGCCCGAGGTGATGGTGCCGGTTTTGTCGAGGCACAAGACGTCCACTCGGGCCAGGGTCTCGATGCAGTAGAGCTGCTGGACAAGCACCTGGCGCTGGGCCAAGCGGAAGGTGGCTATGGCCAGCACAGTAGAGGTGAGCAGGATGAGGCCCTGGGGAATCATGCCCACCACCGCCGCCACGGTGGACAAGATGGAGACGCTGTAGGACTCGCCGGAGAAGAAGGAGCGAGTGAAGAGGATGAGGCCCACCGGCACCAACACGTAGGTGCCCAGCTTCACAATGAAGCGAAGGGTGGCCATGATCTCGGAGCGGACAGGCTTGGACTGCTTGGCCTCAGCCCCTAGGCGGCCGGCATAGGACTTCTCCCCCACGGCAACCGCAGTGGCTTCCACCGCGCCAGACACCACAAAGGAGCCTGAGAGCAAAAGGTCGCCGGGGCCTTTGGCCACCGCGTCGGACTCGCCGGTGAGCAGCGACTCGTTCATGAAGCAGGCTCCCTTTTGCACTTCGAGGTCCGCGGGCACCTGGGCTCCATGAGAGAGGCACACCAAATCGCCTAAGACAATGGCATCCACAGGGATCTGCACCTCTTTGCCGTCTCGGATCACCGTGACAGGGCGAGCAGCGATGAGCGCCAGTTTGTCGAGGGCTCGCTTAGAGCGCACTTCTTGATAGATGCCAATGGCGGCGTTGGCCACCACGATGAGCATGAAGAGCATGTTGCGGTAGGAGCCGGTAGTGAAGACAAGCACCGCCAAGAACAGGTTGACGGCATTGAAGAGGGTGCACAGGTTGTCGCGCACAATCTGGCCCACCGTGCGGGTCTTGGGGGATGGATCAACGTTGACGTTGCCTTGCGCTATCTGGGCCTCCACCTGAGCTGTGGTGAGCCCTGCTAAGAGACGGTCCATCAAAACACCTCTCAGAAGATGTGCCGTGCATCTACTTGTATAAAAAAGGACGGCGCCGCCCACTGCGAAGCCGTCCTCTGTGTGAGAGCTGGTGCCGACTATGGGGCTCGAACCCATGACCTTTCGCTCCGGAGGCGAACGCTCTGATCCACTGAGCTAAGTCGGCGTGCCAGCCCATGATAGCAGAGCGCACCGGCAGGTGCGCGATAGAGAGGCCAAGAAGCGTTTCCATGGCGCAACAGAAGGCCTCAAAACGAAAGATCGCAGGGTGGCTGTGTTAGGCTTTCTTGAATGCTTGCGCAAACTTTAAAAATCGCTGCATCGCCATATATAGGCCGCTCGATGATAGGCCGCTCGATGAGACCCGTGAGGAGCCACTTTGATGATAGCCATAGTCAAACAGTCCGCCACGCCAGAGCAGCTGGACCATTTTGTGTCCTGGCTGGAAGGCAAAGGCTTTTCTACCAACGTGAGCCAAGGCGACCACGAGACCGTGGTAGGCATCATTGGCGACACCACCACCATCGACCCCTTTCTCTTGGAGTCCATGGACATCATCGAGCGTGTAGCCCGTGTCTCCGAGCCCTTCAAACAGGCCAACCGCAAGTTCCACCCCGAGGACTCCGTAGTGGACTGCGGCCACGGCGTGCTCATTGGCGGCGGCCACTTCCAAGTGATGGCAGGCCCCTGCTCGGTGGAGGGCGATGGCCTGTTCACCATCGCCCGCCAGGTGAAGGAAGCCGGCGCCACCTTGCTTCGCGGCGGCGCCTTCAAGCCCCGCACCTCGCCCTATGCCAACCAGGGCATGGGCGCTGAGGGTTTGCGCCTGCTGCGTGAGGCCGCAGACGAGCTGGACATGCCGGTGGTTTCTGAAATCATGGATGCCCGCGACATCGAGCTATTCGAAGACCTGCACATCGAAGTCTTGCAGGTGGGCGCCCGCAACATGCAGAATTTCACCCTCCTAAAAGAGCTGGGCAAGCTCCGCCGCCCCATCCTGCTCAAGCGCGGCATGGCAGCCACCATCGACGAGTGGCTCATGAGCGCCGAGTACATCATGGCCGGCGGCAATGAGAACGTGATCTTGTGCGAGCGGGGCATCCGCACTTTTGAGACCCGCACCCGCAACACCTTTGATACCAACGCCATCGCGGTGGCTCACCATCTGTCCCACCTGCCTGTGGTGGGTGACCCCAGCCACGCCACCGGCTACACCCGCTACGTGGTTTCAGCAGCTCTGGCGGCCACTGCCGCCGGCGCCGACGGCCTTGAGATCGAGGTGCACGACCAGCCCTCCCAAGCCTGGTCAGACGGCGCCCAAGCCCTCACGCCCCACCAATTCAGAAACGCCATGCGCCGCATCCAGCTGGTGCGCGAGGCCGTGACCATGGAGGACGAGTGATAGAGCCAGGACGCATTGGCATTGTAGGCCTCGGCCTCATTGGTGGTTCCTTTGCCCGGGCGCTCTATCGCGGCCCCGGCGAGGTCTATGCCTGGAACCGCAATCGCGATGTGCTTGAGATGGCAGCCATCGATGCCATCGATGGCGAGCTCACAGATGAGATCGTTGGCACCTGCGAGCTCATCATCCTCACCACCTACCCGGCCCATTCTCTGGCCTGGTTCAAAGAGCACGCCCATCTCATCTCCCCTGAGGCCATCGTCATCGACGCCTGTGGCACCAAGCGAAAGCTCTGCCAAGAGGCTCAAGAGATCGCAGCCTCCCATAACCTCACTTTTGTGGGCGCGCACCCCATGGCGGGCACTCAGTACTCGGGCTTCGGCCATGCCAAGGCCACACTTTTCGAAGGGGCCCCTCTCGTGCTATGCCCACCGGAGATGGAAGACTTGGAAAAGCTGGATCTGCTCCATCGCATCCGAGACCTTTTGGCCCCCTGCGGCTTTGCCTCGGCTACCGTCACCACCCCCGAGGAGCACGACCGCATCATCGCCTACACCTCCCAGCTGGCCCATGTGGTAAGCAGCGCCTACGTCAAAAGCCCTACGGCTCTGGAGCAGAAGGGCTTCTCGGCAGGCTCTTGGCGCGACCTCACACGGGTGGCCAGCCTCAACGCCCCCATGTGGTCTGAGCTCTTCTTGGAAAACGCCGACTATCTGGTGGCCGAGGTAGACGAGGTCATCACTCATCTGCAGGAGTATCGAGACGTGCTGGCCGCAGGCGATGGCGTCAAACTGGAAGCCCTCTTAGATGCCGGCACCGCTCAAAAACAGAAGGCAGACGCTCAATGAGTGACGTGGTTTGTATTCCTGTGAACACCCCCTCCCGCTCCTATGAGGTGGTAGTGGGCATCGGTCTTTTGGACTCCTTGGGCGAGCGCGTACGCCGGGTCCTGCCCCGCTGCCCCCACGCCCACATCATTACCGACACCCATGTGGGCCCTCTCTACCTGAAGCCTGCCCAGCGAGCATTGGAGCAGGCCGGCTTTGAGGTGACCTGGGACAATTTTGAGGCCGGAGAGGCCTCCAAAACCCCTGCCGCGCTGGCCCGCCTGCTGGAAGGCATGGCCCTTGCGGGCTGCGATCGCGACACCTGCGTGGTGGCGCTTGGCGGTGGCGTCACGGGGGACATGGCTGGGCTTTCTGCCGCCCTTTACATGCGCGGATGCCCAGTGGTCCAGGTGCCCACCAGCCTTTTGGCCATGGTGGACTCGTCTGTAGGCGGCAAGACCGCAGTAGACCTTCCCCAGGGCAAGAACCTCATGGGCGCCTTTTGGCAGCCCTGGTTGGTAGTGGCAGACATCGCGTGCCTTACGACCGTGCCGCCAGAGCTCTTGGTGGACTCGGTAGGCGAGGTCATCAAGCACGGCATTCTCGCAGATCCAGACCTCTTTGAAGACGTTGCCTCCTCCCCCATTACCGCCCAGCCGCTGGATCTGGAGCGTTTGGCCCGCATCGTGGTGCGAAACGTGGAGATCAAACGCGACGTGGTGGCGGCAGACGAGAAGGAGCGCGGGCTGCGCCAGACCCTCAACCTGGGCCACACCTTGGGCCACGCCATCGAGGCGGCCTCAGACTTCGCCCTGGGCCATGGCTCTTCGGTGGCAGCCGGCCTCTGCTGCGTGGCCCGGGCCTCTGCGGCTCGCGGCTGGTGCACCGGCGAGCTAGCGTCCCAAATCGAAGCCTGTGTGGCCAGCTACGGGCTGCCCACCTCGACCGATGCTCCGCTGCCCAGGTTGCTGGAACTGTCCTTTGCCGATAAAAAACGCCATGGCGAGCTGGTGAACGTCGTGATCCCCGAAGCCTTAGGGCAGGTGGCGGTGCACCCCATGGACCTGGATGACTATGCCCGCTTCTTCCAAGCCGGCCTTGAGGGCGACCCGTCCACCGGGATCCCAACGCCTTCTTCGCCCGACCCTACTCACCCGGTTTCCTAAAGGAGGCCAGACGCCGTCTTATGGACATCACCCTTTTCCCCAGACTTCTCAAAGGCACCGTCCAGGCGCCTTCCAGCAAATCGGTGGCACACCGGGCGTTGATCCTGGCTGCCCTGGCAGATGAGCCCACCACCGTTGGGTGCACTTCCACCTCCCAAGACATCGATGCCACCGCCGGGTGTCTAAACGCCCTAGGGGCAACCATTTCCTATGAGGAGGGGCAGGGTTTCTCGGTAGCGCCTTTGCCTCGAGCAGAGGACGGATCCCCTCTGCCTGTCCGCGATGCCACCCTCTGGTGCGGCGAGAGCGGAAGCACCCTGCGCTTCATGATGCCGCTGGTAGCAGCCCTGGGAGGCGGGGCGCTTTTGCAAGGGGCCCCTCGTCTTTTGGAGCGTCCGCTGTCCCCGCTGGACGCCCAGCTCACCGCCCACGGGGCCACCTGTGAGCTTACCTCGGAAGGTGTGGCCGTCTCCGGGCAGATGAGCGGCGGCACGTTCAGGCTGCCGGGCGACGTGAGCTCGCAGTTTGTCTCAGGACTGTTGCTGGCCGCCAGCGCCTTGAAAGAGCCTGTGGCCATCCAGGTGGAAGAGCCGGTGGCCTCGGTGCCCTACATCGATTTGACCTGTGATGGATTGGCTGCCTTTGGCAGCGACGTCGCCCTCACCACCTCGCTGGAGCAGGAGGGCGCACTCTATACCCTCTACCAGGCAGATCCTTTCGTGCCGCATCTAGCAGAACCCCACTATCAGGTGGAGGGCGACTGGTCCGGCGCCGCCTTTTGGCTGGCGGCAGGAGCTCTGGGCTCTCAAGTGGCGGTCCAGGGGCTCTCCCCTACCTCCGACCAGGGAGATCGCGCAGTCCTAGGAGCGTTGGCACTTCTCGGCAGCCGCATCACCCGCAACAGCGCCTCTGTCAAAGCCGAGGCAGACGCGCCTCAAGGCCACGACCTCTCCATGGAGCAGATCCCCGATCTGGTGCCCCCTGTCGCTGCGGTGGCCGCCCTTTGTCCAGGCGCCACTCGGCTCTGCGGGCTGTCCCGGCTGCGCATCAAGGAGTCCGACCGCATCGAGACCGTGCGCGCAGGCTTGAGCGCGCTGGGCGCCTCGGTGAGCGTGGAGGGAGACGACCTGGTGATCTGCGGTGTGGAGGCGCTTTCTGGCGGCGTGGTGGATGCAGCCAACGACCACCGCATCGCCATGATGGCCGCTATTGCCGCCACCCGAGCCACAGCGCCCGTCACCATCCGCGGCGCCCAATGCGTGGCCAAAAGCTATCCCGCCTTCTTCGAGTCTTATAGGGCTCTGGGGGGCTCATTGGAGGTGCGCCCATGAGCTCCACCATTGGCGCCAGCCTGCGCTGCTGCGTGTTTGGACAGTCGCACTCAGAAGCCATAGGGTGCGTGATAGAAGGCTTCCCCGCCGGCTTCAAACCCGACTTCGACAAGCTTCGCGCCTTTATGGCTCGTCGCGCCCCCGGGCATGCCGCCTGGTCCACGCCCCGCAAAGAAGCCGACGAGTTTCGCGTGCTCGCAGGTCTGAATCCTGACGGCGTCACCTGCGGGGCGCCCATCGCCTGCGTCATCGAGAACACCAACACGCGCAGCCAGGATTACGACCAGCTGCGCCGGATCCCACGGCCCGGACACGCCGACTTCACCGCCCAGCTGCGCTACGGCGGGCACCAAGACGTGGCAGGGGGCGGCCATTTCTCTGGCCGACTCACCGCGCCCCTCTGCTTTGCCGGAGGCCTCTGCGCCCAGCTTTTGGCTGCCCGCGGCGTGACCATTGGGGCCCACCTGGCAGAAGTGGCCTCCATTGCCGATAAGCCCTTACCCTCCTGGGATGGCACCCGCGCCTCTCAAGAGCGGCTCGCGGAAGTGTTGGCCTCTGTGTCCCGCAAGCCTTTCCCCACCATCGACGATGAGGCAGGGCGCGCCATGCAGCGGGCCATCGAAGATGCCCGGATGAGCCTAGACTCGGTGGGCGGCATCATTGGCTGCGCAGTCACAGGCTTTGAAGCCGGCGTAGGCTCTCCCATGTTCGACGGGATAGAGAACCTCTTAGCCCGGGCCCTCTTTGGCATCCCTGCGGTGAAGGGGCTCTCCTTTGGCGACGGATTCGAGGCCGCCAGAAGCCGCGGCAGCCTCAACAATGACTCCTATGGCCTGATAGATGGCGCATGTACTCCCCTTTCCAACCATGCGGGAGGCATCTTGGGAGGTATCAGCACTGGAGCGCCCCTCACCTTCTCGGTGGCCATCAAGCCCACCGCTTCCATAGGGCGAGAGCAGGCTTCGGTGGATCTAGAAGCCGGATGCCCTCAATCCCTTATTATTAAGGGCCGTCATGACCCTTGCATCGCCCCGCGCGCCGTGCCGGTAGTAGAGGCAGTTACCGCCCTGGTATGCCTTGACGCGCTCATCACTTGGCCGCCCACCCACCTTTAGGAGGACCTATGGCAGATTTGACCAACATCCGAGACCGCATCGACTCGGTAGACGCGGAGATCCTCAAGCTCTTTATCGATCGCATGGCCCTCACCGACGAGGTAGCTGCCTACAAGCAGGCCAACGACCTGCCCGTGCTCGACCGCAGCCGCGAGCGAGCCAAGCTGGCTTCTGTGCTTGATGAGACCCCCGATGAGCTCAAAGACTATGCCACGGTCCTCTTCAACCTGCTCTTCGAGGTATCCCGTGCCAATCAGTCTGCCTCTATCACCGGCCAGGCCAACCTGGTGGCCTCCATTAAAGAGGCTCTCGAAACCACCCCTGACCTCTTCCCCCGCCAGGCCTACGTCGCCTGCCAGGGTGTGGAGGGCGCCTTCTCCCAGATCGCTGCCGACAAGCTCTTCAAGCACGCCAACCTCTCCTTCTTCTCCACCTTCGAAGGGGTCTTCCGCGCAGTGGAGCAAGGCTTCTGCAGCTACGGTGTGCTGCCCTTCGAAAACTCCTCGGCAGGCACCGTCAACCAAGTCTACGACCTCATGAGCCAGTACGACTTCCATATCGTGCGCACCGTGCGTTTGAAGATCGATCACAACCTGCTGGTCAAAGAGGGCGTCGAGCTGGACCGCATCACCGACGTCTACTCCCACCAGCAGGCCATCGACCAATGCGCCGACTTCTTGGCAAGCCTGGAGGGCGTCACCGTGCATATGGTAGAAAACACTGCGGTGGCCGCGAAGCTGGTGGCCGAGTCCGAGGATCCCGGCGCCGCCGCCCTGGGCAGCCGCAGCGCCGCAGAGACCTACGGTCTCGACATATGCCGCCACGCCGTCCAAGACACTGCCAACAACTACACCCGCTTTGCTTGTATCTCCAAGAACCTGGAGATCTACCCCGGAGCCGACCGCTCCTCCCTCTCTGTAGTGGTTGCCGACAAGCCCGGCGCCCTCTACAAGGTCTTGGCTCGGTTCTATTCGCTGGATATCAACCTGGTGAAGCTGGAGAGCCGCCCCATCGCCGACCGCAACTTCGAATATCTCTTCTACTTTGATGTGGACTGCCCGGTGGCCGCCCCTGAGTTCTTACGCCTCATCGGCTCTTTGGACGACGTCTGCGAGGAGTTTCGCTACCTGGGCTCCTACAACGAGGTGGTCTAGATGGACAAGTGGGAAGACATCGCCCCGGCAGCCGACGCGGTGGCCCGCGAACTGGCGGCAAAGCACGACAGCCGCAGGCAGGTCGCTCAAGGCGTCTCAGAAAGCCCTTTGGACAACCCTTCTTCTGAAACCCAGGCCCCCTTTGGCCTGGTAGGCGCCTCGTTGGCCCACTCCTGGTCCCCGCGCATCCACAATACCTTAGGGTCTTCTCCCTACGGTCTCTTTAGCTTTTCTCACCCCGAGGACGCAGCGGACTTTTTTATAAATGGCGACTGGCAGGGCTTGAACGTCACCATCCCCTACAAACGCTTGGCAGCCTCCTGCGCCCAAAAGCGCACCCCCTTGGTGGAGGAGCTGGGAGCCGCCAATACCCTGGTGCGTTTAGGCGACGGCACCCTTTTAGCCGATAATACCGACCTCTGGGGCTTCGATTATCTGCTACACCGGTTTTGCGAGACTGAGTTGGTAGGCGGCATAGAGGCTTTGGCAGGCCGCAAGGCATTGGTCTTGGGAAGCGGCGGCGCGAGCCAAGCGATCCAGGCTGCCCTGCGCCTGGCAGGCCTTTCGCCGGTAGTCATCAGCCGCAGCGGGGGACCTCAGAACTCCTACGAAGGCCTTGCGACCTATCACCAGGATGCCTGCTTGCTCGTAAACACCACCCCGGTAGGGATGTATCCAGAATGCCAGGCCGCTCCAGTGACCAAAGAGACCCTCTCGCGCATGCCCGGGCTTCTCGGCATCCTCGACCTTATCTACAACCCCGCTAAAACCCAACTGATGCTAGAGGCTGAAGCCTTGGGCTTGCCTGCCATGGGCGGTCTGCTGATGCTGGTGGCCCAGGCGTTCAGGTCCAGCGAGATTTGGCAAGACACCTCGCTTGACCTCACGCTCATCGACCGCATTGCAGCTCAAATCACCACAGAGACACGCTCTGTCTATTTCATTGGCATGCCTGGTTGCGGCAAGACCGGCTGCGCCCGTCGTCTGGCCCGCATGGCCAACCGTCCCTTCGTTGACCTTGATGATGCCTTTGAGATCGATTGGGAGATGACCCCTAGCCAATGCATCGCCCAGGAGGGCGAAGAAGCCTTTCGCACCAAGGAGACCCACACACTGGCTGCCACTGCCAAAGAGCCGGGCCTCATAGTGGCCTGCGGAGGCGGCGTAGTGTGCCGTGAGGCCAATCTTGATCTCATGCGCCACAACGGCATCGTGATCATGTTGGATAGGCCTCTGGACCAACTCTCTTTAAACGACCGCCCGCTCACAGCCTCCAAGGGGGTGGAGGCCATCGCCGCCGAGCGCATGGAGCTCTACCGCCAGTGGGCAGACATCCAAGTGCCCTGTACGGGTACCGCCGAAGGAGACGCCATTTTGGTCAAGGACATGCTGGGCTTGTAAGGTCTGTACCTACTCTTACAATACCCGTCCGAGCAGGCCCAAGCCTTTTTGCACCCTTCTCTACCAATCACTTGTTTAGTGAGTTTCCCAGGGGTAGTTCATCGATATTTATCGATTTATGGGCTGCTGCTTTTCTTGAAGCGGGCTTAAGGGCATACCAAAAGTCAACTGACTACCACTCATCCTATTTGTCAGCGCACTCATGGAGTACAAGACTCAAAAGGGTGCTATTCAGTGGCATTGTTTGCTGTTAGAGATTTCATGCCTAATGGGAACATTATGCAGAGCGCCGTGCTTTTATAAGCAACACGCTTCCATTAGGTAGGATAGTGAACTCGTACTAACGCAGACCAATAAGGAAGGGTCTCATGGATACGGCAGCCACAGCCCAGGAGGTGCTTGAGGCATGCGGAGGCAAGGACAACATCCTGTCCACCTCGGTGTGCATGACTCGTTTGCGCCTGGAGCTTGCCAATCCAGATGAGGTGGATGAGGATCGCCTCAAGACTCTCCATGGCGTACTAGGCCTTAGAGGCCGTAACGACCATGGCCTTGAAGTGGTTTTTGGCCCTGCCATCATCGACTCCATTGCCACAGAGTTCAGTGCTCTTATCGAGCGTCCCTTGGTGCGCAAGGCAGCCAAGGCCATCACGCGTATGACTCCTGCCCTTCCCAGCCAGCCTAAAGACGCGCGCAATCTACGCGGCGACAACCCCAGCCGCAAGGCCAGCTATGCAGCTCAGCGCAAAGCCAACCGCTCTCAGGCGCAAGCCAAACAGGGCACCTGGGATCAGGAAGCGTCAGAGGATGCAGACCTCGATGAGCTGCGTCGTCTTCTAGAAGGGCCTGGCGCTCTACTGAACACTCTCGAGAACGATCCGGAAGCCCCTGCGGCTTGCGCTCGGCGCCTACTCGTAATCAACGGTCCTAACCTCAACATGCTAGGCGTGCGCGAGCCCGACATCTATGGCCATGAGACCTATAGCGATCTGGTAGACCTCTGCCATTTGGAAGGCGCCAGAGCCGGTTTCTCTGAGGTGCGATGCTTTCAGAGCAACCACGAGGGTGCCATTGTAGACGTCATCCAAGATGCGCTGGATGTCTACGATGCCATCGTGATCAACCCGGCAGCCTACACCCACACTTCCGTGGCCATTTTGGACGCCCTCAAAGCAGTGGCCATCCCTGCCGTCGAGGTACACATCTCTGACGTCTCCGAGCGCGAAGACTTTCGCCAGGTAAGCTATGTGCGCTCTGCCTGCGTTGCCACAGTGATGGGCGAGGGCTTTGCGGGATACGGCCACGCCATGCGAATCCTTGCGCGCTGCCTAGACGAAAATGCCTAGGTGCCCTCTCT
The DNA here is from genome assembly GCF_004793925.1 of Muricaecibacterium torontonense. Classification (NCBI taxonomy): domain Bacteria; kingdom Bacillati; phylum Actinomycetota; class Coriobacteriia; order Coriobacteriales; family Atopobiaceae; genus Muricaecibacterium; species Muricaecibacterium torontonense. Next base: position 10,405 of record NZ_SRYE01000003.1, on the reverse strand, counting down.
TCCCCTCCTGCAAAAAATGCCCCAGCTCCTAGGGAGCCGGGGCATCCGAGTCATCCGGATACTTGTCTAGGTTGCCTTGCGCCTAGGCTTTCGTCTCCTCAGCGCACTGCCGCATAGGGAACCTCGAGGCCAAAGGCCTCATAGCCGTTACGACACACATCTCCTTCTAGCACGCTTTTGATAGCAAAGATACCCTCCGAGATGGATATGCCGCATCCAGCGGGAATCCAGAACCGCTCGCCGAAGCGCTCCTCGTAGATATCGCACAGGTCATAGTAGCGTTGTAGTTCCGTGGATTTAGTGCCCATCAAGCTCGCCTGCCCTTCTGCCGCTTGCCCGCACTACGTTCCTTAAAGGAACCTAATAACAAGATAGAATATCCCGTCAAAATCTTCTCTAATCCACTAAAGAGATAAGGCAGACGGTAGCCATTGACCTGCCACCGTAGATGGTTCCTTATTTCTTCATATATCTGCAGAATCATGCATCGCATCTGCTATAAGTCATCTTTATATCTTATTGATAGCTATGAATCTTCTTTTCTATTTCAGTCTCATTAAAGCGTTTGGATTAGCAACCTCTGTCTGCACTTAACGTCCCATCCCTTGAATAAGTGCCAGTTCGTCACTGATTGTCCTTGTTGCTATACCATACTACAGTATCTATACTTATATGTATATTTAACTATAATGAGCCAAGCAGTCTCAAAATCTATTGCGATAATTTGTTCTGATAATGTAGCCCAAAGATCAGCTAGTTCACTGTAATTATTCAATATTGCGATTTGCACACAGATATTTTTTAATTGCGTGCCATTGCCTTAATATCCATCATAGTAAATACTAATTGTCTTCTTACTCATCACTATCTTAAATGTGAGCCCGTGCCTATGCCTTCTGCTAAAAGCTACGAATTTGATCTTAACGGCCTGCCAGTGTACATCACCCGCCGACATACCTCCCACATCACCCTGCGTGTACTTCCCGACCGCACGCTATCTCTGTCTGCTCCCCTCTCTGCCACCAAGCGTTCGCTGGCAGAGTTTCTCTACTCCCATGAGCGCCACGCAAACGACCTGCTGCAAGATTACGAAGATCACCACGACCCCGCGCTTCCCCGCCTTCAGCACGCCTTTTCGCACCTCGAGCCCCAAGAAGAGGTCGTGTGGTGGGGTCAGCCCTTATCGGTAGTTTGGAGCCCAACCCCTGTGCCTATCCTCCGCAGCAGCGCTTCTCCTACCGAGAAACCCCTCTCTCCAGACCATGAAAACCCCTCGAGAGCAGGGATTTCCGTGGACGAACTGCGAGGCCAGGTGACCTTTTGGGGCCCAGCTGCTCAAGAAGGCTCGGAGGCCCGCGTCCTGAGACAAAAGCTATTGCGAGTAGAGCTTTCAGCGGCGCTCAGCTCTGCTGCATCGAGGCGCATCCCCCAGGTTGAAAGCGCTCTGGGGGTGACCGTCGAATCCCTAAGCTTCAGGGCCATGACCAGCCGTTGGGGATCATGCCGCTACGAGAAAGGTCGCATCTCGCTCAACCTGGATTTGGCTACCCATGAGCTCTCGGCGCTAGAGATGGTGCTTTGGCATGAGGCCTGCCATCTGCGAGTGCCCAATCATGGATGGGAATTCAAAAATCTTTTGAGCTCGGTGTATCCGCAGTGGAAGACGGTCTCTGACCAGCTGGACTACGAGGGCATGCGCCTCCCCAAGTCCATTGCGAGATAGCGCAAGAAGCAGCTAAACCCTAAGAGCGCTGGGAGAGCGGCCGAGTATCTTGGCGCCCCATGGAGTGCTGGGCAAAGAGAGGATCGTCTTCCCAAGGGCAGCCTCGGCCGGCCTTGAGTGACGCAGGCACGTCTAGAAGACGCTGGTTTTGAGAACCCCTGAAGCGCAGGGTGATGTCTTTGAGCTCTTGAATAAAGGGGCCATCCACTAGCACGTCTATGGAGGAAAGCAGGTCAGAGGTGGCCTCGGTATGGCGAGGGCTTTGAGGGTCTATCAAGTCTTCGAAGATGTCGCCGGTATAGACCCAAATGGTCTTCTTGGGATAAACGCGCTTCACGCGCTTCAAGAAGGGTGCCAGCGCCCGCTGGTTGGCAGGCTCCATGGGCTCCCCACCCAGCACGCTTAGGCCGGCAATGTAGTCGGGGGCCAACGAGTCAATGATGGCTTGCTGCTCCTCTTCATCAAAGGTGTTGCCATAGTGGAAGTTCCAGGCCACTTCATTAAAGCATCCGGGGCAGGCATGGGTGCAGCCTGATACAAAGAGGCTGGTACGCACACCGATGCCGTTGGCGATATCGCAGTATTTTATGGTTGCGTAGTTCATAGAATGCTCCAGGGTTCAAAAAGGCACCCCGCCCTCGCGTTGGGAGTGGGGTGCCTTATAAGAGGCTCAAGGGATGCAGGGGGCTCCTAGAGATGCAGCACGCGGTCGCGAATCTCCTCGGTACGGCCCTGATTCCAGAACTGAGTGCCAATGTAGCCGCAGGTGCGACGGGCAACATTGAGGGTGTTCTGGTCGCGGTTGCCGCAGTGGGGGCATTCCCATACCAGCTTGCCGTCGTCTTCAACGATCTGGATCTCGCCGTCGTAGCCGCACTTCTGGCAGTAGTCGCTCTTGGTGTTGAGCTCGGCATACATGATGTTGTCGTAGATGAAGCGCAGCACGCTCATCACGGCCTCCAGGTTGTCCTGCATATCGGGCACCTCCACATAGGAGATGGCGCCGCCGGGAGACAAACGCTGGAACTCACTCTCGAACTTAAGCTTGGTAAAGGCGTCGATCTCCTCCGACACGTGGACGTGATAGCTGTTGGTGATGTAACCCTTATCGGTAATGCCGGGAATGATGCCAAAGCGGCGCTGGAGGCAGCGTGCGAACTTGTAGGTGGTGGACTCCAACGGCGTGCCATAGAGAGAGAAGTCGATGTTGCTCTCCTCTTTCCACTGAGCGCACTTGTCGTTCATGTGCTGCATGACAGCCAGGGCAAAGGGGGTCGCAGCCTCGTCGGTGTGGGAATGGCCGGTCATGTAGCGCACGCACTCGTAGAGGCCGGCATAACCCAGCGAGATGGTGGAGTAGCCGCCATAAAGCAGGGGGTCGATGGTGGCACCCTTGGGAAGGCGCGCCAAGGCACCGTACTGCCAGAGGATAGGCGCCGCGTCGGAGACAGTGCCCTTGAGGCGGTTGTGGCGGCAGAGCAGCGCGCGATGGCAAAGCTCCAGGCGCTCGTCGAAGATCTCCCAGAAGCGATCCATATCTCCACCGCTGGAGAGGGCTACGTCAGGCAGGTTGATGGTGACCACGCCCTGGTTGAAGCGGCCGTAGTACTTGGGCTTGCCCGGCTCGTAGTTGCCTGCATTGGCCACGTTGTCATAGCCATTGCCAGAGCGGTCAGGGGTGAGGAAGCTGCGGCAGCCCATGCAGGTGTACACATCGCCCTCACCCGGCTGCTCGCCGCGGGAGAGCTTGAGCTGGCGCATGATCTTCTCGGAGATGTAGTCGGGCACCATGCGCTTGGCGGTGCACTTGGCAGCCAGCTGGGTGAGGTAGTAATACTTTTGGCCAGGCTCGATGTTGTCATCCTCGAGCACGTAGATGAGCTTGGGGAAGGCCGGGGTCACCCAGACGCCGGCCTCGTTCTTGACGCCCTCGAAGCGCTGGCGCAACGTCTCCTCGATCACCAGCGCCAGATCGTGTTTCTCTTGCGCGTTGCGGGCCTCATTGAGGTACATGAAGACCGTCACGAAGGGGGCCTGGCCGTTGGTGGTCATAAGGGTGACCACCTGATATTGGATGGTTTGCACGCCGCGGCGGATCTCGTCGAGCAGGCGCTCCTCCACAATGCGGTCCACCTGCTCTTGGGTAGGCCCAAAGCCCAGCTCGTCCAGCTCTTGGGCGACCTCGCGACGAATGCGCTTGCGGCTTACGTCTACAAAGGGAGCCAGATGGGTGAGGGAGATGGACTGGCCGCCATACTGACTGGAAGCCACCTGGGCGATGATCTGCGTGGCAATGTTGCAGGCGGTGGAGAAGGAGTGGGGCTTCTCGATGAGGGTGCCAGAGATGACGGTGCCGTTTTGCAGCATGTCTTCCAGGTTCACCAGGTCGCAGTTGTGCATATGCTGCGCATAGTAGTCTGCGTCATGGAAGTGGATGATGCCCTCTTTGTGGGCGTCAACAATCTCCTGAGGCAACAGTAGGCGGTTGGTGAGGTCTTTGGACACCTCGCCCGCCATGTAGTCGCGCTGGACGGAGTTGACCGTGGGGTTCTTATTGGAGTTCTCTTGCTTGACGTCCTCGTTGTTGCACTCGATGAGCGACAGAATGCGGTCATCGGTGGTGTTGGAGGTGCGCTTGAGACTCTGGATATAGCGATAGGTGATGTAGTTGCGAGCCACGGAGAAGGCGCCCTTGGCCATAATCTGATCCTCGACCATGTCCTGGACTTCTTCTACGGTGACGGTGTGGCCGCAGACCTCGCACTCAGCCTCCACCGCGGTGGCTGCGTCATCGATCTGCGCGGCGGTCAAACGAAGATCCTGAGGCACGGTGATGTTGGCTTTGGTTATAGCATTGATGATCTTGGTAACATCAAAGGTGACCTCTGAGCCATTACGCTTGGTGATCTTCATGGGCGATCTCTTCTCATTGGTTGCAGGAATAGTGTCGAAATCTTAGGCCATAGGCCCAGTACTAAATATTGTGGTAGCCGCCGGATGCACTCCAGAAGACGGGAGGTGCAAATGTCGCAGCGCACATCCCACTATAGGAAGGAAAAAAGTCGAGATTAAGCCTTGACTTTTGTTTGCAGCCGTTTTTCTTTCCTGAGCCTGTATACCATTTATAGACTGTCATTAGGCTTGCTACCACTATATGTTGTATCCACTGGCAACATTTCTATTCCTCAAGAATGTAAGGCCCCTCGAGATCTTTGAAGGTCGCTTCTAGGGAAAGTCCTGCATAGCCCCACCAAACGGCCACCTATAGCCAGGTGGATCCGGCTTGAGACAACCACAAGATATAGGGGTGACAAAGGACGCATATTATTAAGAGACCATGCATATGATTCGATGTTTATAGATATATAGACATTCCTCATAGAGCTGTGGCGTCCATGAAAAAAGAGGACATCACCGGACGACCGGCATGTCCTCTTACGCAGGTGTGTAGAAAGGGTTAATGGAATGCGTTAGTAAACCATTCCCATAGCCTCGCGCACCTGGGCCAGCGTCTCATTGGCGATGGCATTGGCGCGGCGGTTGCCCTCGCTTAAGACCTCTTTCACAAGATCGGGGTTCTGGGCAAGCTCGGCACGACGCTCGCGGACCGGCTCCAGATAACCGTTGACAGCCTCGGTCACGTAGCGCTTGAGGGCGCCTGAGCCGTCATTGCCAATGGACTCGGCGATCTCTTGGGGGTCGCGGCCGGTGACAGTGGCCGCAGTGGTGATAAGGGCAGAGACGCCTGGGCGGTTCTCGGGATCGAAGGTGATAAGACGCTCTGAATCGGTCTTGGATTTCTTGATGAGGCGGGCGGTCTCCTCGGCAGTCATAGAGATGGCAATGGCATTGCCATAGCTCTTGGACATCTTGCGGCCGTCGAGACCTGGCAAAAGGGGCGTCTCCGAGAGCAGACCCACGGGCATGGGAAACACCTGGCCATAGCGCTCGTTGAAGCGGCGGGCAATGTTTCTGGTTTGCTCGATGTGCGGCAGCTGGTCGCGGCCCACGGGTACCACGTTGGCTTTGCAGAAGAGGATGTCGCAGGCTTGGTGTACCGGATAGGTGAGCAATAGGCCGGTCAGCGCATGGCCAGAGGCCTCCTGCTCGGCCTTGACGGTGGGATTGCGCAAAAGCTCGGACTCGGTGACCAGCGACAAGAATGGCAGCATCAGCTGGTTTAAGGCGGGCACCGCCGAGTGGGTGAAGATCATGGTCTTCTCTGGGTTGACTCCCAGCGCCAGGTAGTCCAGCACCATGTCATAGGTGTACTGACGGATGTGCTCGGTATTGTCGCGATCGGTGATCACCTGATAGTCGGCGATCAGGATGTTGGTGTGCACACCCATGTCCTGCATGCGGATGCGCTCGCGAATAGTGCCAAAGAAGTGGCCCAGGTGCAGGTGACCAGTGGGACGGTCGCCGGATAGCATCGTGAAGCTTTGAGGGTCTGCCTTGAGTTTCTCCCAGGTAGACTCAGAGCGCCTATGAGCCTCTGCGTAGCTGTCCTCGTTTGCCATGGGTCATCCACTCCTTAACGCGTGTGGGTCTCTAACCCGTCAATAATACCCCGTATCTTGCAGGCAGAAACCCCGCAAAGCGCTTGCCGAGAAGCCTGGGGCACCCAGGCTCACGGCCCATCCCTGGTGCCCTAAGAAAAAAGGAGCCGCAACCCTCACGAGTTGCAGCTCCTTTATCGATTCGTACCTAGGCTACCCAGCGGTAGTAATAGCCTCAGTCTGCGAGCGCTCCCTTAGGCAGCAGCTGGCACGATGAACATGCATGCCAGGGTCACGATGACCACAAGCACGATGAAGAGCACCACCAAGAGCTTGGTGGCGAACTTGAGCCAGGTAGAGTACTCCACGCGTGCCAGTGCCAGGCCGCCCATAATGGCGCCGGAGGTGGGGGTGAACAGGTTCACAAATCCGTTGGCGGAGGAATAAATCTGCACCATGACCTCGGGGGAGAAGCCCAGATCCACAGCCAGGGGCCCCATGATGGGCATAGAGACGGTGGCCATGCCGGAGCTGGAGGGGATCAGGAAGGACAGCAGCACGTAGAGGATGAAGGACAGCGGCGCGAAGACGATGGCGCTCATGCCCTTGAGGCCTTCAGCGGCAGTGGCCAGGATCCAGTCGGACAGACCGGTGACGCCCATGAGGACGGAGACGCCACGGGCCAGAGCAATGACGAGCACAACGCCCATCATGTCGCCGGCGCCGGCGATGAAGCCGTCCACCAGCTCGCGCTCGGAAAGGCCGGCCACGATGCCGATGATGATAGCCATCAGCAAGAACCAGGCAGTAGCCTCGGCGAAATACCACTGGCCCAGAGGGGTGCCGGTGAGGAATGCGGACCAGCCGTTGGAGGTGGTGGTCTCGGTGGTGATCACCGCGTCAGGCTCGGTGTTGAAGGCCAGCACGCCGTCGGCGCCAGCGTCGGACCAGCCAGCCACGATGTCGTCGCCGGTGATGGGGGCCATGGCCTCCTCGGAAGCATAGCCTACGTTGAAGGCGTCAACACCCAGGTCCTCCCAAGGGATGAAGCCGATGATCATGACCAAGAAGGTGAGGGCGAAGAGCACCAGAACGGCCTTCTGGCGGCCGGTGACCTCAGTGGTGTTGGAAACGGCAGCAGCGGCCTCGCCGTACTCCTTCTCTGCAGCCTCGATCTCGTGGCCGGTGAGGATGGACTTGCCGGTGTCGGCCTTGACCTTCTTCGCGTACTTGTAGACATACATGATGGAGATGACGTTGGACACCACCATGAGGATGAGGCCCAGCACGATGATGATGGTCTGGTTCACTGGAATACCGATGGAGGTAAGCGTGGCAGACGCAACACCGGTGGCGAAGGGGTTGACGGTGGAGCCAAGCACACCGCAGCCGGCGCCCAGAAGCACCATGGCAGCGCCAACGAGCACGTCGGTACCAGCAGCCATCATGGTGGCAGCCAAAAGCGCGTAGAAGCCCACGGACTCCTCGCAGAAGCCGTAGGTGGTACCCATAATGGAGAAGATGATCATGAGGATGGGGATGAGACGAAGCTCATTGCCGCCCATGGCACGCACCAGAGCAGAGATGCCCGCATTCAGCGCGCCGGACTTCTCGACCATGGCCAAAAAGCCGCCGAGCACCATGACGAAGAGGCATACGTCAACGGCGTCAACGAAGCCCTCGGCAGGAGCCATGACCACATCGCCCAGAGATGCGGCGGTGATGTCAGGGATGCCGGCAGCCATGGCAACGGAGATGAGAGCCACGATAATCAGCATAATGATGAGAATCGTGTAAGAAGTAAGCATCTCCCGCTTCTTCTTAGGCTTTGTCACATCTGACATGCCTGGTTCTCCTTTCTTTTTCATAGGCCGCTTGTGTCCTATGAATACGGAAGTTACAAACCGCTGTTTTCAAGCTGTTTGAGATTAGCAAAAAGATAGCTTTATGTAATGCAAAAAAGGCCAGTTATTACACGCTTTTACGCTGAACGGTTTATGTTTACCAACTATTCGGGGAGTTTTTATACATAAATATAGTTGGTTATGCAACTTGAGACATAGTAGGACGCTCATAGTTCTGACGGATGCATATACGCACCTTTTAGGCCAGCGGAAACCTCATAGTAATCAAAGACTAACCGCCGAAATCTTCTTGCAATTATCTGTCATCAGGAGTACTAAGAGGCGTTCTGTCAGGGAGGGATGTTTTTCTCGGCAACAAAAGGGCCATAACCCTCTGCTTTTGCTCTCCCTTTCTGCCGACAAACGCCACCAGGGCACCCAGAATCTCTTCTGAGTGCCCTGGTGTTGGGTGCATGGAACGAGCTTAAGTTGGACTAGCGTGAGCAATGCTCTTTAAAGCGCTGCGAGGGCCTGTCCCAAAAGATCCAAGCCCTTGTGGAGCTCCTCCTCGGGACAGCAGTACCCCAGACGGGCGCCCCCTGGCAAATCGAAACAGCTGCCAGGAATCAGCAGCAAGCCATAAGTGTCCAGCAGGTCCAGACAGAATCGCTTATCGTCCAACCCCTCTGGCAAGTCCAGCGACAGATAGGACACCGGCACTCCGCTGGGCGCGCACCAATGGGCCTTGGGAGTCTTGGCCAGCCACCCCTCTACCACCTTCGCGCGGTCGGAGATGATAGCACGGTTGCGAGCCAGCACTTCCTGAGCATGGTCGAGTACCAAGGTGCCTAGCAGGTCGTTTTCCACGCCAGCGCAGATAAGGGTGTAGTCGCGCAGGGTGCGGATGCGGTCCGCCACGGGCTGCGGAGCGATGACCCATCCCATGCGCAATCCCGGTGCCGAGAAGGACTTGGAGAGCGAGTTGGTAACCACTGCCTTCTCGTAAACGTCCAACATGGAGACGTAGCCCTGGTCTTGAGCCACCGGCAGGTAAACCTCGTCAGAGAGCACGTAGGCATCAACACTGCGAGCTATCTCTGCAATGGCCTCCAAATCCGCTTTGTCAAAGATGGCGCCCGTGGGATTGGCGGCATTGTTGATGCAGATGAGCTTGGTTGTAGGTTTCACCAGCCACTCAAGCTGCTCGATGGGCGCCGTCCAGCGGGCGCCGTCGCAAGTGAGCTCCCAATAGTCCACCTGCGCCCCTAACATGCGGGGTATCTCCCAGAGCGGCTGGTAGGTGGGCCACTCGCAAACCACATGGTCGCCAGCGTCGATCAGCGCCACCAATGCGTCACGGTTCGCACCGGTTGCACCGTTTTCCTGAAGGATGAGGGAGGGATCGATCTCTTTCTCATAAAGACGCGCTACGCCGGTCTTGAACTCTGCCGAGCCTTCGATCCACCCATAGTCTTGGCGCGCACCATCGATGGCGGCGCTGATGGCTTTGCCACCCTCGCCGTCCAATGCGACGAGCTCCTCATAGCCCATGGCGGAGACAGAGGACTGCGCGATGTCAGTAGTGGCGCGCTTCTCGTATAAGTTGAGCCATACTTCGTTAGCGATAGGCACTATATTCATTGCTACCTCGCACTTCTTAGGCAGTGACACCCTGAGGTCATCGAACCTTTCACAGCAGCGTCTTTAGGAATGCCAAGAGGGACTCCTCTTGCCTAAGAGTTGTCCCTCTTGATGTGTGCTCATTTAGAACGTGATGATGCCGGTGGCTACCATCACGAGAGCGGCAATACCTGCAGCAACAATGACGCCCATGATGCCCATCTCGGCGCCGGTGAAGGGCTTCTCGCCCGCTTCTTTGCGTCCTGCAATGTAGACAAAGACGCCAGGGATATAGCCCACGCAGGTGAGCAACAAGAAGCTCATTCCGTTCAAGATGACGCCTAGTATCAAGAACACCGTGGCGATCAGGCCGCAAATGCCTTGCCCTGTCTTGCCAGCGCCAAAGGATACCTTCATGTTGTAGGCAGAGGCCAAAGCCCAGGTAATGACGATGGCGACCGTGCACATGGAATAGGCGAAGTTATAGGCGTCCTCGGTGAAGATGAGCGTGAGCATGAAGATCTGAGTGCAAAGGCCCACGATGATGAGCGAGAACTGAGGAGCGCCCTTGGAATTGAGCTCGCCCCACTTGGCGGGAATGAGCTTGTGGTCCGCCATGAGCTGTGTGGTCTCAGCCGGCAAAATGGTAAAGGACAACCAAGAACCTGCCACAGACACGATCATGGCGATGGTGATGAAGGCGCCGCCCCAGCCGGGAG